>JALSJP010000007.1 GCA_026989265.1 Micavibrio sp.
AAAGAAACTATCACCGTAATATTTAGCAGTGCAGCCAAGCTCTTCTTCAATGCGGAGGAGCTGGTTATATTTTGCTATACGGTCAGAGCGAGAGAGTGAACCAGTTTTAATCTGCCCCGCATTAGTTGCTACAGCTAAATCAGCGATTGTAGAATCCTCGGTCTCACCAGATCTATGAGATAAAACAACGCCAAAACCCGCCTTTTTAGCCATTTCTATTGTCTCCAAAGTCTCGGTCAAAGTTCCTATTTGATTAACTTTTACCAAAACCGCATTGCCCGCTTTTTCCTCAATGCCGCGTTTAAGGCGTTTAGGGTTTGTGACATATAGATCATCACCTACGATTTGAACACTGCTTCCAAGGGCAGAAGTAAGGGAAGTCCAGCCCGCCCAATCATCTTCAGCCAAGCCATCTTCAATAGAAACAATAGGATAGCGCGCGCATAAATCTTTATAATATTCCACCATTTCTGCTGAGTTTAAGGATTTACCCTCGCCCGCAAGCTCATATTTGCCGTTTTTGTAGAATTCCGTAGCGGCGGCATCCAAAGCAATAACAACGTCATCTTTAGGCTTGTATCCCGCAGCTTTAATAGATTTCATGATAAAATCAAGTGCTTCTTCCGAGGATTTAACAGCAGGCGCAAACCCGCCTTCATCACCAACATTGGTATTATAACCCGCATCTTTTAATTGAGCCTTAAGAGCATGAAATATCTCCGCGCCAACGCGCAAAGCCTCGCTAAAACTTGGCGCAGATACTGGCATAATCATAAATTCTTGGATATCAACAGGGTTATCGGCATGCGCCCCGCCATTAATGATATTCATCATAGGAGTTGGAAGAGTATGAGCATATACCCCGCCAACATAGCGATAAAGTGGAACACAAAGCTCTACCGCCATAGCCTTAGATATAGCGAGTGACACACCAAGGATAGCATTTGCGCCAAGGCGGGATTTATTTTCCGTGCCATCAATTTCAATCATCGCTTGGTCAATATGCATCTGATCTTCTGCGTCCGCGCCAATAAGATGATCGCATAGCTCATTATTTACAAACTCAACGGCTTTGCTAACGCCCTTGCCAAGATAAACCGACTTATCATCATCGCGAAGCTCTACCGCTTCATAAGCGCCAGTAGATGCGCCAGAAGGAACAGCAGCCCTGCCCATAGCCCCGCTCTCAAGCACAACATCAACTTCAATAGTTGGGTTGCCACGGCTATCTAAAATTTGGCGGGCATATATATCAATAATAGCAGTCATATTCATGTGTCCTTTTCAAACGCTTATATCATGCATGAGGTTTTAGCCAAAAAACAAACAATATGAAAGAAACTTTTTAACTAAGATTTTTTGCGGCAGATTTTTTAAGGCTGTAATTCAAAACCAAATAACCTATAAGCCCTGATATGAGAGAACCTGCAACAATGCCTAGCCGCTCATCAACTGTTATATTTATCCCCTCACCTGCGAATGCTAGTGATCCAATGAATAAGCTCATGGTAAAGCCAATGCCGCACAAAGCCGACACGCCATAAAGCGACAATATTGAAAAATCCTTTGGCATCTCTATAAGCTTTAGCTTTATACCAATCCAGCAAAAGCCAAATACGCCAATTTGCTTACCCAATATCAAGCCAAGAGCAACGCCAATAGTCACATTATGAGTTATTTGCTCCATCCCAATATTGGTGAAATTAATGCCAGAATTACAAAATGCAAATAACGGCAGAATAAAGAAAGCAACCGCGTAATGAAGATCATGCTCCAAGCTTTTAAGTGGCGACCTGCCGCCATCTTTTTTAGCGTGAAGCGGAATAAACATCGCTATAACAACCCCCGCCAAAGTCGCATGAACTCCCGATTTTAACAGTGCCACCCACATAATCAAACCAATTATTAAATATGGACTTTTTTCTACTATGCCTTTTTTATTCAGGATAAATAGTGCAAGAGTACAAAATGCAGCAGTCCCAAGAGCTGTAAGCGATAGGTTGCTGGTGTAAAACACAGCTATAATTAATATCGCGCCAATATCATCGAAAATAGCCAATGATATAAGGAATATTTTCAAGCTACTAGGCACTTTTGAACCAAGCAATGCAAGCACGCCAAGCGCAAACGCTATATCAGTAGCAGCGGGTATAGCCCACCCCCGCATAGCCATAGGGTCATCCATATTAAAATACATATAAACCAGCGCAGGAACGGCCATGCCGCCAATCGCGCCAACCGCAGGCATAATTATTTTGCGCCGATCAGAAAGCTCACCTTCCAAAAACTCCCGTTTAAGCTCAAGCCCAACAAGGAAGAAGAAAACAGCCATAAGACCGTCATTAACCCAAAGCAGCCAAGGCTTATTTATCTCAAGCATGCCAATTTTTATCATGACAGGCATGTTAATTAGCCCCTCATAATAAGGGTTAAGCGGGCTGTTCGCCAATATCATGGCAAGGATAGCCGCGCATATAAGCAAAATCCCACCAGCAGTTTCTGCCTTTAAGAATTTTGAAATAAAAGAATCATTAGGATTATAGGGGGAGTAATTACTCATTAAATTTTAGACCGTTTCATCTATTTCTGTTCCGATTGAACTGCTGCTAACATTACCATCATCTTGAATAAGGACATCACGAGAAAGCGAGGTTGTCGCGCGAAGCCCTGCTATTTGTATTTGAGCAGATTCTATCGTGGCACTCAACCCACCAGTTAAAGAAAACATTTGATTAATTGTGGAAGAGTTATTGTTAAGCATCGCCGTATTCATTTGACGCGCCCTTGCAGAAAGCCCAACCCCGCGCACAGCATTGCCGCGCCCCGCGTCAAGCAAGCTAGATGATGCAGCTTGCCCCAACACATTACCAGCATCAAAATTAGAACCAGTTAATTGAGATAACCGCGCTTGGTTTAAATATTGTGATGAGCCTGCAATTCTTGTCATATATTAAAGCCTCCTGCTTTGCCTACCATTATATTACATTTTTGCAATTTTATCAAATTTCATTAAAGTTTTCAGCAATTCTGGCATATCACTAAGCTTAACCATATTAGGCCCATCGGACGGCGCGTTATCTGGATCTTCGTGAGTTTCAATAAATACTCCAGCAACGCCAATAGCGACAGCCGCGCGCGCAAGCACGGGAACCATGGTGCGATCACCGCCTGATGAGCTGCCCTGCCCTCCGGGTTGCTGCACTGAATGAGTAGCATCAAATATCACGGGATAGCCCGTCTCTTTCATAATAGGGAGCGAGCGCATATCAGATACAAGCGTATTGTAACCAAAGCTAGCCCCGCGCTCACACAGCATAATATTGTCATTACCACTATCGGAAACTTTTTTGGCTACATTTTTCATATCCCACGGAGCTAAAAACTGACCTTTTTTGATATTAATTACCTTGCCAGTTTTTGCCGCAGCAACAAGCAAATCAGTTTGACGGCATAAAAATGCAGGAATTTGCAATATATCGACTACTTCGCCGACAATCGCGCATTGTTCTTCCGTATGAACATCCGTAATAACAGGAACGCCGAAAGACTCCCTAATATCAGATAAAATCTGTAAGCCCTTATCAATGCCAACCCCGCGCACTCCCGATATAGAAGTGCGATTAGCCTTATCATATGAGCTTTTAAATACGAATTGTATGTCTAATTTTTGGGTTAACTGCTTTAGAGCTTCGCACATTTCAAATGCGTGATCGCGGCTCTCTATCTGGCAAGGACCTGCTATAATAGTTAATGGCTGTTTATTGCCAATTCGAAGCTGGCGGGCTTTTATGATTTTTTCCATGATGATAACGTATTTTTATATGATTATTTATGCAAGAGGGAAATATAAAAATATTAATAGTTTGCATATTAATAATGATATGTGCTAGTGTAATTATCAAATTTAAACATAGCAATACAAGGTGATTTATGGGTAAGAAAAAATCGGTAGAATGGGCGAAATTAATTGAGCAAGCTGTAAAGGTTAGCGGTGAAAGTAAGGTGCTTTCAGATGTAAGTAAGGTGCTTTCAGATGTAAGTAATCGTTGTGAAAGCCTTAATAATTCAGCAGATTTGCAAGAATGTGCCACGAGCATACCAGCAGATAACAGATCAATTCGCGGATGGTTAGCTAATAGCTTGAAAAAACTTGGTAAAGAGCCAAAAGTAAACAATTACGCTAATTTTTCTAAAGTAAAGAACATCACCCTAGATCATGACTAAACCAGTCGCCCTTGATCGATAGCCGCTGATATGAATGAGATAAACAGCGGATGCGGGTCAAACGGTTTTGATTTAAGCTCAGGGTGGAATTGCACCCCGATAAACCACGGGTGATCCTCATATTCGACAATTTCAGGCAACTTACCATCTGGCGACATGCCAGAGAATTTCAACCCGCCGCGTTCTAATTGCTCAATATAATTAGTGTTTACCTCATATCTATGTCTATGGCGTTCACTTATATTAGTAGAGCCGTAGATTTCTGCTACTTTAGATCCTTTTGACAAAACAGCAGGATACGCGCCAAGGCGCATAGTTCCGCCAAGATCGCCGTCATTGGAGCGCGTTTCTTTAGAATCTCCCTTAATCCATTCGCTCATAATTCCAACAATAGGCGTTTTGCAATTTGTAAATTCGCTAGAGCCTGCGCCCGCAATATCACATAAATTACGCGCAGCCTCGATAACTGCCATTTGCATGCCATAGCAAATACCAAAATATGGGATTTTCTTCTCACGCGCATATTTAGCAGCCAAAATTTTGCCTTCAACGCCCCTATCACCAAAACCACCAGGTACAAGAATGCCATTAACGCCCGCTAAATGAATCTCAGGATCTTCACTTTCGAATATCTCCGCCTCAATAAATTTGAGATTAACCTTAACCTTATTAGAAATTCCGCCATGGATAAGCGCCTCATTAAGGGATTTATAGCTATCGGCTAGATTTGTATATTTACCAACAATAGCAATGCTCACCTCCCCCTCTGGGGCTTTGATATTTTGCGCTATATCTTCCCAAACGGATAAATCAATATCGCGCGCGCATTCCATACCAAAGCTTTCAAGCACTTGGCTGTCAAGACCTTGTGCATGATAAGTAATCGGCACTTCATAGATAGAAGATACATCCAAAGCTGGTATAACTTTTTCCTGATCCAAGTTGCAAAATAGAGCAATCTTACGGCGCTCATCATTATCTATCTCACGATCCGCGCGGCATAGCAATATATCAGGGCGTATGCCATAGCTCATAAGTTCTTTAACTGAGTGCTGGGTTGGCTTTGTCTTAAGCTCCCCCGCCGCAGGGATATAGGGAAGCAACGTCACATGAATAAATACAGCATTATTATGCCCTACTTCATTGCTAAACTGGCGGATAGCTTCCAAGAATGGCAGGCTTTCTATATCGCCAACTGTGCCACCAATCTCACATAATACAAAATCGGCACTGCCATCTTTTTCGCGGATAAAATCCTTAATCTCATTCGTAATATGCGGGATAACTTGGATAGTTGCACCAAGATACTCGCCCTTGCGCTCACGAGCTAATACGCTTGTATAAATTCTGCCCGTTGTTGTGTTGTCGGTGGCTTTGGCGGGAACAGCCGTAAATCTTTCATAATGACCGAAATCAAGATCAGTTTCCGCACCATCATCAGTGACAAACACTTCACCATGCTGAAATGGACTCATAGTACCAGGATCAACATTTAAATATGGGTCAAGCTTACAAAGACGGACGCTATAGCCCCTAATTTGCAGCAATGCGCCAAGCGATGCAGAGCCTAAGCCCTTTCCTAATGAGGAAACGACTCCGCCAGTAATAAATATAAATCTTGTCATTTTCTACTCTATTGGCGCGGTTGGTGCTAACGGCTCTTCTTGTAATGTTTTTATTGGGGCTTCTATTGCAGCAGGATCAATATCATCCAAAATCCCGCTGCTAGATTTACTGTTGCTGGTTGCTAAAACAGCCAAAGTCAGTGATGTAACGAAAAATCCCGCAGCGCACAGCCCCGTCATTTTGGTAAGCGCGTTAGCTGTCCCTCTTGCAGAGGCCAAACCTCCAAGCCCGCCGCTTCCGCCACCAATGCCAAGCCCCCCGCCTTCCGAGCGTTGCAGCAGCACAAGACCAATAATTGCTAATGCCAAAATAAGGTGAATTACAAGAACAACTGATTCCATAGTTTAAATACTTTTTCTTCTAAATGTTTAATTTCGCGTGACTATAAAGTTAATTCGCCCATGCAGCAAGCCCAATTTCAATAAAAGCATCAGCATTTAGACTAGCTCCTCCGATAAGCCCCCCATCAACATTGGGGATAGCTAAAAGCTCCCCAGCATTTTCAGGCTTCATAGAGCCACCATATAAAATGCGAACTTTTTCCGAACCCTCAATAAGCCCATTCAATTTTGAGCGTATAAAGCTGTGCATATCAGCAACATCCTTAGGGCTAGCAGTCTTTCCAGTGCCAATCGCCCATACAGGTTCATAAGCGATAACAGTATTTTGCGCCGTAGCTGTATCAGGAATTGAGCCTAAAAGCTGTCCCCCTACTACCGTTTGCTCTTGCCCTTGATCGCGTTGATTCTCACTCTCGCCCACACATATTATAGCGATAAGCCCCGCCTCATGCGCTGCTTTTGCCTTATCAGAAACAACCGCACTGCTTTCTCCGTGGTAAGATCTGCGCTCGGAATGACCCAAAATAACGTAAGAGCCGCCGCAATCCTTAATCATCGAAGCCGAAATCTCGCCAGTATATGCTCCCGATTTATGAGAAGAGCAATCTTGAGCGCCTGATGCCACGCCCTTAATGCTGGATAAGTAAACAAATGGCGGACATACCAAAAAGTCACAATTATCTTGTAATTCTTTGTTCGCCTGAATTTTATCAGTAATAGATGAAATAAGCTCTGACCCTTGGCTAAGGTCAGTATTCATTTTCCAATTACCTGCAATTAATTTTTTCATCATAAGCCCTTATAAAAACATAATTTCGAAAGACTACATAAACTTCTGCAAAAGTCCACTCTTTTGACTTGCCCGAAACTTTACAGCTGCTTATAGTGAGCTGCAAATGAAATGATATTGGGTTAAAATTATTATGGTTATGAAATCTATGCGCGGCGAAGGAAAAGCTGGCGGCATTATGAAATATTTTCTATTCACTCTACTTGGTATGGCTGTTGGTGGCTTAGTGCTAGGCAGTTTCGCGGATACAAACAGCGTTAGCAGCAACGATGTTGCAAAAATAAATGGCAAGCAAATAAGCATACAATCCTTTGACCGCTCGCTTCAACGCTCTATATCGCGCTATGGAATTTCTACTAAACAAGCATATAAAATGGGCTTGGCTGATGAAGTATTAGCAGGCGAGATTCGTAGCTATTTATTACTTAACGAAGCAGAAAGCCTTGGAATTGAAATAAGCAAAGAACAAGTCGCCGCACGCATTGCGGAGGTTGTAAAACCATATGCTCAAGATGGGCAGTCGCTACAAGATGCGCTTGAGCTTTTATTGCGCAGGCAAGGAATGAGCGAAAAAGACTTTATCCATGAGATTAAAAAAGAAGTCTCGGGCGAGATTATAATGAACGCTATTAGAGGCGGTTTTGCCCCCTCAAATGATCTTTTGGCAAATGACTTATATATGTTCCAAACTCAAACAAGAGACATTGATATAATATTATTCCCCGATAGCGATATAAAAATAGAGCCAGCAACCAAAGACCAGCTAGCTAAGTTATACGAGGCAACCAAGTCTTATAAATATAAAGTGCCAGAATATCGCAGCGCATATGTAGCGACTTTTGACCCTGCAAATGTTGATATTGAATTCTCAGTTTCTGATGAAGAAGTTAAAGAGGCTTACGAAAACCACAAAGACAGCTTCCGCGTGGGTGAACAACTCATATTGTCTCAGATAGTTACAAAAGATGAGCAACAAGCCAAAGACATATATGAGCTAACCGAAAATGGAATGTCCCTTAAAGCCGCCGCAGTTAAAATTATGGGCAAAGACGCTGCATATATAGAAGGCATTAGCTTTGAGACTTCCATGATGCTTCCCGATTTGATGGAGGCATTAAAAGACCGTAAAATCGGGAAAATAGTAGCCCCCGTTAAAACCATAATTGGTTATCACGTAGTAAAGCTTGATAATATTTTAGAGCCGTCAATTCGCCCGTTTAATGATGTAAAAGCAGGCATTAAGAAAGAATTGCTTGAGGTTAAAAAATCCGATTACTTCTATAATATAGCAACTGATTTCGATAAAATGCTAAGCGATGAAATGAGCCTTGAGGAAATCGCCAAAGAAATGGATATAGAAATCACCTCAATAGATTTCATTGATAATACAGGGCTTAACAAGCAAGGCGATGATGGACTTGATATGTTTAGCGAATCAGACAGGAAGGATATAGCCGCGACGATATTTGAAATTGACGGCGATATAGCATCTTCTATGCAGGACTTTGGCGGCAAACTAGTTTCCTTTGCTCTTAAATCCAAACAAGATGCTACGTTTAAGCCGTTTGAGACTATAGAAGCCGAGCTTTTGGAGCAATTTAACGCGGATTTGCGCCGCTCTGAAAATGAGCTATTAATGCAGAAATATCTTGCAGAAATAAGCACAGGCGGGAAAACCCTAGAAAGCATTGCTGCGGATAATGGCTTGAAAATTGAGAAAATATCAGAAATATCAATAGGTAAAGCCCCGCCCGCCCCCCTCACTCCTAATGTAGTTCCATTAATATTTAAAACAGAATTCGGAGCGCATGAAGTTCTAAGGCTTGATGGAAAATCTGCGATTATGAAAATATCTGGGTATGGATATAGCGGTCAAGATGATGCAGAGCTTAAAAACAAAGAAATTGAAAGCATCAAGGCAAGGGTAGGCGAAGAGGGTAAAGATGAAGTATTTTTAATGTATCTACATTCGCTTAGCAAGAAATACCCCGCCACAGTTAATGAGCGTCTATTAGAGCGGGCATATGGCGAAAATTAACTCTAATAAATTTAAGGATAACTTCAATGGTGGCAAAAGCCAGCTTGTCTGGAGCTGGATATCTGCTGATCTTGAAACGCCTGTATCTGCTTATCTTAAATTATGCGGGCATAGTGCCTATTCGTTTTTATTTGAATCAGTAGAGGGCGGAGCGACATTAGGGCGCTACTCCATAATTGGCACAAATCCTGATTTTTTATGGAAATGCACTCGTGGTGGTCATGTGGAAACCAAAGCTCATGGTGATGGTTTATGGACTTCCCATAATGACATATGCGCCAAAAAATCACTGAAAAACCATATATCGCAAAGCAGTGTTGACATAACGCCTGATGATCTGCCACCAATGTGCAGCCTTGGTTTGTTCGGATATATTGGCTATGACATGGTGCGCCTTGCCGAGGATATCCCCGATAATAACCCCGATGATTTAAGCGTGCCAGACAGCGTGCTTATGCGCCCATCTATATTGGCTATATTCGATAATGTCAAGAATATGATTTGCGTTGTAAGCCCCGTATATCTTCATTCAGCTAATAGCGATCTGCCCGCAGATATGGTTTATAATGATGCAAAATCTAGGGTGAAAAATGCTATAAAATTACTGGATGCACCGCTGGATAGAGCCTTACTTAATCACTCAACATCACTTAAATCAGGTGCAGAGATATCCTCTAATACGCCGAAGGAAACATATAAAGCCGCCGTTTCAAAAGCTGTGGAATATATTAATGCGGGCGAGGTTTTTCAAGTCGTGCCGTCACAACGTTTTTCCATTGATTTTGACTTGCCTTCGTTTGAGCTATACCGCTCACTTAGAAGTGTAAATCCCTCGCCTTTCTTGTTTCATTTGTCATTTGATGGATTTGCGCTTGTTGGCTCTAGCCCTGAGATACTGGTGCGCGTGCGTGATGATATTGTAACGATAAGGCCAATTGCAGGAACGCGCAAACGCGGGAAAAATGCCGCAGAGGACAAGGCTTTAGCCGATGATTTGCTTAGCGATCCAAAAGAATGCGCCGAGCATTTAATGCTGCTTGACCTTGGGCGCAACGATATTGGCAGAGTAGCAGAAATAGGCAGTGTCAATGTAACAGATAAATTCGGGATAGAGCTATATTCCCATGTCATGCATATAGTGTCAAATGTGGAAGGTAAATTACGCAAAGACGTTGATGTAATTGACGCTCTATTCGCAGGTTTCCCCGCAGGAACAGTTAGCGGCGCTCCCAAAATCCGCGCAATGGAAATCATTGATGAGCTAGAGCTAAGCCGCAGAGGGACTTACGCGGGCGGGATTGGTTATTTCTCAGAAAACACAATGGATAGCTGCATTGCACTTCGTACTGGCGTTGTAAAAGACGGCAAACTCTATGTCCAAGCAGGCGGAGGAGTAGTAGCAGATTCAGACCCCGAATTCGAATACCAAGAATCATGCAACAAAGCAAAAGCCGTATTTCATGCTGCAAATCTGGCAATTGATAAATTCCAAAAATAACCAAGAAAACCGCCAATGTTCCCCTTATGTTTCACGTGAAACATTACCAATAATACTCTTGGCTTATATAAAGAATCAAGGAAATACACCAGTATAATCAAACACTTAATTGGCTAATATTGGGCAACCAAATTATCATTTGCTGGCTTAGGCTGGTTAATGAGCTTGCTTGCGGGAACAAGGGTCAAACCCTTATCCTTTAATGTCGGTAGCCACGCTTTTAGGGCTGCTATGGTTTCTTTATGCGGATGCCCAATCGCAATAGCGTAGCCGTTTTTATTGGCTAACCCCTCTAACTCTAGCAAAGCCGCCTCAATAAATTCTGGCGTTTGCTCATGATCTATAAACACATCACGAACAGCATATGGAACACCTAAATTGCGCGCTGATTTTGCCGCAACCGATGAGCCAATAGTCTTTGAATCGATAAAAAATAAATCACCATCTTTGTTTTTTAAATATTTCATAATATGGTTCATTGCATTTTCATCTTGAGTAAGCTTGCTACCCATATGATTATTAATGCCTACAAACCCATCAAATTGAGATAGCCCCCAATCAAGCATATCCTCTAACTCTTTATCACTGCTTGAGGTTTTAAGCACTTTGGGACCGCCATCCATATATTCGTTCATAGCCTCCATAGGTATATGCACCATAAGCTCATGACCATTTTTCGATGCGCGAGTCGTGCGCTCTTTCAAATTTTTAGCATATGGCAAATAAGATAATGTCAAAGGCGCGGGCAGCACCTCAACAAGCTTGCTCCGCAGGCTAATCCCCATATCATCAATGATAATTGCGATCATGCCCTGCCCTTTTGGCTTATCATATTCGTAAACAGCCACCTGATTGCTAGGCTCAATCTTGAGAACTTCAATTGGCTCGACTTCTTTGTAAATTTCTTTATCAATACCAACCGCAGGCATAATATTAGCCAACGCAACAGCATTTTGATTGGCGAGTATCTCATCAATAGTAATAGATAGCGCGTCCTCACGAGATATAGGATCAACCTTAGCCTTAGCCAAGCTAACGGGCGGCATTTTTGGCTTAGACATCATAGAAGGCTCAATATAAATTCCATCATCCATATATAAATTATGCTGATCGCGAAGACTCGCAACATTAACCAAAGGCTCTTCACTATAATTTTGCACGACTTTTTTAATGCCGCCAAATAGAAAAAGCTCACTCAAAACCACAGCCGCCCCGCCAATAAGGATAAATATTATTATCTTTGTTGGGTTAAATTTCCTGTCTTCATATTCCATAATTATGTTTTACCCTAAAATATAGTTTATTGCAAACTTGATTTTTGTAGCACAGGACTGCATAACAAAGCTATGATTACATTAATTGATAACTATGATAGCTTCACATATAACCTTGTTCAGTATCTTGGAGATTTAAAAGCAGATGTGCGCGTCTATCGCAATGATGAAAAATCAGCGCAAGATGTTATAAATGAGCGCCCTTCTGGTATTTTAATTTCCCCTGGCCCTAGCAATCCTGATAATGCAGGAATTTGTCTAGAATTAATAAAACTTGCCGCAGATAATAATATCCCGCTATTTGGCGTGTGTTTGGGGCATCAATCTATTGCTCAGGCTTTTGGCGGTAAGGTTATACGCAGCGATAAACCTATGCATGGCAAAGTCTCTGAGATCACTCATAGTGAAACTGATATGTTTAAGGGGCTTCCCTCCCCTTATATTGTAACGCGTTATCACTCATTAATAGCCGAAAAAGACAGCCTTCCCGATTGTTTGGAGGTAACGGCCGAAACAGATGACGGAATTATAATGGCGGTATCCCATAAGGAAAAGCCGATACATGGCGTGCAATTTCATCCTGAAAGCATAGCAACCGAACATGGTCATGCATTGCTTGAAAATTTTGTGGAGATGACGAGATGACAGATAAAAGCCTTAGCGAAAATGAAATGATTAAAGCTATTTCAGAAATAATGGAAGGCAAATGGAATAATGAGCAAATAGCTGCATTTTTAACCTCGCTGTCAAAGCGCGGCGAAACTATTGAGGAAATAACAGGCGCGGCAAAAGTTATGCGAGCCAAAGCCCTTCATATTAATGCGCCTAAAGGCGCGGTTGATTGCTGCGGCACTGGCGGGGATAAATCTGGCACTTATAATATCTCCACAGCTGTTGCTATTGTTGCAGCGGCGTGCGGCGTTCCAATTGCAAAACATGGAAATAGAAGCGCAAGCTCTAAATCTGGCGCAGCAGATGTGCTGGAGGCTCTTGGAGTTAATCTTGATGTGCCTCAAAATAAGCTTGAAGAAGCCTTGGAGCTATATAACTTCGCATTCCTAATGGCTACGCGCCACCACGGCGCTATGAAATATGTTGTGCCAGTGCGCAAGGCTCTTGGCGTTCGCACAATATTCAACCTTTTAGGCCCGCTGGCTAATCCTGCAAAAACCGAGTTTCAATTGCTAGGCGTGTTTGATAAAGCTCTTGTGCGCCCTATGGCTGAGGTTTTGCAAAAACTAGGCACTAAATGCGCGTGGGTGGTTCATGGCTGCGACGGGCTGGATGAAATAACTGTTACTAGCGATACATATGTCGCCAAGCTTGAGGGTGGGGTTATAACCGAAGGCATGTTGTCACCCGAAGATTTCGGGCTTAGTAAATCAGATGCTAGCGAGCTTATAGGCGGAAGCCCTGACATAAATGCCGCCGCTTTATTGGGTGTTTTAGGCGGGGCAAAGAATGCTTATCGTGATATTGTAATTGCTAATAGCGCGGCAGTTTTGGTGATTGCTGGTAAATATAGCGATTTAAAACAAGCAGCAGAAAAAGCTGCGCAAATGCTTGATGAAGGCAGTGCGCTTGAACTTTTAAACCAATATAAAGCATTTACACAAAAGGCTTAGTCTATGAATATATTACAAGAAATATGCGCAAAGAAAAAAGAGCATGTGCGATATAAAAAATCCAGCCATCCGCTTGATAATTTAACTTGCCTAATAGATGAAATGCCTATGCCATATGGGTTTTTCAATAGTATGAAGCGAGCAAATGGGGCGGCTTTAATTGCTGAGATTAAAAAAGCATCGCCAAGCAAGGGCGTTATAAGGCAAGATTTTAACCCCGTGGAAATAGCAAAAATATACGAGCAATCAGGGGCGGCTTGTCTTTCTGTTTTAACAGATGAGCCTTATTTCAAAGGGAATGACAGCTTTATTGCTGCGATCAAAAAAGAAGTTGATATCCCTGTGCTGCGTAAAGATTTCATGGTTGACCCCTATCAAATATACGAATCACGCGCGATTGGGGCGGATTGTGTTTTGCTTATAATGGCGGCTCTTAATGATAATTTGGCACTAGAATTATATGAAACCGCAAGATCATTGCATTTGGATATTTTGGTCGAAGTCCATGATTTAGAAGAGCTAGAACGCGCCCTAAGGCTAGAGCCTATGATGATTGGCGTTAATAATCGCAACCTAAAAACCATGGAAATTGATATAAATACCTCTTATGATTTATTGATGAATATTCCTGATAATATATATAAAATATCTGAAAGCGGAATTGGGGATAATGCCACAGTGACAGGGCTTTACAATGCTGGATATAAAGGTTTCCTTGTGGGGGAAAGCCTTATGCGTGAGGATAATATTGCAGATGCCGTGCATAAACTTCTTGACACAAAAGGCGAACCAAGCTAGAACAAATAGTGTATACTTATTGATTTACAGCTAACTCAACCTAGAACGGGTGCGAACATGCTCACTAAAAAACAACGAGATTTGTTATTATATATTCATGAGAGAATGTCTAAGGATGACATATCGCCCTCTTTTGAAGAGATGAAAAACGCGCTTGGGCTAAAATCTAAGTCTGGCATTCACAGGCTTATATCTGCTCTTGTTGAACGCGGATATATTCAGCGACTGCCCCATAGGGCGCGCGCATTAGAGATCATACGCCTTCCCGATGGTTTTAAGCAAAAAGATGAAAATCAAGCTGCAAAAACATCACAAGAAACATCACAAGAAGCATCAAATGATTCGGCGCTCGATCAAGTTCCTATATATGGTAAAATATCGGCTGGAACTCCGATAGAGGCTGTGCGCGATGAAGGGGAAATATTACGACTGCCTGAGCATATGATTGGACGTGGTGAGCATTACGCCCTAACTATCGAGGGTGATTCGATGGTTAATGCAGGGATACACGACCAAGACACGGTTATTATCAAAAGATGCGATAGCGCGGAAAATGGTGCAATTGTTGTGGCATTAATTGATGATTTAGAGGTAACGCTAAAACGATTGCGCCGCGCTGGAAATAAAATAGTGCTAGAACCTGAAAATGATGCTTATGAACCAAGGATTCTAGATCCTGAGCGCGTAAAAATCCAAGGAACACTCTCTAGCTTAATGAGGACATACCACTAAAATGATTTTTATAACAAGATGAACACTAATACAATATTATCTCGGTCTTTCCATATTGAAATACAGTGAATATCACTCTAACTCATCATTAAAGAGCTGAATGTACCCAAAAGTGCCTTCCCCAATAGCGTTTCTTAAGCTCTGGAAATTTCCATTGTATTTTACGTGAAGAACGCCCTATATAACCTCAGTTTTCAGTTCATCACAAACTTGCTTAATAATGACAAGTATCCGCTTACGCAGACCACCTGTTAGAGCTATTACAGCAATACTTAGTATTCAAGAACTGCATGACATCCAGTGCTGTAGCTCATATCAATAAATAACAGCTAAAGCCTTACTTGTTAATGCTGTTACGATTATTTCCCTGATTTCAACCCCAGTGTTGCTTAATCAGTGGGTTAATATGTTCAGCATTTGCTCATGATAATTCCTCCATAAAAGAAGTGTAGCGTGAAACTTAATAATTAGATAACAATGTCTAATACTTTGTTATATAATACTTTGTTATTGGTGCAATTATTTCATCATGAGTTATTTTACAGGCGTTAATAATGGCTTGCCATCAAAATGCGCTATAAGGTTATCAATAACAATCTTCCCCATTTTTGACCTCGTTTCAAGTGTTCCCCCGCCAACATGCGGAGATAATACAACATTATCCATCTTTATCATTTCAGGCGGCACATTTGGCTCACCCGCAAAAACATCAAGCCCCGCCCCTGCTATAGCTCTATTATGCAAGGCTATTAATAAATCCTCTTCATTTACAATGCTGCCGCGCGCAATATTCACAAGATATCCCTTATTTCCCAATGCCTTAAGAACTTCATAATCAATCAAGCCGTTAGTTTCACCACTTGCCGCGCAAGCAATAGCAAGAAAATCGCAATCACGCGCCATTTCTTTTAAATCATCATAATATTTATATTCCACGTCTTTGACCGTGCGTGAATGATATATAACGCTCATATTAAAAGCTTCCGCCCTGCGCGCTATAGCCTTTCCAATATTACCAAGCCCAACTATACCAATAGCCTTACCTGATAAGGTTGTCCCCATATGATCTATGGAAGATTGCCAGCGCCCTACCCGCACATACATATCAGCTTCTACTGCTCGCCTAGCCAAAGCCAATATTAAAAACAGTGCCATATCAGCAGTATCATTAGTTACAACATCGGGGGTATTGGTAACTAATACGCCGCGCTCATGCGCTGTTTTTATATCAATATTATCAAACCCTACCCCATATTGAGCGATAATCTCAAGGTTAGGCAAAGCCTCCATAAGGCGCGCACTAACGCCTCTACTATTATATGTAGAGACAATCGCAACAATGTCATTGCTATTGTCAATAATAAGCTGCTCTGGCTCAAGGCTCTCCCATAGGCGAATTACATTGAATAGCTCTTCTAATTTAACCATCTCATTATGTAAGAGCGGTTGAATGGCTAGAATCGTTCTTTTCATTAAGAAACCCTTGATTTTTCATTGCACTTTATGGTTTATGGCACAGATAAATAACATAAAAGAGCTTAATCTATCATGGCAAACGCAAGCAAGAAACTATTTATTAAAACATGGGGTTGTCAGATGAATGTCTATGACAGCAACCGCATGAGTGATATATTATCCGCCCTTGGCTATAAAACAGTAGATACGCCCGAAGGCGCGGACATGATGATATTAAATACATGCCATATTCGCGAGAAAGCCACGGATAAAGTATTTTCAGAGCTTGGGCGGCTGCGCGTTCATAAGGAAGAAAAAATCGCAAAAGGCGGCAATATGGTTATCGCTGTTGCAGGCTGCGTTGCTCAAGCCGAGGGTGAATTTATATTAGAGCGCGCGCCATATGTTGATATGGTGTTTGGCCCTCAAACATATCATGAACTTCCTGAAATGGTGATAAAAGCCTCTAATAATGAGCGCGTAATAAACACGGAATTCCCGATCATATCAAAATTCGATCACCTGCCCGATCAGCACACTATCGAAGGCTCAGCGGCATATTTATCCATACAAGAAGGCTGCGATAAATTCTGCACATTTTGCGTTGTGCCTTATACGCGCGGCGGAGAATATTCCAGAACCGCGCAAGAAATAATAGACGAAGCGCATAGGCTTGTCGATCAAGGAGCAAAGGAAATTATGCTGCTTGGGCAAAATGTAAATGCATTTCATGGAGTGGCTAGCGATGGCTCTATATGGGGGTTAGCCGAACTTATCCGTAACATATCCGAAATAAACGGGCTAGAGCGCATAAGATATTCCACCTCTCATCCGCGTGATATGGATGATGATTTAATAGACGTTCATGGCGAAGTGCAAAAGCTTATGCCTTTCTTGCATTTACCTGTGCAAAGTGGCTCTGACAAAATATTAGAAGCAATGAACCGCAAGCACAAAGCAGAAAAATATCTCGACGTTATTGCAAAGCTTAGAAAAGCTCGCTCTGATATTGCATTTTCATCTGATTACATTATCGGCTTTCCCGGGGAAACGGAGCAAGATTTTGAAGATAGCCTTAACCTTGCCCGCAAAGTTGGTTATGCTTCTTGCTATTCCTTTAAGTATAGCGCAAGGCCCGGAACGCCAGCCGCTAATTTGCAAGCTGCGCTAGTCCCCGATCATATAGCGTCCGAGCGTCTAAAGCGTTTTCAAGCTCTAATAAATGAACAACAAGCCGCATTTAACAAAACATGCGAAGGCAAAACCATGCCCATTCTTTTTGACCGCAAAGGCAAAAAACAAGGACAGGTTTGCGGGCGCAGCCCCTACTCTCAATCCGTATATGTAACAGGAAATGACCGCCTAATCGGCAATATAATTGATGTGAAAATAACCGAGGCTTTCGATAATTCCTTGACAGGTGATGTTGTAACGCAAGATGACCTGTTATAAATTTATATATTTATTCATGTATTTACGTTATAATAGGTAAAAGCAATGAAAGGTAATAATTGACCAAAGAGCTTATACTAGAATTTTCGGATAACGACCTTGTTCCCTTTTTATTCGGTGAATATAATGATCATTTGTCATATCTTGAAAAAAAGCTAGATATCCATATATCAGATCGTGGGAATTTACTTAGAATTAGTGGTGATGAAGAACCTATAGGCAAAGCAAAAACCGTTCTTTTATCGCTATATAATCGCCTAGAAGAAGAAGAGCGTCACAACATAACTAGAGCCGACATTGACGGCGAGCTGCGGTTTTTAAGCTCGGGAAAGCCAAAAGACAAAAACTCTAAAAATTCTGATCAAATTGTTATAAAAACCAAGAATAAAACCATTGTTCCGCGCTCTCCTAATCAAGCAAAATATCTTAAACTTATAAGTAAGCATGACATGGTTTTCGGGCTTGGCCCTGCTGGGACTGGTAAGACTTACCTTTCTGTTGCTGCTGGCGTTGATATGTATTTAAAAGGCGAGGTAGAGCGGCTTATATTCACCCGCCCCGCTGTTGAGGCTGGCGAGAATCTGGGGTTTCTACCAGGGGATATGAAGGAAAAAATCGACCCATATTTGCGCCCTATTTATGACGCGCTGCAAGATATGCTGCCTTGGGATTTTTTGATAAAAAAAATGGAGATTGGCGAAATTGAAATTGCACCACTGGCTTTTATGCGCGGGCGAACATTGGCGCGATCTTTCATAATTCTTGATGAGGCGCAAAACACCACCGCCGCGCAAATGAAGATGTTCCTAACCCGCATGGGAGAGGCTTCCCACATGGTTATAACGGGCGATAGCACTCAAACTGACTTGCCTAATCACATAAAATCAGGTTTAAGCGAAGCCATTGACATTCTTGGCGGAGTCAAAGATATTGGCTTTATGAAATTTGATGCAAAAGATGTTATTCGCCATGGTTTGGTTCGTAAAATCATCAATGCATATGACAGGCACAATAAGTAACTCATGGCAATTTACGATATAGATATAACGCTGCACTCTGATAGATGGGTGAATAAAAACCGCAAGATTGAGGCTTTTGTTAATGAGGTTGTTGAAGAAACTATTGATGGATTAATCCAATCCATTCCACATATTGAGGTAAGCGTTGTTCTTGCTGATGATAAGTTTTTGCAAGATTTGAATATGAAATATCGCAATAAAAATACCCCTACTAATGTTTTGTCGTTTCCTATAACTGAGCCTGAAATATTAATAGCTCCCGCGCCATTTTTAAGCCTTGGCGATATTATATTATCATTTGAGACAGTTAAATCCGAAGCAGCCGAGCAGAATAAGAGCTTCACCGATCATATAGCCCATATGCTTGTCCATGGATGCTTGCATTTACTGCATTACGACCATATAGACGACGAAGATGCCGAGGAAATGGAAACTTTAGAGATTGATATTTTAAAAACTATGGGTATAACAAACCCATATGAACTTTAACAATTAGCTATATTTAAGATGACAGAAGAAAAAGAAGAACCTGAAAATATTACAGCCAACAACAAAGAAAAGTCTATATTTTCTTTTATTGGGAATATTTTTAAACCCAAGCAAGATGCTTCTCTTAGGGAAACTATAGAAGAATATATAGAAGATGGCGTCGCTGATATAGCAGAAGCATCTATATCAGAGCATGAGAAAACCTTAATATCTAACGTGCTTGAGCTTCGCGATTTATGCGCGGCAGATGTCATGATACCGCGCGCTGATATCGTGGCAATTAATGATAAAACAACGCAAGAAGAGCTATTCACCTTATTCGCAGAGCGTCAATATAGCCGCCTTCCCGTTTATAAGGATACGCTGGATAATGTTATTGGCTCTATCCATGTGAAAGATATTATGGGTTCAATCGCACGGGGGGATGAGTTTAATATAAGCTCTCTAGTTCGTAATGTTCCCATTGTATCGCCATCAATGAAAATTCTTGACCTGCTGTTGCAAATCCGTGAAACCCGTAAACATATGGTACTTGTAGTTGATGAATTTGGCGGGATTGACGGGCTTATAACTATTGGTGATGTTATGGAATCCATCGTTGGTGAAATTGATGATGAATATGATCTTGATGATACTCCTAAAATTACAATAGAGCCTAACAGTAACATTATTGCTGATGCTCGCGCTGATTTAGAAGAGTTTGAAAAGCAGTTCGGGAAATTCCTTAATAAAGAAGAACGCCGCGAAAATGACACCCTTGGCGGGTTAGTATTTTCTATTGCAGGGCGCGTTCCTGCAAGGGGTGAAGTTCTAACCCATGAATCTGGCATTGTTTTTGAGGTAATAGAGGCAGACCCGCGGCGCATTAAACGCTTATGCATACGCAATATCGCTGATAAAAAATGAAGCAATTAATTGCAACATTTGCCTTAGGTGCGCTTTCTTCTCTTGCTATGGCGCCTATCAATCTATGGGTGGCTCTTTTTATAGGGCTTGGCGGCTTATATATACTCCTATGCAAAGCCCCTACCCCATTTAAAAGCGCACTAACTGGATTTGCCTTCTCACTTGGCTATTTTGGATTTTCCCTATCATGGATAGGCAATGCGTTGCTTATAGAAGATAATCCTTATTGGTGGGCATGGCCTTTAGCTGTATCGGGGCTTCCAATTATACTCTCATTATTTACAGCGATTGGATGCTATATATATAAGGTCATTTGCAAAAATAGAAATAATTTCACGTCTTATATAATATTTACAATATCTTTTACAGCAATAGAATATGCACGCGGGCATCTATTTACTGGCTTCCCATGGAATCTTTACGGCTATAGCTGGATTGATATATTACCAATCGCGCAAATTGCCGCGCTTTGGGATATATATTTACTAACCGCTTTAACCATTTTATGGGCAAGTGCGCCCGCTTTTTTAATTACGTCCAAACACTCAAATAAAATCAAAGCCATGTTATCAATAACAATAATATCAAGCTTTGCATTAAGCTATGCTTGGGGGGAGCAACGCATTCAAGATAACCCTACTAAATATTTGCCTGATTACGAGGTTGCAACAATACAGCCAAATATAAAGCAAAGCGAGAAATGGAAGCCAAAGAATAAATATGATAATTTCATAAAACAAATAGAGCTTTCCAAATACAGCGCAGATAAAAATAGCAGCGATAAAAAAGCATATTACATTATCTGGCCTGAAACTGCGATATCACAAGATTTGTTGGACACAAAATGGGCGGTTAAAACTATATCTAATATGCTAAAAGCCTATCCCAACAAGGCATATTTGATTACAGGAGCGCTTAGACATGACGGACAATCATATTTCAACAGCATCATAGCCATTAATAATATGGGCAAGGTCATAAACACATACGACAAATCCCACCTTGTCCCCTTTGGAGAATATATGCCACTTGCAAATATATTTGATATCGCGCCAATCGTTGGCTTTACTGGATTTAAAAAAGGTGCAGGGCGCATTACCATGAAAATGCCAGAGGGCGCAAAATTCAGCCCGCTTATTTGCTATGAGGTTATTTTTCCTAACAATGTAGCCATTGGTAACCCCGATTTTATAATAAACGTAACAAATGATGCTTGGTATGAAGGCAGCGCAGGTCCTCACCAACATTTAGTGCAAGCAAGGTTTAGAGCGATAGAAACAGGAATCCCTATATTCAGAAGTGCCAACACAGGAATAAGCGCAGTAATTGACCCTATAGGAAATATAGTGAAACATGCGAAGGAATCAGAAGAAAAATCCACTATTAGTGCCATTCCTAGAACTTTTAGTAAATAAATCACCCACATTATACTTAAGATCTATTGCATTCCATAGTATTACCTTTATAAACACTAAATACATATGTAATTAAAAATTAACTATGAGCATGATTATGACTGAAGAAAAAAGAAAAACCAAAGGAACGCCCGACATTGTTGACAAACATGTTGGTAAACAGCTTCGCAATAGACGCTCACTTCTAGGTATTAGTCAGGAAAAACTAGCGAATTCTATTGGAGTAACATTCCAACAAGTTCAAAAATATGAACGCGGAACAAATAGAGTAAGCGCTAGCAGGCTATTCAGCTTTAGTAAGATATTAGATGTATCTATAAACTACTTCTATAGTGGTCTTGAAAATGCAAACATAAAGCCTAAAGCATTAGGCATGTCAGACAACAAGCAAGAACCGTTTTTGGGAGCAAAAGCAGACCAAAAAAACAAAAACACCCTTCCTGAAGACCTTATGTCACAAAAAGAAACTATTGATTTGGTTCGTACCTATTATTTGGTAAAAGACCCTAAAACAAGGAAAGATATCCTTAAATTTGTTAAGTC
Organism: Micavibrio sp.; assembly: GCA_026989265.1. Lineage (GTDB taxonomy): Bacteria > Pseudomonadota > Alphaproteobacteria > Micavibrionales > Micavibrionaceae > UBA1672. The sequence goes on from JALSJP010000007.1 coordinate 22,226, forward strand.
AATGGCAAAAAATGTAGCTTAATTTCGTGTTTTTTAAGATTAAGGCTTGAACAAAGCCTTTTTTTTGTTTTAAAGTTATCCCTTCGGTAAAAAGAATAACTTAACGAAATGAGATTTTAATGCCATATTCAGGACAAGCTATGCAACAAAAAGCACTAACAGACTATATCTTTACAAGTGAATCAGTATCAGAAGGTCATCCAGATAAAATCTGTGACCGTATATCGGATACTATTTTGGATTTATATATGGAAGCAGACGGGCAATCCCGCGTTGCTTGTGAAACTTTAGTGACCACTGATTGCGTTGTTATCGCTGGCGAGACTAGAGGGCCTAAAAGCGTTACAAAAGAGAAAATCGAAGAAGCCGCTCGCCAAGCAATTAAGAAAATTGGTTATGACCAAGAAGGCTTTAGCTGGAAAACCGTTAATGTTGATGTGAAATTGCACGCACAAAGCGTTGACATCGCGCAGGGCGTTGATGAAGGAACGGGCGTTGATACTGATGAGGGCGCGGGCGATCAAGGAATTATGTTTGGCTATGCTTGCAAAGAAACCGAAGCGCTTATGCCTGCTCCGCTGCACTACTCACACCAAATATTACGCCGCATGGCAGAAGACCGCCAATCAGGTAAGCTTATTGGGATTGAGCCAGACTCAAAATCACAGGTTACTTTAGAATATAGAGATGACAAACCAGTTGGAGTTAGGTCAGTTGTTGTATCAACGCAGCACGCGGAAGGTCTATCTCAAGATGATGTGAAAGAGCTTGTGCGTCCATATATCGAAGAAGTTTTGCCTGAGGGTTGGGTTGTTCCTGAAGAAGAATTATACGTAAATCCTACTGGTCGTTTTGTTATTGGCGGGCCAGTTGGCGACGCTGGACTTACAGGACGCAAGATCATTGTTGATACTTATGGTGGGGCTGCTCCTCATGGCGGCGGCGCGTTTTCTGGTAAAGATCCAACAAAAGTTGATCGCTCGGCTGCTTATATTGCGCGTTATTTAGCTAAAAATGTTGTTGCTGCTGGCTATGCTACTGGCTGCACAATCCAGCTAGCCTACGCCATTGGCGTATCAAAGCCTATTTCAGTTTATCTGAATACTCATGGCACAGGAACTGCGCCCGAAACGGTTATTGTTGATGCGCTAAAACAGCTTGTTGATTTGCGCCCGCGCGGCATTCGTGAGCATTTACAGCTTAATAAGCCTATATATGAGCGCACTTCTGCTTATGGTCACTTTGGTAGAACCCCAACAGAAGATGGCGGTTTCTCATGGGAAAAAACTGACCTTATCGCTGAATTGCAACGTATCCTTGGCTAATTCTAATTGCAATAATGATGCAGGCTTCGCTCATAGTTATAAAGAGCGGAGTCTTTTTGGTCGCAGGCAAGGTCGAGTCTTGGGAGATATGCGCCAAAATGCGCTTGATAATATTCTGCCCAAACTAGAGATACCCAAGGATAAACTAAAGCTTGATGGCTCTACTCACCCCGATGAGTTTTTCGAGCAAAGGCACAAAGAATACTGGCTAGAAATTGGCTTTGGTCATGGCGAGCATGTATCCGCTCTTATGCGCAAAAATCCTGATACGGGCTACCTCGCCGCCGAAGCCTTTATCAACGGAATGTCCGCTTTTCTAAATGATATAAAAGATGATCCGCATGATAATATCCGCGTTCTTATGGATGATGCAATGATTATTGCAAAATCACTTACCCCCGATTCGCTAGACGGGATATATTTGCTAAACCCTGATCCATGGCATAAAAAACGCCACCATAAACGCCGTCTTATTAATCAACATAATCTTGATATATTTGCCAAAATATTAAAATCTGGCGGAAATCTTATCATGACCAGTGATGTTGAGGACGTATCGAGCTGGATGTGCGCTCACGCTTCTAATCATCCAAAATTCACTTGGACAGCCAAAAGTAAAGACGACTGGCAAACCCCGCCCGATGATTGGATAACAACAAGATACGAAACAAAGGGCGCAAAAGGTGCTAAAAAAATGGTCTATTTATTCTTTGAGAGAAAATAACCCTTGCCATTTTGATTGTAAAGGCGTATAAACCTCACAAATACCCGATCTTAAAAGACGGTGGGCTCATAAAGAGACCCGCCTTTTTTGTTGGAAATACGGTTTACTAGAACGGAAAATTAAATAAATGCGCTACACGCCATTAGAAGAAAAAATTGCAAATATAGTAAAGCCTGTGATCGAAGATCTCGGCTTTGCGCTGCATCGCATAAAAATTACTGGCGAATCTAATGCATCTATTGTGCAAATAATGGCAGAAGACTTAAATACTCGTAATTTAATGGTTGATGACGCTGCTAAAATATCTCGCGCTATATCCGCTGTTATGGACGTTGAAGACCCAATTAACGGCGAATACCGCCTTGAAGTTAGCTCCCCCGGTATTGACCGAATGTTAATCACGCAAAAAGATTTTGAAAATTACAAAGGTTTTGAGGCAAAGATTGAGGCACTAACCCCCAATGAAAGCGGTCAAAAACGTTTTCGCGGTCAAGTAAATGGAATAAAAGATAATAATATACTTGTAACAACAGATATTGGTGATATAGAAATCCCCTACGCCTCGTTGTCACAAGCAAAACTTGTTTTAACTGACGAGCTTATTAAAGCCACAGCAAATCTTTAAGGAGATAAAAAATGGAATTGTTGCAAGTTGCCGATATGGTTGCCCGTGAAAAGAATATTGACCGTGACATAGTATTATGTGCGATGGAAGAAGCTATTCAAAAGGCTGGGCGCTCTAAATATGGGCATGAGCAGGATATCCGCGCTCAAATTGACCGCTCAAACGGCGATATTGAGCTTAAGCGTTACCGCGAAGTTATAGCCAATGACGATGAAATGGAAAATGAAGTTGCTCAGCTAACACTTGATCAAGCAGTTAGAATTAAACCTGATGCTAAAGAAGGTGAGTTTTTAATTGATGAGCTGCCGCCGCTCGATTTTGGCCGCATTGCCGCGCAAACGGCCAAGCAAGTTATTATGCAAAAAGTACGTGAAGCAGAGCGCGCACGCCAATATGAAGAGTTCAAAGACAAGGTTGGTGAAATCATTAACGGCGTGGTTAAGCGCGTTGAATATGGTAATGCTACTATTGATATCCAAGGCAAAGCCGAGGGAATTATCCGCCGCGATGAATGCATCCCGCGCGAGCCGCTGAATGTTAATGACCGTGTTCGCGCTATCATTTACGAAGTGCGCGAAGAAGTACGAGGGCCGCAAATATTCTTATCACGCTCTCACCCTGAATTTATGGCTAAATTATTTACCCAAGAAGTACCCGAAATTTATGACGGAATTATTGAGATTAAAGGCGTTGCCCGCGATCCTGGTAGCCGCGCAAAAATCACTGTTATATCTCATGATAACTCTATTGATCCTGTGGGCGCGTGCGTTGGTATGCGCGGTAGCCGCGTTCAAGCCGTTGTAAATGAGCTTGGCGGTGAGAAAATCGATATTATCCCATGGAATGAAGATTTGGGGAGCTTCGTTATTAGCGCGCTTCAACCTGCTGTGGTTTCCAAAGTTGTGCTTGATGAAGATAAAAAACACATGGACGTTGTCGTAGCAGAAGACCAGCTTAGCCTTGCTATTGGTCGCCGCGGTCAAAATGTTCGCCTTGCCTCAATACTTACGGGCTGGGACATAGACATAATGACTGATGAGCAAGAATCAGAAAGACGCGCCGAAGAATTTGCGACTAGGTCTGCTCTATTCATAGAAGCACTTGATATTGATGAAGTTATCGCGCAACTCCTTGTTGTGGAAGGCTTTACTGAGGTAGAAGAAATTGCAGAAACTCCAATAGAAGAGCTTAACGAGATTGAAGGATTTGAGGAAGAAATCTCAACAGAGCTTCAACAACGCGCCATTAACTGGCTTGCTCAAAAATCTGAGGAGCTAATGGCTAAACAGGCTGATCTTGGTATTTCTGATGACCTTATAGCCGCGCAAGGCTTGCGTGCAGATCAAATCCTTAAACTGGGTGAGCAAGAAATTAAAACCCTTGATGATTTGGCTGACCTTGCTGGAGATGAGCTTGTTGAACTGCTTGGAGCTAATCAAATGAGTGTGCAAGAAGCAAATGACGTAATCATGAAAGCTCGTGAACATTGGTTTGCAGAAGAAGATGCGGCGGCAGAAAAATCTATAGCGGAAGCAGAAAAAGAAGCTAAAGAAAAAGCCAAAGAAAAAGAGAGTACAGTTGAAGATGCTTAATATTTTCAAAAACTTTGGCAAACGGACTGCAACGATGTAGACATAAACTATAATTTTTAGGCGAAGCAAATGACTGAGAAAAAAGAAGAAAAAACAAAAGCTAGCGGATCAGGCAAAACATTAAGCCTATCTGGTAAGACTCTAAGCCTAAAATCTGTTGGTAATGCAGCGCCGAAAACAGGAGCAAATGTTACTACGGTGGCAGTGCGCCGCAAAAGAGCACAAGCCACTCCTACTGGTGGCGCTTTAACAAGCAAAACATCAGCATTACAAAAAGATGAGGCAGGTCTAACATCAGGGCAAAAAGATGCAAGGGCGCGCGCACTTCAAGCTGCACTTGATGGCGGAACTGCGAAAAAAGAATTGCCAAAACGCCGCATCATGACTTTGGAAGATAAAAAAGCCAAAGAAGCAGAAGAAAATGCAGCCAAAAAAGCACGCGAGGAAGAAAAAAAAGCCAAAGAAGAAGCTAATACTGTAAAATCAGAAACTTCCAAAACTGTTGACGTCGCAAAACTGCAAGCCGCGCAGCCTAAAGATGATGCAAAGCGCAGCAAAGTATTTACAAATGAAGACAGCAAACCATCCGAAAGCTATCGCGATAAGATCAAAAAATCTGCACCAAAGCCGCCAACTCGCAATGTTGGGGATCGACGCGGTGGACGCATTACAATAACGCAAGCTCTTAACAAAGATTATGACCGTGATAGGGGCCCTAGCTTAGCCGCTCAAAAACGTATGAGAGAAAAAGCTCGCCTTGCAGCTCAACCATTTGAAGCACCACAAGAAAAACGTGTACGCGAAGTTATTTTGCCCGAGACCATCACAGTGCAAGAGCTTTCCAACCGTATGGCAGAAGCAGGTAAAGATGTTATAAAAGCTTTAATGAAAATGGGCGTTATGGCTACTGGCACGCAAGATATTGACGCGGACACGGCTGAACTTATTATCGAGGAATTTGGTCATAAAGTAAGACGAGTTACTGACGCTGATGTTGAGATTGGGCTTGATGATACAGAAGACAAAGAAGAAGACCTACTCCCTCGCCCGCCCGTTGTCACAATTATGGGTCATGTTGATCATGGTAAAACTTCATTGCTTGACGCGCTGCGCTCTACTGATGTTGTTGCTGGCGAAGCTGGTGGTATCACCCAGCATATTGGCGCATATCAGGTTAATCTTTCAACTGGCGAGAAAATTACTTTTCTTGATACACCAGGGCATGCCGCATTTACGGAAATGCGCGCACGCGGAGCGAATGTAACCGATATCGTAGTTATAGTTGTTGCGGCAAATGATTCTATAATGCCGCAAACTATTGAAGCTATAAGCCATGCCAGAGCGGCGGGTGTACCTATCATTATTGCAGTTAATAAAATTGATTTACCTGACGCTAACCCTACCAAGGTAAAGCAAGATTTACTTCAACATGAGGTAGTTATCGAGGAAATGGGCGGCGATGTTCAATGCGTTGAAATATCTGCAAAAAAGAGAATCAACCTTGATAAGCTTGAAGAAGCTATTTTGCTACAAGCAGAAATATTAGAGCTTAAAGCTAACCCTAATAGAGGGGCTCAAGGCTTTATTGTTGAATCTAAAGTTGAAAAAGGGCGTGGCTCGGTTGCGACTGTTTTAATACAAAAAGGAACGTTGCGCGTTGGTCATGTATTTGTTGCAGGCTCAACATTTGGTAAGGTGCGCGCTATTATTGATGATAAAGGCAACCATGTTAAAGAAGCCGTGCCAGGGCAACCTGTTGAGGTTTTGGGGTCAAATACCACCCCTTCTGCTGGTGATATATTTAATGTCACAAGCGAGGAGTCCAAGGCTCGTGAAATCGCAGAATATCGCGCACGTAAAACCAAGGAAATCGCAGCGGCTAAATCTATTACAGGGCGCACAACAATGGATCAAATTCTAGCGCAGCGCGAGGCAGGCGAGACTACAAAACTACCTGTCCTTATACGCGCGGATGTTTTTGGCTCTATTGAGGCAATCACAGGCTCGCTAGCTAAAATGGAAGAGGAGAATGAAGGCATTGAAGTACAAATTCTTCATTCCGGCGTTGGCGGCATTACCGAATCAGATGTTATTTTGGCGAATGCTTCGAACGCGCTTATTATTGGATTTAATGTTCGCGCAAACACGCAAGCCAGAGCTTTAGCCGCGCATGAGCAAGTTGATATTCGCTATTATAATATTATCTATAACGTTATTGATGATGCAAAAGCCCTGCTTACGGGAATGCTTGCTCCTACTATTCGCGAGGAATATATCGGTCAAGCGCTTATCAAAGAAGTATTCAACATCACAAAAGTTGGTAAGGTTGCTGGCTGCGAAGTATCTGAAGGCGGCGTTAAGCGCGGCTCTAAGGTTCGCCTATTGCGCGATGATGTTGTTGTTCATGAAGGCATGCTTAAAACTCTTAAACGCTTCAAAGAAGAAGTTAAAGACGTTAAAGAAGGTCAAGAATGCGGTATGGCATTTGAAAATTATGACGATATAAAAGCAGGCGATATTATCGAATGCTATGAAATTATCGAAGAAGAACGCATAGTTAAGTAGGTTTTTGCTTGTTATGAGAAAAAAGATTAAGGGCAGTAATGCAGAACCATCACAACGTCAACTCCGCGTTGGTGAGCAGCTCCGCCATATCATGTCGGAAACGCTGCAACGAGGACATTTTACTGACGCTCTATTGCTTGATAAATCAAATACATTAATAATATCCGAAGTCCGCCCATCACCTGATCTAAAACATGCGCGGGCATATGTCATGTCTATTAATGGCGAGGGTATGGATGACCTGCTCCCCGCCCTAAATGCTCAATCGCATGTATTCCAAAAGGAAATTGCAGGATCATCAAACCTTAAATTCACTCCGCGCGTTAAATTCGTAGTCGATACCTCATTCGATGAAGCTCAGCACATAGAAGAGCTTCTTCGCGGCGTTCATATCCCCGATGATGATAATGAATAGGTAAATAGTTAAGCGATGAGACGTAAAAAAGGCGATCCTATTTCAGGATGGATAAATCTCGATAAGCCCTATGGCATGACCTCCACTCAAGCGATTGGCAAGGTGCGCCGCGCCCTTAACGCGCAGAAAATCGGACATGCGGGAACGCTTGACCCGCTGGCGACAGGCGTTCTTCCCATTGCTTTGGGCGAGGCAACAAAGACCATTGCATTTGCTCAAGATTCGCTAAAAACATATAGCTTTACAGTGACTTGGGGAGAGCAGCGCGATACTGACGATATGGAGGGGCAAGTCATTGCTAGTTCTTATATCCGCCCTAGTAAAGAGGATATAGTCGCCCTACTCCCTAAATATACAGGCGATATACAGCAAACTCCGCCGATTTATTCCGCCATTAAAATAGATGGCGAGCGAGCATACGACCTTGCCCGCAACGGAGAAATTCCAGAGATAAAACCTCGCAATGTATATATTGAAAAGCTTGAATTACTAGAGGCGCGAGAGCATGAAGCAGATTTTGAAATGATTTGCGGTAAAGGCACATATGTGCGCTCACTCGCGCGGGATATGGGCAAGAATTTAGGCTGTGAGGGCTATATATCTGCGCTGCGCCGCATTAAAGTTGGCGTTTTTGATGCAAATGATGCGATTTCACTAGACATTATAAGTGATATGGACTACGTTTGCGCCCGAAGTGAATATTTGCTGCCTTTGCAAATCGTGCTGGACGATATCCCGGCTCTTGATTTGACAATGGAAGAAACTGCAAGAATTCGCAATGGACAGGCTCTTAGCTTTGTATCTAAACCAGATTTCGAAAGACTTACGAAAGTTGGACTTGGTGGCAAAAATAAGGTTATAGCTCTAGCAACTCATGAAAATGCGCCCATCGCATTGATTGAACAAACAAGAGCCGAAATAAAACCTGTCCGAGTTTTTAACTTAACCTAGTGATTTGCGTTAGCAAATTGTACCGAGCAAGTGCGAGGCGTTCGTTAGAACGAAAAATTTAAAGATATTTGAAAAGGAAACTATAATGACTATGCAAACAGCACAAAAATCAAAAATAATCAAAGAATATGCACGCGATAAGAGCGATACAGGCTCACCAGAGGTTCAAGTAGCAATACTTACAACCCGCATTAGTGAGCTATCCGAGCATATGCAAGTTCACAAAAAGGACTTCCACTCTCGCCGCGGACTATTGGCTATGGTGGCAAAACGCCGTAAATTGCTTGATTACCTTAAATCAAATAATGAGCAAGGCTATAAAGACCTTATAAAGGCTCTTGGTATCCGCCGTTAAACACCATGTCATCCCCGCATTCTAGAGTAGCTAGAAATAAACTGCGGGGATCCATATGTCAGCATAGCGCGTAGTGAGCTTCCATGAGCTGTTATTAGGATACTCTTTACCCTATATACTATAATTTCAATTAAATTACAGCTCTGGATAACCATAAACAATCATGCTCTGCCCTGTCATTTCATCTGGCTGCCCTAACCCATCTAAATCAGGATAATACGTTCGCATAATATCAAGCATGGTTGGCGCAATATCAGCTAGCGTGCCGAGAGACCTTAGAGATGCGCCTTCACCATTGCTTTGATCGTTAAAGTTATCAATAATGAATGGTACTAAATTAGCAGTATGAGCCGTATGCGGGTCGCCCGTTTCGTTATTAACCATGATATCAGCATTACCATGATCAGCCGTAACAACCATAACCCCGCTTTTTTCATGCACAAGTTTGCGTATTGCCCCAAGCTCTTTATCAACGGCTTCTATAGCCTTAATCGCTGCGCCCAAATTGCCTGTGTGACCAACCATATCAGGGTTAGCAAAATTAATTACATAAACATCATATTTATCACCTGCTATAGCTTCTTGGATTTTTTCTGATAGCTCGGGAGCTGCCATCTCTGGCTTTAAATCAAATGTAGCAACATCAGGTGAGGGAACCATAACATGATCCTCGTTAGGGAATGGCTTTTCTCGCCCACCATTAAAAAAGAAAGTAACATGCGCGTATTTCTGTGTTTCTGCCGCATGAAGCTGTTCCAGACCAGCCTCAGAGACTACTTGAGCAAAAGTATTTAAAATATTTTCTTTTGGAAAAATAATCCCCATATGCTTGTCAATATCAGACCTATAAGGAGCCATAGCAACTACAGATGATAGGTTAGGCTTAGAACCTCGTTCAAAACCATCAAATTCATCAAGTAATATTACCTCTGCCAATTGACGCGCACGGTCAGCTCTATAGTTAGAAAATATAAGACCATCATTTGGCGCAAACCCATCATAATCATCCGCAATCATTGGCATGAAAAACTCATCGGTTACGCCATCATCATATAATGCAGATATAGAATCAGAAAATGATGATGTATTTTCTCCCTCGCCACTAACAATAGCATCATATGCTATTTGCACCCGATCCCATTTATTGTCACGATCCATCGCGTAATAACGCCCTGTAACTGTTGCAATATTTATTAAAGGATTTTCTGATATTTTATCTTCAATTACAGATAAATATTGACTTGCGCTTTTAGGTGCGCAATCACGACCGTCAGTTATGGCATGAATTTTAACATTAACACCCTTATTTGCCATTATTTCAGCCTGAGCAAGCATGTGATCCATATGACCATGTACCCCGCCATCTGATGCCATGCCGATTATGTGAAGATCACTACCGCTGCGCTTAATATCCGCCGCCATTTTCAGCAAATGTTCATCCGAGTCCATGCCATCATTTTTAATGTAATTACTGGCTTTCAAATAATCTTGTTCTATAATTCTTCCCGAGCCGATACTGATATGCCCGACCTCAGAGTTGCCCATTTCTCCAGATGGAAGCCCAACAACCTCACCAGATGCATCGATCTTTGAATAAAGCCCGTCTTCCTTCATGGCGTCCAAATTAGGAGTATTTGCTCGCGCAACAGCGTTATTAGGGTCGTTCTCATCACCAATACCCAGACCATCAAGAATTACTAGAAGTAGTGGTGTTTTAATACCCATTACGAAACCCCAACTATTTGATTTTGTGCAATATACATAATTAAAATTATATTGTCAATATAAACAAAGCTTTACTTTTGTGGCGGATAGTGGCATTAATATTCGCGTTTGAAAAGCTGTAATTTAGTAAGGCTTTACGGTTGACAATTAAGGGCAGTGCTTATGATCTGTTTTTAACAGTCCACCGAAGACCTTTTTAAAACAAAACTCGGAAAACAATATTAACCTTTATTGCATGGGCGATAAAGAAGATGAACATATAAAAGGAAATACAAATGTTTAACATATATAAAAAAGAAATAGATTTTGCTGGCAAAACTCTAACATTAGAGACAGGTAAAATCGCACGTCAAGCCGATGGCGCAGTATTGGCAACAATTGGCGAGACATCAGTTCTTTGCGCAGTTACAGGACGCAAAAATATTAAAGAAGGGCAGGATTTCTTCCCGCTTTCAGTTCACTATCAAGAAAAAACATATTCTGCTGGTAAAATCCCTGGTGGATTTTTCAAACGTGAAGCTCGCCCAAGCGAGAAGGAAACTCTTACATCACGTTTGATTGACCGCCCTATTCGCCCGCTTTTCCCAAAGGGCTTTCTAAATGAGGTTCAAATTGTTTGTACTGTAGTATCGCATGACCTTGAAAATGACCCTGATATGATTGCTATGATCGGCGCATCTGCCGCTCTTACTATCTCAGGCATTCCATTTATGGGTCCGATTGGCGGCGTTCGCGTTTCTTATAAAGACGGCGAATATATCATCAACCCGCCAATGTGCGAGGTTAAAGACATGGAACTTGATCTTGTAGTGGCTGGCACTAAAGAAGGCGTTTTGATGGTTGAATCAGAAGCAAGCGAGCTATCCGAGGAAATCATGCTTGGCGCGGTTAATGCAGGACATGAGGCATATCAAAGCGTTATAGATGGAATTATTGATCTTGCTGAAATGTGCGCAAAGGACATGTGGGACATTGCCGAAGAGCCAAAAGAAGTTACTAAAATGGCAACAGCACTTAAAAAGAAATATGCTAAGCAAGTTGAAAAAGCATATGCCCTTACCGACAAGATGGAGCGTCAAGACGCTGTCGGCGCGGCTCGCACCGCGGCTATTGAAGCGTTCACAGATGCAGAAAATGGTCTTGGTGAAGCGGTTGTAGCTTCCAAATTCAAATCATTAGAAGCCGACGTGGTTCGCGGAAATATCCTTAAAACTGGCAAGCGCATTGATGAGCGTGACACAAAAACTGTGCGCTCAATCGTATCTGAAGTTGGTATTTTATCACGTACTCACGGGTCATGTTTGTTCACTCGCGGAGAGACGCAAGCCCTTGTTGTTGTAACGCTTGGAACTGGTCAAGATGAGCAAATCATGGATCGCCTTGAAGGTGAATACAAAGAACGCTTCTTGCTGCATTATAACTTCCCTCCATATTCTGTTGGTGAAGCTGGACGCATGGGCCCTCCGGGTCGTCGTGAAATTGGGCATGGTAAACTTGCGTGGAGATCACTTAACCCACTACTTCCATCTGCCGAAGAATTCCCATATACGATGCGTAGCGTATCCGAGATAACAGAGTCTAATGGCTCATCTTCTATGGCTACTGTTTGTGGTACTTCACTTGCACTTATGGACGCTGGTGTGCCTTTGAAAGCTCCTGTTGCGGGCATTGCTATGGGCTTAATTAAAGAAGGCGATAAGTTCGCGGTTCTATCTGATATTCTTGGTGATGAAGATCATCTTGGCGATATGGACTTTAAAGTTGCAGGTACTGAAAAAGGTATTACTGCCCTTCAGATGGATATCAAAATCACATCTATTACTAAAGAGATTATGGAAGTAGCCCTAGACCAAGCAAAAGACGGGCGCATACATATCCTTGCTGAAATGGCAAAAGCACTTACTGAAGGGCGCGGCGAGCTTAACTCAAACGCTCCGCAAATCGTAAGCATCCAAATCCCAACAGACAAAATCCGTGAAGTTATCGGAACTGGCGGTAAAGTTATCCGCGAGATGATCGAAGTTACTGAAACTAAGATCGACATCGAAGATGACGGCACAATCAAAATCGCCGCTACTAACGCGGAAGCGATCGAAAAAGCTATCGCTATGATTAAGGCTATCACTGATGAGCCAGAAGTTGGCGTTGTATATGACGGTAAAGTCGTTAAATGCGTTGATTTTGGCGCATTTGTGAACTTTATGGGCGCAAAAGATGGGCTAGTTCATATCTCCGAGCTTGCAGATCATAGGGTTGCTAAAACCACCGATGTTGTGAATGAAGGTGACAATGTTAAGGTGCTTTTAACTGGCGTTGATAACCGCGGTAAGGTTAAGCTTTCCATGAAACGTGTGGATCAGGAAACTGGCGCAATCATCGAAGATGAAGAAGTTCAACAAGCTGGATAAAAATCAGGACACCTCCTTCATACAGCCGCCGATATGGGTGTTGAATGGGTAGAACTTGACTTTAAAATCACCACGAAGCCACTAAGAACGCAAAGATGTTGAGAAACAAAGTGAAACTTTGTGATCTTCAGGGCTTCGTGTAATTGTCATCCCCTCTCTGCGTTTTTTTAAGGCTCCAAATGATTGTTCAATGGGGTTGAAATCAGGGGGATAAGTCATACAAAAGTACAACATGCTTCTTTCTTATTCTAAAGTACTATAGCCCTCATCATGGATTACTTTGCTAGTCTAGAGCCATTGTAAATACCGCTTCTACACTGCCATCACGAAAGCTTTAGGTGAGGGATTTTGGATTGATAAATTAAGGCTCAACCCCCATAAGGCTGCGCGCATAATCACTGGCCTTAAACGCTTGCAAATCATCAATTTTTTCACCTATGCCTATTGCATGGACAGGAACGCCAAACTGATCGGCAAGCCCTATCAGAACGCCGCCCTTAGCCGAGCCATCAAGCTTAGTCACTATCAAGCCTGTAACATCAACCATTTTCTTAAATGTCTCGACTTGCGAGTAAGCATTTTGCCCCGTTGTAGAATCAAGCACTAATAAAGTAGAATGGGGGATGCTCTCATCTTTTTTCTTCAAAACGCGGATAATTTTTTCCAGCTCTTCCATGAGGTTAGCTTTATTTTGCAGCCTTCCTGCCGTATCAATAAGCAAAACATCAATATTATCTGATTTTGCCTTTTCATATGCTTCATAAGCAACTGATGCTGCGTCCGCGCCAACATCTTTAGAAAACATAACCGCCCCGCTCCTCTCTGCCCACTCGCCTAGCTGCTCAGTTGCAGCCGCGCGGAAGGTATCACCCGCAGCCACCATAACAGACAAGCCATCTTCTTTTTGGAACTTCTCCATATATTTCCCAATAGTCGTGGTTTTTCCCGCGCCATTAACGCCGCAAACCAGTATCACATATGGCGAGGATGCAGATTTATCAATATTCAAAGGCTTAGCCACAGACTCTAATATGCTTGTAATGCTTTGCGCCAAAGCTTCTTTTATCTCCTCTTCGGATATATCCTTGCCAAATCTATCTTTGGAGAAATCCTCAATAACGCGAGCCGCCGTTTTTGGCCCTAAATCAGCCTCAATCAAAATATCTTCCAGCGCGTCCAATGCATCTTGGTCTAGCTTAGATTTAGTGATTATATCACCAAGCCCTTTGGTGATTTTGGATGATGATTTACCAAGACTGCTTGTTAGGCGTGAAAGCCAGCCACCCTCATTTGAATGGTCATTCTCAAGATCATCTTCTATATTATCCTCAGGAGTTGGCGTAATTTCCAAAGCGTCAATAACGTCATTATCTTTTTCTTGAAGCTCACTTTGGATTGGATCACCCGAAAGCTCCGCCACATAATCAGTGGAAGGCTCTAACTCTGGCTCACCAACGGGGTGCAGCATTTCTTGATCGCGATCATCTTGCTCTTGATCTTTAAGGTTATTTCTTTTGCGCCAAAACATATCGATAGCTCCTATAATTTATAAGAAAATCATATGCCTTTTAATACATCTAATCAAGACAAGCTTTGATTATCAATAGATTTCACATGAACATTAACCAGTGAGCCTATTTCTAAATCATTTGAAATATTAACGGGCAGGAAATTCTCGGCGCGACCAACTCCGCCTTTTTCAACCAAAACAGATAAATTCTTGCCTATATTGCGTTTTAGCAATTTAGCCACCTGCGCCTCTCCTAACACTCTAAGACGCGCTGCGCGCTCTTTTCGAACAGGAACATCAACTTGATTTGGAATACGAGCCGCGGGAGTCCCCTCGCGCTCCGAGTAAGGAAACACGTGCAAATAAGTAATATCGCACTCCTCGACAATGCGCATAGTATTTAAGAACATCTCCTCACTTTCGGTAGGAAAGCCAGCGATAATATCCGCGCCAAACGCTATATCAGGGCGCAAATCACGCGCTCTTGCACATACATCTATAACATCTTGCCTTAAATGCCTGCGCTTCATGCGCTTTAATATCATGTCATCACCCGCTTGCAATGATAAATGTAAATGCGGCATAAGGCGCGGCTCATGTTCGATTAAGTGCCATAAATCATCATCAATCATGGCGGGATCAAGCGAGGATAGGCGCAATCTCTTTAGCTCTGGCACAAGAGCAAGCACGCGCCTTATCATCTGCCCAAAGCTAGGGCTACTCGGCAAATCCGCGCCATAAGAAGTAACGTCAACGCCGCTAAATACGACTTCATTATATCCACTAATCACCAATTTACGAAGCTGATCTGCTATAACCCCCATAGGAACAGAGCGCGAAGCTCCCCGCCCATAAGGGATAATGCAAAAAGTGCAGCGATTATCACAGCCATTTTGCACCTGCAAAAAAGCGCGGCTCTTATCCTCATATCCATCAATTAAATGAGCGGCAGTCTCCTTCACCGACATAATATCATTAACGAGGATTTTTGCTTCCGCGCCCCAACTATCCGCCTGTAACTTAAGGTCATTGCCAATTACTTGGTCAACCTCCGCCATGCTTGCATATCTATCAGGGGTTATCTGAGCGCTGCACCCCGTTACGATAATCTTAGCCGTCGGGTTTTCCCGCCGCGCCCGCCTTATTGATTGGCGAGCTTGCCGCTCCGCCTCTTTAGTCACCGCGCAAGTGTTAAAGATTATAGCGCCGCCAAGCCCCGCATTTGTGGCATGGTCACGCATAACCTCGCTCTCATAGAAATTAAGGCGACATCCGAATGTTTTAATCTCAGGAGGCTTATCCTTCATTAAGCTTGCCTTCAAATACATATGCAACAGCCCCGCTCATAAGTACATGATTGTCCCCCGTTAGCTCCATATCAAGCACTCCTCCATCAAGCTCTATTTGAGCTTTTCTCTCGACAAGCCCGCGCCTATGCGCTGCTACTATAACCGCGCACGCGCCAGAGCCACAAGCCTGCGTTAGCCCTACTCCGCGCTCCCAAGTTTTTTGGATAAGGTGAGTTTTATCAATCGCTTGAACAAACTCAACATTGGTTTTACTGGGGAAATTTTCATGAGTTTCAAAATATACCCCCAGCTTTTCCACAGATATACCATCAAAGTTATCCACAAAGAACACAAGATGCGGATTACCCATATTAACAGCAACGGGATTAGAAACACTGCCATGCGACAAGTCCAAATCGCGCACATTTTTTGGCTCGCCCATGTCAACTTGCACAAGCAAATCACCCACTTTCTTGCAATTTAATATGCCGTAAGTAAGCTCAATCGTGCATTCTTGCTTGCCCGTCTCGCTCATAATAATATCAGCAACGCAGCGCGTAGCATTACCGCACGCCCCGCTTTCGCTTCCATCTGCATTAAAGTTATATGCTAATATATCGGCATTTTCTGAATGATCGAGAATAACAATCATATCCGCGCCAACGCCCCAATGACGATCAGCAATCAAAGCCATATCATCTTGGCTCAGTATTATATTTTCTTCTCGCGCGTCAAAGATAACAAAATCATTACCTAAACCGTGCATTTTCCTAAATTTCATAATATTACACTTCCATCACGTTATTACCGCGCTTTTAAATTAATACAAAATCACTTGACACAAACGCACATAAAGCATAGTTTAACGCAAATTTCCACTGAAAAGCTATTTTTTCGGTGCTTAACGGTACACCGCATTCGGCGAATTTACGCTCAATGTGGATTTTTAGGTTATGTTATACAGTCACGAACGTAAGCGTATAAAAATACGGTAGTGACAAAATGACGAAGTAAGAAAGTAAAGTGGTAAGACTATAATGTTTGACTCACTCAGTGAAAAATTAGGCGGAGTATTTTCAAAGCTAAGAGGCAAGGCATCTCTTAGTGAAAATGATGTTATGGCGGTCAGCCGTGAGATCCGCATTGCCTTACTAGAAGCCGACGTAGCCCTTCCCGTTGTTAAGGATTTTATCACAACAATAAAAGAGCAAGCCACTGGTCAAAAAGTCACCAAAGGCGTTAATCCCGCGCAGCAAGTTATCAAAATCGTCCATGACGCGCTGGTTGAGATGCTTGGCTCTACTAATTCAGAGCTACAATTTGCGACTTCGCCTTGTGCCTATCTTATGGTTGGGCTGCAAGGCTCTGGTAAAACCACTTCAACGGCTAAAATCGCGAAAATACTCACTGATAGGCATAATAAAAAAGTTTTAATGGCATCGTTGGATGTCTATCGCCCCGCTGCGCAAGAGCAGCTTAAAATATTGGGCGAGCAAACCAAGGTTGCAACTCTCCCGATTATAGAGGGTCAAAAGCCCCTAGATATCGCAAAGCGAGCAATGGAGGCAGCGCGCAAAGAAGGCTATGACGTTGTGATGCTTGATACAGCGGGCAGGCTTTCCATTGATGAAGAAATGATGCTCGAAATTGAGGTTATCAAAAAATTCGCAAAGCCTGTTGAAACGCTTCTTATCGCCGATGCTATGACGGGACAAGATGCGGTAAATACAGCTAAAATATTCAATGACCGCGTGGAAATTAGCGGCATTATGCTAACTCGAATCGATGGTGACGCGCGCGGCGGCGCGGCGATGTCGATGAAGGCGGTCACGGGAAAACCCATCAAACTGCTTGGCACTGGTGAGAAATGGACAGAAATTGAGCCGTTTCACCCCGAGCGAGTGGCAGGCAGAATATTAGGTATGGGCGACATTGTCTCTCTTGTCGAAAAGGCAACCGAGACCGTTGATCAAGACGAAGCCATAAAAATGGCGAAAAAGCTCAAAAAAGGGCAATTTGACTTTAATGACCTTCTTATGCAAATACAGCAAATGAATAAAATGGGTGGCATGGGTTCACTTATGAAAATGCTACCGGGTTTAAGCTCTATGGCGGGCAAGCTTGAAGAAGCGGGCATGAATGATGGTTTAATCAAAAAGCAAGAAGCCATTATTTATTCCATGACTAAAAAAGAACGTGCAAAGCCTGACTTGCTCAATGGCTCGCGCAAAAAGCGCATCGCTGCTGGATCAGGGACAAGCGTCCAAGAAGTTAACATGATCGTAAAACAGCAAAAACAAATGCAAATGATGATGAAGAAAATGCGCAAAATGGGCAAGGGTCAGATGATGGGCATGATGAAAAATATGATGGGTGATAAAGCAGGCGAGCTTGAATTAATGGCGGAAAGCATGGATCCTGACGCTCTTGGCGCGGATATGGCGGCGGCTAGTAATTCACCACTTGGCGCAAATCCTTTTGCTGCGGGCGGCTCTATAATGGGCGGAACTGGCGGCGGTATGGGAATTATGGGAGCTGGCGGCATGCCTGCACTATCGCGCGGTGGCACCAAGAAAAATCGGAAGAAAAAACGGTAATTTAATTTTAACTACAGAGAATTTAACAAACTAAACCACAACTGATCGCATTATGTAAACAAGGAGAAAGAAACATGGCACTATCAATCAGACTATCACGAGGCGGACGTAAGAAACGCCCATTCTATCGCATTGTTGTTGCGGATAAACGTATGCCTCGCGACGGGCGTTACATCGAAAAATTGGGTACATATAACCCGCTTTTGAATGATGACAACGAAAACCGCGTACAGCTTGTGACAGAGCGCGTGCAATATTGGATTGGACAGGGCGCAAAACCGTCAGAGCGCGTGGCTAAATTCCTTGGAAAAGCAGGGCTTATAGATATGCCAGCTATTCCAAATCGCCCGAACAAAGCTGAACCTTCTGAAAAAACAAAGCTGAGACTTGCTGATAAACAAGAAAAGCTAGAAGCTGCCAAAGAAGCCGCCGAAGCTGCAAAAGCTGAAGCAAAAGAAGCTGCAAAAGCCGCCGCTGAAGCTCCCGCTGAGGAAGTTAAAGAAGAAGAAAAAGCTGCTGAGTAATATTAACATGACCAGCCCTGAAAATACTGACAAACGTATATGCGTAGGCAAAATATCCTCTTCTCATGGCGTTAAGGGGCTGGTTAAAATTGTGCCATTTGCGGAGGATACCAACCTTTTAAGCGGCAAACTCTACACGGGTGAGACTGGCGATGATACGCTTGATATCACGCTCAAAAATTCTTCTGGCAAGTATATTCTCGCGCAAATTGATGGAATAACCTCGCCTGAGCAAGCTAAATTACTCAAATGTTCACTATATGTTTCACGTGAAACATTGCCAGAAATCAATAATGATGATGAATTTTACATCGAAGATATCGCAGGGTTAAACGCCCTAAACAATAATAATGAAACGATTGGTAGCATAATTGCTGTGCAGAATTACGGCGCTGGAAACCTTCTCGAAATAAAGCCAAAATCTGGAGATTCGTATTTCGTGCCATTCCAAAGTGAATATGTAAAAAATATAGATTTAGATAGCAAAACTATCATAATTGAAAATGCGCAAAATTTTATTATAGAGTAGATATAATGCATTTTAACTTACTCACCCTATTCCCTGAAATGTTCCCAGCCAGCCTTGGGCAATCAATAAGCGGGAAAGCACTTGATAAAGGCTTATGGTCATATGAGTGCGTAGCTATTCGCGACTTTGCAGCAAACAAACATAAAAGCGTCGATGGTGCGCCATTTGGCGGCGGCGCGGGCATGGTTATGCGCCCCGATGTAATAGAATCTGCCCTGCTCTCTATTACGAAAGAAAAGCAAGGGCGCAAAATATATATGAGTCCGCGCGGAAAACTACTAACGCAAGGATTGGTCAAAGAACTATCGCAAGAGCCAGAAATTACCATTCTTTGCGGGCGTTATGAGGGCGTGGATCAGCGCGTACTTGATGCCCATGAGTTTGAAGAAATAAGCATTGGCGATTATGTCTTATCAGGTGGTGAACCTGCCGCACTCATAGTTATGGATGCATGCATAAGGCTGCTTGACGGAGTTATGGGAAACATCTCAACCCCCGATGAAGAGAGCTTTTCCAATGGTTTGCTGGAATATCCACATTACACAAAACCAGCGAAATGGAATGATATGACTGTGCCTGAAATCCTAACCTCTGGTCATCACAAAAATATCAAAGCTTGGCGACAAGAGCGATCCGAAGAGATAACCAAAAAACGCCGCCCCGATATTTGGAAAGAATATTTGGGAGAAATACAAAATAGCCACGAAGGCAATTAAGGGCACGGAGTTACTCAAAGTTTTTATCTTGCAACAGCCCCATAATATAAAATCTCTGCATCTCCGAGCCTCCGCGTGAAAAGTAATATGGATTCCAGCCCCCGCTGGAATGACGTGGTAATGGAATGACTTCGCGTTTTGAAAAAAACAGCTTGTAATGTGGGCTTATATGCTATAAAAAGGGCGCGAATTGGAGCAATCCGTCAATTAAAAACACAAAAAACAGCTTAAACAATAGCTTTAAGCAAAAAGGATAAGACAATGAATATAGTAGAAAAATTCGAAGCCAAACAGCTCGATAAACTAAAAGCCACAAAAGAAGTTCCTAGCTTTGGCGCTGGCGATACCATTAAAGTAAATGTGAAAATCAAAGAAGGCACGCGTGAGCGTATTCAAGCCTATGAGGGCGTTTGCATCTCTCGCGAGGGCGGCGGCATCAATGAAAACTTCACAGTTCGCAAAATCAGCTATGGCGAAGGCGTAGAACGTGTATTCGCATTATGGAGCAACCGCATTGATTCAATTGAGCTAATCAGACGCGGTAAAGTTAAACGCGCAAAGCTTTATTATCTTCGTGATCGCCGCGGTAAAGCTGCTAGAATCGCCGAGCGCACAACTGGTCATGACATTGATAAAAACCCAGTTAAAAAGGTTAAAAAAGCCAAGAAGGCTAAGAAAGCAGCTACAAAGTAGCTAACCTCCAAGTCATTTAAAAAATAAATTAGAGCTTTCCAACCTGAAGGCTCTTTTTTGTATCATCCTTTATATCATAAAAATCACAGCTTAATGCTTGCACATATATTAGGCGCAGATATATCACATTTAAGATTGTCAAAATTAATGGGATCATAATTAGCATCAGGACTAGCTGGTTTAAAGTTATCAAAATAAATATCATATGTTTCCTGAGCCAAAGCACCATGGTTTTGTAGATCTTTTTGAGCGGACAAAGCATTTTCAATAAGATGTTTAGAAGCTCCCATTTCATTTGCTTGATGAACTATATTACCCATCTGACCATCTAAAAACTTCCAGTTTTGCATTTCATTATGATCTTCGACTAAATCACCTAAAGAATCATGATCGGCGATAGCCTCACCCCCAAGTTCTTCTACTAACTCATTATATGAATTAACAGCAGTCTGATTGGCAATATTATAATCAAACCTAACCGCTTCCATAAAATCAGGCAACGCGAAATAAGTAGCTCCGCTACCAAGTCCCTCTATTCCCATCTTATCTGGATCAAGTGAATTTCCTGACAATATTGCATGGCTTTTGAAATATGCTGCTTGCTCATGATCGATGTTTAACTTAGCTGGGGTAATTGCGCCCTCTCCTGTTTGCCCCATAACATAAATATCATAATAACTGCTTGCTGTTTGAGCATTAAAATTAGTTTCTTTATTGACCTCAGCCATATTAAATCACCCTTTAAATTATCATTTTGCATAACTGCGGAGTATAACCCAAGTAAATGCAAATAAATTACTATACAAACTCGACAATTGCCTCATTTCGAACTATACCCTAAATATATTAATAAAACTTAAAGCATAAGCAAAACAATGAGCAAACGCACATTATATCAAAAAATCTGGGATGATCACGTTATTAAGAGGCAAGATGATGGCACTTGCCTTATCTATATTGATCGCCACCTTATCCATGAAGTAACCTCACCGCAAGCGTTTGAGGGGCTTAGAATGGCAGGGCGCGGCGTTAGAAAGCCTCAAAATACTTTGGCGGTGCTAGACCATAACGTGCCAACAACTGACCGCAGCCAACCTATTGAGGAAGGCGATAGCAAGACTCAAATCGAGACATTGCGCTCTAACTGCGAAGAGTTTGGCGTACAGCTATTTGATCTGCATGATAAGCGGCAAGGCGTTGTCCATATAATCGGGCCCGAGCAAGGCTTTACCCTTTCGGGCATGACTATAGTTTGCGGGGATAGCCATACCTCTACTCATGGCGCGTTTGGCTCGCTAGCCTTTGGCATTGGCACTTCCGAGGTGGAGCATGTGCTTGCCACACAAACCCTAATCCAAAAGCCGTCCAAGAATATGCGCATCACTGTCAATGGAGAGCTTGCCGCAGGGATTAGCGCAAAAGACATGATCTTGCATATTATCGGCGTTATTGGAACGGCGGGCGGAACGGGCTATGTTATTGAATATGCGGGCGAGGCGGTGCGCGGGCTATCTATGGAAGGGCGCATGACCATATGTAATATGAGCATAGAAGCTGGCGCGCGGGCGGGACTTATCGCTCCTGATGATGTGACATTTGAGTATATAAAAGCTCGCCCAATGTCGCCAAAAGGCGAGGAATTATACCAAGCCATAGCATATTGGAAAACCCTATTTTCTGATGATGGCGCGGTATTTGACAAGGAAATAACAATTGAGGCGAGCGATATCGCCCCTACCCTAACATGGGGTACAACTCCCGAAGACGTAGTGCCAATTACTGGCTGCGTGCCGTATCCAAAGGATTTCACGGGCGAGGCAAAGCAAGAGTCAGTGCGCCGTATGCTTGATTATATGGGGCTAAAATCAGGCACTAAAATGCAAGATATACCGATTGATGCGGTGTTTATTGGCTCATGCACTAATGGCAGGATTGAGGATTTACGCGAGGTTGCCGCAATTGTTAAGGACAAGAAAGTCGCTGATAGCGTAGACGCAATGGTCGTTCCAGGTTCTGGACTTGTGAAAAAGCAAGCCGAAGAAGAAGGAATAGCCGATATATTAATAAAGGCGGGATTTGACTGGCGCGAGGCGGGCTGCTCTATGTGCCTTGGTATGAATCCCGACCAGCTAAAACCTCAGCAACGCTGCGCCTCTACCTCTAACCGTAATTTTGAGGGACGGCAGGGGCGAGGATCGCGCACTCACCTTGTATCACCCGCTATGGCGGCGGCGGCGGCAATCACAGGAAAGCTTACCGATGTCCGTAATCTCTAAAGACTGGCCTGATAATTTCGATTTTGAAACTGATGAGACGTGTCAAAACATCTTTAAGCCCTTTATCGAAAAGGAAATGGGTGAGCTTGAAAAATATGATAATGATCGCCCTGATAATATCACCTATATTTTCCATGAGCATGCAAAGCGCGTATCTATAAATATGCGTAAAACTTGCATCCATATGGGGCTTGGCGAGCTAGTGGCAAATAATATGTATTGGGCAATCCTTCCTCATGATATTGGCAAGAAAAACCTGCCGCTCGATGTTTGGGACAGGGAGGAAAAGCCCACCAGCAACCTTAAGAAATTCCGCCGCACTCATACATTATTAGGGGCGCAAATTGTGCAGGAATATTTCCATGATATAGACCACCCATTCAAAGATTTGATGATAGATATAATGGCTAACCATCATGAGCAAATGGATGGTAATGGCACTCATAATATAGCAGCAGAGCAGCTTAGCAAGCCAATGCGCCTTGCCTCAATCGTTGAGGCTTATGATGGCTGGCGGATATGGAGACCTCATTTCGAAGATCGTGATATCTCTATTCCAGCCGTCCTAAATCGGATGCGCGAGGAAAAAGGCTCCGATATTTTCGATATGGATTTATTCGAAGCCTTTGCAGAAATGAAAATGATGGAATATAATTGTAATTCTTAGGTGATATCCACCAACATTATTCCATGCGTTTAATATCGCTATACTCACCTCTGGTTTGTAAAGTGATAGTCATATCGCTTAAAGTTCTATTCCTCCAAAACCAGCCATGAGAGCCGTTAAATGCAGCCTCTAAAGCCCCTTCACGTTTTTGGTCAGAGCCTTTATAGTATTTGTGATAATCAATATTAAGCGCCTTTGAATCACCATGAACATCAAAATTGGCTTTCCCGCCATCTGTATACCAACTATATTTCACAACCCCGCCTTTGCTCATGGAAACCTTTATTTCTGTGCCTTCATCAGGCGCAAGGGTGAATATCATTTCATGATTAAGAATGGAATTTACAGGAGTTTCAATATCTGGATTTATTTCTGCGACCTCCGCTTTAACAGTTTTAACAGCATCCGCGGCAGCTTCTTTCGCTAGCGATACTTTAATCTCGCCCATTTTCTTTAATCCCAATATCTTGCCCGCGCCAGTTGGGTCAATTCCATATTCGGCAGGCATAACAACGGTCACAAGCAAAATTCCAGCCGCAACCACCGCAATAATAGTTGATTTTATAAGCTTTCCCGTTGATGGAATTTCTCTATCAGATGGTATATTTGAGTTATACATAGTGTTTTCCTTAATTTAAATTTAAGAGGCAAAATAGCCTGTGATTTGGTAACCCATAAGCAAAAATCCTAGCATCATTATAAATGCATTTGCCTTATATGCATGGTGAAGGAAATTGCCTGATTTCCGCCAATAAGTAATGGCAATCAATATAACCGCAAGGGCTAAAATCTGCCCTAATTCCACGCCAATATTAAAGAATATAAGATTAGCAAGCAGCCCGTCAGGCGAAAGCTCATAATCCAGAATTTTTGTAGCTAAGCCAAAGCCATGGAACAGCCCGAATATAAATGTAGCGGCTTTCGTATTGGGCTGAAACCCAAACCAGCGTTGATATGCCCCCATATTATCGAGAGCTTTATACACAATTGAAAAGCCGATAATAGCATCAATGATATATGCATTAACGCTGATTTCCATAAGCACGCCAGAAAGCAACGTCAACACATGCCCAACTGCAAATAAGCTCACATAAATAGTGACATCTTTCATGCGGTATAGGAAAAATATAACGCCAAGCAAGAACAGTAAATGATCATATCCCGTCATCATATGCTTTGCGCCAAGATATATAAACGAAGCAGCGTGAACGCCCGTGGTTTCCTGAATATAACCCTTATCGCCGCTGGTAACGCCATGCGCTAGTGCATCGGGAATAATGCTGGTCAATGCTATAACCATCATAATTACACCAATAAAGGCAGTTAACCTTTCAGTATTCAAATATTTTATCATTAATTTTTCCACTATTTTATATTGGGTTATATTTGAAAACATTGTATGACATATAGTATATGTAGATCACAAACTAAAACAAGAAAATATTCCATGCAACCCTTCACCAAACTAAATGCCAGAGTAATTCCTATGGATATGATTAATATCGATACTGATATTATTGTGCCAAAACAATTCCTTAAAACCGTAAAGCGCACAGGGCTTGGAGTGAATGCGTTTTACAATTTGCGCTATGACGAGCAGGGAAAGGAAAATCCTGATTTCGTAGTAAACAAACCCGAATATAGCGGCGCTGAAATACTTATTACTGGCGAGAATTTCGGCTGTGGCTCTTCACGTGAACATGCTCCTTGGGCAATATTAGACATGGGAATACGCTGCATTATCTCGCCCAGCTTTGCAGATATATTCTTCAGTAATAGCTTTAAAAACGGGATTTTACCAATTGAACTACCGCAAAACCAAGTCGATGAGCTTATGATCGAGGCAAAAGAAAACCCCAATGCTCAAATAGAAATTGATTTGGAAAAACAAACAATTACCCGCGGCAATAAATTTTCCTATAATTTTGAAATTGATCCATTTAAAAAACATTGCCTGCTTAATGGATTAGATGATATCGGGCTGACATTGCAAAAAGAAACTGCTATTACTTCATTTGAAAAACAAAATAAATCTTGGATATAAAATGAAATTATCACTCAAAAAATTAAAAAGAAAACCAAAGCCGCATAAAACTCGTGACGGTAAAATAGGAATAACCCTTACCGCGCATAATATTGACACCATAATTGATATTGGCGCAAATATTGGGCAAACCCGCGACCTGCTTAGGGAAAATGGCTTTAACGGTGATATTATCTCGGTAGAACCCCTGCCTAGCTTGCAAGATATGCTGCAAGAAAAAGCAAAAACCGATCCTAAATGGCAAGTTTTAGAGCCTCTTGCGCTTGGCGATCATAATGGCGAGTGTGAAATAAATATATCGGAAAGCTCGGATATGAGCAGCCTTCTGCCTGCTTCAAAGGAGCTAATAACTGCCCTGCCCCGCACAAATGTTACAGGCAAAGCAACCATTCCTATGAAAACTCTAAACACTCTTTATCAAGAGCTTAACCTTGAGAATAAGCGCGTTTTCATCAAAATGGATACTCAAGGCTATGAGATGAAAATCCTTGAATGCGCGAAAGAAACATTAGATAAAATCATCGGCATTCAAGTGGAAATGTCACTATTCCCGCTATATGAGGGCGAAGTTTTATTCGATGAGGTGATTGCCCTATTAAAGCAAAATGGCTTCACCCCCCATATGCTTATCGAGACAAATTTCTCTCGAAAACTAAAACGCCAACTCCAAATAGACGGTATATTCTTTAAGGATTAACAAATGACTTCAAATACTTACACTCTTCAAATACTAGCAGGAGATGGCATTGGCTCTGAAATAATGGGCGAAGCCAAAAAGATCATTGGCTGGATTAATTCTAATAGCGATATCACAATAAACACCCGCGATGGTCTTATTGGCGGCGCGTCCATTGACACGTACGGCAACCCATTAGATGACACAACGTTAGAGCAATGCCGCAATGCCGATGCAATATTGCTTGGCGCGGTTGGCGGAACTAAATGGGGCGATATTGAGTATAATTTACGCCCCGAAGCAGGCCTGCTCAAACTCCGTAAGGAGCTGGAATTATTCGCTAATCTGCGCCCAGCCCTTGTGTTTGATGCGCTTATTGATGCCTCAACATTAAAGCCTGAAATCGTGCGCGGACTTGATATATTGATAGTGCGCGAACTTACGGGCGGCGTATATTTCGGAGAGCCACGCGGCATTGAAGACCTTGGAAATGGGCAACGTCGCGGCATAAATACGCAAGTCTACACGACCATGGAAATTGAGCGTGTAGCGCGCGTAGCCTTTGACCTCGCCCGCAAACGCGGCAATAAAGTCACATCATGCGAAAAAGCCAATGTCATGGAATCAGGGCTGCTTTGGCGCGAAGATGTAACCGCTCTCCACGAAAAAGAATTTAAAGACGTAGAGCTAGAGCATATGTACGCCGATAATTGCGCAATGCAATTACTGCGTAACCCATCGCAATTTGACGTTATTGTCACCGATAATTTATTTGGTGATATATTGTCAGACGCGGCGGCAATGCTTACGGGGTCGCTTGGAATGCTGCCTTCTGCATCATTAGGTCAAGTCGGGTCAGTGGCTCTTTATGAACCAGTCCATGGAAGCGCACCCGATATTGCGGGACTTGGAAAAGCCAATCCTTTGGCTACTATACTAAGTCTTGCCATGTGTCTAAGATATTCATTAGATCAAGGGGTTATGGCGGATAAAATCGAGCAAGCAGTCAAAGCCGTGCTTAATTCTGGCACACGTACAGCAGATATAATGGCAGATAATTGCAGGCAAGTCTCGACATCTGATATGGGAGATGCAATAATCGCCGAACTCGATAAATAACAGGACAATGAAAAATGATAGCTAGCCTAATCATAGCGCTACATCTATTTGGTGTAATATCACTAGAAAGTGCGACCTCATCGCTTTATATCGCTGGAGCTTTATTAATAATTGCAGAATTTGGCGTTATATCATTTGGACTTATCGCATTTAACGGCGCACTTGCCATATATGCTGCATATGCCCTGCAAACGGGCAGTGACCTTATATTTGGCGTTCCCGTTGGGCTACCAACTTTATTCAGCATAGCCTTCATAGAGTTCTTCGTAATTGGATTAGTTGTTTTCGTGCATTTATGGCTTAGGAAACAAAAATACATAACAGGCAGGCAAGCCATGATTGATGCGAATGTAACTATCATTGAATGGGATAAAACCAGCGGCTCTGTAAATTTTGAAGGCGAGATTTGGAAAGCCAGATCAAAAGATGCGTTAGAATTAAGTAAAAATGACATAGTCACAATAGAATCTATCAACAAATTAGAATTAACAATCACAGCTTAGGAGAATTAAGCCATGGAATTTTTTGTACCAATAATAGTTTTTATACTGATAGTTTTGCTATCCTCAATCAAAATAATCCAAGAATATGAACGCGGGGTTATCTATACTCTTGGTCGCTACACCAGCAATCGCGGGCCAGGCGTTCAGATAATTATTCCTGCTATTCAGCGCGTTTTAATCGTTGATATGCGCATTCGCACCGAAGATATTCCATCGCAAGATGTTATCTCAAGGGATAATGTTTCCGTGCGGGTAAATGCCGTTCTTTACTACCGCGTTGTTGATCCGGGTTTAGCCATTAACAAAGTGGAAGATTTCATTAATGCTACCAGCCAGCTTGCACAAACAACGCTGCGCTCTGTCCTTGGTAAGCATGAAATGGATGAAATGCTTTCAAAACGTGATCAACTTAATAAAGATATTCAAACGATTTTAGATCACCAAACCGAGGGTTGGGGCATTAAAGTTACCAATGTTGAGATTAAAAATGTTGATATTGATGCGACAATGGTTCGCGCCATTGCTAAGCAAGCCGAAGCAGAGCGTGAGCGCCGCGCTAAAATCATCAATGCCGAAGGTGAATTGCAAGCAGCAGAAAAGCTTGATCTTGCAGCCGAAATACTTGCGCGGCGCCCAGAAACTATGCAACTTCGTTATTTAGGTACAATGGCAGAGTTCACAAATTCAAAGGGCAGCACAATAATTTTGCCCCTCCCCATGAATTTACTTGGCGGCATAACCGATATCGCAAAAGCTGTTAGCGGTAAGAAATAACGCACAAAAAAAGAGGCTGATTAAACCAGCCTCTTTTAGTATTTTTAATTTAAAGTGCTTATCCTTGGATACGAATAGCCAAAGCACAACCAATAGCACTCTGATTTTCCACATAAACACCTGCGCCCGTAGCACAAGCCGCAGCAGAGCCAGAGCCAATAACACTTCCTCTTTCTGCATTGCCGTCATCCATTTTACGGTCAATTCTACCCGCTTGTAATGGTGTCAAAGCAATTGCATTACCAGTAGCACCAGTAGCGACAAGCCCAAGCCATGTTCCTGATCTCACTGTGCCAGCCGCAGCGTTACCTAAAGCAGCAGCGACCTGTGTCCCTGGAACAACTTGCGTATTTGGGATTTTCATCTGAAGATATGTATTATTCAAAGCAAGAACATCAAACCCAGATAAAAGCCCAGAGCCACCAAGATGTCTGAAGAAATTAGTTGCCTCAGCATTAGGAGCAGCAACAAGCGGAGCAGTCTCTAACGTAGAGTTGCCATTTCCATCAGCACAAGGGGCGGCGCATCCTGGAATACGGGTGGTTGCATTAACCATATCCCCTGGCATTGCATCATACATATCACGGAAAGTTGATGTCGCTGCATCAACGCCCTTTATATTTGCAACAGTTGCGTTAAGCTGTGCATTAGCGATCATTTCCTGACCTTTTAAAACGCCACCAATCAGCAGCCCAATAATAACCATGACAATAGCAAGCTCAACAAGCGTAAAGCCCTTTTCACTTCTCATGGATTTGTTAATGTTAGTATTCATAGTTATAATCTCCTCATAGAAAACTTGTAATTAAATAGGGTTTGACAAAAAAGAACATGCCGAGCAGCACAAGGTGAATCATACACGTTTTTTCACTCTATAACAGCCCTAATCATATATAATGAGGTGATTTCTTTAAAAAACCATTAAATTTTAAGGGAAAATGCATTTTTTCACAAAGATTCACACAACGGATTCACCGCAGCATCTTCTTTGCCTAATATTCTTGTGCAAATATATGCTTTGGTTGCATTAACTTCATTTGGATGAAGTTTCTCCCCTCGGCTTTTCAATATTTCCAATAAAATAGCATAAGCAGCCTCTTTCTCTCCCCGCGCACTAAGCACAAAGGCGGGCATTTGATGCACCCATACGGGGACATTATCATTTTTTGTGTTTGCTAAAGCATTTGCCATTTCTAAAGCTCTATCCAAATCCTTTAATTGATAACGCGCGAGAAAAACCCCTTGAGCAAGCCACCGCCACTTCTCACCATATGGTCTATTACCTATATCGGATAAATAATCTAATAATGGTGGCAGCATTTCTGGTTTTTGCACATTTGAAAAATAATATGCCGCCAAATATGGGGTAAAATTTGAAACAGGATCAAGGCTATCTTGCAAGTAAAACCAACGACCTAAAGTCTCGTAATTATAATCTTTTAATGGAGTTACGCGCCCGCCTGTATCCCCCAAATTTTGCATCATAATGCCATTAAGACGATAAGCAAAACTAGCATCACCTAAGCCATAAATAGATGCATATTTAATATTTGGCGGCGGAGGGACATTGCTCCATCTTGATTTAACATCACGAACGGAAAGCCAAAATAATATGTTTAAAACAAGAGCTAAAGCCAAACATATTTGTATTATACTGCCTTCATGCCTCATCAAAATTGCCTGCGAGTAAAATCAAACGACGCGGCTAACAGCACTAATGCAGGAAAGACAAAGCCTTGCGCCAATATATGCCACGCAGTTATATCACCACTAACCCCATATATAAGCCACGAAGTTTGACCCATAAGGTCAAGGCGCGGAGTTATAACTGATACTATTTGCAAAGCTGCGGAATATATCCCGCTACTATTTACTAAATCTGAATCAATAATGCCTAATAGCTGCCCCATCATGCGCGCTAATACATAAAAACCCAAAGTTATTAATGAAGCCGCAGCCGAGCTTGAAATATACATAGAAAAAAATAATGCAATATTGACCATTATGATATTTTCCACAATGATGCTTAATATCCATAAAGCATGTCCTGCCCCCAATAAATGCGGTGCGACGCTGTAAACCGCCACGCCAACAGCAAGTCCCATTAATATTGCAAGCAAGGAAAAAGCAGTGCCGTATGAGAAAATAATATTTAGTCTGCTAATTGGTCTTGATAGCAAGAACTCTATATCGCGAGCCTCAAAAGATCTTCGTACAAAGAATATAACAAAAAGAACCAGCCCTAAAACGGATATAATCCGCAATCCTGCCGCAGTAAAAACAAGTGTAAACTGATCTTTTTCAATAATAGCAGCACTGCCAAGAAATATTGATAACAAGCTCCCTAGCAATATAATAACCAGCATGGATAGAATAAGCCTATCCCTAAAAGCTGCCATCAAAACATATTTAACTAAAGGGAGTGACATTTTACCTTACAAATCTAACGGTCTTCTATCGCCTGAAAATGTTTTATATAAATCACGATCAGTATCATGAATTGAGTCATTTGGTGAATCTAATATTGTGGCTTTCAAGAATATAACAAGCTCAGTTTTCTGAACCAAGTCCTTTTGTTTGCGGAATAGAGCGCCGAGTATTGGTATTTCACCCATAACGGGAACTCCCTCTTGAGTGTCTGTAACTCTATCTTGCAACAATCCGCCCATAACAATTGGCTGCCCTGAATTAACTTTAACAACAGTATCAATTTCTTGAACATTTAGCTCTGGAATTTCTGATGTTATCCCTGTGCTGCCTGCAACGAATAGAACAGATGGATCTGATTTAGTTCCAACTACCCTTGTAACCGTTGGGCGAAGGAACATTGATACAGTTCTATCATCTAAATTAATAGATGGCTGCACATTAATGAGCACTCCTTCAGGGATACTTTTAATTTCAGTGTCAATTTCCAGCAATATATTACCAGTAGTATCATCAGTTGTTTGGTTAATATCCAGCTCAAAGAACACTCTGTTAGTCGCTACATTAAGAACAGCAGATTGGTTGTTAAGCACAGTAAGTCTTGGGCTAGCCAGTGCGCGCACCGTTCCAAACCCTGATATAGCCTCAACAAATGCACCTACTTCAGAGCCTATATAACCTGCCCCAAAATTAGATATAGTAGCAATAGTTCCACCTGGCGGCGTGATAGCGCCAATGATGTTATCACTACCTTCCAAAAACCTTATTATACCGCTTCCATTTTCAGTAAGTGCCTGCCACTCAATACCATTAACATATTCATCATTAAGAGAAACCTCAAAGATTTTAGCCTCCACAAGAACTTGAGCTGTAACCGAACGGCGTAACTTATTTAAATATCCCTCAACTACCTTATGCCCACGCTCCGATGCAAGCACGTTAATCAAGCCAGCTTGCTTGTTTAACGTAAAGCTATAACTCTGAGCTTCTGTTTCCTCATTATCACTTGTTTCACTATCAACTGGAAGAGATGATACATTCAAAACCACCTCAGGTGGCTGAACTGAAACGCCGCCCTCCCCATTTTGCGGAGCAACAGCGGCTACATCTGGATTTTGCTCTACGGCTGTTATTCTAGGATCATTTCTGGTTTTTAGCCCGCCCGTAGTAGTGCCACTTAATATTTGATTAAGGTTAAGCTCAAGCTCACCCCAAAAATCTGACACACTTTCAGAAGATGCAGTGTAAGATGACCCTGTCTTAGCTCCACCAGTTTGACCGCCACCAGCAGATGCAACAGAAACTGTTGTATTAACCGATCCATCATTAGAGCGAATGAAACTTAAATAATCAATTTTGTAACTCTTATTATATAGCGAATCTAATTCAACACGCAAAAAATCATCTTCAAATTTATAACGAAGTCCAGCAAGTTTAGATATACGTTCAATAACAAGGTCGAATGGCTTATTGCGGGCAGTAAAAATAATAGACCCGCGTATATTAGGGTCAAGTTCAATATCATATTCCGCCTGCTCTGCTAGCTCATATAATATATCCCGAAGTGGCACAGTTTGGTTAATTGATACAGAAACCAAAGGTGCTGATTTTATGCTCTTGGAAGCTGTTGTAATATAAGGTTGAAGCTCAGGAATAGATGTTACAGAAGGCTTACTACTACTGACATCAGGTGAGCGACCTGCTAAACCATCTCTAAAATCTTGAAACTCCATGTTAGAATCTCGATCCGTTTTGGTGTAATTAGCCGCCAAATCACAAGATGAAACTGCGATAGTAACAAACGCTATAAAGAATAATTTAATAATTAAATTAACAGAAGGTCGGTTTTTAATATTAAGGAAGAACATAATTAAAATTACTCCAAGAGTTCAATACGAAAGTATAATGGAAGAGTTTGGTAAGGAAATACCGTGGACTGATTCTACTGTCTATTATAAGAACATAAATAAATAAAATCTATAATTTCTTTATTAGTTACAACCAATAATAATTGTGTATAAATTAATCTGTAAATGAAATTCGCGAAGTATCAACACCAACCAAAGCATCGCTACTGCTGCGACCCTTTGATTCTTTAATTAACTTGGCTTGTTGTACCTTTATTTTCATATCAGAAGGCTTATCAGAGTTACTGATGGCACTATCCTCTGAAATTAGCGCGCTAACAAATAATTTCATCAATGATTGATCAAATGTTGACATACCAATTGAATTATTCTGCTCCATAACGCTGTGTATTTTTCTAATTTCGCCTTTAGCAATAAGATCACGGACAAGCCCTTGATTAATCATAACTTCAATAGCAGGAACAAGCCCACCATTAACGCTTGGCAACAATCGTTGAGAGACTATGCCCTTTAAATTCATGGATAAATTAAGGCGTATTTGATTATGGGCATCCTCAGGGAACAAATTAACAATGCGCTCAATTGCCTGATAAGAGTTATTTGTATGAATGGTGGCAAGGCATAAATGCCCAGTCTCTGCAATTGCCAATGCCTGCTCCATAACTTCGCGATCACGAATCTCACCGACTAAAATAACGTCTGGTCTCTGGCGCAAGGAATTTTTCATCGCCGTGGCAAAACTTTCAGTATCAACGCCGACCTCACGTTGGGTTACAACGCAGCCCTTATGTTCATGAAAAAACTCAATAGGGTCTTCTATTGTAATAATATGACCTGAGCTATCTTGGTTTATCTTGTCAATCATAGCGGCCAAAGTCGTGGATTTCCCCGACCCTGTCATCCCCGTAACCAGTATAAGCCCACGTTTTTCCATAGCAAGCGTTTCAAGTATATTAGGCAATTTCAATGCATCAAAGCTTGGAATATCAGAAACAATTCGCCGTATAACAAGCGCAGGAAGTTGCCTTTGGCGCAACACATTAACACGAAAACGACCATGCTCGCCCATATCAAGTGCAGTATTAAGTTCCATATGAGTGTCAAACTCACGGCGCTGCCTTGCTGTCAGCATAGATGATAAAATCTCATTAAGGTCATCAACAGAAAGTGCCTCATCAGATAATCTAATCAGGCTTTTATCACCACGTAATGTTGGTGGAGATCCTACAGTAAGATATAGGTCGCTCGCCTCATGCTCACTCATAGAACTAAGGTATTTTAAAATTACAGGCACACTCAAAATGAATACCCTTCGTCACTTTCGCCCGTTTTGGACGTTTTTGAAGAACCGAAATCAACCTCATCATCAGAAGCTATTTTTCCTCCACCCAAAGCAGTTGAAGCATACCCATCGTCTCCACCTTCGGATTCGTCGGATTCATCAGATGTTTTCATTAATGCGCGGCGCGCCTCATCCTTGCCTATTAGGCCACCATCAAAAAGATCTTGGATAGCGTCTTCCATAGTAATCATCCCATAGCGTGACCCTGTTTGCATCATAGAATATATTTGTGGAATTTGATTCTCGCGAATAAGGTTTCTAACAGCATTTGTTCCAACAAGAACTTCAAACGCCCCTACTCGCCCTCCACCTTCTTTGCTAAGCAGTGTTTGTGCAACCACCCCTTGAATAGAGCTCGATAGCATTGCACGCACCATCTCTTTATCACCAGTAGGAAAAACATCAATGATACGATCAATTGTTTTAGAAGCAGAATTAGAATGCAATGTCCCAAAAACAAGATGCCCCGTTTCCGCAGCAGTAAGCGCAAGAGAGATAGTCTCATGATCGCGCATCTCACCAACAAGTATAACGTCAGGATCTTCGCGCAAAGCACTTTTCAAGGCTCTAGCAAAGGTCTTTGTGTCCTGCCCTACTTCACGGTGGTTAACTAAAGACTTTTTAGATCTATGAAAAAATTCAACAGGGTCTTCAACCGTTAATATGTGCTTTGCCTGATGTAAGTTAATATGGTTAACCATTGATGCAAGAGTTGTCGATTTACCGCTACCTGTTGGCCCAGTTACAAGAACAAGCCCCTTTTCAAGCTCTGCAAAACGGCGCAACACGGGCGGTAAGCCCAGCTCTTCCATCGTTGGGATAACCGTAGGAATCGTCCTAAAAACCGCGGCAGCCCCAAGCCTTGTTATAAAGCCATTAACACGAAAACGCGCCTTTTCCCCAAGGGCGATAGCAAAATCAATATCCATATTTTTTTCATATTCGGCGCGCTGCTCTTCTGTCATGACAGAATAAAGCATTGTCCTTATATCATCACTATCAAGAGCCAGTGCCTTAACCCGCTTCATTTTACCATTAACACGGATAATTGGCGGGTTACCAGCACTTAAATGAAGGTCTGATGCATCATTTTGCATCGTAAAAGCAAGAAGTTGTGTTAGATCCAAATCGATAATCCCTTTAATAAATAAACATTGTTATTAAGTTTTACAGAAATAATATGAACAGAAGGTAAAAAACCTATAAATTTATCATACATATTTTTACCATACTATTCACGTGAAAAAGCTCCCCTGAAGCAATAATAATACATAGAATGACATAATAAGGGCTGGGCCAAATGGGAAAACCTCAGTTTTGAAAATTACTCGCCAAAAAAGTGCAAATAAAACAGCCAATCCCCCCGAAAGAATAAGGAAGTGAGATAACGCAGAAACGCCTAACCAAACCCCCGCGACTCCAAAAAATTTAACATCACCAAGCCCAAGGGCATCTTTTTTCAAAAGTTTTGTGAATAAAACACCTATCCCCCACGAGAAAAGCGCATAAACAAATGCCCCTCCAATATAATCAAGCGCGTAATAACCGTCATTTGACACGTAATTATAAACCACCCGAAGCCCGCCTATAATAAATAAAATAAGGGTGAGCTGATTTGGCAATATCATATGCTCAAGGTCAATTACAAATAAAGATAGTAATATTGGCACGCTAATAATGAGAAACAAACTTTCCGCGCTAACTCCAAAAACAAAATATATAGCCAAGCATAAAAATACACTTACCAATTCTAACAAGGGGTATTTACATGATATCTTACTAGAGCAGCGTCGGCACTTCCCCTTAAATATGCACCATGAAATAACTGGTATTAAATCAACCGCCCCTAATTTAGATTTGCAGGAAACGCAGGCAGAGCGAGCGCTCACCCAGAATAGTTTTCTAGGAATACGATAGATAAGAGCCGTTGAGAAGCTACCGAGGATTAAACCTAAAAACACAATAATAAAGATTTCAATGAAATACATAAAGCTGTTTTTTAGCGAATTTGCGCTAGCCTTTCATACACAACATCACGTGGAATAGAGCGCCCCGCACCATATACAGAGTCAAGTTCCAAAGCCTTCTCATAATAAGAAACGGCCTTTTCCTCATCACCCGCACCATCAGCAATAACTGCCATATTAAACACATGATTTGCGTTCTTAGAATCCATACTTGCCGCAATACCTAAATATCTCAGCGCCGATCTAGCATCCCCCGTTTTCGCATAGGTGACCGCGATTTGAGCGGTTAAAGCAACGCTGCTTTTATTTGCCTCACGCAAATCAAGCAAACGGCGAAGAGCAATAGACGGATATCTTGTAGCCAAAAGCCCTAACATATTAACCTTAACATCAATGTTATCTGGCTCAACCTTGCTTAGAGCATCATATGTTTGCATAGCCTCATCAAAACGACCTACCTTTTGCAGGGAAACAGCGCGCCCCATAAGCACGCGCGGGTCTTTTTTATTAACCTCATAAAGCTCTTCAAACATCAAAAGAGCCGAATCAAATCGCCCTAGAGACATCGCCCTTTCCGCCGAAACAAGTCGAGCAGACCTAGTGTCCGCGCCGCTATTTTTCCTTACAATAATAAATCTTGAGGCTGGCTGAGTAACTGGATCAACATTTATAGGGCCTTTTCGTCCCATCTCACCTTGCGGAACAAGGTCATTAGCATCAAAAAAATCATCAGAATCCTCCTCATCTTCAGCGCGGGAAGTATCAAATTGCACATCGGCAAAACCACTTAATTCCTCAACATCAGGAGTGGTCAAATTACCATCAATAAAATCATCGACAATAATCGGTGGATTATCTTGCGCATATGAATAAGAAGGAACAACTATAGCTAGCAAGAGCATAAAACGAAAACAAGATAACACAGGCATAGTAAAATCTTTCAATAAACGGCACGAATGTGCAAAACAGGACAGCGAATCATTATCACTGTTAGAATTATATCACGCAACCTGCTTTTGCTCAATGAAATCTAAAAAAGCATTTTCCAAATTATCGGACGCTGTCTTGATTTTAAGGTCTTTAGGCGATCCTACATATAAAATGCTACCGTTATGCAGCAATGCCACGCGATCACATATTTCATCCATATCAGCAAGTATATGCGAGCTTAAAAATATGGTGCGATCCTCATGCTTCATTTCATTAATCATGCTTTTAACTTTAGACCTAGCCATAGGGTCAAGCCCGCTCATCGGCTCATCCAAAATAAATAATGAACAACCAGTAAGCATCGTCCCCATAAGACCTAATTTTTGGCGCATACCTTTTGAATATGTATTCACCCGTCGATAAAGTGCGGCGCTTTCAAGGTCAAGACTAGCGGCGGCTTCTATCATTTTATTCTCATCAAATTTCCTGTTATAAAGCTGCATGGAAAACTTAAGGAACTCCATTCCGCTTAAAAACCATGGTGGCTCAAACTTTTCTGGCAAATATGCCAGCTCAGATTTAGCTTTATGGCTTGATATCCCTCTATCAAATAAAGAAATATTACCGCATTGCAAATCCCTTAAACCTAATATAGCCTTAATTATAGTAGTTTTACCCGCGCCATTAAGCCCCATAAGACCAAAAACCTCACCAGACTTAACATCAAGATTAATATCTTTAATCACAGTTTTTCCTGAATAGGATACAGAAAGATTTTCAATTAAAAGCGGAGTAATATCACTCATAGATTATGCTACCCTGGAAGAAAAATTCGGGAATCCATATCAAACCTCTGATGAGTGCGAATACGAATTGGAAACACCTGATTAGTATAGTCATCAAGCCATTTAATTTCTATATAATCCTTAAATACGCGAAGATCCAAAACCTCTTTAGGAACAGCGTCAGGCGTAACCCGTTGACCATTAAGCCAAATAATCCAGCTATCCTCTTTAGTAAATAAAATCCCGCCAAGCTCAATCTCGCGCGTGCCTGCATCAGGCTCAAATTCATCGCCATTATTCATTGCATCCAATTCTGATTGGGTAGGAGCTCTAACAACGCCCTTAGTTTTTCGCGCATCCATTATGGATTTATGTTGCCAATAAGTAAAAACCAAAGATGGAATATCGTCGACTGATATTTCCTTATTGACGCTTGATTCCTCACTATCTTGAGCAAAAGCAATATTTGGGAATGACATGAAAAACAAAAAAATCAACATGCAATATATATTAACTTTAATTTTCATACTCATAACCCCTTACCATCATATATAACTTGAGAAGTCGGGATAAGCGTGCGCCATGACATTTTTATATTAGCCTTAACAAGTTCAGGCGTTGCCCCTGATGCTATTGCACGCAAAACAGGAGCGCTAATATCCCTTATCCGAGTGATTATGATATTATCAAACGATAAATGACCAGGGAATTTTTCTAGTGCTATATCCATATATTTGTAAATAGCAGTATCATCCAAAGCCCTTATTTCAACTTCTATGGGCGACATAAGCACGCTATGATTAGCCTTTTTAGCCTCGTCATAATCCAATATAACGCCAGATTTAACACTAACAACCGCAGAAATGACCCCCGATTCATTTTGAATAACACTAAATAGCTTTTTAGCATCACTCCTAACTTGGTTTGAGAAAAACCCATCATCTTTAAGTGCGTTAAAGCTATCGCGCTGCTTGTCTAGCTGTTCAAACTCAATTTGTATGCGATCAATATCAGCTCTTACGGCATGAGTTTGCGCTCTTAATGTTCTAAGCTGCCTGTCACTACTACTATTTTCAGGCATAAGGTATAAATAGACTACCGCGCCCAAAGCAATATTCAAACTGATAAGAACAATAAGTATAACTAGACGCTTAATCCCAATAATTTGCATCATTTTGGTGGTCCTTCAATACTAATTTCCGCGACATAATCCTGTGAAGTTTTTGCTGTTTTTGCCTCACCTGTTTCAACAACAATTTCCTCACTATATTCATAATCTTCTAGTAGTTTTATAACCTTAACCACATGACCATGCAAAGATTGTTGCAACCGCGATTGAAGCCGCTCAACTTCTGCATTGCCTCTTTCTGCGTTTGTAGAGCTGGGAAAGCTCATTTGCATTTTTGCAGTAAATAATGGCTGCGAAGCATTACCGCCCATAATCCTGTTTCGGAAACTAGCCGTACCCCTCTTAACCTCAAGGCGGTCAATGCGCATATCACGCCCCAAAGATGTGCCAATATTATAAAATAATCCAAAAGCATCCACTTTATTGCTATTAAACTTATCATTTAAAGCAAGGGAGTTTTGGATAAGCTGTATATCGTACCCCAAAACCTCTTTACGCTTCACTTCTTTAGAATAGCGCAAGTCCAATCGCTCCTTTTGCTGGAGTATATCTTTTATATTTTCTTTATTCTCAGTATTTAACTGCAAGTAATCAAGCAATTGATAGGCTTGAAAAGCCCCACCCAAAACAAGCAATACAGAAATAAGAGCCGCCATTTGCCGTGGCTTTGAAACATTATCTATCTGCTTTGCCTTCATTGGCAAAATAAAGCTACTCTTACGTCCCACCCACGCCATATGCAAAGCATCTGCATGATAACCATTTTCTTGAGCGCCTAAAGATAACCCCAAAAGACTAGCCGCTTTATCTGATGTAACTGAATAAAAATTACAAGGAGCGGTCATAAGCTCATCAACTATATCACCTATTGGCTGCTCCGAGATTAAAATAACATTTAATCCATCCGACGAATCATATCCAAATCGAGAAAGATAGCTCATAGTAGCCTGAAACTCCTGATGGACATCCTTTGCCCACGCCATAGCATCATTGTCATTCTCAACAATCGGAGTCATACGGGTTAGCGCAAGCTCCCCATTACGGGTAACAATCTGGCGAAGCCCACCATTTTTATGCTGCCCCATAAATATTGTCCATTGTGCCTTTTTATCTTCCTTAGAACTAAGCTTATCGGAAAGCTTTTTAATCATATCCGAAGATTCAACGGGAAGCAGACAAAACCCAACAATGGAAACCAGTGACTTGCGCGTTGCAGCCATTGTTTTAGAAAATGCATCAGTCGCGGGAACGGCTGCAAAGATATAAATATTTGCAGCCATTGCTTTATCTGTCTTAGATATTTTTTCCTTTAAAGGAAGGGCTGCGCGCACAGGATAGTTAGGGAAAGCAACCTTAAGCTTTCTTTTTATAACATTTTGCTTGTCCATGCCGTTAACGCGCGGAACTTTTTCTTTGCGATAATGCTGCTCGACCATGTCGTTTATTATTAAAACGGGCTTTCCGCCGCAATCTTTAGATATAATAACAGCTACATTTTCTTCAAAATCATCCGCAGCCCATGGCACAGTCTCGACAAGCTTAACCCCCTTAGAGTTAGTTGAGTAGATGAAGAGTGCTTCATCACAGATCATAAGGAGAGTTCGAGATGGTGTTAAAAAAGATAAAGACATATAAAAAACACTCAAAGGTTAAAAATCTACCATTGTCCCTAAATTCATATATATAGGTCCCAATGATCCAGCAGCGATCCACATGATAACTGTAGCTAGTATAATAGTTAATGTTGGCTGAATCATCTCAATTAATCCATCGATAGCCTCATCAACATCTTTTGTATAAAAATCAGACACCTGATCCAAAACTTCTGAAAGCTTACCAGATTCTTCGCCAATTTTCACCATGCGCACAACCATGCTTGGAAATTCACCCGACGCATTAAGCGCATCGGAAAGCGGAGAGCCAGATTGCACGTAATCCTCAACCCCTTCCATAGCATCAATTAGAACAAGATTACTCACCGTATTGCGTGATGATTTAAGCGCCTTTATAACATCAATCCCACTTGCAAATAGAGCTGCAAAAGTCTGTGAATAACGTGCAATTGTTATCTTTCTAATCAAATTTCCAGCAACAGGCAGGCTTAAATAAAACGAATCAATCTTATATGCGGCACTTTCTGATGACTTGCGCACGAACATAAAAGCCAAAACCATCAGAAACGGAATACCAAGAAATATAATAGCCCCATATACAGGCAACCCCAAAATATGGAATTGTGGCTGCACAAAAAAGTTTGATGTTGCAATTAATGAAGTAGAATACCACGGCAATTCAAGATCAAGAAACTTCAAAAAGCCCACAATTTGTGGCACAACCATGCTCATCATAAAAACGACCACGCCCAAGACAACAACAGCGGTAATCATTGGGCCTCGAGTGGCTTTCTTGATTTTAGATTGCATAATATCAACCCATTTCAAGTATTTCTCAAGTTGGCGATAAGAAGATGTAAGATCACCCGTTGCCTCACCTGACTTTATAAGGGAGATATACAAAGCCTTAAAAACCTTGGGATGCTTGTTCATAGCCTCGGATAGAGAAGCCCCATCACTAACATCACGATGAACCTCGCTCATCATATCACGCATTTGATCGTTGGTTGAACCATCCCTAATATCGGAAAGAGCGTCGAGAAGTGGCACTCCCGCACCTTGCATTTGCTCCATATTAATAAAAAACTGAATCAAATCCCTAAGAGTTACTGTATTTCTCGACATACCAATAACAGAAGATTTGTTCTTATTTAACGCCGAACATTGAACAAGTTCAAGCCCTGCTGTTTGCAGTTGATTATATAAATCAACCTCATTAACAGCAGCAACAGTCCCCCGAACTGGGCGACCTCTAGCATTTACAGCTCTATATTTATAACGTTCGATAGTAATTATCCCTTTAGAACAAGTGATAAAGTAAGTAAGTAAGTAAACAATATTAAACCAGACTAACTTCTTAAATCAACAACTTTCGCCAAAGCCTCAAAATCAGTAACCCCATCTAGAATCTTTAGAATGCCATCATCTCTCATGCTTTTAAAGCCCTTTTTTAATGCAACAGCTTTTAATTCAGCCTTGGATTTATCTCGCGCAACAACTTCATTAAGTTCCTCATCAAAAAGTAGTATTTCAACAACGGCAACCCGCCCCTTATAGCCCTTTTTGCCACAAACCATGCACCCGCCTTCTGCTGCTTTATAAATGGTAGGGGCATTTTGTGGGTCAACACCTAAGATATCGCATTCTTTTGCATCAGGAGTATGTTCAACCTTACAAAATCTGCATAAACGCCGCGCAAGTCTTTGCGCAAATACAGCCGTAATAGCGCCAGCAAGCATTCCTGCTTTCATACCCAAATCAAGCAATCGCGGAATTGCGCCAAAGGAATCATTTGTATGCAAAGATGTATAAACCTGATGACCTGTCATAGCAGCCTTCAAAGCCATCTCCGCCGTGGTTTTATCGCGCACCTCACCAATGAAAATAATATCAGGATCTTGACGAAGCAATGCCTTGATACCATCTGCGAACTCTAATACCCCTTCACGAACATGCGTTTGCCTAATCATTGGCAATGAATATTCAACAGGATCTTCTAATGTTTGGATATTAACCTCAACATCATTAATTTCATTAAGCATAGAATAAAGTGTGGTCGTCTTACCACTTCCAGTTGGGCCCGTTACAATAATAATCCCCTCAGGCTTAGAGTTAGCATGCGCAATTTTTGCCATATTTTCATCGCTAAAACCCAAATCACCAAGAGGCATAATGCTAGAGCTTTTATCAAGCACCCGCAAAACAATATTCTCACCATGAACAGTTGGCAAAGAAGATACGCGGAAATCAGCCTCACGCCCGCCAATATTCATACCAAAACGACCATCTTGCGGGCTTAATTTGTCCGCAATATTCATCTCTGACATAATTTTAATGCGCTGAGAAATCCCATTCCAATGTTGCTTATGAAGAATTTGAGCTGTGTACAACACGCCGTCTAGGCGATAGCGCAAACGTACGAAGTTATCTTCAGGCTCAAAATGCAAGTCAGAAACACCCAGTTTAACAGCATCAAAAACAAGAGCGTTAACAAGGCGCACAATCGGGTGAGTAAATGCTTCTTTCTCATTTAATGATACAACATCTTTTTGCTTACCGCCCTCCTCTAACTCCTCTAAAATACCCTTTATTGAACTGGCATAACCATATGCCGCGTCAATAGCATCAGACAAAATCGCCGATGTTGTCACCATTTGCTTGATAGTAAGGTTTTTAGGTAAATACCTACGAAGAGTATCAAGCGCAACCACGTCATAAGGGTCAGACATAGCAACATGCACTTCCTCATCACTTAATAATATAGGCAAAAGCTGATGCTGGATCGCTACATTTTTTTCAAGCAGCGCAAGAGCATCACCATCAACTATAGTATTGCGGGGATCAAAAACTCCAAAGCCCGAAGCTTCCGCCAAAAACAAACTTAATGAGTCATCATCAATAAAACCAAGGTCAACAAGAATTTCACCCAGCATTTTGCCAGATATTTTCTTTTCCTGCAAAGCCACATTAAGCTGATCTTCCGTAATAAGCCCCATGGAAACCATGCGCTCACCCATGCGACCTTTGCCACCATCGCCTGCGCTTTCTTTATGCTCATGCAATGACAATTCACTGGATGCTTTTTGCAAGGCAGTTCCATTTGGTTTATCCTCATAAACCTCATCAATATGCACTAAATTACCATCTTCAGAGATATTCACCTCTTCAGATTCAACTTCTATACCTGTGATTTCAATATCTTCCATATGCACAACCAAACCTTTAATTAAACTCAAAAGACGATAACAAATAATAGTTAAATTTTATATAAGAAAAGCGCACAACACAGTGATTGTACGCCTTTCTTATTATTTTAATAAACCACTGATTTTAAGCAGCAGCCACGGATACTTTTTTATCATCTTCACGTGGCCAAGTAGTGAATTTCATAACAGCCTCATCAACGCCGCACACTGTAGCGCATAAGCGCGCAGATATAAGATAAGGATCAGCATTAGCACCCGGCCTGCGGTCTTCAAAATAACCAGAGCCTTTTTGCGCAACAAGCTGTGGAATGCGGATAGAGCATCCACGATCAGCAGTGCCAGCCTTAAATGTATCAATGTCACATGTTTCATGCGCCCCTGTTAAGCGGCGATCAAGCGCATAACCATAAAGCTTGATATGCTCTTTATGCTTACCTGCCAATGCCTTAACCGCAGCGTTAATAGCGTCCATACCCTTGGATTTATCACGAGTATTATTCGTAGAAAAATTAGTATGCATTCCCGCACCATTCCAATCACCTGATACAGGCTTGTTATGGGTAGAGATGATAACCTCATAATCCTCAGCAATGCGATACAATAACCAACGTGCAATCCACATGTCATCGGAAGCTTTTAATGCCCCTGCATCCTCATCATTATCACCGCGATAACCAATTTGGAATTCCCACTGCCCTGGCATAACCTCGGCATTAATGCCATAGAATAAA
This sequence comes from Micavibrio sp., assembly GCA_026989265.1. Lineage (GTDB taxonomy): Bacteria > Pseudomonadota > Alphaproteobacteria > Micavibrionales > Micavibrionaceae > UBA1672. Next base: position 66,826 of record JALSJP010000007.1, read on the forward strand.
AGCCCAATTTCGATGCAAGCAGCAGCATGTTCTTCTGCAATATCACGACCAAAAACCTCATCCGCGCCAACGCCGCAATAATAAGGCCCTTGAGGACCAGGAAAGCCACCTTTTTCAGGCCAACCAAGAGGCTGCCTACCTTTAAACATTGTGTATTCCTGCTCAAAACCACACCAAGGATCTTGGCTTTGCGCGCCAGCATCAAGAATTTCACGTAATTGCGCACGAGAATTCGACTCATGAACGCTGCCATCAGCGTTGTAAACCTCGGTTAAAACAAGGAAGTGACCTTCTCCGCGAAATGGGTCTGTAACAAACCTAACAGGCTTTAATATGCAATCTGAATCATCGCCTTCCGCTTGACCCGTTGATGAGCCATCAAAGCTCCATTCAGGGAAATCTTCGATAGATGGCGTAAGACCAACATTAACCACTCGCGCTTTCGAGCGCAAATGGCGCGTAGGAACAGCTCCATCAATCCATATATATTCAGCCATAGTAAAATTAGACATTTAAAAACTCTCCATTGTTCAATATTTATAAGCTCAGTATTATTTAATTTATGCATTGCACAATGGGCATAGAGAATCAACAGCTAAAAATAAAACAGCTGCAAATAGCCTAACTACGAAATTATATAACAAAAATGAAGCCCTATATATTAGGTGTCCAAGAAACTACGGAGTTTTCTTGATCGGCTCGGATGTTTGAGTTTACGCAGAGCCTTAGCCTCAATCTGCCTGATACGCTCACGTGTTACATGGAATTGCTGTCCGACTTCTTCCAAAGTGTGGTCAGTATTCATGCCAATACCAAAACGCATACGAAGGACGCGCTCCTCACGCGGGGTAAGGGAAGCCAAAACTCGCGTAGTAGTTTCACGCAAATTAGAGTGAATAGCACTATCAACTGGCAATATTGCATTTGAATCCTCAATAAAATCACCCAGCGAGGAGTCTTCTTCATCACCAATCGGAGTTTCAAGGGATACTGGCTCTTTAGCGATTTTCAGCACTTTACGCACCTTATCAAGCGGCATGTGCAGCCGCTCTGCAAGCTCTTCTGGTGTTGGCTCGCGCCCAATTTCATGCATCATTTGACGTGATGTTCGCACAAGCTTATTAATCGTTTCAATCATATGAACGGGAATACGGATTGTCCGCGCCTGATCAGCAATAGATCGAGTAATCGCCTGCCTGATCCACCATGTCGCATAAGTAGAGAATTTATACCCACGGCGATATTCAAACTTATCAACCGCCTTCATCAATCCGATATTACCCTCTTGAATAAGATCAAGAAATTGCAATCCGCGATTTGTGTATTTCTTAGCAATAGAAATAACAAGGCGCAAATTAGCCTCAACCATTTCTTTTTTAGCGCGCCCAGCTTCTTTCTCGCCTTTTTGAACAGTGCCAACAATGCGCCTCCACTCAGAAATAGGCAGCATAGCCTCTTCGGAAATAAGCATTATATGCTCACGCATTTTAGTAACTTGCTCACCATGCTTTTCAACAAAAACAGCCCAGCCCTTATTTTTTACGCCTTTAAGGCTTGCCACATGATCAAGCCACGTAGGGTCAAGCTCCGCACCATAATATTCTTTAAGGAAAACCTCGCGCTTAACCTTACATGAAACAGCAAGGCGCATAATTTTACCCTCTATGCTAACCAGATCACGATTCATGCTATATAGGCGGTCAATCAACTGAACTATCCGAGCATTATTCAAATGCACTTCATTCATATGAGAAATCATCTCATCTTTTAGCTTTTGGTATTTTTTATCCACCGCTTTGCTAGGATCATCACCATTTTGCAAAGCCTCAAGACGTTCTTGCTGCACCTTTTGCATTTTCTTGTAAGTTTTTTGAATATTAGAGAATACCTCAAACACCTTAGGTGAAAGCTCTTCTTCCATTGCGGAAAGAGAAACATTTGCGTCTTCTTCGTCCTCTTCATTTCCTTCACCAGAACCCTCATCACCAGTATTTTCATCATCTGATGTTTCAGGCTCTTCATCTTTACTCTCAACTTCGCCCGCCTCTTTTTTCCTAGCAGCCTCCTCCGCAGCAATTTTAGCAGTAAGAGCAAGCCCCTCTTCTGTTGCGTCAACCATAGGACCTTTATATGTGGCATCAAGGTCAATAACTTCACGCAGTAATATATCACCCTCTTGAAGGGCTTTATACCAAGCAATCAAAGATTCAATAGCCAGCGGGCTTTCACACATACCGCCAATCATCATACCGCGCCCAGCTTCTATACGCTTGGCAATCGCAATCTCACCCTCGCGAGAAAGCAGCTCCACCGCGCCCATCTCACGCAAATACATGCGAACGGGGTCATCAGTGCGCCCAGTATCATCATCAGCAATATTACCGCCTGATTCATACTCTTCATCATCAGATTTTTTGCTTGATTTAGGCTTTTCCACTTCCTCTTCATCATTTTCAACAAGCTGCACACCCATATCAGACAAAGACGCCATTGCATCTTCTATTTGCTCGGAAGAGAATTTTTTTGCAGGCAAAGCCTTGTTAAAAGCATCATATGTTACTGACCCTTTTGACTCACCCTCTTCCAATAATTTTTTAACAAGTTCCGCCATCTCACTTGCAGATGTAGAATCTTGAATTTCTTCATTTTGTTTATCACTCACAGCATTACTTCCAACCATAATAAGGAATTTCTAAAAATTACAAAGTTTCACCATCGCGCGACTTTGTGTATAACAAATCTCTAAGCCTGCTTACATCTTCATCACAAGACACAGACCGCCAACCATTTTGCATCTCATCCCCTAACCCTGCAGCATTTCCATCATTATAATATTCAAGCCAATTGCTTTGAACATCTTCACAGCTCGCAGATGGAGAACAAAAAGATGCGTGAACATATACAGATTCGTTGCATATGTCACCTATTTCTTGTGCAAAACCCAAATTTTCTAGTTGATTCAATAAAATATCGCTATTTTTGGCGTGATCGTCGGATAAAATATCTATGATATTTTGCCGCAATTTGTCAAATCTAGGCTCTTTAATTGTTAAATTGCAAAGCTCATCCTCAACAAAGCCAAATATATTCGGATGATTAATAATAGACGCCAACAAAACTCTAGGAAATAAATGCGCCGCCCTTGATTGGTAGCTACGCGGGCGCGGAGGCTTTACCCCAATTGCTTTACTATATTTATTACCCTTAAATGATCTACGTTTAAAGAATGTTTCCGAGATTTTATGGCGAAGCAGCGATTTATAATGAACCTGCACATCACTATTTGCAACGCGGGCAACTTCATTTTCTAATTGCTTAATAACCCCCGCCCTTAATTCAGGAGTTTTAAACCCTCTCCCTGCTGTATAATAATTCCATATAAAATCAAATAATGATAATGACCCGCCTAATATATTTTGAAAGCCCTTAGCGCCGCTAGATTTTATCAAGCTATCAGGGTCTTCACCATCAGGCATAAAGGCAAAATCAACGCTGCGCCCCGCCTCTAACAGTGGCAATATCCGATCAACCGCTCGCCAAGCAGCCTTGCGCCCTGCCCCATCGCCATCAAAGCATAATATAGGGATTTTGGTAAAATCAGGAATCATCTTCCACATAGAGAGAATCTGCTCTTGCGTTACTGCCGTTCCCATAGGAGCTAACGCCCCGCGAAAGCCGCTTTGAGCGCATGCAATAACGTCCATATACCCCTCAACCAATATAATAGCTTGCCCGTCCGCAGCAGCTCTTCGCGCTATTGGCTCACCATAGAGCATGCTTCCCTTGTTAAATAGCGGGGTTTCAGATGAGTTTATATATTTAGGAGGAATAAAATCCCCCCTTTGAGGTGGTCGCATATGATCAGGCAATATCCGCCCGCCAAAAGCAACTATGCGCCCGCGCCTATCAGGCACAGGAAACATTATCCTATCACGGAAAAAAGCGTAAGGCTCACCGCCTCTAGTTGATTTTCGCAAGACCCCCGCCGTTATCATATCCTTATCTGAATAATCCTTAGCCAGCAAAAACTTGCGCAAAGCCTGCGCGTCATCGGGGGCAAAGCCAACCCTAAACTCTGCTAAAGTCTCTTTAGTTAAACCTCTATCCAAAAGATAGCCAAGCGCGTCACCATTTCTTTGGTCATGTAAATGCGCCTCAAAGAACAATGTTGCCTCTTCTAAAAGAGCATGTAAATCCTTTTCCTTTTTGGACTTTTCCACCTCTTGCGGAGTTTGTTTTGGAACTTCCATCCCCGCCTCCGCGGCAAGCATCTCAATACTATCAATGAATGAAACATTATCATGTTGCATAACAAAACCAATGATATCGCCATGCGCCCCACAGCCAAAGCAATGGTAAAACTGCTTATCATCATTAATCGTAAAAGACGGAGTTTTCTCACTATGGAACGGGCAGCAAGCCTTAGACTCGCGCCCCATGCGCGTAACTTTAATGCGCCGCCCTATTATCTCGGACAGGGTTAAACGGTTTCGAAGCTCATCTAAAAAACGTGGATTTATAGCCATAACTTACTTCTATCAAAATAAGGATATATTCGCAATGCTTCATAAGTTTGCATATTACTCAAAATTTATGTATATTAATAATATATTAACATATAACCCCAAAGAAAAAAGAGCGCTAAAATGCCAAAAATATTCACCGAGAATACAAAATTCACCATCATAGAATATGGTGATAACTGCAATTCATTTCCTCTATGGGATAAATTAAAACAAAAAATCAAGCAATTAAGAGCCTGAAAGCTTCTTCTTTGCAATAGCGCCCGCCTTGCCCATATCAACTTGACCAGCATACTCATTTTTAAGCACAGCCATAATACGCCCCATATCTTTTAAAGAATTAGCCTCTAGCTTAACAATAAGCCCATCAATAATATCGCAAATTTCATCCTCGCCTAACTGCTTTGGCAAAAACTCACGTATAATGTCAATTTCTATTTCCTCACGCTCTGCCAAGTCATCACGCCCAGCCTCACTATATATCTTAGACGATTCTTGACGCTGCTTAATCATTGATTGAAGCATAAGCAAAATACCATCATCATCAACGCCATTAGCTTGCCCCTGCTCACGCTCTGCAATATCGCGGTCTTTTAATGCTGCTAATATCAAACGAATGGTAGAAGCCGCAATTTTATCCTTGTTTTTTAAAGCAACCTTAAGCTCTTCACTAAATCTTGTGCGCATTTTAATTTTTTCCTTTTCTTTTGCATCAAAACACATTAGGAAACATATCTCTAGCAGGTAATGCAAAATAACAATTGCTGGAGCATAACATTAATGTCTGATTTTTCTAATATAAAACGCCCCCCCAATGCAACCGCTGTTATTGTCCTTGAAGATGGAACAATCTTCTGGGGACACGGAATTGGCGCGCAAACCAGCGCTATTGGCGAGATTTGCTTTAACACTTCAATGAGCGGTTATCAGGAAATAATGACCGACCCTAGCTATGCTGGGCAAATTATAACTTTCACATTCCCCCATATTGGCAATGTTGGCACAAATGAAGAAGATAATGAATCAGTAACGCCCGCCGCGCGTGGACTTGTAATTCGCGAAGACATAACAAGTCCCTCAAATTGGCGGTCTAATCAACATTTTGATGAATGGCTTAAATCTCATAATCTGGTGGGAGTTAGTGGCATAGATACGCGCAGCCTAACCAAGCACATAAGGGATATTGGAGCGCCAAAAGGAATTATCGCCCATAATCAAAATGGCGAATTTGATTTAGGGGAGCTGCACGCACAAATCAAGGACTGGAACGGTTTAGAGGGGGTAGACCTTGCAAAAGAAGTTACCTGCAAGCAAGCCTATAAATGGGATAAGCCCGTATGGCGCGCCGATAAGAAAGAATCACAACATAAAGTAGTCGCCGTTGATTTCGGCGCAAAGCAAAATATATTGCGCTGCCTTGTATCTAGCGGCTGCGAGGTCACGGTAGTTCCTGCAAATACTAGCGCATCTGAAATACTTGCCCTTAAACCTGATGGAGTATTCCTGTCCAATGGACCAGGTGATCCCGCTGCTACTGGCAAATACGCCGTTCCTATGGTGCGCGAGCTAATCGAAAAAAATACACCTATATTTGGAATATGCCTAGGTCACCAAATTTTATCACTAGCCTTAGGCGCTAAAACTAAAAAAATGCATTTAGGACATAGAGGCGCTAACCAGCCTGTAAAAGACTTAAAAACTGGAAAAGTTGAGATAACCTCGCAAAATCACGGCTTTGAAGTTATAGCAGATGAGCTTCCAAGCGGCGTTAGCCAATCACATATAAGCTTGTTTGACGGCTCTAACGAGGGGATAACCGTGGATGGTAAACCAATATTTTCAGTGCAATACCACCCCGAAGCCTCACCTGGCCCGCAAGACAGCCATTATCTATTCGATAGATTTGTTGGCAATATGAAAAAAGCATGACCGATGGCACACCAATGGCAATAAGCAAAAAACTATTAAACGGTAACAAGATATTCCGCGAGAAATACGCCAAGCTTATGAAAGATCTTGCTACAAATGGGCAGCAGCCCAAATACGCCATTATTGCATGCACCGATTCGCGCAATGATCCCGCAATTATATTTCAACTAGAAATGGGGGATGCCTTTGTATTTAGAACAATTGGTGCTTTGATATCAGAGCATTTAGGCAGCGATAATGAAGATGCCCTAGTTCAGTTTACTGATGCTCATCTTGCCTTTTACTCCAATGCAATGAGCGTTCCTGAAATTATCATAATGGGGCATACTGGATGTGGCGCGGCGCAAGCAATAGCAACAGGGTTAGATCACAAGCAAATATCACCTTGGCTTATTCCTGCTGGTGAAAAAGCATTAAAGCGCGTTAAGAATAAAATTCCTGATACGGAAACAGACTCCCCTGAATTTTTTAAAGCTTTAGAAAAGGAAATGGTTATAGTGAGCCATGAACATCTTACCAGCTACCCTATTGTAAAATCTGCGGTAGAAAATGGAAGTTTAAAAGTAACATCATTATTGCATGAATTACCTAGCGGAAACTTATATGAGTTAAATGCCGATGATGGTAGTTTCTTTTTAACAAATGCCAAAGATTTTTGTTGAAATTTGCGTGAAATTACTCTACAAAATTGTTCTCGGTGATACCGTCATGCCCGCGCAGAATAAAGAGGGTGACAGTAATATTAAAGTAAACATAATATATTAGAGAAGCCGAGAATATGCCAAAAAGAGAAGACATAAAATCCATAGTAATCATAGGCGCAGGCCCTATCGTTATTGGGCAAGCGTGCGAGTTTGATTATTCAGGGACGCAAGCCTGTAAAGCTCTGCGCGAAGAAGGCTACCGCATTATTCTGATAAATTCTAACCCTGCTACTATCATGACTGACCCTGATATGGCGGACGCTACTTATGTTGAGCCGATAACCCCTGCAATTGTTACTAAAATCTTAGAAAAAGAACGCCCCTGCGCTCTGCTCCCTACTATGGGCGGTCAAACTGCCCTTAATACAGCACTTGCACTTGACGCTGATGGCACGCTAGATCGCCTTAATATTGAGCTTATAGGCGCAAAAGCTGATGTTATCGACAAGGCAGAAGATCGCGAGAAATTCAAAGCCTGCATGGAAGAACTGGGGCTAGAATCCGCGCGCGCTCAAACTGTCCATAATATGGAAGAAGCATGGGAAGCTCTTGATATAACTGGTCTTCCTGCAATTATGCGCCCATCATTTACTATGGGCGGAACTGGCGGAGGTATTGCTTATAACCGCGAAGATTATGAGCGCATTATCCGCGCTGGTCTTCACGCATCCCCCACTACGGAAGTTTTAGTAGACGAATCCCTCCTTGGCTGGAAAGAATATGAGATGGAGGTTGTGCGCGATAAAAATGATAATTGCATAATTATTTGCTCTATTGAAAATATTGACCCTATGGGCGTGCATACTGGAGATTCCATTACCGTTGCCCCTGCACTTACCTTGAGCGATAAAGAATATCAAATCATGCGTGATGCTTCGCTAAAGGTTTTGCGCGGCATTGGCGTTGAGACTGGCGGCTCTAACGTACAGTTTGCAGTTAACCCCGAAGATGGGCGCATGGTTGTAATTGAGATGAACCCGCGTGTTTCACGCTCTTCCGCTCTTGCATCTAAAGCCACGGGCTTTCCCATTGCTAAAATCGCGGCAAAACTTGCGGTCGGCTATACATTAGATGAGCTGGATAACGATATAACAGGCGGTAAAACCCCCGCTAGCTTTGAGCCAAGCATAGACTACATAGTTACAAAAGTTCCGCGCTTTGCCTTTGAGAAGTTCAAAGGAAGTGACGCACATCTTAGTACTGCTATGAAATCAGTTGGCGAAGCAATGTCAATTGGGCGTAATTTCGAAGAATCTCTGCAAAAATCCATGAGATCACTTGAAAAAGGTCTAACAGGTTTAAGCCCTATCTATATTGAAAATGATGATGAAGATGTTCTGCGTGCTGCCATTGCAAAACCAACTCCTCAACGAATTTTATATATTGCACAAGGCTTCCGCCATGGTTTTTCACTAAAAGAAATCCAAAACATTTCCAAATATGACCCGTGGTTTTTAGAGCGCATTAAAAACATCACTGACATGGAAAAAAGCATAATTGATAATGGACTGCCCGTTGATGCGCAAGGCTGGATGAGCGTAAAACGCCTAGGCTTTTCCGATGCACAGCTCGCCGATATTGTTAATGTATCAGAGCAAAGCGTCCGCAAAGCGCGCCTCTCTCATAATATTAAGCCCGTATATAAACGCGTAGATAGCTGCGCCGCCGAAATTCCGTCCGAAACCCCTTATATGTATTCAACTTACGAAGGAAACGGACTTGAGCCAGCGGAAGATGAATGCAACCCCACGGCAAATGAGAAAATTATCATACTTGGCGGTGGGCCAAACCGTATTGGGCAAGGCATAGAATTTGATTATTGCTGCGTTCATGCCGCTTACGCACTTAAAGAAGCTGGTTATGAGACAATTATGGTCAATTGTAATCCAGAAACAGTCTCCACCGATTACGACACTTCGGATCGCCTGTATTTTGAGCCGCTCACCGAGGAAGACGTGATCGAGCTGATAAAAGCAGAGCAGCAAAATGGCACAGTTAAAGGCGTGATAGTGCAGCTTGGCGGGCAAACTCCACTTAAACTCGCGCAAACATTGCTAGATCATGATATTCCAATCCTTGGGACTGATCCTGATGCTATTGACTTGGCAGAAGACCGCGAGAGATTCCAGCAATTAATTATGGATTTAGACCTAAGACAGCCGCCAAACGGGCTAGCCCGCACCAAAGAAGAAGCAATAGACATGGCAGAGGGCATAGGCTTTCCGCTTGTTATCCGCCCATCATACGTTCTTGGCGGGCAAGGCATGGAAATCGTCCATACTATGTCAGAGCTAGAGCGTTATATCAGCACCGCCGTAAAAGTATCAGGCACTAGCCCCGTATTGCTTGATCGCTACCTCAAAAGCGCGATAGAGCTTGATGTTGACGCTCTATGTGATGGTGAAGACGTGTACGTGTCTGGCATTATGGAGCATATCGAAGAAGCAGGCATTCATTCAGGCGATAGCGCATGCGTACTTCCTCCGCATTCCTTATCCAAGGAAGTAATAAAAGAGATAAACGCCCAAACGATAAAGCTTGCAAAAGCGTTGAATGTCAAAGGCTTAATGAACGTACAGTTCGCTGTACGTAAACATGATGATAACGGCGAAGATGAGATTTATATCATCGAAGTAAATCCAAGGGCATCGCGCACAGTTCCCTTTGTTGCCAAAGCCACTGGCATTCCCGTTGCTAAAATCGCAGCTCGTATTATGGCAGGCGAAAAATTAGCGGCGTTTTCTGATATCCTAACAGGAATGAATAATGATCATTACGCCGTAAAAGCCCCCGTATTCCCGTTTAATAAATTTTCAGGCGTTGATCCGCTGCTAGGGCCTGAGATGAAATCTACTGGTGAGGTTATCGGGCTTGATAAAGATTTAGCGCATGCCATGGCAAAGGCTCAACTTGGCGCAGGCGTTGATCTTCCAACTAGTGGCACAGTCTTTATGTCTGTAAAGGATGAGGATAAGCCAGCTCTTCTATCTATTGCTAAAGACCTGATAGATATAGGCTTTGACATCGTATCAACTGGCGGTACGTGTAAATTCCTGCAAGATAATGGCATAAATGCCAAGCGCATAAATAAAGTCATGGAAGGGCAACCCCATGTCATTGATGTTATAATTAACGGTGAAATTGATCTTGTTATAAACACCACGACCAAAAGCTCACAAGCCGTATCGGATAGCTCATCAATCAGGCGTATGGCACTAATGAATAAGATACCATATTACACGCTTATAACTGCCGCCACCGCCACAGTTAGCGCGATTAGAGCTTTGAAAGACCGTGATTTAGATGTATTCCCACTACAAAGTTATTTTGATAATAAGGGAAAGAGCAAGGCAGCTTAACGATCTTATCTTGACGTTATTTCAAGATTAAGCTAGCCTAATATCAATAATCCCGCCCTTTGTGAGCGGGTTTTGTTTTTAAATAAAGGAATTAAAGATGGATCAAGTACCTGTAACAAAAATTGGATTTGAGGCTTTGAGCGCAGAGCTGCTTGAATTTAAATCGGTAAAACGCCCTGAAGTCATTAAAAATATTGCAACGGCGCGTGAGCATGGCGATCTTAAAGAAAATGCGGAATATCACGCCGCGAAAGAACAGCAAAGCTTTATCGAAGGGCGCATACAAGAGCTTGAATTTGTAATTGGAAAAGCTCTAGTTATTGACCCTATCGAACTTAACGGTGACACGGTTAAATTTGGCGCAACGGTTACTATTATTGATGAGGAAACCGAAGAAAAGCATATATATCAAATAGTTGGTGATTATGAGTCTGATACAGATAAAGGCAAGCTTTCAATAAGTGCGCCAGTTGCCCGCGCCCTGATTGGCAAATCAGTTGGCGACAGCGTCACAGTAAGAACCCCAAAAGGCTCTTGTGATTACGAAATATTGGAAGTCAACTTTAAATAAGTGCATTTAAGCGGGATTTATCACCTGATAAAACTGCTTCATTATCACTAGATAGTCGCTCTGACACTTGGCGTGCGGCACTTTCCGCCTTTGTAAGGCTAAGGGCTTCTTCGGAAATAGCAACCTTATCAACAATAACAGTATTTTTAGTGTCTGCTTCTTCGTGTTGCTTTTCAACTTTACGAACCTGAGCAACATTTTGAACCTGCCCCAAAGGATTAATTTTATCAACCATTTCATTTATGCTCCCAATAATTACCCTATGAACATTATACATTAATATTATGGGGTTTTCACTATTTTTCTACATATCCTAGTAATCATCCCTTTCATCTTTTATAAGAATCGCTATTATAACAAGCATAATATAGGAGATATGATAATGAGTTTTGAGCTACCCAACCTTCCCTTTGCCTATGACGCGCTAGAGCCTCATATGTCAAAAGAAACATTGGAATTCCATCATGATAAGCACCATAATGCGTATGTTGTTAATGGTAATAAGGCATTCGAAGGACTTCCCAATATGGGAGAGACTTTGGAAGATGTGGTCTTAAACGCCCATAAACAAGGTAAGACGGCACTTTATAATAACGCTGGACAACATTGGAATCACACGTTTTTTTGGAACTCACTATCGCCAAATGGCGGCAGCGTTCCTAGCGGCGAGCTAGCTAGCGCAATAAATGATAGCTTCGGTTCATTTGCAAAATTCCGTGAAGCATTTATTCAAGGCGGACTTACGCAATTTGGATCTGGCTGGGTTTGGCTTGTTAAAAATTCTGATGGTAAGCTGGAAATCACTAAAACTGCAAATGCAGATAGCCCGCTAACCAGCGGTCAAACGGCACTGCTTGTTTGCGATGTGTGGGAGCATGCTTACTATATTGATTATCGCAATGCTCGCCCTAAATTTTTGGAAGTATTTATAGATCAGCTTGCTAACTGGGAGTTTGCAGCGAGTAATTACGTAAAATAGATTAAGCTTACCGTGCGGGCGCACCTATATTAGAGCAATCAAGTGCTTTATAGGCTGGATTTTCAAGCAGGATTTCGCATGCGGCGGTAAGCTGCTCTTGCGAAGCTCCGCCCTGCGCTGCTTTGTCAAATTTATCACGTATATGCGCCAGTCCCGCGTCAATACCGCTTTGCTCCATTTCAGGAAGGCGAGATTTCAGCATGTCAGGGATACCATCAAATGCATTTTGCATCATCGCGCGCACTTTATCAGGTGATATGGCATCATTTATATCATCATTGGCAGATTTTGCAGCGTCGCCTATAGAAGATTTAACCTCATTGCGAAGCTCTTGCTTCTCATTATCAGTTAGAGAATTTGGATCAAGCCCTTGGCTCTCCATTGCTTTTTCAAGCGCATCTAAGGTAATTCCCGCTTGCATAGCGCTCACAGCAGCCCGCGCCTCATCAAGCATTGGCGCGATATTTTCCATGCGCCCCTTGAAATCATCCATTGCATCATCAATAGAAACAGGCTCTGACATTGGCTCAGCGGGCGCAGGAGGAATAAATTTTGCAGCAGGATTAGTCTCAACTTTCCGAAGTGCTTTCCGAGCTACCTTCATATCAGTGCTGCCATTTGCGTATTCAGCCAATATGTCCGCATGACCATCAAGCCCGCGTTCGCGTAACCCCGCAATAGCCTTGGTTGTTTCAGACGCAAAAAGCGTCTCATTACGGCGAGTGCCATGCAAATATTTCAAAACGCCATTAGATATTACTCTGTTTAACTGGCTATCCGCTGCCCCGCTTTCCATTTTATCATCAAGCTTATCTAAATGCGCATCAAGCTTGCTGGCTTTTACGGGCGTGACTTGCGCGGCTTTATTGTTAAATTCTTCCCTCGGAGGTAGTGACGCTTGGTGAGCTGCAATTGCTTCCATAGCCGCAGCGTAATCAGCTTCCACCATGGCATTAACATCAATGTCCGCGCCTTGGCTTATAGCGTTTTGCCTGCCCTGCAAGCCTGTCTCAAAGCTGATATTTTGAACATCCTCAACGATAGTACCATTTACAATAACAATATCAGGGGAGTAATTGCCACCATCCGCAGCAATAAGGTAGCTGGTAGCTTCATTAACTTCACCAGCCACAAAGTTTTCTGCAAAAACATTATTGCCTAGATGCGTGCTTGGTCTAGAGGAATAAATATTATCGACTTGATGCCTATTGAGTAGTACAATATCAGTGAATACCCCATCATCGCCGCGCTTTAACCATGCGGAATAGTTTTGATCGCCAACCTTTGTGATTAAAGACTTACCATCCTTGCCATCTAATGGATAATAAGGATAATCCGCAGGATAGGTCTTTGGGACATCGCCGCGCTGCTCCGCAACTATTTCTGTAATATGCTGCGAGAGCGCATTTGCATCATTATAAACATCACCCATAAAAAACCTTAGCTTTATTTCTTAATTTGAGTTAATGCTACCACAAACTATACATAATTTCAATGTCATTCCAATAAAAGAGCGCAGGCAACGCGCCGCCCCTCTGCCATAAGGACATTATATGTCCTGCAAGCCGCGCCAGTTGGCATTATATCAATGCTTAAGCCTGCATTCTTAAGGTTTAACTTTAACTCTTGCGGCATGAATACCATGTTTTTGCCACAGCCAAGCAAAATAACATCTATTTCATTTGAGTTTTCTATCAGATAAGAGAAATGCGCTATTTCAAGCTCCGAGACATCAGTAATATTGCCAATATCCCATATATGGGTTTTATCAGGCGTTACGATTATTGCATGCTCGTACGAAATTCCGCTTACCTTAAACACGCCTCCTGCATAGGAGACTATAACTTGCTGGTCACTGCGAATTAGCGGCGTTATATCCATATTAATCTTCGGCTATAACTTCGGGATCACCAGCCGCAGGAGCTTTATCCGATGGTTTTGCGCCGCGTCGTATATTCATAAACATTAAAATAGGCGATGCCACAAATATAGATGAGTAAGTACCGATTAAAATACCAAATATAAGCGCATAGACAAAGCCACGAATAACCTCTCCGCCAAATATGTAGAGCGCCATCAAAGCAAGCAGCGTTGTTACGGAAGTTATCAAAGTTCTTGATAATGTCTGATTTACAGATAAGTTAAGCAGCTCGCCCAAGGGTTTTTTCTTATATTTACGCAAATTCTCACGTATGCGGTCAAATACAACAACAGTATCATTGATGGAATAGCCCGCAATCATCAAGATAGCCGCCACAGTTGATAGGTTAAATTCCATCTGAGTAATTGCAAACAGCCCTATTGTAGCAATAGCATCATGAGCCAGCGCAATCACCGCAGCAATGCCAAATTGCCACTCAAAACGAAACCATACATATGTAAGTATGCCTAAAAGCGAGAATATAATAGCGTATAGCCCTTTGAGTTTAAGCTCCTCACCCACTTGAGGCCCAACAAATTCGATGCGGCGATAATCAACTTTTTTATCTTCATATACCGCATCCAAAGCAGTGCGCACCGCCGTTATAGCCGCCTCGCTAGGGTCAATATCGCCCTTTTGCCAGCCTTCAGGTTTTTTTTGCTCTGGCAAGCGGATAAGCAAATCATCAACTTGTCCGAACTCTTGAATAGAGATAGAGCCAAGCCCAAGATTATTTAACGTCCCGCGCAACCCTTCAAGATCAGGAATAACGGGTGTACGCACCTCAATCATAGTGCCGCCTGTAAAATCTATCCCTAAATTCAAGCCTTTTTGAGCCGTAATGCCAATCGCACCCAGTATTATTATGGCAGAAAATATAAAGGCAATAGTGCGAAAGCCGATAAAGTTTATATTACTATTTTGAGGGATATATCTTAATCCACGCATATTATTATCCTAACACCTCTAAATTGGAATAGTTTTAGGGTTGGTTTTCTTAATCCATAAAACAACCATTAGCCTAGTAACCATAATAGCCGAGAAAAACGACGTAACAATCCCTATCCCGAGCGTTACAGAAAAGCCTTTAATCGGCCCTGTGCCAAATGCAAATAGGATAATAGCAGCAATCAAAGTTGTAAGATTGGAGTCAATAATAGTTCCCATAGCCCGCGAATATCCAGCGTCAATAGATGATATAGCCGAACGCCCATTTGCGTATTCCTCGCGTATGCGCTCAAATATCAAAACATTTGCATCAACTGCCATTCCAACGGTAAGCACAATTCCTGCAATGCCGGGCAGTGTTAGCGTTGCTTGCAAACTAGAGAGCAGAGCAAGAATAAGCGCAACATTAGCTACCAAAGCAACATTAGCCATTAAGCCAAAGCTGCCATAGCTTATGAACATAAAGATAAGCACAAGAGCCAAGCCAATTAGGCTAGCGATTTTACCAGCAGCAACGCTGTCCGCGCCAAGTGAGGGACCTACTGTGCGTTCCTCCACCACCTCCATATCAGCAGGAAGTGCGCCCGCACGAAGTAATAACGATAAGTCCGCGGCTTCCTTAACGTCAAAGCCGCCAGATATTTGCCCACTACCGCCGCATATAGCTTCGTTAATAACAGGAGCGCTTATAATTTCATTATCAAGAACAATAGCAAAAGGCTTGTTCACATTTTTGCGCGTAACAGAGCAGAATTTACGCGCCCCAACAGCATTAAGGCGAAAGCTAACTACTGGTTGTCCGCTTTGATTAAATGAAGGCTGCGCGTTATCAAGCATATCACCCGTAATAATAGCGCGCTTTTCTATGCTCATTTTGCGCATAGGATCATCCGCATAAGGAAGGGATATATCGGTGTAACGCTTACGCTCTACCGCTCCTGCCAAATGAAAGCCAAGCTGCGCTGTTTTACCAACTAACCTGCGAAGCTCCGACGAATCCGCGCCTGGAACTTGTATAATAACGCGTGCCACCCCTTGACGCGCAATAACTGGCTCTGTCGTGCCAAGCTCATCAATACGCCTGCGCACAACCTCAATAACTTGTGATATGGTTTGATCTTGTACTTCCTTAATGTAAGCCGCGTCCATCGTAACGTTAAAGCCAAGACCATCAGCATCCATGTCTATTATGAGGCGAGTATCACTCTTGCGGATCATTGCTTTAAGCGTTTTTGCATCTTCTGGCGCACTTAATGAAACATGCACCCCGCGCTCTATCACACTGGTTTTTATTTTTGATAATTTCTTTTCTTTTGCAAAGGATTTGAAATCATCCGCAAGCATTTCCGCGCGTTCATGAAACACATTATTGATATCAACTTCATAAAGCAAATGCGCCCCGCCGCGCAGATCAAGCCCAAGATTAACCGTTTTCTTTGGCGCCCAACTAGGCAGGGAATTCTGCATCCATTGGTAAGTATTTGCACCAACCATGTTTGGCGAGCTATATGCAAAGCCATAAATACATACGGCTAATATAAGGAAAATTTTCCAGCGTGGGATTTGTATCATAGTAAGCTACGCTTTTTCGCTATCTTTTTTAATGGCTTTTTTACTGTCTTTTTCAGAAGATTTTTTAGGAGATTTTTTACTGGTTTTTTTAGCTTTAGGCTCATCTTTCTTAGAATCTTTTTCATCCTTGGATACTGCTTTGGGCTTAAGCTCTGTCTTGCTTTGTATCATAGAGCGAAGCGCGGTAACTTTCACGCTATTACCAAGGTCAATAAGCACTTCCTTATCATCAATCACCTTATCAATTTTACCCACAAGACCGCCACCAGTTATAACACGATCACCTTTTTTAAGATCGGACAGCATGTTGCTATGCTCTTTAAAGCGGCGCTGTTGTGGCATTATAAGAAGCAGATAAAACAAGCCAACCAAAACAATAACCAGCCCCATATTCATAATAAAGGCATCCATGGGAGACGGCGCGTTCGCCAAATCAACAATTTCACTACTTGCATCTGACATTTGTGCATAGGCTTTAGAAATAAGCATTTTATGCTCCTTAAATTTTAAAAACTAAATAATATTTTGGAAATATAAAGATAATCACATTAAAGGCAAGGTCTAACATTACTTTACTCCAGATATTTTATCGGATTCATAGCAGAAGTGCCGCGCCTTACCTCGAAATGAAGCTGAGGCGTTGCAACAGAGCCAGTAGAGCCAACCTTGCCAATTTGCACTCCACGCCGTATAATCTGCCCTTTTTTGACTAATATTTTATCCAAATGCGCATAGGCGGTCATCCATTGCTTATCATGGCGCACAAGAATCAAATTCCCAGATCCTTTAAGTGCATTTCCAGCATAAACAACTACGCCATTTTCTGCTGCTTTTACGGACGCACCCCTTGGGGCTGCAATATTTATCCCATCATTATGAAGACCATTTTTCTTAGCCCCATAATTTGATAGAATCTTTCCGCGCACAGGTCTCATAAACTTAGATGAGGAGCGTTTGGGCGCTCTGCGTTTAACTTTTGAAACATTTATAGATTTAGGTTTCTTATATTTAGAAGGCTTGCTTTGCGGGACAGGAACGCCGCCCTGCTCGCGACTTCTCACTATAACAGGCTTAGTCCTAGGCTTAGCTTTTTCACGCAAAGCAGAGGGCAAGCGTAAATTCTGACCTATTCTTAGAATATAGGGAGAATTAAGGTTATTGAGCCGCACAATTTCAGAGCTATTAACTCCGAACATATGTGATATACGATAAAGAGTATCGCCCGCTTGCACTCTATATTCTTGCGGCGGCGGGAGGCGCACCCGCTGCCCATCCTTAAGCTTAAACGGCGGGCGCATACGGTTAAGCTCTACAATGTCACGCATAGGAAGGCGATAACGGTTTGATATACTATAAAGCGTATCGCCGCTAGTCACATTATGAACGCCAGCACTGCCTGCGCCGCTATGTTGTCCATAATGCATAACAGGAGCAAGATTTTTCTTGCCCATACCAAAACATGATGTAAGCAATAAAGAAATAGCAATAAGAAAGACCGAACGAATGCTCATAAATGCATGATACACATAATAACAAACTAAATCATGTCATTTTTTTCATTTGAAATATCGGGCAATAGAGGCACAAAGCGCACTGGCAAAACATCACGCACCGAATATGCTTCCTCGCTCTCACGCTTATAAAGCTTAAGCATTTGATTCCCAGACTCACCTACAGGGATAATCATTTTCCCGCCGATTTTAAGCTGGTCAAATAATGCTTGCGGTGGTTTGTCTCGCGCGGCGGCGGTTACGATAATCTTATCAAATGGTGCAGGATTAGCTCCATTTATGGTGGGCCAGCCCTTCATTCCATCACCTGCAATTGCTGTGATATTGCGCAATTTTAAATTCTCTAAACGCTTCTCCGCATCGACAAGCAAATGCTTGTGCCGCTCTATCGTATAAATGCGGCGCGCAAGATGGGACAAAACCGCGCATTGATATCCGCAGCCCGTGCCAATTTCCAAAACCATATCACGGTCATTAATTTCTAGTGCTTCACTCATTTTAGCAACGACCAATGGCTGACTTATTGTTTGACCAAGCCCGATAGGAAGCGCCATATCCTCCCACGCTTGATCGCTGCTATGAGCAGGCACAAACTCCTCACGCGGCACACGCTCAATCGCGCTTAGAACATCGGTATCAATAATTCCCTTAGTTCGTAAATCCATAATAAGGCGAATACGTTTATTTGCAGCTTGAGTGTTCATTGTGGCTTATTTTTAATCCTGTATAGAAAATCAAAGCTAGCGTGATTAATGGTAACATCACCACCCTTAACTTTTCCGCCAAGGCTACTAAAAACCAAACGATATACGATATCTTTATTTTCAGATTCTTCAACCATAACCCTTTCGCCGTTTACCGCACTAGTTTCTTTACTGAAAATATCAAGCAAATCCACTTCTATTTCATCATATTGGTCTATCGATATTAAAATGCTCGTATTAGAGTAACTCATCTTTACTTTTTGGGTGCTTTCTAAATTCCATTCACGCTCCCACACTTTGTTGTTATAAAAATCATAGCTGTAAAAAGCAGCATTTTTGATAATGACATCATATTTATCAATGAGCATGTAAGGTTTTAAGGTGCTTCTGAAATTAAACACGTCCCTCTTATTCAGGCTATACTTATTTGTATAAATAAAAGCTAGCTGGCTTGATGTAATATCTCGGGCATAGCAATTCCAGTCTTCCTTATTATCCGTATTAAACCACTTGCTTATCATTTGTTCACGATCACTACTGCATAAGTAATCAAGGATAGAACTAATGCCTTTGCGGTCTGCAAATGGAATTTCCACTTCAGTTTTTATAATTTTACCATCCACTAGCAGATTATTTTTAATTAGTAACGCCTCAAGTCGTGAAAACTGACTTTGACCCGACACAGCAACCCCGCCCCAAGAACCAAAAGAAGCAAGGATCATCAATATAGCAAGGCTTGCAGGAATTGTCTTAATAGGAGCTTTTTTAAAGCTAAAAACCAAAGATACAAACAAAAACCAAACAGCCGATATTAAAATTAAATATCTTTGCTCTGTCACGCCATAAGCAGATATGCGCTCCCATATTGCGTAAAAATGAAAAGCTACTGGGATAATAAGAGCAGGGAAAAATATCTTATAAAATAATTTGAGCTGTAAAGATCCTTTGTATCGCAAAGGATGCGCAACTAAATAAGTTATAATACCTGCGCCAGCAAAGCCTGTAATCATATAGGCAAGATGCCCGTTTGGCATTTCTCCCATAACAATAATTTTAATGAAATAAGCATATAATATAAACAAATACACAAATACTATTGGCACTGAAATCCAGTTTACTATGAATTTCAAACCCGCAAGGTCGCTGCAATCATCATCGCTAAACTGGAATGTTTTTGGAATCCATGACAAGGCATAAATAGGTCCAAGCACTAGCGCGGCAAACAACCAGATATAGAAATAATATATCTCGCTAATATCAACACTGAACAGCAGATAAATCGCGCTAAGCGCTATACTTAAGCCCCCCGCAAATAGTAATATAGCAATGTAAGAAATAACAACGCCAAGCCATGTCATACGGTTAAAAAACCACACATCTATATCATCACCGCCTTTTAAATATGGCGCAACCATTAAGGTAAGCAGCAAAGCAGGTAGCACAAATATTAAGTTAATCCACCAAAAACTAGACAGCAAAAATATAGCAGCGATAGCGCCTGACACAACAAAGCTAACCACTATATACTTAACTTTGCCCCAATTTTGGCTTTCTGCCATAAGTTTTGATATTCCAAACCAAAAATAACAACATCCAAATATGGCCATTAGCCTAAATATTATTTCATCATGCTCATCTACAATTTCACGAATCAGTAAAATACCGATAACAAAAAGTGCGAGCGCACATAAAACCGACAACGGGAAGCGCAAGATGGTTTCTTTTAAGTTATTAAATGGAATAAGGCGTTTTAATATAGCCACTTACCTATCCTTTTGTAATTTTTTCAATGCCGCCCATATAAGGTTTCAAAACCTCAGGGATAAATATTCCGCCATCTTCTGGGTCATAGTAATTTTCTATCACGGCGATTAACGCTCTGCCAACGGCAACGCCTGAGCCATTAAGAGTATGGACAAATTGCGTGTCTTTTGCACCTTTAGTGCGAGTTCGTGCATTCATGCGGCGTGCCTGAAAATCCCCACAATTAGATATACTGGAAATCTCGCGGTATGTCTCTTGCGCGGGAATCCACACTTCAATATCGTATGTTTTAGTCGCGCCAAAGCCAGTATCACCGCTGCATAATGTTACAGTGCGAAAAGGTAGATCCAGCTTTTTAAGTACATTCTCTGCGCAAGAAAGCATACGCTCATGCTCTTCGTGGGATTTATCTGGCTCAACAATGCTAACCATCTCAACCTTATAAAACTGATGTTGACGCAGCATTCCTCTAGTATCCCGCCCAGCGCTGCCCGCTTCTGATCTAAAACACGGAGTATGAGCGCAATAGCGATGCGGCAGGCTTTCTTGCTCCATGATGCTATCTGCTACAATATTAGTAAGCGGCACTTCCGCCGTTGGGATCAGGAAATGATCGGTCTCTTTAGTGCTAAATAAATCCTCGGCAAACTTAGGCAATTGCCCCGTGCCATAAAGCGCATTATCGCGCACTAATAATGGCGGGGATATTTCAGTATAGCCATGCTCTGCCGTATGAGTATCAAGAAAAAACTGAGCCAATGCCCGCTCCATACGTGCCATAGAGCCTTTAAGCATAGTAAAGCGCGCACCTGACATTTTAGCTGCCACTTCAAAATCTATCAGACCAAGAGCTTCGCCAATTTCTACATGATCCGCGCCACTCTTACGCTTAATCTCTCCCCATTTATGGATTTCGACATTATCATCTTCGCTTGCCCCGTTTGGAACTTCACTAGACATTATATTAGGCAGTGATGAAAGCAGATCATTAAGTTGTAAGCTCAAGCCGCGCGCCTTTTCCTCTAACGCACCCATTTCATCTTTAATCGCGGCAACTGCATTCATTTGAGCCGTAGCATCCCCGCCATCACGTTTAATCATTCCAATTTGCTTGGATGCATCATTGCGCTTGGCTTGCAATTCCTGCAGGGATGTTTGA
Organism: Micavibrio sp.; assembly: GCA_026989265.1. Lineage (GTDB taxonomy): Bacteria > Pseudomonadota > Alphaproteobacteria > Micavibrionales > Micavibrionaceae > UBA1672. The sequence continues at coordinate 88,470 of JALSJP010000007.1, forward strand.
CATTCTCGCCGAGAAGAATCCAGCTTTAATATTGCATTTGTCTGATTACCAAGTCCCCTACGCGCCCAACCAGCATCAAAAAAATCAGGGTTATTTCTAATCTCTTTTATATCAAACATAATATAACCTTGCTTACTTATAACTATATAATGAGGTTATAAGTAAACCCTGAGATATAAAAACACAATAGAATAAAGATATATAAGACTACCATTCATTAGGATCTTCATATAAATAATCCACAGAGTCAACATCATTAACGCTAAATGCTTTGCTTCCAAATGGGTCATCAGGCGATAACATCCCATTATCAAAATAATATGGTTCAAGAATTGCTTGCGCCCAGTCCATTTGCAAAAGCCCCCAATCACCTGTTAATCCAGATAAATCATGCAGCCAACCAAAATTATCAGTTAAAAGAGCTTTAAATGCTTGAGAAGTAGCGTTACTAGTGTCATGAATCGAATCAAAGAAAAAAGGATCAAAGATAAAGTTATCAACATAACCAAACACAGCAAAGCTAGCCAATCCCACGACCGCCCATTTAATTCCAGAAGCTATATTAAAGCCGCTAGATAAACTTCCTTGCTGTCCCATTGTTGCCGCGTCAGACATTTTCATAACCTACGAAATAATTCTTGCAATTGTGATTAATAATCATTATCAACTAAAGTAATTAATGTCAATGAGAATTATTCTCAATTAGCAGGTAATAGGCGGCAGCATGAAAACACTATCAGAATTTTTTAAAATCGCAGCATTAACAAGCATGGTAACTATGGGAAGCGCGCAAGCAGAGCCATATATTAATGCAACGAATCCAGATGGTAAGCGCGTAAAAGTTGATTGTGGCGAACTAATAATTACCCCTAAGAACAAAAAAGGCAAAACTGGACTTCGAATGAGCTGTGATTTTGCCGAGCAACTAAACCCTGATGGTAGAAATTTATGTAGCGACACGGATAATACTCCCAAGCTTTTATCAAAAGAATTAATGGCAAAAGAAAAAAGAAATATAGCACAAGCCACAAATAGAATAATTTCTCATTTTGGCGCCTCACATGGGGATTGCGTATCAGTTGCTGCTGTTTTTTATACTAAACTGAAAAGAGGGACATATTTAGACCGCGGCATGGAAACATCGGAAGCGCAAACAAAAGCAGAGGAAAATGTTGATAGCTTTTTCGGAAATAAATACGGGGATGATTGGAAGAGTAAAAAATCATGTACCTTAAAAAATGCAGTAAAAGCGTGTAGAGTAGAGATGGGTTTAGATTAACCAATGTTAAACCATGCTTTTGCAACTCAACATACAACTGATTTAATATCAGGCATATTATCATCTGATAAGCTTAGTGATATATGGTCAAAGCATTATAAAAGCAAAGCGGATGATAACCCCGCCATTGATATAGCCAAACTAATAAAAGAAGCGCAAAATATAGAGGAAAACCCTGAAATACTCTTATTCATGCGCGAGATGATAGAAATAGAGCTACTAGCAGCCAGCAAATCAAGTGAGTTTAGAGATTATCTTGAACAGCTATACTCTCACACAAACAAACTGTGCCATGATAACAACATATCATTAGAAAATACTGAACTGCCAGATGATTACCAATCACTCTTAGATGCGCTTGAATATCAAACTGGAAACACCCCTATTCGCCCTATTAAATCACTTTGGAAAATCACAAAAGCAAGTGCAAAGCATATAGGTGATGATGCAAAAGAACACCCGTATTTATTTACAAGCCTTGCATCCGTTGCTGTTGGCATGGTCTATCTTTCTAGCCTCAACGCAGATAAATTTGCAACCGTTTATATGGAAGAAAATGCCGCCCATATATCTAATGTAGATAATATTTGGGATGATGATTTTACTGTTGAAGATATTGAGTTTGACCCTTTACTTGCAGAAGGAATAACCCTTGATCCAAGTTGTCACGACACAGCAATTGAAATGGGCAGACTAATTGCTGGGGATTATGGCGCGGCGGCCGTTCAGCATATACCATCATTCATAACTGATACGCTCCCCGAGCATTGCACAAGAGCCAAAAGCTTAGCAGGTGATGCAATTGGCGGCTTGCAAAGCGGGTTTGGATGGGTTCATGAACGCCTTGACGTTGTAATAAGAGACCCTGCAAATAATATTGGTAATACAATAATGCAAGATACCCCATTTCAGCTTGCCTTTATCGAAGCGGCAAACAACACTGCCGATATAGTCTACCGATTTAACGACATAGAAAATATTGCAGTCCACACATTATTAACGGCTGTTACTGCCTCCGCCGTTGTTAAAATGGGTTCTCTTGGCACAGAGGAAGGGCAAGAATGGAAAGATTCTGTATCCGATTTCTTTCACAGAACAACTCGCAATATCCCATTAAGTTATGGCTTATTATGTGTGGGAAGCGTCCTTCCATATATGGCAAATGATGGTTTTACCCCGAGCATGATATATATGGGGCTTGGCGGTATTATAGTTGGGAATACTATCCATAAAATTGACAGAATGACCCAAAGCAATAAATTATTGAAAAATACGCTTTTAAGTGTAAATAAAACAGCGGCAGAAATAAGCGATGCTACAAAAATACTTGCTGGCAATATTGCCAATAACGAATATTCATACCAGCATAAAGGCTGGAAAGACTATATAAAAAAACCTGCCATAGTGGCGGGAGCTACGGCCAGTCTAGTGAGCTTGGATATAGCAATAACTGGCGGTGAAATATCAGGCACTATTGCAGGCTCTGCAACCGTTACAGCTCAATATCTTATGTATAACGTAGTGGAAGATACTTCATTGCATGGTATATTCATTGCATTTGGCGGGGTTATAGGCGGGGTAATATTAGGAACAGCCATGGCGGGCAAGAAGCTAAAAAATATTCTCTCGCTATAGGAATGACGTTTTCCATGTTTTTTGCAGCGCAATATCCAAATCATTCATAGATATTTCTCTGCCCACCTCATGAATAGATGTAACGCCATGATCTGATATTCCGCATGGAATAATACCATCAAAATGCGAAAGATCAGGGTTAAGGTTGATAGCAATGCCGTGATAAGCAACCCATTTGCGAATGCGAACGCCTATTGCTGCAATTTTATTTTCCGAGCCATCACCATCAGCCACCCATATACCAACGCGCCCGCTCCTGCGCTCTCCCTTAATATCAAATTCCGCCAAAGTTTGTATAATCCACTCTTCTAATGAGAAGACATAGCCCCGCACATCAGGTTTATTATTTTGCCGCTTTTTTAGATCAAGCATAGCGTAGGCGACGCGCTGCCCCGCCCCATGGTAAGTATATTCCCCACCCCTGCCCGTCTTATGGACGGGAAAGCGCGCATCTATAATATCGCTGTCTTTTGCGCTTGTCCCCGCAGTATATAATGACGGATGCTCAAGCAGCCAAATAAGCTCATCCTTAGTGCCGCTACGAATATCCGCAATGCGCTGCTCCATCACATTAACTGCGGTTTCATATGCTACAGGCTCTTTTTCAATAATCCATTCAACCATATCATTTTATATATAGTATTTTTGATGCGGTGCAATGCTTTATCTAACTTGATATATACGCAAATATTTGTTATCCCTTTTGCAGCGTAAATTAGAGTGCGGTCGTGGCGGAACTGGTAGACGCGCTAGACTAAGGATCTAGTGGGAGCAATCCCTTGGAAGTTCGAGTCTTCTCGACCGCACCATTACTATTTAAAAGCGCGGAATTATCCGCGTTTTTAAAACATAAAGGATTAAAACTATGAATGACAAGAAGAAGCAAGAAGAAGCAGCCTTCAGAGAATGTGCATTAAGATATCATAAAGAGCCTACTCCAGGTAAAATCGCTATTCGCGCAACAAAAGGTATGGCAACCGCGCGTGATCTTGCACTTGCTTATTCACCTGGTGTTGCTGCTCCTTGTGAGGAAATAGCAAAAGACCCCGCAACGTCTTATGATTACACATCACGCGGAAATATCGTAGCAGTTATATCAAATGGAACGGCAGTTCTTGGGCTTGGTAATCTTGGCGCATTAGCCTCAAAACCTGTCATGGAAGGGAAATCCGTCCTATTCAAGAAATTCGCAAATATAGATTCTGTTGATATCGAAGTTGATGAAACTGACGTTGATAAATTAGTTGATATTATTGCCTCACTAGAGCCAACATTTGGCGGAATTAACCTTGAGGACTTCAAAGCCCCTGAATGTTTTGAACTTGAACGTAGATTAAAAGAGCGCATGGATATTCCAGTATTCCATGATGACCAACACGGAACAGCCATTATTGTAACGGCGGCTTTCACCAACTGGATACATCATTCAGGACGTAATATCGAAGATATCCGCCTTGTTGCATCTGGCGCAGGAGCATCTGCTATTGCTTGCCTAACATTGCTTGTCCACGCAGGATTAAAGCGCGAGAATATAATAGTATGTGACCGTAACGGCGTTGTCTACGAAGGCAGATCCGAGGGCATGGATCCTCAAAAAGAACAATTTGCATCAAAAACCAATGCCAGAACATTAGATGATGCAATTAAAGGCGCGGACGTGTTTCTTGGTCTTTCAGGGCCAGGCGTTATGGATAAAGAAAAAGTCAAATCCATGGCAGACTCCCCGCTGATTATGGCGCTGGCTAACCCTACTCCTGAAATTATGCCAGAAGATGTATATGAGGTAAAACCTGACGCTATCGTTTGTACTGGTCGATCAGATTACACTAACCAAGTTAATAATGTCCTTTGTTTTCCATTCATATTCCGAGGCGCTTTAGATGTTGGAGCGTCAACAATCAACGAAGAGATGAAGCTAGCCTGCGTTAAGGCTATTGCTGAGCTTGCACGCAAGGAAGCCGCCGCCGAGGTCGCGGATGTTTATGGCGGTGAAGACCTTACATTTGGTCGTGATTACCTTATTCCAAAGCCGTTTGATCCGCGCTTGATCGTTGATCTGCCAATCGCAGTTGCACGGGCAGCAATGGAAAGTGGCGTTGCAACGCGCCCTATCGAAGATTTCGAAGCTTATGAACATAAATTACAGCAATATTTCTACCGCTCACAGCTTGTAATGCGCCCTGTTTATTTGCGCGCAAAAGAAGATCCTAAGCGCGTTGTTTATTGTGAAGGCGAAGAAGAGCGCGTTTTGCAAGCTATTCAAGTTATACTTGATGAAGGAATTGCAAAACCTACACTTATTGGACGTGAATCCGTTGTTCGTGAGCGCATTAAGCGTTTGGGACTGCGCATGCAGCCAAACAAAGACTTTGAGCTAACCGATCCGCAAAGTGACCCGCGCTTCCGCGATTATTGGGAAACATACCACTCTATTATGGAGCGACGCGGCATATCACCAGAAGATGCAAAAACAACCGTGCGAACCAGCACATCTGTTATTGGCGCGCTTATGGTTTACAAGGATGAAGCGGACGCGGTTATTTGCGGAACTCAAGGTAAGTTTCATGAGCATTTAAGCTATATAAAAGATATTATAGGCTTGAAACAAGGCGTTGAAACCCCCGCAGCACTTAGCCCATTATTGCTATCCCGCGGGACATATTTCTTTTGTGATACGCAGATAAATAACAATCCTACAGTTGCGCAAATATCTGAAATGACATTACTTGCAGCCGAGGAAGTGCGACGCTTTGGCATAAGACCAAAGGTGGCGCTGCTATCTCATTCTAATTTTGGGACAATGAATTGCTCATCATCACAAAAAATGCGCGCAGCATTTGAGGATATAAGGCGCAGAGACCCTGAACTTGAAATTGATGGGGAAATGCAAGCAGACACTGCGCTTTGCGAAATAATAAGGCAGCGAGTTATGCCTAACTCTAAATTATCAGGGCAGGCTAACTTGTTTATAATGCCTAATGTTGACGCTGCTAATATTGCGTTTAACATGGTTAAGACATTTTCCGAAGGCATAAGCATTGGGCCTATATTGCTTGGTGCTGCTAGACCTGCTCATATATTAACGCCAGCAGTATCAACGCGCGGAATTGTGAATATTACGGCTCTTGCCACGGTGGGATCGCAAGTATTTGATAGTTCGACGACTGATAATGTAACTCATCGCCTAGTTAAAACTGCATAAATAAAACAAGTTCGGAGGGTTATATGGAATATAATAATCCTAATAACATTTCTGACAGTAAAGAGATATTACCAGATGATGTCACTCCACATCTTCCCGATAAAGATATCAGGGCGATAGTTGACGCTGTCAAATCTCAGGACTCCGATACTGTCTACGCCGTTCTTAATGAGCTAAGCACTTCTGATGCTGCCGAGCTGCTCTCTAAAATCAGTGATGATGATCGCCGCGAATTGCTCTTTATGTATGGCGAGGCTCTTAATCCTGAAATATTCACAGAAATGGATCAGGAGCTAAGCCGTAGCTTTTTGTCCGCTATGCCTGCTCATGATGTTGCGCATATAATTTCCGAGCTAGAAAGCGATGATGCACTGCTTTTAGTTGAGGCTCTATCAGCAGACTTTCAAAGTGATGTAATAAACAAGCTCCCCGCCACCACAAGAATGGCGCTTGAGGAGGGTTTAAACTTTCCCGAAGATAGTGCAGGCAGGCTTATGCGCCGTGAGATGGTCGCAGTGCCAGATTTTTGGACAGTTGGAAAAACTATAGATTACTTACGGCTAAATGCTAATAATCTTCCTGATGATTTCTTTGATATATTTACAGTTGACCCATCTCACCAGCTAATTGGTGAAGTGCCGTTAAGCCGCCTTATCCGCACAAATAGATCGGTAAAAATTCAAGATTTAAGCCTTGAAGAAATCCATTCAGTTCCCGCAACAATGGATCAAGAAACCGTAGCCCATATGTTTAGGCGCGATGATATTGTCTCCGCCCCTGTGATAGATGAAAGCGGCAGGCTTATCGGAACAATTACAATTGATGATATTATTGATGTTATTGATGAAGAAGCGCAAGAAGACATATTGCGCATGGCTGGTGTGGATCAGGGCGATTTATATCGCGCTGTTATATCCACAACGGGGCTTCGATTTAGGTGGCTGTTTGTTAATCTGATTACTGCAATTTTGGCATCTATTGTAATATCATTTTTTGGCGGGGCTATTGAGCAAATAGTCGCTCTTGCCGTACTTATGCCTATCGTTGCATCTATGGGCGGGAATGCAGGGACACAAGCACTAACCGTTGCTGTTCGCGCTATTGCAACGCATGAGCTATCCGAAACTAATACTTGGCGGGTAATTTGGAAAGAAACTCTTGTAGGGCTTCTTAATGGTATATTATTTGCTGTTATAATAGGGTTTATAGCAGCAATATGGTTTCAAATGCCAATTCTTGGGCTTGTTATTGCTATGGCTATGATTATCAATCTTATTGTTGCGGGGTTATGCGGCGCAGGAATACCGCTATTTCTCCATAGAAGGGGTAGCGATCCCGCCGTTTCCTCAACTGTTTTGCTAACGACTGTTACAGATGTTGTCGGCTTCCTATCCTTTTTAGGGCTTGCATCACTGCTTATGACTTGATAAAAATATAAACTCCCCGAAACAACAAAAATAAGAACATGTCAGCTGCAAGATTAGAAAGACCATCAATAAATCATAAAGAGAGCTATATAAAGGCTCTCAAGGAATTCCATAAAGAAGGACGTTATATGTTCCTTGATATAGATGATGTTGAAAGAAATTTTGAAGATTTCATTAAAAAGCTTAATGAGGGAAAGAAAAACCTGCATAAGCCCTATGCCGATTGGGTGGAAACCGTTCCCGAAACTGTTTTATGGCTTGTAAAAGATAATGAATTTATTGGAACTCTAAATATTCGCCACCGCCTAAACTGGCATTTAGAAAAATGGGGTGGTCACCTTAATTTCATTATAAAGCCATCAATGCGCGGAAAAGGCTTTGGTAAAAAACTACTTCAAAAAGCCATTCCTTATATATCTCATCTTGGCATTGACAAAGCCCTTATAACGATTGATCCGACAGATATATCGGCGAATGAGATTATAAAATTTTGTGGCGCAGTTTATGAAGACACACTTCCCGCAACTGATAAATTCCCTGCACGCAATCGCTACTGGCTGGATTGCACTTAAAATTCATGGCTAAATCCCAAAAAAAGAAATCATCAGCAAAGAAAAAGAAGAAGCAAACAAAGTCATTCTTTTGGAGTTTTTGCAGATGGATATTAATTTTAGGGCTATGGTCAGGGATATTTTTAGCTGGAGTTATTTTGTGGTTTGCCAAAGACCTGCCCGATATTACGCAGTCCGCCACTTTTGAGCGCCGCTCCTCCATAATTGTAAAAGCCTCAAACGGAGATATTATTGCAAGATATGGCGAAAGCAAGGGCGCAAACATCCATGTGGATGAGCTGCCCGCTAATCTAACCAACGCTGTATTAGCCACAGAAGATCGGCGTTTTTACAGCCATATAGGCATAGACATACTAGGCATAAGTCGCGCCATGCTAATAAATATAAGTAAAGGCAGGTTTGTTCAGGGTGGCTCTACAATAACTCAACAACTTGCCAAAAACCTATTCCTAACGCATGAACGCAAAATATCACGCAAAATAAAAGAAGCATTACTAGCTTTATGGCTGGAAAATGAGCTTAGCAAGGATGAAATCCTAAGCGCATACATGAACCGCGTATATTTAGGATCAGGGACATATGGCTTTGAAGCCGCAGCGCAGCTATATTTTGGTAAATCCGCACGCAATGTGAATTTACGCGAATCTGCTATTCTTGCGGGATTGCTAAAAGCTCCGTCAAGATATTCCCCGCATAATAATATAGAGCTAGCTACTAAACGCTCCGATATAGTGCTTAACTCTATGATCGCAGCTAAATATATTGATAAAAGCGATATGACAAAAGCTAATATGTCGATATCTCTGCCTAATAAGAAATCAAAATCAGAGCAAAATATCCGTTATTTCACTGATTGGGTGATTGATGAAATAGATGATCTTATCGGCAGACCTGATATGGATTTAGTAATAAAAACAACATTAGATGCCAGCTTACAAAAACATGCTCAAAACACTTTGAAAAATGCGATAGATAACGCGAATGACGATAGATATATGCATCAAGGAGCAGTGCTTAGCATGAAGCCTGATGGAGCAGTTATAGTCATGATCGGAGGCTATAACTACGGTGTTAGCCAGTTTAACAGAACTACGCAGGCAAGGCGCGCAGTGGGCTCAGCATTTAAACCGATATTATATCTATCTGCCCTTGAAAAAGGTTGGAAACCGCGGAGCAAAATATTGGATGCTCCCATTACAAAAGGAAGCTATCGCCCCAAGAATTTTGCTGGCAAATATTACGGTCGAGTAAGCCTTGAGATGGCTCTAACCAAATCCATGAATACCGCTAGTGTGCGCCTAGCAAAAGATATAGGCATATCCAGCGTCATAAAAACCGCCAAAAAGCTTGGCATTACCTCTAAATTATCGCATGACCTTAGCCTTGCATTAGGAAGCTCTGGCATATCAATGATGGAAATGGCAAATGCTTATGCCATATTGGCTAATGGCGGATACCGAGTATTTCCCTATGCAATAACTCGAATTACAAGCAAGGATGGGCGCATTTTATATGAAAGGAAAAAACCTAGTTCATATCAATCAATAGTGCGCCCTAAATACGTGCGCAACATATCAGATATGATGGAAAATGTAATTAATGAAGGTACGGGAAGAGCCGCAAAACTCCCCTTCCCTGCCTCTGGAAAAACAGGCACATCACAAGATAATCGCGATGCGTGGTTTGTTGGATATACCGATAAAATGGTGTCTGTTATCTGGCTTGGCAATGATGATAACAGCCCCATGCGCGGCGTTACTGGTGGTTCTATTCCCGCTAAAATATGGCGTGATATTATGCTCTATGGCAATGATAAACAGGTCTCAAATATATTTAACAGTAGCAAAACCAGCCATGGTAATAATGGCGGAATATCTGGATTATTAGGGCGGTTATTGTCTAATGATAACGCTCCTAACAAGCCAAAACCAAGAAATGATTATTCTAATTTGAATGATTAAGTTTTAACGATTAAACCAGCTCTTCAACAATAGAATGAACATGGCGGAAAGAAATTAGTTTTAGCTGCTTATTACTAACCACAGACCATATAGACGCTAGATTTTGCAAAGCCTTGCTTGGTGCGCCCATTTCAAAATCATTTCGCAGCAATGCCCTATCCACATAATCAAGAAATTCCATCGGAAAAGCAATCCTTGGGGCTAACAGACCCATTTCGACAAGCTCTTTAGCAATATATGCATCACTGAAATCCATCATATCCGCACTAAACTGGATTGCAGACAAGACCTTAATCTCCATGCGGCTAATTGGAACATGGCGCATATGCCCGATAAAGCGCGAGTAAATCTCCTGCTGCTCAGCCGTCGCATTATCATTTTTTAAGTAAGGTAGAGTGATTTTATTAATGCTCATAATAGATCTCCCTTTTTTCTACATAAAGTTTTTCTATAATTAAGCATGGATGCTATTGATTAACAGAACATTAACATAAGGATTTTATAACTATAAACAGTGATTTTGCGGTGGATAAAAATGTAATAAATTCAAATATTGTTAGGTATTCCGCGCCTTGCAAGCTCATCCGCGCGTTCATTGCCTATATTACCCGAATGCCCCTTTACCCATATAAATTCGACTTCATGCTTTGATACAAGCGAATCGATCTGCTGCCACAGCCCCTTATTCTTTACTGGCTGCTTTGAGGCATTCTTCCAGCCCTTCGCCTTCCAGCCCTTCATCCATTTAGTAATTCCATCTATTACATATTTACTATCTGTATATAATTTAACATTGGAACGCTTTTTCAAAGACTTCAAAGCTTCGACCACTGCCATCATTTCCATGCGATTATTAGTAGTGTCTAGATCACCGCCGAATATTTCCTTTTCATGTCCAGCGCATGATAATATAGCCCCCCAACCACCTGGGCCAGGG
>JALSJP010000008.1 GCA_026989265.1 Micavibrio sp.
ATAGTGGAAGTGCCTAAACCTACCCTTGACGCTGAGGAAATATTTACTGAGCAGCAAATAAAGGGTTCGCCTCCCGCTCCCGCTAACCCTGAAAAACCCATAGAAGAAGAACATTCTTCACTTGACACAGATGACCTTAATTATCTTGATACTGATCTAGCAATAACAAAGCCAAGCGCAGAAGAATATATAGCGCAAGAACCCAAAAAAATTGAAGAAATTGAAGAGGCTCAAATTGATATCTCAGAAATAGAGCCATTATCAGGAACAGCCACTGACCTTGATATGGGAGAGATTGAAGACGAATTCAATATGGTATTCGAAGAAGATGATACAATCCAAATCTATGAAAATGAAGTGTATCAGCCTATCAAACAAATTATAGTGCCTAAAAAAGACTTCTTCGATTTAAGAAGTGATGGCGAGATATCTCTTGAAAAAATATATGAAGATGCATTTATGAGCTCTTTTTAATAGCCAACTTATTTTTTCTGATTTTATGAGAGTTTAGGTTTTATAGTGGATGGTGATGGTTTTATGGAAGCTGGAATCCCAAGCTCCCGATCCTCAAGTGATTTTATATCATCCCTAAGCTTTGCTGCTTTTTCAAATTCAAGGTCAGCGGCGGCGGTAAGCATTTGTTTCTTAAGCGCCTCAATATGTTTACGCATTTTCTTCGGGTTGTGCAGAAATTCAGACGCGGCGCTATCTGCCATTGCCACGATTTTAGTCGCGCTTTTTTGCTCATAAACATGGTCAAAAGCCTTGGATGCAGCCTTTATGACCGAGCGCGGAGTAATTCCATGCTCCTTATTATAAGCGATTTGCTTTTCACGTCTGCGCGCGGTTTCATCAATCGCATAGCGCATAGAATCGGTGATTTTATCGGCGTATAATATCGCCTTGCCCTCGACATTTCGAGCTGACCTACCGATAGTTTGGACAAGAGAAGTGCGCGAACGCAAAAACCCCTCCTTATCGGCATCTAAAATACATACGCGGGTGCATTCAGGAATATCCAGCCCCTCGCGCAGCAGGTTAATTCCAACCAAAACATCAAACACCCCTGCCCTTAAATCTTGAATGATTTCAATGCGTTCCAGCGTATCCACATCTGAATGAAGGTAACGTACAGCAATGCCGTTCTCATCTAAATATTCCGTCAAATCCTCTGCCATGCGCTTGGTAAGCGTCGTTACAAGCACCCGCCCGCCTTTTGCTATAACGCTCCGCGCCTCATGCATTAAATCATCAACTTGGCTGTCCGTCGGGCGAATTTCCACAGGCGGATCAATGAGACCAGTGGGACGTACAACCTGCTCCGCGCTAATGCCGCCCGATTGCTCTAGCTCCCACTCATTAGGCGTTGCAGACACGTACACCGACTGCCCGCGCAAATTATTCCACTCCTCAAACTGTAATGGGCGATTATCCATCGCGGCGGGAAGCCTAAATCCATGCTCAACCAGCGTAGTTTTACGCGCCTTATCCCCATTATACATGGCGCGAAGTTGCGGGATCATCACATGGCTTTCGTCCAAAAACATAAGGGCATTTTCGGGCATATATTCAATCAATGTTGGCGGCGCAGCCCCAGCAGCTCGCCCCGTAAGATAGCGCGAGTAATTCTCTATCCCCTTGCATGAGTTAGTAGCAGCTAGCATCTCTAAATCAAATTTAGTGCGCTGCTCTAATCTCTGTGCCTCTATCAATTTCCCCTCGCCCTCGAAATATTCAAGGCGGGATTTAAGGTCGGATTTTATGCTCTTTATGGCTTGAGCAATAGTAGGGCCTGGCGTTATATAATGCGAATTTGCAAATATACGTACGCCTGACAAATCCTCGAACTTTACGCCCGTAAGAGGGTCAAATTCGGTGATTTTTTCAAGCTCATCGCCAAACAAAGAAAACCGCCACGCGCGATCTTCAAAGTGAGCAGGAAATATCTCGATACTATCCCCGCGCACGCGAAAACTCCCGCGCTCAAAGGCTATATCATTACGGGTATATTGAAGCTCCACCAGCTTGGCTATAAGCGTATCGCGCTCTATCACTTGCCCAACGGTTAAAGGAAACGCCATTGCCATGTAATCTTCCTTAGAGCCAATGCCGTATATGCAAGACACCGAAGCCACGATTATGCAGTCCTTGCGCTCGAACAAAGCTCGCGTGGCGGCGTGACGCATACGGTCAATCTGCTCATTAATGCTTGAGTCTTTTTCAATAAAAGTATTGGATTTAGGCACGTACGCCTCTGGCTGGTAATAGTCATAATAGGACACAAAATACTCAACCGCATTATCAGGGAAAAAGTTCTTAAACTCGCCATAAAGCTGGGCTGCTAGCGTTTTATTCGGCGCTAATATAAGCGCAGGGCGTTGTAATTCCTCAATTATATGCGCCATGGTAAAGGTCTTGCCCGAACCAGTAACGCCAAGCAATGTCTGATCGCTCAAGCCATCGCGCAAGCCTTGGCACAGCGTATCTATCGCTTTGGGCTGATCCCCCGCTGGCGTGAAATCTGAGACTATCCTAAAAGGCTTGGAGCGGTCAAACTCCGCGAGCGCCGCACTATTTATGGTGGTTGCTTTCATGGGTATATGTATAGATTAAATGGAGGGAAATTCAAACTATACACTTAATTTTCTTGCATTACCAACACCGCTCATGCTATTTTCATATCATAAAAAAATAAAGGTATATAAGAATGGGTGATCCAAAATCAGAAAAATCTACTAGAAAATTTTCAGAATTATTTGTAAATATTTCTAAATCACTATATTCTGAGGCATATTCTATACATACAGGCGCTAAAAAGAGACGTGGTGAGGCAAAATTCTTAAAAGATCTTGATGCCAAACACAGTGCTATAACCAATCCTTCAGCTCACGCCTTAGATAGTATAGCCAAAAGCATGAACGCAATAGCAAATAAAGATAAAAAAGGGTTGTTAGGGCATGCTTGGGGCTTTGCAACAGGTACTATTGATATTTTAATTGTAAAACCAGCAAAAATAATAGCTGTAAGTGCTGCTTCAGTGGCAATTTTAACTACATCGCTTACTCTTAACGATTATATAAAAGATGATGATAAAGACATTTTAGATATACCAAATGATGTTAGCATATGGTTAAAAGAACAGCCCTCCTTAAATGAAAATGTAATTGAACCACTACATGATTGTACACATAAGGATGGAGTTACAAACAAAGTGCTATGTACAGCCAATCTTGCCATTGATACAGTTAGTGAAATACCTATAAAGCACTATGATAGCTTTCCTGCACCTTAATAAATTTTATAAAAATCACCACTAAGACACTAAGAACTCGAAGTTACTCAAAGTTTTTCTTAGTGGTGCTTTGAGTCCTTTGAGCCTTTGTGGTGATCAATAATTTGGATTCCAGCCTGCGCTGGAATGACGTGGTGGACGCTGGAATGACATTATTAAAATATAGAAATACTATTACAATCATGTTATATAATTCGCCATGATATCATTTTTATATTCCATAGCGATAATAGTAGTGATATTGGCATATATCCCGCAGATATATTGCCTGTTAAAAGCGCGTACGCGTTGTTCTGACATATCCCTAATCACTTGGTTTATATGGGAGGGAACAACCATAATTGGCTTGCTTTATGCCATATATGAAATTAATGATTTAAAGTTAATCATTGTAAATACCGCTTGCACATTCTTAAGCGGTGTAATAATTGTGGTAACTATTTATAAGCGCAATAAATATGCTGGCATAGAAGAAGAGTAAAACATGATCAATAAAATAGCCCCCGAGATCGCTATAAAGTGCCGTACATGGGCATTTGAAGAGGCCAAAGCCGTGGTGAAACGCCTTCGCTCTATTGGGCGCGGAGAGGTGAAAACTCCTGATAAGGGCTATGTTTTGTTTGAGACTGGATATGGTCCGTCGGGATTGCCACATATTGGGACATTCGCGGAAGTCTGCCGCACATCTATGGTGCTGAAAGCTTTTAACGCTCTACAACCTGAAATTCCAACAAAGCTAATCTGCTTTTCCGATGACATGGACGGACTTAGAAAAGTGCCAACAAATGTTCCAAATCAAGAAATGCTAGCGGAGCATTTGGGGCAGCCTTTATCAAAAGTTCCAAACCCATTTGATAGCGATTATGATAGCTACGCGGCGCATAACAACGCAGAGCTATGCGCTTTTCTTGATAATTACGGCTTTGATTATGAGTTTAAATCAGCCTCAGAGCATTATAAATCAGGCGCATTTGATGAAACGCTGCTTTTGATGCTTAGGCATCATGAGGATATCAAGCATGCGGTGCTTCCTATATTAGGTGAGCAGCGCGCTGCAAGCTACTCACCTTTCTTGCCTATATCACCTTCTACGGGCGCAGTGTTGCAAGTTCCTATCCTTGAAACTAACCCCGATGATGGCACGATCACATTTGAAGATATAGACGGCTCAAAAATTACCCAAACAGTTACAGGCGGGAAAGCAAAGGCGCAATGGCGCGCGGATTGGGCTTTGCGCTGGCACGCCCTTGACGTTGATTACGAGATGAGCGGCAAAGACCTTAAAAGCTCCGCCGATATCTCAAAGAAAATCTTAAAAATCCTTGGTAAGCCTAATCCTGCTGGCTTTCACTATGAGTTGTTTTTGGATGAACAGGGACAGAAAATTTCCAAGTCCAAAGGTAACGGGCTTAGCATGGAAGAGTGGCTTAAATACGCGCCGCAAGAAAGCCTTGCTTATTATTTATTCCAGCGACCAACAAGCGCCAAAAAGCTGTATTTTGATGTCATTCCAAAGGCAGTGGATGAATATATCACCTTTTCCGCCAAATTGAATGAACAAGAGCCTGTAAAACAGCTCGATAACCCTACTTGGTATATAAAGGCGCAAAGCTCGCCCATATCATTTGCGCTTTTGCTTAATCTTGTAAATGCCGCGCATACGCAAGACCCAGCAATATTATGGAGCTTTATTAAACAATACGCACATGATGCCAGCCCTGAAAATGCACCATTTTTAGATCATTTAGTTGGCTATGCTATTCAGTATTATAAGGATTTTGTGCTACCAAATAAGAAATACCGCACGCCCGATGAGCGCGAGCATAAAGCTTTGAAGGCTTTAGCTGAAAGTTTGGATAATATGGATGGCGGGCTAGAAGCAGAAGAATATATGAGCGCAGTATTTACCGCTGGCAAAGAAAATGGCTATGACAAGGATGAGCTAAGGGACTGGTTTAAGGCACTTTATCAAATATTACTTGGACAAAATCAAGGTCCACGTTTTGGCTCTTTCATTGCTTTATATGGGGTTGATAAAACAGCAAGCCTAATCAAAGATACTCTTAATAAAAGCATTTAAATTAAAGTTTTCATAAAAATTAGATAAAATTTTAAATAAATCTTAAATAAGTAGATGTTATCATGAATACTATAGAGTTCTTCTTGTGCGGAGAATATAGTAATTAACCACTGATATAAGAGTAAAAATAACCATGATAAATATCGAAGCAGCGCGTCCAAATACTAAGCAAATACTCAATAATATTGATGTAATTGAGTCTTTTTTCATGGGGGAAACAAACTTTTCGCCTTCAAGATTCAGGGAAATAAACGAAGAACTAAGCATTAGCGCAGTTCTTACTCTTGGAAAGCGCCGCTATCAAAAAGATATAGATGGAAAACGGCTATTTTGGCTGGGGCTTGATAATAATGAGCATGATATGGGTCTGGTTCATGATGCAAAGATTAAACGCCACTACCCTGGATTTCACGCAAGCTCCTCTCGTTCATTAGACGGGGGTTATATATCTGATAATTCAAACATACCCGCGCCCAATGGCAAAGGAACACTTTCAGTTGTTACCATGAAAGATGGCAGCAGGGGCATTGGCTCTAACTACCGCATAGCCTTACGTAATGCGGCATTAAAGATGCATTTAAAGTCAAAATTCAACTATTTTAGCCTCGCAGATATTTGGAAAAGCGTGCTAGGAACTGCTTAAATCCTCTTGCCTATCGCTCCGCTAGATATTACCCTGCAAATCTATAACTAAAAGCAGGATAAAATATCATGGCGGATAAAAAAGCCCCCTCCACTTCCGAAGCATTAACAGAACAAATTAATAGCCTTTGGGTTGAGGTTCTAAATGTATGGCAAAATGGAGTTTTTGGCATAGATATAGGCAGCATAATTATTGCCCTGCTTGTGTTTGGCGCGTTTCTAGTTCTTCGCGGGGTTTTAAGCAAATATATTTTAAGCCGTCTACATCGCTGGACATCAAAATCCAACACCTCCATAGATGATAAAATTATCAAAGCATTAGCCCCGCCCATTAGATTCATCCCTATAATATTAGGTTTATTTTTTGCCGCACAATCATTAAATATTGATGGAATGGCGGCAGAGTTTACCGCTCGTTTAGTACGCTCTATGATTGCTTTTACGATCTTTTGGTCGCTGCACCGCGCGCTTGAGCCTATCCAGCACCTCTCCAAAAATATGGAAAGAATACTCACGCCCGTAATGATGTCTTGGATTTTCAAATTCTTAAAAGTGTTGGTTATATTCATCGGAGCGGCGGTAGTTTTAGAGATTTGGGGAATTGCCATAGGCCCTCTTTTGGCCGGTCTAGGGCTATTTGGCGCAGCCATAGCCCTTGGCGCGCAAGATTTATTCAAAAACCTGATTGGCGGGCTTACCGTTATTGCGGAAAAGCGCTTCTACCCTGGGGACTGGATAAAGGTTGATGGGGTTGTTGAAGGAATTGTTGAAGAAATTGGCTTTCGTTCTACACGAGTTCGCCGCTTTGATAAAGCTCCCGTATATGTGCCAAACTCTGATTTATCAGACGCGGTTATAACGAATTTCAGCCGCATGACAAACCGCCGAATATATTGGAAAATCGGCATTAAATACAGCGCAAGCAGGGAGCAACTAACCCTTATACGCGACGAGATTGCGGATTACCTTGCGACTTGCGATGATTTTGAAAAACCACCCAAAGTCTCTACATTCGTACGGCTAGACAGCTTTAACGATAGCTCAATCGACTTCATGATTTATTGCTTTACCAAAACAACTGATTGGGGAGAATGGCTAGCGGTTAAGGAGGAATTTGCGCTTGTGATTAAAGAAATTGTTGAGGAAAAGGCTGGAACAGAGTTCGCCTTCCCATCTCAATCACTTTATATAGAGCCAATGCCAACAGGCGCTCCAGAGGCGTTTTCGCCTCCGAAATGAAAATATCCTTACCTGATATCCCCATTATTTGCGCCAATGCTCGTGAATGCGTAATGTTAACCGATGAGGGAGAGCTGAAAACTTTAAGCCACGCAGACGCTCAACCATTAATTTACAATAAAAATATACTTGTATGCCACGCGCCATATACTAAAAATCGCCTTGGCTATGACGAGTTTTACTGCTTTGACGTGCTGGAATTATTCGCATTTATCCATCCCGCAAAATTTTGCGTACCAACGCCAATAGGGCTAGCACGAGCGCTGGGCTTATCCGTGCCTGAAACATTCGAAGACTATCCCTTCACATTAATGGAAATCACGCGCGCTCTTTTAACTGATCTGCAAAAAGACACATTATCTGATAAAGCCGACCCGCTAGCCATTGCCGCCATTATGGGGCGGAAAGGCAAAGGTTGGGCTTGGACTCCCTTCATATTTGCCGCTCTAGGAGAAGAATATAACCCTAGTGAAGAGATATTATCCAAACGCGCCCTTAATGTCTGGAAACACTTGCCCGAATGGGCAGAATCCGCGCCCGAACCTCCCCCATCTCATCACGGGGTAAGTGAGAGTGAGGCTCATGCAAAGTTGGAAGAATTGCTAAATGCTGGTGATAAACATACAGAAATCCGCCCACAGCAAAAATCTTATAGCAGCTCTATCACCAAAATGTTTGAGCCTATGAGCGAAGATCAAGCCCCGCATATCGTGCTAGCAGAAGCGGAAACAGGAGTTGGAAAGACTTTGGGCTACCTCGCCCCTGCAAGCGTATGGGCGGATAAAAATGAGGGCAGTGTATGGATATCAACTTACACTAAAAACCTGCAACGCCAAATTGACAGCGAGCTTGACAGGCTCTACCCCCACCCCGAAGTTAAGAACTCATACGTAGCGATTCGAAAAGGGCGGGAGAATTATCTATGTGTTTTAAATTTTGAGGATTTATCCGCGGGCGCAGCCCTATCACATAATCCGCGCCATGCTATTTCCGCTGGAATAATGGCGCGCTGGGTTGCTACTACCAAAGATGGTGATCTAAATGGCGGTGATTTTCCCGGCTGGCTTGGCGGGCTGCTTGGTTTTGCCAATACAAGCGGGCTAGCGGATAAGCGCGGTGAATGCGTGTTTTCTGCTTGTGACCATTACAAGAGATGCTTTGTCGAGCGTTCTATTCGTAAGGCAAAACATGCGCGCATTGTTGTGGCTAATCATGCTCTTGTCATGATAAATGCGGCAATGTCTAATCCATCAGAATCCATGCCCACCCGCTATATTTTTGATGAAGGTCATCACTTGTTCAGCGCGGCAGATAGCGCATTTTCAAGCCATTTAACTGCGCGAGAAAGCGCGGATTTACGCCGCTGGATTTTAGGAAATGAAGGCAATAGCAAGGGTCGCGCACGCGGGCTTAAACGCCGAGTTGAGGATTTGCTCGAGGGCGATAGTGATGCTTTGCATGCTCTAGAGGATATAATTCATGGGGCAAACGCACTTTGCGCTCAAAATTGGAGCAGGCGTTTTAAGGATAACGCCCCCTTTGGCGCGAATGAGCATTTCCTTATGCAAGTTCATAGAATTGTCTATGCGCGGGCGCAAAATACGGATAGCCCATATTCCATTGAAACGGGCTTTCACCCTGCCGATGATGAATTGATCGCTGCGAGCAAAAAGCTTAAAGCTGCTTTAATAAAACTGCTTAACCCCATGGAAAAGCTCACTAAAATTATGATGAAACGCCTTAATGACGATCAAGGCGAGATGACAGGTGACACAAGGCGGCGTATTGACGCTATTTGCTCTTCTATGGAGCGGCGCGGCTCACTTACTTTGAAAAGCTGGATTGCGATGCTGGATACGCTAGAAAATGGAGCTATAACCGAGGGATTCGTTGACTGGATGGAGATTGAACGCATTGACGGCAAGTCACGGGATGTTGGGATCTATCGTCATTATATTGACCCTATGAAGCCATTTGCCGATAGCATAAAGCCGCATTTACATGGGATGAGCGTAACTTCTGCTACGCTGCGTGATAGCACTAATAATGAAGAGCTTAACTGGAAAAGCGGGCTAGAGCGAAGCGGAGCAGGATTTTTAACCAATGAGCCAAAGCTAAGTCATTACGACTCGCCGTTTGATTACGCCAAAAATTCGAAAGTATTTATCATTAATGATGTGAACAAGAACGACCTTGACCAAGTGGCGGCGGCTTATCAGGCTTTATTTATTGCAAGCGGCGGCGGAGCTTTAGGGCTGTTTACCGCGATAAACAGGCTGCGCGCCGTGCATGGGCGCATTGCCCTGCCATTAGAGGCTGCGCATGTCCATCTCTACGCCCAACATATGGATGATATGGATACGGGAACGCTAATTGATATTTTCCGCGATGATGTTAATTCATGCTTGCTTGGAACGGACGCGGTGCGCGATGGGGTGGATGTGCCGGGTGAATCTTTAAGACTGCTGGTGTTTGATCGCGTGCCATGGCATAGACCGAGCCTTTTGCATAAAGCGCGCTGCGCCGAATTTGGCAAACAGCGTTATAATGAGATGCTCACCCGCCTTAAATTAAAGCAGGCTTTCGGGCGACTAATTCGCAAAAGCGATGATAAGGGCGTGTTTGTGATGCTTGATTCTATGCTACCATCTCGTTTATATGGTGCATTCCCTGAAAGCACTGATATAATTAAAACAGGGCTTAGCGATGCAATTTCAGAGATTAAAGGATTTTATGAATGAAACCATTTATACATGACATTACGGGCATAGATTACCTTAAGGCATTTTCATGCGTGAAGCATATGCCCTATTCTTTGCTGCTCGACAGCTCAGATCGAAAACACCCGAACAGCCGTTATAGCTTTGTCATGTGCAGCCCCATTGAAACTATCGAAGCAATAAACGGAGAAATCACGGTCACAAATTGGGAGCAAAAGCTATCTATAACTGGAGATCCGTTTTTACTGCTTCAATCACGGATAAAATCATGGATTTGCGATACTAAACATATCCCCAATATGCCGCCATTCCAAGGCGGCGCGGCGGGGTTATTTGGCTATGATTTAGGGCGTTATTTAGAAGACCTCCCCGCTATTGCCGCCTCATGCGGGAGCGTTCCTGACATGGCAGTTGGCATTTATGACCAAGTGCTAGCTCACGACCATTTATTAAAAAAGAGCTATATATTCACTCATGCGCGTAGCGAAGACGAAGCCGTCAAAAAACGCGAGTTTTTGATAGAGTTATTCTCAAAGGATATAAAAGCCCCCAAGTATAAGGCAAACAAGCTAGACTGGTCATCGAATTTTGATAAGAAAAGCTATAAAGAGCAAGTTCAAAAAGTAATTAATTACATCCATGATGGTGATGTTTTTCAAGCCAATATATCTCAACGTTTTGACGCGGAGCTGCCCGATGATTTCGACCCTTTCATACATTATTTGCATATGAGGGAAGTAAATCCTGCACCATTTTCCGCATATATGAATATCGGTAATATAAAGATTGCCTCAACCTCGCCCGAGCGTTTTATCACTGCTCGCGATAGAAATGTTGAAACATGCCCTATCAAAGGAACGCGCCCGCATGTAAGCGATTTCACCCAAGATTGCGCTTATAAAAAAGAGCTTAGCTCTAGTGAAAAAGACCGTTCAGAAAACACTATGATTGTTGATTTAATGCGTAATGATTTATCAAAAGTATGCGAGGAACATTCAGTAGATGTATCTGGTTTGTGCGAGCTTGAAACATTTGCTAGTGTTCATCACCTTGTCTCCACTATTCAGGCAAAATTATCGCATGATAAAAATGCGCTGGACTTGCTGCGGGCTTGCTTTCCAGGGGGATCAATTACGGGAGCGCCAAAAATCCGCGCTATGGAGATTATCGAAGAGCTTGAGCCAACAAGGCGCAGCGCATATTGCGGCTCTATCGGCTATATCGGTTTTGATGATTATATGGATACAAATATCCTTATCAGAACATTGGTGTATGAAGATAACAAGGTAAGCTTGCAAACTGGCGGCGGAGTAGTGGCGGACTCTAACCCATCCGAAGAATATCAAGAAACTCTGGATAAGGCTTATGCTATTTTCAACTCATTTTAATGATAAAAGACTATGATTTTACTTATTGATAATTACGATTCATTTGTTCACAACCTTGCACGCTACGTTAAAAAGCTGGGCTTTGATGCTGATATTCGGCGTAATGACAAAATCACTATTGATGAAATAAAATCACTTAACCCCACTGCTATTATAATATCACCCGGCCCTAAAACTCCGCAAGAGGCAGGAATTTGCATTGAGCTAATCAGAGAGCTTGGAAGCTCTACCCCAATATTGGGCGTGTGCCTAGGTCATCAAGCAATATGCGAGGCATATGGCGGGAAAACCGTGCGCGCGCAAAAACCTACACATGGGAAATCATGCTCTATAGACCATGACGGCTCGGCTATTTTCCAAAATATACCAAACCCTATGAAGGCTGGACGTTATCACTCGCTAATAAGTGATATATCAAACAGTAAAGCATTAACGGTAACGGCTCTAAGTAAATCAGATGAGGTTATGGCGGTATCTCATAAAAGCTACCCTGTATTTGGCGTTCAATTCCACCCTGAATCCGTACTTACCCCTGATGGCATGGGCATAATTAAAAACTTTATACAACAATCCAAGGATTGGCACTTAGAGCAAAGGGATGCAAATATATGAATAATATAAATAGCTTAACAATATATCTTGGCTCTTCTGGACATTGCCGCCCTATATTCAAAGAATCAGCCAAAAAAATGGGTAATTTAATCGGTGAGCATGGTAAGTCACTAGTTTATGGTGGCATGGACGCTGGCCTAATGGGGATAGTCGCCAATCATGCTTTAAGATCTAGCGCGCATGTAACGGGGATTATACCGAAAAAACTCAAAGATAGTGAGCGCATACACCCCGATTTAAGCGAGACAATACTTGTCCCTAATTTGTGGGAGCGCAAATTCAAAATGTTCAAACGCGCTGATGCTATTATTGCTCTTGCTGGCGGGTTTGGCACTATTGACGAAGTATTAGAAGCCCTATATTGGGGAGCTTTAGGGCTGCATGCAAAGCCCGTTATTCTGGTTAATACGGATAATTATTGGGATAATTTTATTAGCTTTATCAAATCATGCCCCGATATATCGCAAGCGCATTTAATAATAGCCAGCAGTCCCGAAGATGTGTTTGATAAGCTTGAGGAATGGGATATTCCTGAAATTAGCGATAAATATAATGATAACTTCCCACATTTTGAAGAAAAAATATTAAGTTGCTCAGGCGACACCATAATCATAGATAAAGTAAGCATTAAAAGTGGTTATTGCCTAGCAACGGCTTTGGGACTAAAACAGCTAGGCAAGCACCAACGTCATATCGGGCTTTTAAATATTGACGGGCAATTTGATGATTTGTTAAAATGGATCAATAACGCCCAAAAAGAACGCTTTATAACGGATAAATGCACTAAGTTATTTAGCGTGTCTGATAATATTAATGACCTTAAAAAATCTATGGCAAGCCAAAAAGATATACATATTGACTTACATAACGATAAATGGGGTCCTAGCGAAACAAAAACCCATATAGAGATCAAAGAAACAAAATAACCTAAATCGCAACAGCAGCAAGTTTTGCCTTTGTTAGGGCAATATTATCTTCAATGTGTTTTTTATCATGGATTTCTTCTGCGATGCCTAAATCTTCATTAAGATCAGTAAGATATTGCTCAAGGCTTTCCTTGCTTAGATCTGCTACATCTATTGCCTCTTCTGCCAATATGGTACAGTTTTCTGCACTAACATCAGCAAAACCACCATTAATGAATATACGGCGATTATCAGAGCTGCCCTCTTCCTTATGAAGAGTAACAACACCCGCGCGCAAAGATGAAAGGATAGAGCAATGCCCCGCCATAACGCCAAACGCGCCATCATCTCCGGGTATTTCAACTTGATACATCGGCTCGGACACAAGCTTGGCTTCTGGTGATACTAATTCAAAATTCATTACTTTGCTCATTATACTAATTCCTTTTTATTAACCACCAGATCCCCGCCTGCGCGGGGATAACAATATATAATTTATCTAGAATAAACCAACTCATATTTATATAAAACAACACTAGAGCTAACAGCTATCCACGCTTTAATGTTGGAAGTTTATGCGGCTTCTTGTGCCATTTTCGTAGCCTTTTCAACAACTTGCTCAATAGTACCTGTCATATAAAACGCAGCTTCTGGCAAGTGATCATACTCACCCGCGACGATAGCCTTAAAGCCCTTAATCGTATCTTCTAGCGATACGAATATTCCAGCCGAGCCAGTAAATACTTCCGCAACATGGAATGGCTGTGACAAGAAACGCTGGATCTTACGAGCGCGCGCCACTGTTAATTTATCATCTTCTGAAAGCTCATCCATACCCAAAATAGCAATAATATCTTGTAAATTCTTATAGCTTTGAAGTGTGCGCTGAACCGCATTTGCCACCTCATAATGCTCTTCCCCGATAATGCGAGGATCAAGAATACGTGAAGTTGAATCAAGCGGATCAACCGCTGGATAAATGCCCTGTTCTGCAATTTGACGAGACAAAACAGTTGTCGCATCAAGGTGAGAGAAGGTAGTTGCGGGCGCAGGATCGGTCAAGTCATCCGCAGGAACGTAAACCGCCTGAACCGATGTGATCGAACCCTTATTAGTAGATGTAATGCGCTCTTGCATTTGCCCCATTTCAGTAGATAAAGTAGGCTGATAACCAACAGCAGATGGAATGCGCCCAAGTAGAGCAGACACTTCCGCGCCCGCTTGAGTAAAGCGGAAAATATTATCAAGGAAGAACAAAACATCTTGCCCCTCTTCATCACGAAAATATTCCGCCATTGTAAGAGCAGACAAAGCAACGCGAGCGCGAGCGCCCGGAGGCTCATTCATCTGACCGTAAACAAGCGCAACTTTTGATTCTTCATGATTACCTTGCTTAATAACTCCAGATTCAATCATTTCATGGTAAAGATCGTTACCCTCACGAGTACGTTCACCAACGCCGCCAAACACAGACACGCCACCATGACCCTTTGCGATATTGTTAATTAGCTCCATGATGGTAACGGTTTTACCAACACCAGCCCCGCCAAACAAGCCAATTTTACCGCCCTTTGAATAAGGACAAAGAAGGTCAACAACTTTAATACCTGTCACAAGAATTTCAGTATCCGTTGCTTGCTCTGCAAATGCTGGAGCTTCGCGATGAATACCCCAATGAGACTTGGTTTTAATTGGCTTGCCTTCATCAATTTCATTACCAACAACGTCCATAATACGCCCAAGAGTTTCAGGACCAACAGGAACTTGAATTTGATCGCCAGTATCAACAACCGCCGCGCCGCGCGCAAGACCATCCGTCATATCCATAGCAATCGCGCGAATTGTATTCTCACCAAGATGCTGGGCAACTTCCAATACCAATTTCTGACCATTATTTTCCGTGTGCAATGCATTAAGTATGGCAGGAACTCCGCCATCTTCAAACTGCACATCAACAACCGCGCCAAGCACTTGTAGCACCTTACCTGTTGCTTCTGTTTTTTTAGCTTTTGCCATTTTTACTTCCTCTTCTATAGAATTTTTATAAAATTATTATTCAGCATTATTATCTGTTTTCAAACTAGGCTTAACATAAGACAACTTAGCAGCTTGAAACTTTTTTTCAAATGCAGGAATTGTGCGCAATTTCGCCAAAACATCAACGGCAAGCTGGCGACCAGAAACGCTATCACTCACATAATGAACACCAGCAATTTCACGGCGATGCGCAACATCAACTGCAAACTGCTTATATATTTCTGCATTTTCAGGGTCAAAATCAGCTAAAACCAGCGCAACCATATAAGTCTGGCTAGCATGACCTGATGGATAAGCGGGATGCCCTGGATTTGATATAACCAATGATAAATCCATACCTAATTCAGCGGCAAGATGACTTGGACGCGGGCGAGAGAAATGCTTCTTACGCTCCAAAATAAAATACATATGATCAACATCAATCATTTTAAGCAACTCAACGGTTTTATAATTAGCAGCATCAATAAGCCCCTCTTTCAAGAAAAACTCATGAGCCTTACCGCCATTATTCTCATAATGAATACGCGCAACGTTATCCTTTGTGCGCTCAGTCTTTGCAATTTCAATAAGATATTCCAGCTCTTTCTTGGTTTCCTCAGAAGAATTAGAGGGCGGTGGCGCAACTTCAAAATATTCAATATCTGCAAGCATACTTCCACCAGCGCTCGCACCATCCAGTAGATTAAGATTCCAATCAGATGAAGGAAATTTTAAATCATCAATATTAGCTTCCTCGGCGATTACTGGAAAGGCAAATAAAATAACAATTAAAGATAGATATATTTTCTTCATGACTAAACTCCTTTAAACGGCTTCCGCCCCTGAAATAATTTCAATTAATTCTTTAGTAATAGAGGCTTGGCGCGCTCTGTTATATTTCAATGTAAGGTCACCAATCATATCCCCAGCATTGCGCGTTGCGTTATCCATCGCGGTCATACGCGCTGCTTGCTCACCAGCAGAGCTATCAAGCATAGCGCGGAATATCTGAATACCAAGATTACGCGGCAATAATTTCGCCAAAATCTCTTCTTCTGAAGGCTCAAAGCTATATGGAGATTTAACAGCCCTCTCAACCTCTTTGTCAATTTCTTCAGATAAACCCTCAATGAGAGCTTCTTGAAAAGGGATTAGTTGCACACAAGAAGGTTCTTGCACCATTACCGAGTGGAAACTATTGTAAACAAGACTACAAATATCAAACTCATTATCATCTAACCGATCAAGCACATATTGAGCTATTTTATGAGCTTGGGCGTATTCCACACCTTTTTTGCCAAAAACACCTTTGAAGGAATGGATAATATCTTTAGGAAATTCGCGCGATAGAAGGTCATAACCTTTACGACCAACGCAGACAATTGACACATCTTTTCCAGCTCTTTTAAGCTCGTTTATCTTATTTCTCGCGCATTTAACAGAGTTAGAATTAAAGCCGCCACAAAGCCCGCGATCAGATGTCACAACAATAATCAAATGCCGCTGATCTGATCCAGTTCCCGCCAATAATTTGGGGCTAGCCGCATTTACAACAACATTTGCAGATAAGCGAGTTAGCATCCCCGCCATAGCAAGTGCATATGGCTGCGCGGCTTCCGCTTGTCCCTGAGCGCGGCGCAACTTAGAGGCTGCCACCATTTTCATAGCAGAAGTTATCTTTTTAGTAGATTTAACCGACGTAATACGGTCACGATAATCTCTTAAACTTGGCATTTACCAAAGCTCCTTTTTAAGCTGCCTCTTTTGCGCTAGAAAAACCTTTTGTGAAGTCATCAAGAAACGCCTTAAGGCTAGCTTCAATAGCATTATCAAGCTTTTTCTCTTTTGCAATATTTGCAAGTATCTCAGAGCCTGCGCTACGTAATACTTCAAGCAAGCGATGCTCATATTCTTCTACGTCATTAATCGCCACGCTATCAAGATATCCACGCGTTCCAGCGTAAAGAACAGCCACCTGCTCTTCCACGGCTAGCGGGCTATATTGAGGTTGCTTAAGCAGCAATGTCAAACGCGCGCCACGCGCCAATAATTTTTGCGTAGATGCATCAAGATCAGACGCAAATTGCGCGAATGCTTCCATCTCACGATATTGTGCAAGGTCAAGCTTGATTGTGCCTGCAACTTGTTTCATCGCCTTAATCTGCGCGGCAGAGCCAACGCGAGATACAGACGCGCCAACATCAATAGCGGGGCGAATCCCCTTAAAGAACAAACCTGTTTCAAGGAAAATCTGACCATCTGTAATCGAAATAACGTTAGTCGGGATATAAGCAGAGATATCACCTGACTGAGTTTCAATGATCGGCAGGGCAGTCATAGAACCGCCGCCATGCTCATCCGAAAGCTTACAAGCACGCTCAAGCAAGCGAGAGTGAATATAGAAAACATCACCAGGATAAGCTTCACGACCCGGAGGGCGGCGAAGTAGCAATGACATTTGGCGATACGCAACGGCTTGTTTTGATAAATCATCATATATTACAAGTGAATGCATACCATTATCACGGAAATACTCGCCCATAGCCGCCCCGCAATAAGGAGCAAGGAACTGCAAAGGAGCTGGATCAGAAGCGGTTGCCGCAACGACAATAGAATATTCCATTGCGCCCTGCTCTTCCAATTCTTTCACAAGCTGCGCTACTGTTGAGCGTTTTTGACCTATAGAGACATAAACACAATACAGATGCTCTTTCTCATTTGGCGACGAATTAATAGCTTTTTGATTAATAATAGCGTCCACGGCAACAGCGGTCTTACCAGTTTGTCTATCACCAATGATAAGCTCACGCTGACCGCGACCAATCGGAACAAGCGCATCAATCGCCTTAAGACCTGTTTGCATTGGCTCATGCACAGATTTACGAGGAATAATGCCCGGCGCTTTTACCTCGATACGGCTAGATGATGAAGCCTTGATAGGCCCTTTCCCATCAATTGGATTACCAAGCCCATCAACAACGCGCCCCAATAATTCGCGACCAGTTGGAACTTCAACTATTTGACCAGTACGCCTAACAATATCGCCCTCTTTAATCTCGCGGTCACTACCGAATAGCACAACGCCGACATTGTCCGCCTCAAGGTTAAGAGCCATGCCTTTAACGCCGCTAGAAAATTCCACCATCTCACCCGCTTGAACATTATCAAGACCATAAACACGCGCCACGCCATCACCGACAGATAAGACCTGACCTATTTCCGCGACATCAGCTTGTGCGCCGAAATCTGCGATTTGCTTCTTTAAAATATCCGAAATTTCTGCTGCTTTAATTTCCATTACACTACCTCTTTTAAGTTTTGAGAATTATTTTGATTAGAACCTTGCTTCAAAGCAGAGCCTAAACGCTCTAGCTTACGGCGGACAGAATCGTCAACCATGTAAGATCCAACAGTAACTATCATTCCTCCCAATATATCGGGATCGACTATTGTTTCAACAAGAACGTCAGAGCCAATAGTTGCGGAAAGCTTCTTTTTAAAATCTTTTTCCTGAGCCGCCGTGAGCTTAACTGCTGTCTCAACGCGAACAGATACTTCGCCAGAGCGCACGGACACAGCCTTATTATACGCCCCGATAATACCGCCCAGCGCGTTTAATCGGCGATTTTGCACAAGAACTCCCAAGAAATTCTGAGTTAATTTGTTTAATTTAGCCTTGCTAGCGATATCAGCAATGGCTTTTTCTTGCGCTATTTTAGAAACAAGCGGTGAAGAAACAAAACGTCCTAATTCCTCAGAGCCATCAATCATAACCTCAATTTCGCGCAAATCTTTTTGAGTATCTTTAACAAGACCAGCTTTTTCAGCCAAATCCAAGAGTGCGCCCGCATAACGGGAGAGTACAACAGAAGAAACAGTCGAAGACGATGTCACGTTTTTAAACCCTTTATATTTTTACTCTAAAAGTTATTAAAAATTATTTGAGGGGAGAATTAGCACAACATAACCAGCATGACAAGTAAAACTCTATTAAATCATGTAATAATTCTACATAAACATCGAAACAGAGTTTTGGGGCATGTAATTCCAATCCATAAAGCCATATTTATCAGGATATAAATACATAGAAACGCCGCGGAATATCAGAATATGCGCCACATATATCTCTAGCGTTCTGCGCCCCATAAACTGGATCAAGCAAATAAGCGATCTCGCCATATGCCTATCCGCATCAATATATATTGCGGGCTTAAAATTCCACAGCATAAAGCCTATAAGCGCAAGCCCGACAAACATAAATGCTGCTTGATAGTTAGACAATGAAGGCAACGACACGCCTTGAATGATGAAAAATGTAAAAAATGAGACAATAAAGAATATATTCAAATATTGTGGCTCTATATTTTTTTGAACTTCTTCTTTGTTTCGCGTCATGTAACCAATCAGCACAAACAGCATCACGCTAGTGCCATATTCAAATAAAACAGCGCTTGGCAAGGTCAAGAGCAGTAATATAAAATACATACCGCGCAGTCCATCAGCAGAATAAAAGCTCCGCATTACTGTAGCAGTCCTGATATAACGAAATATAATGATGGTAAATAATATATTAAGCGGCAGTAAAAATTGCCCCGATATAATTCCAGAGATAGCAATGATAACCCCGCCAACCCATAATGATTTGGTTAATTCCGTGGTTTTAGCATAGCCGATTAGAAAAAACCATATAGGAATACATAGCCGCCCAACGACCCTAAACCACATCTCATCAGGGTAGAAATGATGCCCCACATGATCAATCACCATAAGTATAATTGCCAGCGCCTTAAGCAGATCATAAGAGGTTAATTCCCTAGGCAAATGGCTTGGTAAAATCTTAATCATAAAAATTATCTTTTATACTTTGAATATTAATAAAAAAACATACTATACTGCGCATGTAATAATTTGGATAGAGATTTAATGAGAACACTGCACCAAACTTTAATGCTTTTTGCCATAATAATAATAGAAGGCTATATCGTCCTTTCAACAGAGTTACTAGCCATACGCCAAACCATACCATATGTCGGAAGCGGGACAGACACTGTATCCATAATAATTGCCGCCGTTTTAATGCCGCTTGCATTTGGCTACCAATATGGCGGGCGGTTTAAGCCTCGCATGTTTTTTGGTCACTATATAACTATAAGAGCCAAGCTTATTCTTAATATATTGATATCGGCAACGATCTTGCTAATCGGTATGTCGCACCATTTCGTGCTGTGGTTTTTTACGTTACTGCCTAGCCTTGGGATAGACGATAGATTGCTGCAAACTTCTATCTATTCGATATTATTCCTTGTTATTCCTGTATATTTACTTGGTCAGACAGTCCCTTTAGTCAGTAATTTCTTCTCCAAAGAAAAACTGTCAAAAATTACGGGGAAAATACTGTTTTTCTCAACTGTTGGATCATTTTTGGGGGCTATATTATCAACATTAGTGCTAATGGCAGTAATAGGAGTTCACCACACTGTAAGCCTTAATTTCGTGCTACTAGCGGTGCTCGTATTAATGCTTAGCAAGAAACGATTTTCAAAATCAGTGCTATATATTTTCGTAGTTGCATTGCTTGCGCTGCTATTTAACTCTGATGGGGTTATGAACTACTACCATATCAAGAAAAACAACCAGTATGCGACAATAGTTGCTGGCACGCTTAAAAATGGCAATCGTGAGCTTTATATAAATGGAAATAACTCATCAAGATATAATGATGCAGGCAAAAAGCATGACTATATAGAATTTGCGGAAAGACTTGCTATCTCTCCTATTATGAACTCTATTCCTGCCAAAGACATACTTGTTATTGGCGCGGGCGGCTTTACATTTGGTCATCAAGATAAAACCAATAGCTACACTTATGTTGATATAGATAAAGACCTTCTCGAGGTTGCAGAAAGATATATCCTGCAAGAGCCGATAGGCGATAACAAAATATTCGTTCCAAAGCCCGCGCGCGCATTTTTAAACTCTACGACCCAAAAATATGATGTGATTTATCTTGATGCTTATCTTGGCGGGGCAAGCATTCCTGAGATGCTCGTAACTCAAGAGTTTTTCAAGCAAGTTAAATCCCATCTAAAAGATGGCGCAATATTGATTTCTAACATGATATTATCGCCGCATTTTAATAACCAGTTTACGCGCAATATTGATAATACATTAAGATCAGTGTTCCCCCATGTCTCGCGCCAAGTCATTAATGAAAACTATAACATGTGGTCTGATAGCGAACGGTTAATGGCTAATGTTGCCTATATTTACCGCCATGAAGAAAGTTATGACAAGGGGAGCGTCTATACGGATAACAAAAACACTGTATTCTATGATAAGCCAAAAAGCATGAAGCCGTAGGATATATATAAAGTGAAAAAACTAGATAACACATTGTTTATTTTTATAGTTATAGCACTTGAGGGTTATATAATATTATCGTCAGAGCTGCTAGCCATGAGACAAATGATCCCCTTTATAGGCAGCGGCACTGATATATTCGCAATAGTTATAGCCGCGGTTTTAATGCCAGTTGCCTTTGGATATTACTCGGGCGGGCGATTTAATATAAAAAATCGATCTGGTAATTACAGGACAATACGAAAAAAGCTACTACTCAATATTATAATCGCCGCAGCGTTCCTGCTCCCCGCTTTAAGCTATTTCATACTGATGTTCTTTTTCTTTGGGCTTAGAGAGCTTGGAATTAATAATAACATAGTGCAAACCACTATTTATTGCCTTATATTCCTTGTAACGCCAATGTATTTGCTGGGTCAAACTATACCGCTAGTTAGCAACTATTTTTCCAAAGAAAAACTATCGCGCAATACTGGTCGCATGCTGTTTATCTCTACCATGGGATCATTCGCAGGCTCTATAGTTACAACGCTAGTACTTATGAGCCTAATAGGCGTAAATAACAGCGTCATTGTCATTTTTGCAATGTTATTTATATTGATTATCATTTTAGGGAGCAAGAGAACTCGCAACATAACCGTAACAATGATTATGATTTTAATTTTCTCCATAATATTAAACTCTAATACTGCTATGGAAATTCTTAACATTGTAAAAAACAATAAATATAGCACTATGATAATTATGCATGATGATGAAGGCACGCCCCATCTTCAAATAAACGGAAATGACTCGTCTAAATATTCCAAAACAGGTGAAAAACACAGATATATTGAATTTGCAGAGCGCGTGGCTATAGATTCTATACCAAAAAATGCCGAGCCTAAAAATATCCTTATAATTGGCGCGGGCGGCTTTACCTTCGGTCACAATGATGAAAAGAATAATTATATCTACATCGATATTGATAAAGACCTAAAGGAAATATCCGAGAAATATCTGCTTAAAGAAAAACTAAAGGACAATAAAACATTCTACCCCCTGCCTGCGCGCGCTTACCTAACTAAAACAGATATGAAATTTGATGTTATATTGCTTGATGCGTATCTAGGAGGGCTTAGCATACCAGAGCATTTGGTAACGCAAGAGTTTTTCACAGAGATAAAAGATCATATGAATGACAAAGCCGTCTTGGTTGCTAACTTTATTACATCACCTACTTTTAGAAATAAATTCTCGAAAAATACAGATAATACGCTACGATCCGTATTTCCTTATATATCACGCCACTTCATAAATGGAGATATTGATGTGTTGTTAAAGATGAAAAGCGTCAATAGTATTTATATATATAAGCACTTTGAAAATATTAATAACGGCAGTATTTTTAATGATTAAGGTCAGTACTTATTAATGGAAAACATAATAGAATCATTTAACGACTCACTTCCAGATTTTATAGAGCTTATAATTATTGGCGCAATATTCACGTTAATTGAGCGCATAAAACCCGCAGAAAAAATCAAGGGGATATTCAAAGATGATATGAGGGTAGAGCTAACAACTGCTATCATCAATATGTTTATATTCATCCCTCTTATTGTGATATTAAGCCTATATATTGTTGATATAGCACTAAAACCCCTTATACCAAACCAGCCCTTCGCCGAGCAAATCCAAAGCCTGCCGCTTGCCATTCAAATTATATTGGGAGCTGTTATATTAGATTTTGCAACATATTGGCGTCATCGCTTTACCCATTTTTATATGTGGAGCTACCATTCAATGCATCATAGTGCGACGCAAATAACATGGATCACAGGATTTCGCCTGCACCCAATAGATTTGTTAGCAGCAACATTATTCACTAGCTTCATATTATATATATTCGGATTTTCTGGCATGGGATTTATTGGGGCTATATTTATAAATAAAGCCATGAACTATATCACCCATATGAATTGTAACCTAAAATTCAGCAAGCCATTGCGATATATTTTAGCATCGCCTCATTACCATCGCTGGCATCATGCTACTAAAAAGGAAGCTTACAACACTAATTTTTGTGGCTCATTCCCATTTTTGGACTTGCTGTTTGGCTCATATTATCACCCTGAAGAATTACCAGATAAATATGGGCTATCCCCAATTGAGCAAAAGACTTTTCCTGCAAGAAGCTATTTCGGATGGATGTTATATCCATTTAAGCGAAATATTAAATTCTTATCTAAAAAACTAAACAAATCAAAACCTTAAAGAAAACTTTGCGGGTCGATATCAATATAAACTCGAACATTTGAAGGCACTTTGATAGCCCCCACCCAATGAGCCAGCGTCTTTTGGATATTCACATTCTTATCCGCGCGGACTAATAATCGGTAGCGGTAATTCCCGCGCAAGCGAGCGAGCGGCGCAGGCGCGGGCCCTAGCGTTTGCACCTTAAACCCCTCATCGCTAATGCCTTGCGGGGCGCTGCGCCCAAGCTCTTTAGCTACATTTTGCACCATGCTTTCATCCCTGCCCGCTATAATAACCCCTGCCAATCGGCTGTATGGTGGCATATTAGCAGCCTCACGCTCTGCAGCTTCCACGCTCAAAAAATCATCGCGGCTACTCCCCGCCATAGCTTTCATAATGCGGTTATCAGGCATCCAGCTTTGCAGCAGCACCCTGCCCTTTTTCTGCTCGCGCCCAGCTCTGCCTGCAACTTGATGCAAAACCTGATAGCTTCGCTCTGCCGCGCGCAAATCCCCGCCTTTTAAGCCTAAATCAGCGTCCACAACGCCCACAAATGTAAGATTAGGGAAATGATGCCCCTTAGCAATAATTTGCGTGCCAACAATGATATCAACGCCGCCCGCAATAATTTCGGCAAGCATTGCTTTCATATCCTCGTTATTTTCTGCCATATCACTGGCAAGTATCATAATTCGCGCATCAGGAAAGTTTACCTTTGCCTCTTCAAATATTCGCTCTACACCCGGCCCGCATGCTGCAAAACTATCTGAGTCATTACATTCAGGGCAATCTTTTGGCACAGGCAAGTTGTAGCCACAATGATGACAATGCAGCCGCCCGCTGCGCTTATGTTCCACCAGCCAAGCGGTGCAGCGCGGGCATTCCATCCGATGACCGCAAGTACGGCACAAAGTCAAAGGCGCGTAGCCCCTGCGATTCAAAAACAATAACGCTTGCTCACCCGCATCCAAAGTTTTTTGCACCTCATCAATCATGGTTTTAGATAGGAAACACTGGCGATCAGGCTTATCAATGCGCAAATCCACCACGGCTATATCGGGCAGAGTTGCCCCACCATAACGGCTCTCTAATACAAGGTGTTTGTATTTTTCCTCACCATTTGGTTTTTCCCAAGCATTAATCATAGTCTCCAGCGATGGCGTAGCAGAAACCAGCACGACTGGAATCTTACCCAAAGACCCGCGCACAACCGCCATATCTCGCGCATTATATATAACGCCGTTTTCTTGCTTATAGGCGGGGTCATGCTCTTCATCCACCACGATCAAGCCGAGATTTTTATACGGCAAGAACAAGGCAGAGCGTGCGCCCACGACCACGCGCGTATCGCCCGTAACAACTCCGCGCCAAGCCAATTTGCGCTGATTTGGCGTAAGATGTGAGTGCCAAAGCGCAGGATAACAACCAAAACGCGCCTTAAACCTCTCTAAAAAAGCATTAGATAGCGCAATTTCAGGCAGCATAATAAGCGCTTGTTTGCCTTCTTTTAATGCCCGCGCCACTGCCTCGAAGTAAACCTCGGTCTTACCCGCGCCCGTAACCCCGTCAAGCAATGATACGCTAGCCTTGCCAGAGCTAACGCCGTCGCATAGCTCATCAGCTACACCTTGTTGATCTTCTGATAAATCCACCGAGCCAATTTCATATTTAGGATAAATGCAAGGAGCGGGGGTAAATATAGCCGCCTCATCAAGCAACCCCTTACCCGCCATAGCGCGAATAACAGCCGCGCTACATCCTGCCAATTCCGCAATTTCAGAAGCAATGCGCATAGTGCCATCACTCATGATATCAAGGACTTTTTGGCGTTTTGGTGATAAGCCTTTACTTGATACTCTGCCCTCAACCACCCTATAACCCTTTGCAGGCTTTGGCTTATCAAGCCCGCCTTTCGCGCTTAAAGACATCTTCAAAACCAAGCCTTTAGGCGCAAGAACATATCCCGAAACCCAGTCAATAAAATCACGATGAACGCGCGGCATAGCGTCAATATCATATTTGGAAATTATGCTTTTAAGCTTTTTGGGATTAGTATCGCCACTAGCCTCCCCCCATACAACGCCCGTAACAGCGCGATTACCAAGCGGTACGCAAACATAATCCCCCTGCCCTACATTCATATTAGGCGGCACAATATAATCATAAGCCTTATCAACAGGATATGGCACAAGCACGCGCATACATGAAAGCTCACCTTCTTTAAATAGTTTTTCTTGTAAATTATCCTGCATTTGATAGATATATGTCACTCTATTATTAAATCAAGAACTTAAGGATAACAGCATGAAATTTTTTGTCGATACCGCAGATATTAATGAAATCAAAGATTTGGCAGCAACTGGTCTTTTGGATGGTGTAACAACTAATCCATCTATCATCGCAAAATCAGGCAGGGAGTTTCTACCGCTAATCAAGGAAATAACTGAGATAGTAAGCGGGCCTGTTAGCGCGGAAGTCGCCGCCACAGATTATGCAACTATGCGCAAAGAAGCGGAAGTCCTTCGCAAAATCGCCGACCATGTAGCGGTAAAAGTCCCGCTTACTCCCGATGGTCTGAAAGTATGTAAAGAATTATCCGATGAAGGCACAATGGTAAATGTAACGCTTTGCTTTTCCGCAGGGCAAGC
>JALSJP010000009.1 GCA_026989265.1 Micavibrio sp.
CGATATGCCCCGACCAGCCGATATGCCCCAACCAGCCGATATGCCCCAACCAGCCGATATGCCCAGACCAGCCGATATGCCCCGACCAGCCGATATGCCGGAGCCAGTCCGGAATAATATCTTTCCCTTAGCAAATAACCCTTTTCTGAAACGAATAAGTCCTAATTTTTCGTCACTTTCAATGTGACCTTGAAAATCTGTTAGGTCAGTTTTACCGGAATAAAAGCCGTCTTTGTCGATATCTTTTGAGGTAATTCTATATGTTTTCATGATGTTTTCCTTTCTGGTTTGGTTTAAAAATATTTTACGCAGCATCCTTTTCACGTTCTTTCATTTCAAAGAAAATGTCCAGACAACCGTTAACATCATTCATAGCATCGTGTGCGCCGATCAATTCTTTTCTGCATAGTATTTTAAGTGCTTCCTTAAGGTTAGCATTTTTAAAATGCGTGCGTCCTACTCGTTTCATAGCTTCTGTCGGGGGGACTTTACAAATTGGCGTTGCTTGCTTCATTGTGCAGTGCCAAGGCTTCGTGGGCATATCAAGCCCCAGAGCATCAGCTTCCATCTTCATCATGCCACGGTCAAAATCAGCGTTGTGCGCCACGAACGTATCTGCGAGATCAGCGTAATGTTTGAATACCGTAAAAGCTCGGAATGCGTCAATTCCGAAATGCTCGCAATCTTCCTTGGTAATACCGTGAGCATCAAAAGCTTTAGGATGTATATCAGTCCATCCACTTGGCTTTATGAGTGTAGAGAATTGAGATATAACTCTCCCCTCTTCGGTAACCAGCTTCAAAGCGACCTGAAGCACCCTCGCTTGCTTTGGGTCTTTCGGGTTGAGCCTTTGGTTTGGTAAGCCTGTAGTTTCTGTGTCTATTCCACAATAAATCATAGATTTTATCCTTTATTTTGTTGTTTAGGTTATTATTATCGAGGGCGGACGAGTTGTATTGTCTTTCGTTATATGACCTTTTTTCACCAGAAAGTTTATGTAACGGCGAACATTCGCAATGCTTGTATCAAATCTATCCGCGATCTCCTCCCAAGATGGAGAATATCCGTTTTTAGAGATGTGATTCTTTATGTAAGAAAGAACCTCTTTTTGTTTATCTGTAAGTGGTTGTTTTTTCATTGTATCTGTCTCCTTTCAGTTATGTGATACATTATCATTACGATTAAAGCAATCTTAAACTAATTCTTTTCTGCGCTCTTATCAATGAGTGCGTCCATCATATCAGCCAGCCATTAACGTAGTTTCAAAGTCACCATCTATCAGATCTTGGATAGAATCGTGGAACTCTGGCATAGATTTTTGTGGGATTTCGTCTATTGCTCCGACCTCAATTAGTTCTTTGAGTTTCCTTAGCATCATATTATCAAACATAATAAGCCCCTCCGATAATATAGATATGTAATCATCATCGCGATTTGTGCGTATTAGGGTTGGTGGCATATCAGGGTGATA
The DNA here is from genome assembly GCA_026989265.1 of Micavibrio sp. Classification (GTDB taxonomy): domain Bacteria; phylum Pseudomonadota; class Alphaproteobacteria; order Micavibrionales; family Micavibrionaceae; genus UBA1672. The sequence goes on from JALSJP010000009.1 coordinate 1,472, forward strand.
GGAGAACCAATCTACAAATTTAGCATCACCAACTAACATTTGCCCTTGAACTTGTGGATTGTACGTTTTGTCAATTTCTTTCTTGAGAAGATTTTTAACATGCGTCCACGGCGCGGGGCATTTAATTTCAAGAAAACCGATGCAATCCCCTTTATCATCAAGTATGCGTCTATCTGGCGAAGAACCCCACCGCATTTTATCGTCCGTCATGAAGCCACCTCTATCGAGTGTGTATCCTGTTTCGAACTGGTAGAGGTCTGCGGCTTCTTGCTCCATGAGTGCACCACGCTCCATCCAAAACGAAGGAGGGAACTTATCGAGGCTCTCGCCCATAATAATCTCCGCAAGAAGCATGTGGGCGTAGGTTTCTGCTCCTGCCAATAGTTCAACTTTAGGGATTTCGCTGTCTGGATTATATTTCTTTATATAGCTGTTTACAGTTACTTGCGTTACACCAAGTTCTTTTGCTAGCTGGTCTTTAGTCTTTATATCATTATGAACATCTTTCGCTCCTTGAGCTATTTTACGTTTTTTTAAGTATGTTTCTGGATTAATAATTTGATTAAAGCAAGATGAGGTAGGTATACCGCGCCGACATTCAAACCACTCTGCGCTGTTATGTATGGCTGGGAAAAATAGCATTATAAATCCTCCTCTGATAATTGACTTTGATAAAAATCATGTGCTCTTTCAAGCTCTGCTCTAATGTAATCTTGCCACCAGCCGACATTTCCACCGCCGCTATCACTAAATATTCCAGCGTCATATGGTTCTAATTCTATATTTTCATACTCTTTGATCTTATTTTTAAGAATTTCTATGTGCTCCATAGCTCTGTTTTCTGGCAACATCTGCTCTCCTGCGATCATAATCCCCTCGCTTTCTTTATGGCGTTTTGTACCTTTTCTTCTTCTTCAATACTTGGTGTCTGCCCATATCCCCAATGTTGTGCTATTTCTAAAGCTTCAAGCATTTCAGGGGCAGCGGCTATTAGTTCACCATTTGTTGTCAAGGGAACGCTCTCACAAATAAGGAAACCTCCTCTAATTTTCTCATTAAAACCTTTAAAGCGATCATGATTTATATCCTGCGCAACATCCGATACAACCATGCTGTATTCATCGATGTACCTCCAAGGCGCAGGCGTGTGTTCTGGCTTTCCAATTCTTCCCATTATTCTGCCCCCTCTTCCGCTGGTTTAGCTTCTTCTGCAGATTTTTGAAGTTTCCGCTTAAGCGTTGCGACCGCGTTCTGATAGTTCTTAGCGTCCATTTCGTCTACGTTTGGTGCGCCAACCCAATTAAGAAACTGTTTCACGTCCGCGCCAGTCTCTTGGAGGAGCTTTTTTATCTCAGCAGCTTGGTCTTGGCTCAAAGGAATAAACCCAGCCGTTTGCCCATCATCATCTTCGCCTTCAAATACGAGGTTCAGGAGCATTCCTACGAGATAACGCTTACCGTATGATATGGTTGAACCGACAGCTTGAACGCTGCTACGCCCTGATCCTTTGTCAATATCTAATGGTATTTCATCCGTTATTGAATGACCGTCTTTATGGGATAGTGTGCCAGTTATTATAACCCGACCGTTTGCATCTCTGCTGTTGTACCGAAGAGAAAATCCACTATCTATCAGCAGGGGACGTATAGCTTTATCAATATCCTCATACTTAGCATATTTAACACCGTGAACTCCTTTTCCGTTCTTTTTAATGCGTGGAATTACCGCCTGAAGCTTCACTAAATCCTGCGTAAAATTGATCTCCGCCTGCTTTGCCATCATGCGCTCTTGAACATCAAGCAATCGCTCCATTTTCTCCACATCCATATTAGGATCAGCAGCAGCCCTTGATATGATCTGCATCATAGCTTGAGGGCTTGTATCCACCTGTTCAAGTGCAGTTTCTGGTGCTTCCGCTTGTGTGACTATTTGGTTTTCTTTTGTGACATCGTCTGTAGTCATGGTTTTCTCCTTTGGTTAAGTAACACGTTAAACAATACATTAAGTATATCGTTTTTCAAGTCATTTTGTGCAAACTCTGCATTGCATTTGTCCGAAAAGGTCTTTTTGACGCTTTGTCCTGCTGGGAATACGTCCTTTTTCAAATTCAGCCCTAAGTTCTTGAAGGCATGCAGGCCAAGTATCGCGCCCTGGGCTTCTAAATGTGTGCCCAACCCTACTTTCAAGATCAACGGCATCTTGATAAAGGTCTGGGTGCTCTTTCCACAAAACCCACCATTCACCAAGCGTTTGGTAGAAACACCAAGCGCAATCTGTCCTTTCTGGTATTATGATGTTCTTCTGTTCGAGATAATTTAAAACATCATTCAATCCCCAACCCCACTCTCTCATTGGGTATTTCATTTCTATGCCTTGGATTTTAGTATAGTCACCGCCGACACGCTCCTCCTCATCTGCACGAAGACCAACATAAGAAAAAATACGGTCATATTTATCAGATTGCTGCATTAACCAAGCGGCATAAGGTTCAATTTTAAGCATTCTCGTACACCAGCGTTGCCGCCAGTTAGGAAGTGCGTTTTGTTTATTGATAAGACCTTCAAGCGTACCGCCCATGATAGGAAGGAACGTACCACCGAGCGTTTCTCTTAGGTTTGACCAGTGTTCATACATTTGTGGAAGCTCATTACCTGTGGGAGTGCAGACATGAACATATTCAGTATTGGGGTTTTCTTCGGAGAGACGGACAGCCATTGCGGTGCTATCCTTCCCTCCCGACAATGCTATTACGTGAAGATCACTCATATTTACTCCTTAACGTTAACGTGAAAAAACGGCTCAATCTTTGCTTTTACGGTATCGCTCCCTCGCAGTCATGAAGCCCTCAACATCCTCGGCATCGTTTGAACGCCATACATGCCAGTATCCTGTAAAGGGCAGCCCGTAATGATCGTCAAAGAAGTCCATCAT
>JALSJP010000010.1 GCA_026989265.1 Micavibrio sp.
TACGGCGTGGCTCTCACGCTCAGAAAATAGAGCAATAAGAACATTTGCGCCCGTCACTTCTTCTCTGCCTGATGATTGAACATGGATGGCGGCGCGTTGTAGCACCCGCTGAAAAGCATTTGTAGGCTTTGATTCTTCTATATTTGCATTAATAAGTGAACTTAAATCATTTTCAATGTAATGCAAAAGTGAGGATGATAGTTCATCTAAATCAATCCCGCATGAGCGCAATACCGCCATGGCATCAGGATCACCAGTAAGGGCTAGCAATAAATGCTCTAGCGTTGCATATTCGTGATGCTTATCATTAGCAATTGATAATGCACGGTGTAATGTCTGCTCTAAGTTCTTTGATAGCATTTATCTACTCTTTCTCCATTATACATTGAAGCGGTTGTTCATTAGCACTAGCAAAATCCATTACTTGGGCAACTTTGGTTTCTGCAACTTCAAATGTAAATATGCCACAAACCCCAACGCCTCGCCTATGGACATGCAGCATTATGTCGGTTGCTTCTTGCCTATTTTTCTTGAAAATGCTTTCCAAAACATGGACAACAAACTCCATTGGCGTATAATCATCATTCAGCAACAACACCTTATACATGGAAGGCTTTTGAGTTTTGGGGCGCGTTTTAAGGGTCAGACCATGCTCTTCTTGCTTATCATCATCTTTGTCAGGCATAAATCGCTCGGCTTTTCTATTTGAAAATTATCAATATGCTCTACTATAGCAATTCTATTGCTACGGTCACAACCTAGAAATAATAATCTTTGACATAAATATTAACTTTATGTTAGTAATTGTGGCGCTCCATAATAAAAACATGGTAGCATGGTTGTTAGATAGGAAAATGATATGCAGATTTTATTGATTTTATTTGTTATAGTAATTAGTGGTTTCGTGCCTAATGGCGCACATGCTGATGAATTTGGTGATCGGTTTTACAACCAAGCCCCTCAAGGTCTTGGCGATTACGAAATGGAAGAAGAAGCTGAAATACAATTTATATCTATGGATGATATAGCCAAAAACCTGCAAGATATCATGCCTGCCGCTGGCGATGAAGAGGTTGCCTCACCTGAAATAGGTGAAAACATCTCCACAGAAGAATAATTCAAAAACTCCCTTTTAAAGCAAGTCAAATATGATTACACTCGCGCCACTATTATGGCGTTGTTGGAGTTATCAAATGCATATTTTGTTTTGTCACGATACATATTATTGCAAAAAACGTGATGGAACAGTTTTAAGTTATGCAAGCTTTCCTTATTCATTATGGGAGCGGCGTTTCCTTCCATATTTTGAGAGCATAACCGTTATTGGTCGTAAAAAGAAATTGCGCGCGGATGAGACGGGCGTTCTTGAAATATCATCAGGACGCAATGTTGATCATATATTATTGCCTAATATCCACTCCCCTATAAAACGCCTTACAAAATATCGCAATATGTATAAGCGGATAAAAGAGCAGGTAGAGCGCGCGGATGCCGTAATTATTAGGGGACCCGTAGAATTTGGCATGATGGCGGCGAAAGCTGCACGCAAATTAGGCAAGCCATATGCCATAGATATGTGTGGTTGTGCTTATAATAAGGAATATTCCAAAAATAATATTTTAAGCAAACTATATGCCCCAATTAAATTTAGACGCGCTCAATATATGGTTAAGCATGCAAGTGCGGTTATATATGTAACAGAAAATTTCCTGCAAGAGCGCTATCCCACGCAAGGAATATCGGCATATGCCTCTAATGTTGAAATAGCAACGCCGCCCGAATATGTGCTTAACTCAAGGATAGAGAGGATTAAATCAAATGTTGGTAAATTTAATATAGGACTTATAGGGAATTTTGGGAGCGGCTTAAAAGGTCTAGATTTAGCGCTGGGCGCGCTGGGCATTGTTAATAAATATCGCGATGAAAATCCAGATAAAAACTTGCCAGATTTTTGTTTTAAAATATTAGGGCAAGGCTTTGCTGCGCAATGGCAGGGCTTAATTCACAGCAATGATCTTGATGGTAAGGTTGAGTTTTGCGGCACTATTGCTCGCGGGCGCGATGTTTTGGAATGGCTTGATGATATTGATATATATTTGCAGCCAAGTCTTCACGAAGGCTTGCCGCGCTCCTTAATAGAGGCTATGAGCCGCGGCTGTCCTGCCCTTGCCTCTGATGCTGGCGGGGCTGGTGAATTATTAAGTGATGAATTTATTCATGAATGTGGCGACACGCAAAAATTAGCCGATCAAATAATATCATTAATGAATAATGAGCGACGTTTAATTGCTGCACAAAATAATTTTGAAAAAGCAAAAAACTATACAATTGAAGAGCTTATCCCTCGTCGTCGTGATTTCTGGGAGGCATTCGCTTCATTAGCAAAAGAGCGCCTTAAAAGCGCTCAAATGTAAGTTATATCATGTTTGTGATATTTAAAACTTATGCGTGATATTGAAGTAATATCTTGGATTGCGAGAGTTTCTAGTATCAACTTCACGGGTAAGGGGTAAGGCAACCCCAAAGTTAGCAATGGCTTTATCTGTTATATTAGCATTTATACCTAAACCAACAGATGATAATGAATCGCGCTTCGCTGCGGATGTTGTGGCATCTTGATTCCATACCCTACCCGTATCAAAAGAAGCGGTAAGCTGATAATTTTTTAGATATTTAATCTTGCGTGGCTCGCTCCATTGCAATTCAAGCTTTGCTGCTATGCCATCATCGCCGATAATTTCAGATGAATCATAGCCGCGACCAATATTCATGCCGCCAACACCGAATTCTTCAGAGCTTAGCAAAGGCGCTGCTGCTAATTGACCTTGTCCAGCAATTAATAAATTAAGCTTAGAAGTTATGCGTTGCAGTCTTTGCGCTTGCACTTCTATTTTTGTGTATTCAGGGTCACCATTGGCCCTAGTTAAATTTGATTGACCTTTTGAACTTGCGCCAAATAGATCAACGCCCTTTGATACTTCAACATCAATAGCATTAACGCCAACGCCAAACATTGAATCCATAAATTGAAAAGTTGCGCCCGCGCGGACAGATCGAATGCGGTCACGTCTTGTTGGCTCTAGGTTGTTTTTACTATCAACGCTACGCAAGTCAAATGTAGCACGCCCAGAAATATTGGTTGTGCGTGATCTTACAAATGGGTGTGATATAGTTGCACTTAAAAACTTGGACAAACCATTAACATCAAATTGTTCGAGATCATAACCTGGATCTGTTGATGTTATACTTCCAGAAAATCCTATTTTTGTACCATAACGTGATACTGGTTGCTCATAAGATACAGAGCCGAAAAGCAGCTCATCAGCATTGTTTTTATCACCGCTAATAACAAATTGCCCTGCTATACGCTCGTTAAAACCTAACCAAGAGTTAGCCGCATCGCTAAATGATGCTTGATAAGGCCCTAAATACCTGCTGCCATAATTATTGATAGACACTTCCGCTTCGTAAATATCACGATCAACTACTATGGTTAGGTCAGATGCACCAGTTAGAGTTTTAGAAGGGCTTAAAATACTGCGCGCTGTAATTCCGGGCAGATCATTGATAAGCAGTAAATAACGCTCAAGGCCTTTTGCATTAAGGATATTATTCTCGCGCAAATTATCTGCAAGTCTTCTTATATGCTTTACTATGCTTTTACGCTCTTCACCTTCTATAATGATTTGGTCAATAAACCCCTCTACTACGCGCAACGCTACAGTGCCATCTTCAATAGTTTGTGGAGGCACTACAACTTGGGTTAATATATAGCCATCATTGCGATATTTATTAGTGAGGTCTCTTGCAATCCCATAAATATCAGCCAAAGAAACTTTACTGCCAAGCTTGTCTTTATATACAGGCTCAAGATCTTCTGCTTTATAGATATTTACACCATCAATTCTAAGCTCTTCTAAATTAATAGCGATGTTTTCTGCGCCATAAGGAGCATCTTGTAATGCAGCATCTTCAATTTCTACCTTTTCAAAAAGCTTTGGCATGTCACCAGCATTTAACAATAATTGGCTTGCGCGCGCAGGATCTGCGATTGTAGTTGCGTTTTCAACTTGCGCGATAGCAGGAGAAGCCATGATTGCAATTGTTGCAATAGCCGTTCCATGAGTTAATACTGTTCTTAGTGTTTTTATTGATTTAAAAATAACCATGGTAGAGACCTTTGTAGCATCCATTTTAAACTTATATTTTAATAAATAGTTTTATCTCTTTTGCTATAGTAATGTAAATAGCTAAAGTAATGTAAATAGCTAATTATAAAATAAAGGTATTTAATTATGCTTTAGCAATATGAGCAAGTATTTTGCTTATAGGGGTTGCACTATGATAATTTTCTGTCAAAATAAGGTCGGCTGATTTATGTCGATATAATTTTTTAAGGTACTGTAAAATATGTATAATGATAATTGGAATGATGTAGAGGGTGATGAGCTCGCTGGGTTTTTGGATCAAGTAAATCCAATTGATGGTAAGTATCGCACTTCTCCGAATAGTACGCAGGTCGCTTGGCGCACTCTGCCATTTTATGAGAGCGTGGCTCTTATTCGTGTGCAAGACCCTAATTGGGTTAACAAAAAGATGACTATATATTACCTAACGGATCAAGGTAACCTATTCCGTCTTAATGGAACATCTCCGCCAATTCATGAGGTAAACAGCAAAGCCCCAGTTAAAATTAATGAAGATAACGTTCTTGATTATTTGCGTTTCTTTTGTTTCTTTGTGCGCGGCGACGAAGGGCCATTTTATGTGTCAGAAGATATGTCCGACCCTAATTTGCCGCAGGATATGGATGCCACTACAAAATCAGTTATTGAAGGCACTATCCGCCCTGCAAGCTTCGAAGGTATGAATGAGCAAGGGCATTTCCTTTGTGACGCTGTCGTATTTTATTCAAACGCTCTATTCATTGCTAACTTCTCAGTTCAGCCAAGCGGTATGATTGAAATGCTAAATGATGAGCCTATTGCAGGTGACCTAACCTCTAAGCTTGATAAGCCTATTGCTTAATTGATATTAATATAAGACAAGTCATTGCACGGCTTGTCCATGCAATGTGCTGCATAGCAGTGCAACCCATGGATAACTGCATGAAGCATGTGATGACGATTTAGTGTAATGTAACATTTTTAATCTAAGATCTAGGCTAGGGTCATAACTTATTGAGATTTGGCGTGTATGGCTCGCTCTGGAGCGCGGTGGGGTGGCTGCATAATAACCAAAGTGGAAAGCCAGAAACGACCCGAAAAATTCGATGGTGGCTGCTTCCTTTCGGATCTGACCAATTACAAGCGAGGCTTCGCCCGTCCCGACTTTCCGATTGTATTTATATGTATGGCTTGAAGATTTTGCAAGTATTTTGTTTTAATAACAAATATCACTTGCATTCATAATTGAATCCACATATTAAATGATAATCATTATCATTTAATATGAATGGGTAAAGCTATGAAGAAACTTTTAACTATATTAGGTATTTCAATTATTACTGCGGGGATATCATTCCAAGCAACGGCAAGCGATGAAGTCGTAAGTCAAGAACAAGAGATAATCGAGAAAAAAGAATTTTACGAGATTTTTATTAAAGATCATAAATTCACGCCCGAGACATTTACAGTTCCCGCAGGTGAGAAAATTAAGCTTATTATTCACAATCAAGACCCTACGCCCGAAGAATTCGAAAGTCATGATTTTAATCGTGAGAAAATAATTTCTGGTAATAAAAAAGCGACTATATTCATAGGCCCTTTAAAGGCTGGTAAATATCACTATTTTGGTGAGTTTAATATGGATACGGCCAACGGATATATTATCGCAGAATAAAGAAGGATTAAAATCATGTTCCCAACAGCAACTATAGTTTTCCGTGAGTTTTTAGAAATCGCCCTAATATTGGGCATTGTAATGGCGGCAACCAAAGGCGTTACAAAGCGCAACCTTATGATTGTTATTGGGCTTATGATAGGCGTTGCCGGCTCTGTTGCGATTGCATTCTTCACTGATAAAATATCAGATGCAATTGACGGTATGGGGCAAGAAATCTTTAATGCTAGCATCATGTTTATTGCAGTTATATTCCTAAGCTGGACGGTTATTTGGATGAAACGTCACGGCAGGGAAATGTCCAAAAACTTAAATGAAGTTGGGCAAGACATAGTAAGTGGCGATAAATCATTATATATTTTAGCAGGTGTTATAGCCCTTGCTACTTTCCGTGAAGGCGCAGAAATAGTGCTATTTACCTATGGTATGGTTGCATCAAATGCTTTTCCTATAAGTGAGATTATTATTGGCGGCTTTATTGGGGCTATTGGCGGAACTATCATTGGCACTATGTTATATTTGGGTTTACTAAAGACTGTAAAGCGCCACCTATTTACGGTAACTAGCTGGATGCTCATAGTTTTAACCGCAGGCATTGCAGCCCAAGGCGCGAATTTCTTGATAGCAGCGGGAGTATTGCCAGAGTTAATTTCTCAAGTATGGGATACTTCTAGCTTTATTTCTGGAGGAAGCTTAATCGGGGAAACTCTTAGTATTTTGATAGGATACACCCCAAGACCAACAGGAATGGAGCTTATATTCTACACAAGCACGTTGATTGTCATCGGCATAGCCTATAGGCTCGCAGGGCGCGCGCCTAAATTAGCCGCGCAAGCAAGCTCTTAAATAAAAACCTAAAACCCATTTATTTTAATTGGGTTTTAATCATAATATGTTTATGATGGGCTTTGGTTTTATTAATTAATAAGGTGAGCTAAATATGTCGGATGCCCAGCTATACAAAAAGGATGATGTGGAAACGCCAACAGCCGACTCTATGGCGGCATTTAGCAATCAGCTAGATAATCTAAAGGATGCGCTAGACTTATTATACATACCCTATAATGCTAGCGGACGAAATAAATTCAGAGACAAACTCCCATCTATCGCTCAATATATATTTGGCGAAGAGCTTATTAAATATGATAATGAGGGGGCAACAGACCCCGATCACCGCATAAAACTTGAAAATGATGCCGATGAACGCAGGATAGGCTTGAAAATAACCATTTCTGAAATTGTTGAGAAAAGCGTTGATAGCGGCTCATTGATATTTGATTATGTCGGGCAAGTTATTGACCAGTATGGCGCGGAAGTTTCGCAATTCCTATATGCAGACGATATTATTGAGCGCGTACGCCCTAACTTACTTGCTAGCATAGAGGTCAAAGCTACGCCTGAAAGTGAAGAAATCGTCACGGAAGAAATTTCAATTCAACCTGATGCAAGTACAAATGAGCAGCAAGAGCAAAAGCCCTCAGAGGAAGAAGCGCCTATTTTAAGTAATGCACCTGCCGAAGAGGTTATCCCTGCTCCTATTTCCACCCCTGAAATTGAAGATACTCCAATTAACGAGCCAGAAGAAATATCAGAGCCAACTACTAAAAAAATCATTTATAAAGACATATTCAATTTAGTGGCTACTGGGAAATAATATGGCAAGTTTTGATTTTATAAATGCAGCGTCCAAGGGCTATGAATTTATATGGAAGGAACGCAGCTATCTTCTTAGCGTTGCTGCCCCGGTGCTTTTTGTAAAAATCTCCTGCTTATTAGCTGTATTTGCTTTAAATGCGCAAGATAAATATTTACTCCAAGGCTTAATATATTTGCCCGCATTTGTTGTTGAGGCGATATTCATTATTGGTCTTATACGATATTTCCTGTATAGAGAGCCAATATTCATATGGGGGAAATTAGTCCCTCCGCCAAGCTCCGATATAAAACCAAAATCATATGGCGGTTATATGACTAGAAATCAATGCGTGCAAGGCGGCATTGCGCTGTATCTTTTGTTGCGTGTTATAGAAACAGCTTTGTTAGGCGTGAGCATGGATTTCACCCAAAACTCCCCTCCCGTTGATATTATAGAAGATGATGTGGCGAATCTTTCTCCTGTTATGGCTAGCTTAATAATGTTTAGCATTCTGATTGCTTTCACATGGATATTTAGGTTTTTATGGCTATTTATACCTACAGCATCAGGCTACCCGATATCTTACTATCTTAAAGAAATACCAGGTATAAGAATATCGGCGGGTATGGTTGCCACATGGATTATTTGCTCCTTGCCTTTAATGACCGTATTCTCCGCCCTACTTCAAGCAACAGGTAGTGGCAATGGTGATCTATTAAGCATTATATCAAGCTCTATCATAAGAGCTATAGCGGAGCTTATTATAGTATCTGTGCAAATTACAGCAATGACATATGGTATTCATAAAATATTATCTGGTGAAAAAGATTAGCAAATGAAGATTTTTGTAACAGATCAAAATCAAACAAAACACGAGCTTGAAGCAATTAGCGGATGGCGAGTAATGGAGATTATCCGTGATTACGGGCTTCCTATAAAAGCCGAATGCGGCGGAGCTTGCGCATGTGCTACTTGCCATGTTTACGTTGATAAAGAATGGATATATAAAATCCCTGATATGCGCGAAGATGAAGAAGCAATGTTAGACGAAGCTTTTAATTTAGAAGATAATTCCCGTCTATCATGCCAGATAATAATGAGCGCAGAGCTTGATGGTTTAAGCATAACGCTTGCGGAAATTTCAGGTTAAATTAAACGCCTTTTCTTGATATTACTATGATTTTAAGCTGGTAATAATTTATAGAAAACAATCTAAGGTCAGAATCCTAAACTACCATAATTACCAAATCAACAAAATATAGTGCTTTAGGTTTTAAATAGTACATATTATGGTAATTTCGATTAAGAATAGGACATTACGAGTTTCTCCACAGTTGTTTCTATAGCATATCTGATATCATTTCTTTTGTGAAAGCTTGCTCCACCTACGACCAAAACAGACTTGTCAGGCAATTTTGGCAACAAATCTTTTACGTCCTCAGCCAAAGCATTCATATCTATTTGAGCTTGGCGATATCGTGCCAAAACCACCAGAAAATACTTTTGAGGCTTAAGCGCGTTTTTTCTCTGTTTCATCTTCATGTGTTAGAGATAGGCGGCGCGGAGTTTCTTCTACTTCACTTAATTCAGGCAATTCGCCAATACCTGCTTTTGCTCCTTGAAGTTCTTTAAACTTACGCGCGGCGGGCATAATTTGGCGCTCCATAGAGCCAACGGCAGCATCATAACCACCCATGGCCTTTTGCAAATGAGAGCCAATTTTTTCGAAATGATCGGTAAATTTCAAAAATCTTTTATATAGATCAAGACCAAGATCAGAGATTTCTTGCGCATTTTGAGCAAGCTCTACCTGACGCCAGCTCATCCCAACGACCCTGAGTAATGACATTAGCAGTGTTGGCGATGCAATAATAATATTCTTACTAGCCGCAAACTCAACTAAGGAAGGATCAGCGCGAAGAGCAATGGAGTAAATATGCTCGGAAGGTAAAAATAATACGGTAAAATCAGGGCTATCGATATTTTCCCAGTAATTCTTTTTCCCAAGTTCTTTCACGCGATCTTTAACATTACTAGCTAGCTTTTTCATTATTTGGCGATGTTCAGCCTCGCCAATATCTTCAGATAGGCGAGTAGCAAATTCATTTATGGGGGCTTTAGAATCAATAATAATATTAAACCCATCTTGCATAGATATAACGGCATCAGGCTTTTGTTTGCCACCGTCAAAACTAACTTGCGTTTCATAATGAACACCCTTAATTAAACCTGATTTTTCAAGTAGACCTTCAAGGATAAATTCACCCCACGTGCCTTGAGCAGAAGGATCACGCAGCGCGCCAACAAGTTTCGCCGTCTCACGGTTTAGATTATTAACCTGTTCGCGCAAAGATTGATCCGTTCCTTGGACTTGATGAAGCACTTCTTCCATAGTTTTGAGACGTTCTTGCACAGGCTTTACCATATCGTCAATTGCCTTTTGACGCTTTTCCAGATCATGCGCCCCATCACTTTGCGCATTTTTAAGATTTTCCTTAGCTAGCTGTAGAAATTGTTCATTACTCTTTTGCAAGGCTTCTTGCGCAGTAGCTTTGAAACGGTTATCCAGCTCCGCTCCCGCCCTGTCTAATGCCGATTTTTCAGCCTTAATTTGAGCGGTTAGCTCCGCATTTTTGCGCTCCAACTTCATTAATTTTTTCACCTGAAAGGCAAAAACAGTAATGCCACCAAGCATCATTCCAAAGAATATATAAATAGTTGCGCCAAGCGTCATTTTTGATAGCCTTGTTTAATGTGAGTGATTCTTATATAGAATATAAACTATAAAGCAAGCAGAGGAAAACAAAAAGTGAACAAAAATTACAATAAAAATTCACAAAGCGGAAATGTGTTAGTTTATGTTTTAATCGCGATTGTCTTGTTTGCGGCTTTGGGTTTCACCTTATCAAGGCAAACTCAAAATTCCAGTACCAAAGAGATTGACAGTGCGAAGGCAGATATTCTTGCCATGGATATGCTATCTTATAGCGTTCAAACCAAATCAGTTATAGACCAAATGATATTTACGGGCAGTAATATTGCGGGGCTTGTTTTCACATTACCAAGTGAGGCGGGGTTTGGTACTTCTCCGCATATACATAAAATATTTCACCCTGAAGGCGGCGGTCTAAGCCTTGCTAACTTGCCTTCTAAAGCTACGGCGCAGGTGTCAACTCCTCCTGATGCGGGTTGGTATTTAGGCAGGTTTAATAATGTTGAATGGAGCAAGGGCAGCGGCACTGACGTTATCCTAACCGCTCATCAAATTGCAAAACCAGTATGTGAGAGCATTAATAAAAACGTTACAGGCTCTATCACAATTCCAGCCCTTACTGGATCGCTTAGCACTTATTTGGTGGATACGGGAACGAATAACGATTTAACCGCAGCAGTTTGCGCGGCGTGTGATGGCTATATGTCATTATGCGTTAGTAATAATGCAGCAGATACATATAGTTTTTACAGCGTATTAGTTGATCGCTAATTATTCGCCATAGCTGTTTATAATGCAGCGAAGCTCTGGAATTCCTGTGGCTTTGATACTGCTTGTATATAAAATATCTGGATATGCCGCGCCGTGATCTTTTATAGCTTGCTTGATTTTTTCTGTCACAGCCTCAAGCCCTTGGCTTTTAACTTTATCAGCCTTGGTCAAAATGATACGATACGATACTGCTGATTTATCCAGCACCTCCATAAGCTCTATATCTGTGGGCTTTAAGCCATGGCGAGCGTCAATAAGAATAAAGACACAGCGCAATGTCGGGCGACCTCTTAAATAATCAAAAATTAAGTTCGTCCATGATTTTATCTTTTCCTTAGAGACTTTAGCATAGCCATAACCTGGCATATCGACCATATAAAGGCGGTCTCCTAAATTGAAGTAATTAAGCTCTTGCGTGCGCCCTGGTGTATTAGATGTTCTAGCCAAGCTATTGCGCCCAGTAAGAGTATTTAACAGTGAAGACTTTCCAACGTTAGAGCGCCCAGCAAAAGCAACCTCAGGAAGATTTGCATCAGGCAAGCCCTTTAACGCGACAACTCCAAGCATGAAATCGCAAGAGCCTGCAAATATTTTACGAGCAGTTTCTAGCTCAGTTTTTGAAAATTCTTCATCCATAGAAAATTACTTCTTCTTCTTTTTCTTATTTTGAGTCTTTTTTGACTTAGGGGGTGAAATTTCTTTAACTGGCGCGCTAGCTTCTTCATCGCCGAATAAAGCCTTTTCTGCCTCGTCTTCTGCCATTTCGATTAATGGGTGAACGTCAGGTCCTTCTTCTACCTTGGCTTCTAGCTCTTCCTTAAATTTATCCCGATTAAATATATATATAGGAACGCCGCAAGAGCGCATGATGATGGCTTGCTGGATTACAGAAAATAGCGCACTGAATGTCCAGTAAATCACAAGCCCTGATGCAAAACCAGCCATAATAAAAGTGATAAAGAACGGGAATATATTCATCATATCGCGCTGCATTTTATCTTGTGGCGGCGGGTTTAATGTTTTTTGCATAAGCATCACAATAAGCATGAGACATGGCCATATACCAATCATGAATAATGATGGCACGTCATATGGCAGCAAGCCAAATAAGTTAAACACGCTTGTCGGGTCTTTTGCAGATAAATCTTGAATCCAGCCAAAAAACGGTGCGTGCCTAATTTCGATTGTTGAGAATAAAATCTTATAAAATGCAAAGAAAATCGGTATTTGAACAAGAATAGGCAAGCAACCCGACATAGGATTAACGCCTTCTTTCTTATATAGCTCAACAATTTCAGACTGTAACTTCTCCTTATCATCACTATATTGATCGCGAAGAGCTGTAATTTGCGGCGCGACAATCTTCATTTTTGCAAATGAACGGTAAGAAATATTGGTAAGCGGGAATACCGCAAAACGCAGCATTCCTGTAAGGATTATAATCGCAACGCCCATATTGCCAACCAATAAGCCAATATAGTGAAGTGCCAAGAAAAATGGATAGGTGAAGAACCAAAACCAACCGAAATCAACGGCTAGATCAAGTTTATCAACGCCTAAGATTTTCTGATAATCTTCCAATAGCAAGACTTTTTTCGCGCCCGCATAAAGATTATATGAGCTTTGAATTTGCCCGCCCGCAGGCAAGGTCATTGCCTCGCCAGTGAAATCAGTTTGATATCTGTTGCGCTCTTTTCTTATCGGATCAGGCGTGTATTTGAAACGGAATTTTGACATGCTTTCTTGCGCTGGAATAAGAGCCGTTAGCCAGTATTTATCAGAAATACCAATCCAGCCATTTTCAGCTTCTATCTTCTTAGATGGGTTTTTCACCATGGCGGAATAGCTCAATGATTCCAGCTCGCCGCCCATATAGCCTATAGGCCCTTCATGAGATATCCAAGTGCCTGAGAAATCTTCGGGAATACCCGTTTGCGAAATAAGCGCATAAGGGTGAAGCCTTACATCTTGCCCTGAGTTATTATAAACTCTTTGAGTGATATTAAATACATAATGCTCATCAAGTGATAATATGCGCTCAAAACGCAAACCCTGCCCATTATTCCAAAACAACGTTACAGGGAGGTCAGGACGCAAAATATCGTTATCTTTCACGCTCCACATAGTAGAAGAGTTCGGAATTTGTAAATTTTTATCACGAGTTACCCAGCCGTAATCAACATAGCGCGCGCCTTTAGTTTGGTTGGGCGCAAATAATGCTACATTTTCCTTTTTTTCCAAAGTCTTGTGATACATTCTAAGGCTTAAATCATCAATCATCGCTCCCTTAAGAGATATAGAGCCAAATATTTCGCCGTTACTAAATTCTATGCGCTTTGTTTGTGATATAATCTCTTCGCGCGTGAAGTTTTCAATAGGATCAAATATTTTGGGGTCTTTTAATATCAGCTCCGCGCGCGCTGTCTTTGCATCTTTAAGAGCTTTTGCCTGAGGGGCAAGGACATATGTCTCATATAAAAACCATATCAAAATTGAAAGAGCAGCAAAGATAACTAGGTTGCGAATATCTTCTGGGTGCATTTTATCTTTGTCATTCATCATTATTGTGCGCGCCTTTTAAATTCTTGCTATAGTTTTTATATTTGAAGAGTTTATACCCCAAGAAATCCCGCCATGCAAATCGTTCGGGCACTGGATCGGAAAAATCTCGCTTACTCCATGGATGACAGGATAATATTCGCATGAATATCAGGAAAATTCCCTTGAAAGCCCCGTGCTTTTCCAATGCTTTATGAGCATATGAAGAGCATGTAGGGTGAAATCTGCAATTGCGCCCCAAAAATGGAGAAACAACAAAGGAATATGCTTTAATTAAATATTGAAGCAGTAAAACCATTATATATCACCTCATTTTTTATATAATTCTGTTTTTTTCAAACACCATTTAAAATCATTAATAAGATCATTATATGGGCGGGTTAGGGTTAGTTTTCTGCCGACCAAAATATAATCATAACCATTTGTTGCATTTGGAAGAACTTCTGCCATGACGCTGCGGAGGCGGCGCTTTATACGATTGCGCATAACTGCGGATTTATCAACTTTTTTGCTAACTGTGTATCCTGTGCGAATTATGCCAAGATCATTTTTGCGCATTTGCAAAATCAAGCCATTAGACACCCATTTTTTGCCCTTGCTTTGCACTGTTACAAAATCAGAACGAGCCGTCAGCATTTCATTAGCTGGCAGCTCTTTTTTATTGATATTCATGATTTTATTAAGCTGAAAGACGCTTACGACCTTTGGCTCTACGACGTGCTAAAATAGCGCGACCGCTTCTATCTGCCATACGGGCGCGGAAACCATGTCTGCGTGCTCTAACAAGAAGGCTTGGCTGGAATGTACGTTTCTGATGCATAATATTTACCTCTTTTAAAAATGCGCGCTTGAAATATTACTTGAAATACTAAAAGGGCTGCAATAAATTCTAATTCTTCATAAAGAATGAGGGTTTATAACCGCTTATTATCCACATGTCAAATTAAAATAACATATCAAAAGAACCTACTCATTTCAGGGTCGGTACTCATTAATTATAAAAACTTAACTAAGCTAAGATTTTGTGTAATCGCAGTAACACGATATGAAGCCTCTAATTGAGTTTGTAAGGTTGTCAATTTAACTGCAACTTCGTTAACATCGATATCTTCTACGCTGCTGACCGTGTTTTGTAATAACATTTGTTGATCTGTAAGTGACTTTTTTGTTTCATTAGTTTGCACGCGGGTATTTTCCAATTTAAACAATAATTGGTCAACATCATCAATTGATTGCGACACCATTTGTGACATAGCAGTATATAGCTGGTAAAAACTTTCCTGCTGATCCTTTGCCGTTGCCCCTGGCGCGCCTTTTACATCGGGGGTAGCAGGGTAAGTGCCGCTTTCATAAACATCAACAACTGGAAGTAAGTTTTCATTCTTCATGACCGCAAGTGCCACCATCATATTTCTGAGGCTATCGTCATTTGCCAATGTTGTATATTTAAGCTCAGAATTTTCATCGGCCCGTATAAATACATCTCCTGCAGTTCCATTGCTAAGTGAGGAAGAAAAACCGATTGCCGTATCAGTTATAGCATCAGGGTTGCCATTAAGGGCTGTGCCATCTTTGATATCAGCTATAAGCTCATCTGTTGTAATTGTGCCATTTTTCCAGCTTGTTATTAATGTATTAATGCTGGCATCAAGAGTTCCAGTATCTGTAAATGGTCGCTCTGATAAATCGGCCCCTGCAAATAAATAACGATCCCCCTCTTTGCTATTAATGAGATCACCTAATAAGCTGAATAAATTTTCCGCATGGTCGGTGGCGGCTTGGAGGTCTGCATCAACTTTTGACGAGGTATTACCCATGATTATAGCTTCAATTTCTGTGGTGGCGGGATCATCATAAAAAACATCATCGCCCATTTGATGAGAGCCTTGCTGCACTAATCCTAATAATGTTCCAGAAAAATTCCTTGATTGCTCTTGGAATTCAGACAAAGACGAAACAGTTAGTGACAAAGTCGTGTCAGACCTAGTGATATTATTAATATAAACACTAATAGATGATAGCGCGGTTCTTGATCGAACAGATGTAAGAGCATCTGTGTTTAGCCCAGAATAAGATTGCGTTTTCTTGCCCGTTGCTAATTGCATTGAAAGCTCTGAAAATAATGTATTTTGTAAGTTTAGGCTTTCTATTTGCCTTAGTGACTGCCCTAATGTTGATACGCCTGCCATTTTTATTCCTTTCTAAAAACTTCTATATTACTCTTAATAATTCTTTGAAGATGTTATCCACTACATTAACCACGCGCGCAGAAGCGGCGTATGCTATTTGCACAACAATTAATTTGCCAAGCTCTTCATCCAAATTAACGCCAGATTCATTCATAAGCTGCTGATTTAAAAGCCCCTCCAATGATTTAGCATCTGCGCCCCGTGCATTAATTAGAGCCAATTCTTGCGCGACTTCATTTATTATTTTTTGTGAAAAATCATTAAGAGAGGCAGATGATCCTATCTCTGTGCCAACGGCTGCGTTAGGGCCAAGATTTTCTGATCTAAATGAAACAAAAACGCCGCTTCCTACCTCTGTTTCAGATTGGTAATCCATAT
Organism: Micavibrio sp.; assembly: GCA_026989265.1. GTDB lineage: Bacteria > Pseudomonadota > Alphaproteobacteria > Micavibrionales > Micavibrionaceae > UBA1672. Next base: position 16,088 of record JALSJP010000010.1, read on the forward strand.
CAATAATAGGGGATTGATCTTCTATGATACCCCCGCCTAATACTTGGTATGTGCCAAATAAAGATTGCACAATATTAACGCCATCATCAATAGATGTTCGCCCCAAAGCAGTTCCAGCAAGCGCCGCGCTTTCCGTTTTAAACCCGCCGCCAGTAATTGTTATATCGCCACCAAAATCAGGATTATTAAAATCATTACCAGGGCGCAATGATAAAAACCCATCAGCATCTAACTGTACGGCCAAGCCGTCAACCGCATTTAATTTGGCTATAAGCTCTGTTTCAGTGTCATTCGGATCAATGGTGATTATAGTTGGTTGATTATTTCCGACCTTAATATCAAAATAAGGGTCGCTAGCTTCTGACATTGAAATGCTAAGCCCTAAGAAGGCAAAGCCTTGGTCAGATAATGGCTCAACCCCGCTATTTAAAATCTCTATATTACTAGAGCTTTCGATAACCAGCTCCCCATTAGATCCAACAGAAGCGCTCACGCCAAAATCAGTAACTGCCGTTGCCCAATCAGGGTCAGTTTGAATATAGGTTACAAGATCTTGAGCCGCGCCACTTCCTGTGGCTGTTACTGAGCGCAAATCAATCTCAATATCATATGGTCCCGAGCCAAAATCAGGATCATCAAAACGCAGAATAAATGTATCTGTTTCCGTCGCTCCCGTGCCAAAAACATCAGTTCCGCCCGCAGTTATAATATCTGCAACGCTAGAATAGTTACTTAGACTTATGCCACTTGACACCCTATTAGTAGCATCGAGCCCAAGCCAATCTTGTAATGTAGTTCCTCCTGTTGCTGCTGCTCTAACATCTACAGATGTTGCCGTATCGGAATTACCAACCATTTGATAATCAACACTTCCAAATGTGTATTCAATAACGCGACGTATGATATCGTTTGCACCGCTTTGTAGAGTGCCGCCATATGTACCAGTTTGCAGCAATGAATTATCCGATACTACCGCACTATTAACTTGCATTTGCGAAGAAAAACCAACATATGAAACGGGCACTATCGGGTCTGTGGTTGTGTCAGGCGGAGCATCCGATGGAATAGTTCCTGACTCATCAGTAAACAATCTTAGACCTTGAGCCTCGAACCGTAATGCCATTTTTTGTGCTAGCTCATCTAATTGAGCCATTTGTTTTGGAAAAATTTTATCGCGAAGATCTATTAAACCACCAAGAGAACCTCCTATATTCAGCTCAGTTATATCAACAGCCCCAACATTTTTATTTGGATCACCAATAAAAATTCCCGATACTGAATCAGGGTATGATGATGTTGCAGATAATGGCTTTGGTCTAAATACAAGCTCTTCTGCCACGTCGGATGCTAACTCTGCTCCATTTTTAGTTTGAACAACAATTATGCCATCACCACGGGAAAAAGTGCTTACATCTATTAATTTGGAAATTTCCTTAATAGATTGATCGCGAAGATCCTCTGAATTTGCAGATGTTCTTCCTGATACTCTTGCAAATCTGATATCAGAATTAAGCCCTGCAATTTTTTCAAGCAAATCATTAATGCTTTGAACGGCGACCTCTGCTTCATTTTGTGCATCATTACGGAGCGTTGTATAGTAGCTTGAAAGATCATTTATTTTGCCTGCCGTATCTTGAGCTTGATCTACAACATCGGTTAGCAAGAACTGATCTGCTGGAGCATTTGCCAATGCAGCAAAGGAATCTTGCAATTTCGATACTTCTGCGGCTACAGAAATATTAGCGCTAGGAGAGCCATTAAATTGGTCAATGCGATTCAAATATGTTGATTGCACATCATAATAGCTAACCGAGCTAACTTGCGTCCATAAATCACGCGACAAGCGCATATCAACATTTCTAACAATAGTTCCAGGTAGAACGCCAATAGACTCTCCAGCAATAGCTCTAGTGCTTTGCGGCAATATTTTCCTTGTATAGCCTTCTGTGCCTACATTAGATACATTACTGGAAATGATATCAATTTGCTGCTGGCTAATTTTAAGCCCTGAAAGGGCGGTGTCTAAGCTGGAAATTCCCATTTTAAATCCTTGGCTACCAAATATTAATGCCCAACTATTGTGGGTTAATTAATATATATGCAAGGACAGTGCCAAAATGCTTTATTCATATTGATTTTGTTGCATTTGCTCGTAAATCGTACTATTTACATTTTCAACATGCCTGCCTAACTCCTCTTCAATAAGAAGAGATGTAAGCATCTCACGACGAATAATAGAATCAAAGCGATCTCTTTGATTCATTAAAGTAATAGCATCAATGGATGCGCCAATACGAGCAACATTTGCAGGCTTATCATATAGGTTTGTATAGAAATTTGGGTGTTGGTATATTTTCTTGGTTAACACTTCCATTTGGGCATAATAGCTTGGGCGCTCACCTAAAATTTCATCAATTTGCTCTTCGACTGTAAGGTCTTCGGCATCCGTTGTATCACCATCATTATTCATATCTATCGCCACAATGCCAAATTCACGTAGCATGGCTTTCATGTAAGCCCAACCTGAATCCTCAGTTAGAATAGTCGTCGGCATAGTTCTAGTTGTTGTTAGCGGCGTTACCAATGCAGGCGGTGGATTAGATGGATCTGGCGCAGGGTGAGTATGTACAGGCGCGGGCTCTGGCTCACGAGTTAGCCCCGTTCCCAAAGGCGCGGGAGCTGGAACATTAGCCGTCGTTACATTTGGCTGTCCTGCTGGAGCCCTTGATTTCATACCCACAATATTAAGGAAGCTGCTATGTGCAACATTCATTTTTGCAGCAAAGCTGCGTGAATCATAATGTGGTCTTAAATCTTGCTTTAAACGATCATGGTTGGGGGCTTCAAAAACATTTGGGAAATATAGGTTTTTTGCTAATGCTATAATATCAGCCTCGTCCCCTTCTAAATCGTTATCTACTGTGCCAGTTATATCGCCATCAACAAAATCCACATCAAGTGTAAGTTTTCCACCTAATATTCTTGTATAATCAATATCTTTGTTCATACCGTCCAGCTCTTCCACTGTTGGAGGATTGGCAGCATCAGGAGGGCATAATATATAAGTAGAACCACTATTATCCCGAGGATCACAAAAAGATTTTTTATAAAGCTCAATTTCAGAAGCATTATTTACAGAAGGACCACTTGCCGCGCTGTTGTTGGGCGTTGCTAGATATTGATTCATCAATATTTTATTTAGCGCATGTTTATTAATTGCAGCCTTGCTTTCACTATGCGCTACGCTGCGAATAAAAGTACCAATGCGGCACATTTGCTCGCTTGGGTGGTAATCTTTATGCGCGCGCGCCATTAACTCTTGATGTTTTCTTTGAACTTTTAACTGTATGCTGGCATCAAAGAACATGCCTATAGTTCCTGTTTGCAAAGCCATAACCGCGCTTAGCTCTTCAGTCATTCGTTGCAAGGCTGCAACATAACGATTACGAACCTGAGCAATAGTAGGGCCGTCGCTATCACCCAAAAAAACTTCGACCTTACCTGTTTCTAATTGATTGAAATCACTTGCAATACCGATATTTTGAAATGCCAGCTCAATTTGTCCATCTTTTGAGATGTTGTTAAGGGGTTGCATGGAAAATAAGCCTGCCCAGTCGGATGTAATTTTTTCATTGCCGTCAATACCGCCCGCACCTTTTTTAATATCTATATCAGAAAACCCATTAAGCCCTGATCCTGATACGGAAATATCGCCATTATCAGGATCAATTTTAATTAACATATCTAAAGTCTCGGCAGAGCTAATATTATCTTGTGTAGGAGGCTGCATATTAAGTTTATAGCTTAATATGTTATTACTTTTCACAGGAATACTATCAGGCATAGGTAAGTTTAAAATGTTGCTACGGCTAACTATTTTGCTTCCATTTTCAATTACATCACTATTAGCGAGTATTTCATAATTAATGCGCGTTCCTACAGGGAAGTCACTTATTTTAACCTCAATATTAGATTCTTTTGACATCGCACCTTGATAAGCAAATATGGCAGAGCCAACAGCAACTAAAGACACGAATGACCCTATTAGATAAAATTTTCTAGACTTGAATTTAATCATAACAATATCTTATCCTTTCCATTACAGATCACCGCTAATAGCTTGAATATTATCTTCAACTTCTCTTTGCAGGTTATCAATTGATAACTCTAACAAAATAGATAGGGATGCTTCTGTTCTTAAATAGCTTTTTAGTAAATCAAATTTTTGTATAAGACCGATTGCCTGCAATGCAACGCCTTTTCGCTCTACGTTAGCTGGCTTGTCATATAGGTTAGTGTAGAATATGGGGCTTTGATATGCTTTTTTAGTCAGAACTTCCATCTGCGCGTAATAGCTTGGATTACTCCCCAAAAATCTATCAACATCTGATCCATCAGGAATGCCAAGCTCAACTAAATACGCTTTTATAAATTCACGTGATCCTGTCGTTCCTTCGCCTTTTAATGCCATAAGGGCATTAAAACTATTTTCAGCAACTTTTGTTTTTGCGACTACTGATCGCATATCTAGATAAGCTTTTTGAAGGTCAGAGGCGTCCCTCATAGTATTGCGAATTTTCCTTTGATCTGCACGATCAAAACTATTAAATCCATAAAGGTTATTAGACATTGCCATGATTTCTTCATCTGAGTGAGAGGGGTTGCCACCTGCTGTGAAATCAAAGCCTATTGTCCATGGATCAGCAATAGTTCTTTGATAATCAATGTCTTTATTGAATCTGTCTTTCGTTGCAACATCAGTGCTGTTTGTTGGGCAAATAAGGCTTAGCCCATTGTTGTTGTCGAATGTATTACAATAATTAGTTTGAAACGCATTTAGCCTAATTGCAATATCACCTTTTTGCCCTAATGCTGCGCCCGTATCTTTGTTGCCCAAAAACCGATCTAAAGACCGTTCACTTAAAATAAGAGAGTTCATCTCACCTTTACGCTCGGAAGATGCGAGGCTTTTTATACGGGTGCCAAATTCACACATGCCAATACTGGGATGATAATCTTTATTTGCTCTAGCGTGTAATTCTTGTAAAAGACGCTGCGTTTCAAGCTGTTCTTTTGCATCAAAAAACATGCCAATCATCATAGTTTGTTGCATGCCAACAGCAGAAAGCTGCATACCCGTTTGTATAAATAGTGGAAGCATTTTTAACTGCCAGAATTCAAAATCAAAAAATACTATTCTATGTATCTCTAAATCAATGAAGAAATCAAGATTTATCACAATCCAACCTTGGACCCATTTCGATAAATCCACACCTATTTGCCCCATACACATACAACAGTTAGCACAGCATAACGCCTCAGCTTTTTTTGGTTGAACTGTCATAGTCGCGCCAGCAAAAAGCAGAACAATAACAGTCATTAAAATAGTTATTTTTAATCCAGCATGTTTTTTGAATAACTTAATCATATTAATTACCACCCACGCCAACGACCTGAATTTGGTCTTCTATTTCACTCTGTAAATCAGACACAGCTAGTTCAAGTAAAATAGAAGTTGAAGCCTCACTACGTAGAAAGCTCTTTAAAAAGTCAAACTTTTGCATCAATTTAATTGCTTGCAATGCAACTGTTTTTCTCTCTACGTTGGCGGGTTTATCATATAAATTCGTATAAAAGTCAGGGTTTTGATATAATTTTTTAGTAAGAATTTCCATTTGAGCATAATAGCTTGGGTTTTCGCCTAATAACTTTAATGCCTCAGTTGATGGAACGCCAAGTTCTTTAAGAATGTGCTCCATATAAATTCGAGAATTCATAGGACCCGTTCTATCATCAGATGAATCAATTGGATAATTCCCCTCTGCTTTCATAGAAGCAATGGCATTAAAACTATTTTCGGCAACACTTCGCTTTGCAATTATAGAGCGCATATCCATGTAAGCTTTTTGCATGGTGCTTAGCTCTTTATCGGGTCTATTTGTTAATAATCTTGCAGGTATGCGCGGAAAAGTATCATGCGCATATAAATTACTAGCCATTGCTAAAATATGCTCTTCATCTTCGTTATTAATATTGGGCGTATTACTTGTGTCTAATATTTTCTCATTCGTAAAATCTATACTTAAACTCCACGGGGAATCAACTAAGGAGAAGTAATCAATATCCTTATTCATCCTTGCCCTAGCATGCTCATCAAATGCAGCGTCATCCCAATTAACATTTGAAGAACATAAAGATAATAATGCACTAACATTAGATAACAAAGCACCCCCTCGGTCTTTTATATTGCAAAATAAACCTTTGAAATGGTTAATACGTGAAGACTTGTCTAAATCATGGCCATACATACCAGAGCTATCGCGCTGCCCTAATTGTCTGTCTTGAGAACGTTGACTAAGTATAACTGCTGTTATCTCTCCGCGCCGCTCACTAGCCGCTAAGCTTTTCATCACAGAACCAAATTCACACATACCGACACTTGGGTGGTAATCCTTGTGAGCTTTAGCACGTATCTCTTGTAATAGCAGTTGCGCATCAAGCTGGCTTTCTGCATCAATGAACATGCCGACAGCCATAGCTTGCTGCATAGCAACTGCTGTTAATTGTTCAGCCGAAAGCATCATCGCGGGCAATATGCTTTGCTCCCACATTTGATGGACAATAAATCTTTGAAGATCTTTAAATGAGCTATCAATTTTAGCGTCGAATTCCTCTTCTGCGGCCACCCAAATATCTATTTCTGCATTACTTACAGCTAAGTCGCAATCTTCACAAAGCGCGCGAGCCGCACCAGCAAAACCCAATAATGAAAAACCAGCCACCGAAATAACAGCAAAGAGCATTATCACCTTACGCGTAATATCCAAAATTTTTCTAAAGTATTCAAAACTCATATTGCCTACCTAGTTGTCTCAAGTTTGAGATCACGATTAATTATTCTACGTTTTTCATTTAACTTATTTGAAAGCATAACAGACATAAGCATTTCCTGGCGCAGCTCACTCTCAAATAAAGCCCTGTCAATCATAAGTGATATCGCTTTCATAGCAACGCTTTTACGCTTTACATTTGCAGGCTTATCATAAAGATTAGCGAAGAAATCAGGGTTTTGATAGATTTTCTTGCCTAAGAATTCTAGTTGGGCGTAATAGCTTGGATTCTCACCTAATATCTGAAGAACTTCATCATCAGGAGTTCCCGCTGGCATTAAGTCTTTCATTAATGCTGCCATATATAAACCTGTATCAGGGTGCGCCGTGGCTGATGGGTCACCATTTGTACCAGCAGATTTCATAGAAACAATTGCATTGAAACTGCTTTCTGCGACATTTCTTTTGGCAATCACGCTTCTTAAATCCATATAAAGCCTATTGGCTTCAGGCTTTTCCATCATCAAACGTGACACACTCCTAGAAAGAGAATTATTGCCATATAGGTTAGATGCCATAGCCATAACATCTTCTTCGTCAGGCTGAAGAACCGTTGGGTCATCAGAGAAATTAACATTTAATGTTCTTGGCTCATCAATCAGCCTAGTATAATCGATATCACGGTTAACTCTAGATGAATCAATAGCGCCAGTTACAGTCGCACTGCCAAGACCATCACGGTCGCAAGCTAAATCAAGACCAGAGCCAGCCACATCCCACGCATTATCCTTAGGGTCACAATAAGTGTCAATAAATTGATTCCACCTAGCATTTTTATCCTCATTACTACCTTTAGCAGAGACGGAACTCTTATGCCCTAATTGCCTTTGCAGGGAACGCTTAGACATTGCTAGCATATTTAAATTTGAGTGACTTTCTGTTGATGCCATACTTCGAGAGTTAGTACCAAACCAACAAAAATCATCACTTGGATGGTAATCTTTATGCGCCTCAGCCTGCAATTTAAAAAACAAACGCTGCGTTCCTACAATATTTTTTGCATCAAAGAATGTTCCTACTATACCAACCTGATACATACCAAAAGCACTTAAAAGCTCAGTCAGTTCGGCAAGAGCTATAACCCAATAACGCCGAAAGAAGCGATCGACAATCCAGTTACCCTCACTATGCTTTATATGATCCACAATATTATCTTCAATCATAGGTACAAAGATGTAGTCTTTAAGAGCCTCCATAATCCACACTGTTATCTGGGTATCAATCATTGAACACATCATGCAAGGGAGACATATAGCTTGCGCTTCTTTTTTACCGCTAGTTAGCGTTGCCACAAGACCCCCTAATAAAGCAGCAATGCATAAAAACAGCAAAAAACACCTTCTAAACTTACGCCTAGAAAAAATAGAATCCTTAAATTTTTTATTATTTATACTAACCATATATAAAGTAAAATCTTTCATTTCTATAAATTATTCACTACCCAAAGATATAACTAGATCCTTGTTCGCCAGCCTATGTGCAGAGCGCAATTTACTAGCAAGTAAAACAGATATATTCATTTCGCGTCGCAATTGGCTTTCATAGATGGCCCTATCGACCATAAGTTCTATCGCCTTCATCGCAACTTTCTTTCTTGAAACATTAACAGGGGTGTCATAAAGATTAGCATAAAAATCAGGGTTTTGATAAATTCTCTTTGCTAGCAGCTCCAGCTGAGAATAATAACTAGGACTGTAGCCTATTAGATCAAATATATTAGCGCCAGTTTCAGTGCCAGATATTTCTGCAGATGGCAATAATTGGTGCATAATAGCAGCCATATAGCGCCTTGTTTGTTTTAATAAGCGCGTGGATGGTGTGCTTACAGTAGGGTCAGCTGGATATATAATAACGTCAAGTGGATCTTTATCTGTAGTTCCTGAAGACTTCATCCCTACAATAGCATTAAAGCTTGCCTGAGCGACGCCTCTTTTGGCAGCAACACTTCTTAATGCTAAGTATAATTTTCTAGCATTGTCGCTTTTCATTAGAACACTAGAGATGTCTCTCGATAACACTTTATGACCATATAAATTTTTTGACAATGCAATCACATCTTCTTCGTCTCCAGGCTCTTTAACAATGAAAGGGTTTTCTGAATCTAGGGTGTTATTTGTAAAATCTACGTCAATAGTCCTTGGCTCTTCTATCAGCCGAGTATAATCAATATCACGGTTAATGCGATTATGATCTTCGGCGCCCATATCAGAAGCCCCACCAGGACCATCATGGTCACAAGCCAGCTCTAACCCTGTGGCAGAGGCGCCTCTATTATTATCGCCGACATCACAATAAGTTTTAACAAATTGCCCCCAACGAGCCTTATAATCATCATCAACATTTTTTGCACCAGCAACGCCAAAAGCCCCTAGCTGGCGATTGAGAGATAATTGTGATAGTGCCAAACTATTGAACTGCCCAACACTCTCGCTTGCAGCCAAACTTCGTACATTTGTTCCAAACGAACAAAAACCTTCGCTTGGGCGATAGTCTTTATGTGCTTCAAATTGTAATTTTCTAAATAACCTTTGGGTATCCATTTGTATTTGAGCATCAAGGAAAGCGCCGATCATACCTGTGTAGTACATCGCAACAGCGCCCATCTGGGTGGCCATATCAAAGGTAGCAGGGGCGAATTGAGTGTTGAACATAACATCAACCATCCAATCCTCAAATGCAGAAAGGTCAGCAGAAAATTCATCTGCCACACTATCCACCATAAGTTGGTGTGCATCACCAATAATTCGCTCGGCAGCTTGGCAGTCAGTTGTTGGGCATGCCCAGCAGCAAGCAACAGCAGGCTTAGGCGTGTAAACCAATCCAATAAACAGGGTGACGATAAAAAGAATAGAGAGCGTGCCTATTGCCAGCCCCCGCTTTACCATCACCCAAAAACCGACTTCATAAATACTCATAAATAAACGCTTCTTATATATTTATATATGACACAACTCCAAAAAGATTTTGTTAAACCCAAAGGCAAGCAAAACATACCAACATTTAACAATAACACAAGCCCACCATTGAGCGCACTTAATATTTATAAAAATTAGAAATTTACCTATTAAAAAATATAGTGTACTATCTCGCCGTATATGCCATATACTGAGATAAATCATTGTATTTTTTTAATAGTTTAAATTTCAAAAGAGTCTATCATGCTTAAAAAACAAAAAAATAAAAATTCTGGTGCAGACGAAAAACTTAAAAAAGCCCCTAAATCAGATGATGTATCAGGTCTTGGAACAGTTGTTGTGCGAAATGAATTCTACAAAGATGGTTATCGCAGCCTTTTGAAAATGACTTTAATACAAAGTGTTGTTATATTAGCGTTAATCGGGGCTATGTATTATACAATCAAAGTTAATCAGCCGCAAAATTACTATTTTGCAACCACTGAAGATGGGCGCTTAATTCCCATGGTTCCTTTAAGTCAGCCAAATTTAAGTGCGCCTTCATTGATGTCGTGGGTTGCTCAAGCCGCAACAGAAGTCATGACCTTTGGCTTTAGTGATTACAGAAGAAGGTTGCAAGAATCATCTAGAAATTTCACGAAGCGAGGCTGGGGTAGCTTTACGCAGGCCTTGGAAAGGTCGCGAATTATAGAGATGGTTGAGGTCAATCAACAGATAATTACGGCTGCACCGAGGGGTGCTCCGATCATGCAATCGGAGGGTCTAGTTGCGGGGAGATACCAATGGGTCGTTCAGGTCCCTCTTATTTTGACTTATATATCTGGTGCAAAGACCCACAGCTCAGGTCTACTTGTAACGATTGTTGTTGTGCGTGTCCCTAGATTAGAAAGTCCTAGCGGTATTGGCATAGAGCAGTGGATTGCTTCTGCTAGGTAATCAAACAAACATGTTGATTTCTTTTGTTATTCTGTTGACAGCGCGTGACAACAATGGGAGTTCAGTGTACCATTTTTTAAGTAATTCTTATAATATCTAGGTTAGACAAGGTTTATGCAAAATAAAATTTCTGTACATAGGTTTTTCAGGTCGCTGGTTTTTACTTCAGTATTGGCGTGTTCTCCTGTATTTTCTTCGCTAGTTTTAGCTCAGGGTTTTGAAGATACGTTTAGCTTTGAGGATGGGGAGTCTGATCTTGATAAGTCCGCTAAAGAGCTTGAAGATAGCTTTAGGGGCGAAGCCTTTGAGCAGGCTTTAAAGACGTTATTGCCTCTAAAGCCCGAGGAAATTAGAACATTATTGGAGCATTTTGACCGTACTGAAGAATCTACACAGCTTCCGGTACACCCATACCCAAGGCCCGAGCTTACGGTTAAAAACATATCTCTTGATCCTGGTGTTACCCCTCAGATTGTTAAAATGGCTTTTGGTTATGTTACTACGATAAGCATGCTTGATTCGTCTGGGCAGCCTTGGCCAATAGAGGAGATAAGTTGGGTCGGTAATTTCTCTGTTGAGGAATCCGCTGTGTATGAAAAAACACATATGCTGCGCATATCTCCCGAATCTAAATTTGCTCACGGAAACATATCTATGCGGCTTGTGGGGTTGAACGCACCTGTTATTATGACATTTGAAACAAATAGGGATCTCGTTCATTATAGATTTGATGCTATTATACCTCAAGATGGGCCAGGGGCAGAAACACCATTAATAGACCCTGGTATAACATTAGTGTCAGGTGACCCTGATATGTCTATTGCGTTAAGTGGGGTTGTGCCTTCTGATGCTGATATTTTGGATGTTTCGGGTGTTGATGGGCGCACTACTGCTTATATATATAACGGGCTTACATACGTACGCACGCCACTTACTCTCCTTTCTCCTGGGTGGGATAGTTCTGTTACTTCTGCTGATGGGACTAAAGTATATGCGTTGGAAGAAACCCCTGTTGTTTTGCTGTCAGACCGAGGGCGCATGGTGCGCGCTCGTCTTACTGTTCGTGAGGATTTGTTAGATGAATGATGATTTAGATGATGGTTTAATTGATTCTGAAGATGGCTTTGATGAGTTCTCTCAAAAGGCAAGCCTTGGAGATATTATAAGGAAAAGTCCAATTGCAAAGGTGGGGATTGTTATTGCCGTTGTTGTTATTGGTGGTAGTGCTATGGTTATGTTTGGTGGTGATCAGGTGAAAGAGCAGCAATCTTCAATCCCACAAGGTTCTGATGTTACATCTGTGCCGGGCGCGAATGAAGAGGTCTCCCCTGCCTACACGGCAGCAGTTGAACAGCAAAATGAGGCTGATCTTGAGCGCGCCATAATGGGAGGTGGTAGTTCGATTCCTGTGCCAGTAGGTACGCATGACACGCGACTTACCGTTCCTGAAGTTGAGGAAGAGGCGGAAGACCCTCTTCACCGATGGAGAATGCTACAAGAGGAGCGTGTTGAGCGTGAGATGAGGGCTAAAGAGGCGGATGTCGAGCCTGTGACTGTTCTTAATGCTGAAAAACAAAGCGAGGCAGTTGAGGAGCTTGCTGAATCCATGGTACAGCAAATGGAATCCGTTTTAGGAAAAAGCACTGAGGATAAAGCTTTTACAACTAAAACTCTGATCTCATATGGTGATGGTGATGGTGATGGTGGCGTTGGTGACGGTGGCACTTATGATTCAGGTGGTGGTGGTTCTTCTGATGACACCAGTTTATTTCAAGAGGAAAGTGAGGAAATCATAATTATCCCAGCTGGTAAAATCGTATATGGGCAAATGCTTTTAGAAGCTAATTCTGATATACCTTCCGTTATTTTAGCTCAAATGGTTAGTGGTCCGCTTAAGGGATGGAAGCTTCTTGGTAAATTCAACCTTGAAGAAGATATTAAAATGCTTACGGTTGATTTCAATGTTGCTGTAAATGAAGAGGGTAAACAATATAAAATCAAGGCTATTATGCTTGATCCTGATACATCTCTTTCGGCAAAAGCATCTGACGTTAATAATAGGTATATACGTAGAATAGTTCTTCCTGCTGCGGCTAAGTTTGTAACTGGATTCGCTGACGCAATAGCAGAAGCTGGTCGCACGAGTATAAGTGTCGCTGGTGGCAGTGGTGGTGCTGCTGTTACTGAAGAAGAGGCAGAGCCTACGAAAGACCAAGAAGTTGCAACGGGTGTTGCTGACATGGCTCAAGATATTGGTGAGTTTTTAGAAGAATATGGAGATGTTCCTATGCAAGTTATGCTTAAAGCAGGAACTCCTATTGGTATATTCTTTACAAAAAATGTTGTGGAAACAAGCGGTGGCATATAGTCTTTGCGATTAGCTATATTTTGGTGATTTTATATGATGAATTCTGATGATAATTTTGATGATTTTGAACTGGGCGATGATATGGATGATTCTTGGGATGAATCTATTGATGAGCAAAAAGGTGATAGTAAAACAAAGTCTAAAATAAACTTTATAAAACCATTATTGGCTGTAATACTTCTTGGAAGTGGCGCATATTTGTTTCTTCCTTTTGTGATGCCGTCAGACTCAAAAAATGAAATACCTATAATTAAGCTTGATGAAGCACAAAATATTTATAAAGGAGATATTGCTGAATCAAATACTAGCTTAACTGATATTATGCCTTCTGATACTAATCTTGAGGTTAATAAAGAGAATGTTGTTACTGAAATTACGCCCCTTAAAGCAAAAGAAGAGGCTAATAACACCGTATTAACGCCTATGCCTGAAAATATTTCAGAAAATGAAATGCCATTGGCAGAACTTATCATGATGCCTGAAATAGAGCCACTGGTGAAAGACATCATTATTCCTGAAAATAATATTAATGCCGAGCCAGAATTGCTGATAGAGGATGATTTGTTATTAAAAACAGAGTCTGAATTTGGAGAGCTAACTGTCCAAGATGCAGATGATATAAACGATATAATCCCGCAAATGTTGAATATAGAAAATATTAAAGAGACAGAAGATGTATTGAGATTTGATTCGAACACTATTGAAAAGCCTTTGGTGAGCCCTGTCCAAAACGAGATCAATGGCGATGTAGATAAAATGAAAGAAGATTTTATAAAAAAACCTGAGTTAAACCTATCTAAAGAAATTAAAGTACTGGAAAAAGCTGCGCCAATCATTACTAAAGAAGCTGCGCCAATCATTACTAAAAAAGCTGAGCCAATCATTACTAAAAAGAAATTTATTTTAAAAAAGAAGAAACCTATATGGGTTATACGTGCTGCTCAATCAGGGAGTGCTATAATCTATGATAAAGTTTCAAAAGAAATGAAATCTATTGAAGTCAATGACACTGTTAACGGTGTTGGACGCATTAAATCAATAAAGTTTGTTGATGGAGTATGGGTTGTAATTGGCACTTCTGGTAAAATCGAGCAATAAACTATATCGCCTAACCTACCTTTCTAACAAAACTTGATAGAAATAATATGTATTTGCACTTTGTGGGACTGAATTTCCCTCAAAACAACCGCTATATTGCCCATTAAGTGCAGCTAAGCCAGCATTATCTTCTAATCTTGCGCTGTAGCTGTAAGTGTCTTGGAACTTAACAACTGCGAAACTATCATCTTCTTGTGTCATATAATTATTAGCAGAAGAGACATTTAAACGTTTGTTTATTTCTTTACATATTTCCAATGATATTTCTGGTAAAATTGCGATAAGATCAGAGCATGTATCAGAGTTACATTGCGTGCCAATATCATAGCCATCATTATCACCTGTAAATATCCAGTCCACACCGCCATTTGCATCGTCATTTGGTCTGATATATGAAAGCCCCCCGCCACTTGCATGGAAAATCTTGCAATCATTCGTGGCAACTGGGCTATGCTCATATCCTGCCACTATATTATTCTCAAAGCTTATATCTGTATCTTCGCAGCCATTAGAGATACGCATCATTTTAACCGCTTCGCTAAGGCTTTGTGCATATGTTAAAATTTCAGAAGCATAAATACCTGATTTCTCGCGCCCTATATCTGCGCTCCCGCGCATCATTTTTGACACAACAAAAGACAAAGCAGCAAATAAAGCTACGGCTATTAAAATAATTACAAGGACATTACCTTTTTGTCTATCTTCATGTATCATAAGATCACTGTAACATGACATTAAAATATTTCTAGGCTCAGGATTAATAAAATGAACAATATAAATATTCTAATTGCTGAAGATAATGAGATCAGTCGCGAATTAATAAGCACTATCCTTAAAACTCAAGGATATAATATTATTCCTGCCTCTGATGGTGATGAAGCAATAGACGTTGTGTCCTGTAATATTATTGATATGGCCATTGTTGATCTAAATATGCTGCCAAAGGGCGGTTTTGAGTTCATAAGACACCTTGTTGTAAACTCCATCAAAATTCCTGTTATTATCATAACATCTGATAATTCCAGTGACGTGCTTATGCGCGCAAATGAATTAGGGGTGGAGCGATTATTACAAAAGCCTGTTGATCCAGATAAATTAATAAATGTTGTGCAGCATATTTTAAAACGATACGGACACAATCTTAATGCAATTGCCGTGCAGAGATACGAAACGAGCTATGCTCCAAGTCAACTAATGCAGCGCGCAATAGAGCTTGCAGAGCGAAACGTCAAGAGCCGTAAAGGCGGGCCATTTGGTGCAGTTATTGCTAATAATGATGGTGAAGTATTGGGCGAGGGAGCAAATGGTATTGCCTCACGCATTGACCCTACCGCGCATGCTGAAATAATGGCAATAAGGCAAGCCGCCGAAAAATTAGGTTGCCCGGATTTATCTGAATGCACTCTTTATTGCTCTAGCGAGCCTACAATGATGGGCAAAGCACTTATCACAAGCGTTGGCATTACTAAGGTTTATTATGGGCTAAGTCATGCGGAAATAAATAACCTTCGCACCGAACATAAGCATAAAGAAACTGAATATATTCAACTAGGTCATGAACATGCCGTAACTATGTTTAAACGCTGGGAAGCTATGGATGAAAAATTGAAATATTAGGTGAGCTCAAATATTGCATCAATCTCAACGGCAACTCCAAGCGGTAGAGCGGGAGCACCAACGGCAAACCTCGCATGTTTGCCTGCCGCTCCCATAACATCTGCAATTAAATTGGACGCGCCGTTAATTACCAAAGGATGATCGGTAAAATCAGGAGTGCAACAAACGAATCCACCTAATTTTATGCATCGCGCAACTTTCGACCAATCACCGCCTACAGCATCATTAACTTGAGCTAATATATTAAGTGCGCACGCTTTTGCTGCATTTACGCCTTGTTCCACGCTTAGATCGTCGCCAACTCGCCCCATATGCATTTTTTCACCATTAAGAAATGGTATTTGTCCCGATACAAAAATTGACTTGCCAGAAATCACATATGGCACATAATTAGCAGCAGGAGCAGCCACTTTCGGCAGCTCTAAACCAAGATTTTGAAGTTTTGTTTGAATATTCATGTTTTTTCCTCTTTTAGATCGGTGAAATCCCTGCCATAATCGCAGTGGAATTATAATTAGCAACAAGAAAATAAAAATTATGGGATTATTTAGTTTTTTAGGCATCATGTCGCCTGCTCATATTTCACTATTTACCCTTAAATCGCGCGGTAAAAGAATCGGCACGGATCAGCTTGGTAATAAATATTATGAAGCCGCGCCAATCAAGGGATATAAGCGCAATCGCAGATGGGTGATTTATAAAGCCGCGCCAGAGGCAAGCAATGTCCCGCCTGAATGGCATGGTTGGCTGCATCATCAAAGCGATGTAGTGCCAAGTGAGGATGGCTTATCATATCGCAAAGCATGGCAAAAGCCGCATAAACCAAATATGACAGGCACAAATCAAGCATATCGCCCATCTGGTCATATATTAGCAGGCGGCAAGCGCGAAAAAGCAACTGGTGATTACGAGCCGTGGGTACCGCCAAAATAGTTGGCCTCGCCCCATAATTCATGTTACCCATATAATATATAAATTAGAGAGCAAAGAATCATAAAATGAAACGCAGCATTGCAGAAACAATATTAGGAGCGATTGTAATTATCGCAGCAGGATTATTCTTAACCTACAGCATGAAAAATGCTGATATCGGGTCATCAAATGGCTATATGGTTACTGCTAATTTCTCAAATATTGGTGGCCTCAAAATCGGTGATGATGTTCAGATAAGCGGCGTTAAAATAGGCTCTATCATTGATATAGAGCTTATGCCTGAAATATATTTAGCAAAAGTTAGCATGGGCATTCGCAATCAATATAAAATCCCAACAGATACCGCCGCTTTAATAAGCAGTGAGGGGCTTATGGGCGGGCTTAACATGTCGCTAGAACCGGGCGCGGATGAAGAATTTATAGAAGATGGCGGCGCAATACAATATACGCAAGCCCCACAAAACCTTGAGCAATTACTCGGTCAATTCATATTTAGCATGCAAGATGATAAAGAAGAATAATATATTTAATATTCTGATTTTTTGCCTTACTATTTTTATGGTTGCGGGGGTGATGAATGATGCATATTCAAGAGAAATGAGCGAATATCCGCGCGTAAAGCTGCAATCTCTTGATAAAGTAACTGCGCATACCATGACATTCGAAGCAAATATCGGCGACACTCTAAAATTTGGCCCTCTTTATATGACGGTTAAATCATGCCAAAAATCCTCCCCTATTGATGAGCCTGAATCGGCGGCTTTTATACAAGTATGGGAAGCCGATGAAAATAAAGATGATGAATCTAAATGGGTATTTAGCGGCTGGATGTTTTCCTCATCCCCAAGCCTATCACCTATGGATCACCCTATTTATGATGTTTGGGTTTTAGATTGTCTTGAAGGAGATAAAGAGGATTTAAAAAATAACGAGGGCGGCGAGTAATGTCTGAGGTTAATTCAAATGACTTAACAGAAATAAATGGCGCAGATGATGTGTTCGCGCTTTATGATGGCGTAGGCAATAATAGTAAGGCTGGAATAGAGGTGGAGCTATCCTTCTTTGACCCATCAAAGCCAGATAGCCCCGTTATGGATTTACAGCAAAACACACAGCTTAAAAATGTTGTGGATAGTGACTGGCTGCATAATGAGCCAACCAGTGAATTATTAGAAGTCGCAAGCATAGCCGCGCCTTTTTCACAAATGAAGGGCGTGCTTAAAGATACGAACGATAAGATAAAAATACTGGCTGATGCGGCATCTAAATTGGGGCTTAAGCGCTCATATTTTCAAGAGCTTCCAGACAAAACTGCCAGTGAATTGCTGTCTCGAATTGTAGATATTGATCGCTATAAAATAATGTATGCCCCATATCGCGCAGATATGAAAAAATGCGTGGAGTATTTTGCAGTTTGTAAGTCTAATCAAGTATCTATTAGCCCAAAAACAAGCGATCATATGCTGGAAAATATCCGCAGGCTCTATCTTCTTGCGCCGTTTTTATTCCTGCTAACAGATAATAGCGCTGGGTTTAGCGAGGGCAAGCCATTCAAAAATCATATAGGCATGTCCATGCGCCATGATGGGTTAGCAAATTGGCGCGGTGGAGGTCTGCCCCCTTATTTGTTTACAGCTAAATCAGGTGCAGAATTTATAGAAAACCATATTAATAATGTAATGAATAACCCTTTATTTATGTATTATGATAGAGACGGCAAGCTAACGGGCGTTCCTTCGGGTGATAATAGTGTGACTTTTAACAGCTTAAAATCGCGAGGGCTTAATATTTCTAGCAATTACTATTTAGCGCAAAGCACAATATGGCCAGATGTTAAGATTGCAACGCTTAAAGATAATGATGGAACTGTGAGCGGTCATAGATACGAAGCTCGCATGTTTGGCGTTGGAATGCATCAACATCAAAGCGCATTTATAATAACTTCGGCGCTTGCATTTCATCGTGACTTTGCCGCGCAAATAGATGAATTGCTCGCGCGCTATGGGTTTGTCGGTGATAACTGTTATGAGCTACTCCAAAAATCATACAAAAATGCACGAGAGCATGACGGTAAGTTCTTTGATATTGCTTATGGCACGGGAATAATGGCTGAATTTGCAAAAGAATTTGCTGATCTGATTGAAAATATTGCAAGTGATATTGATATGAGCCATGAAATGCGTCCTATTCTTGATATCTGCCGCAGCGGATATACCGATGGCAAAGTAAACCGAATATTATTCCCTAATCTAAGCGATGTTACAAATTTCCAAAAGACTTACGATAGCGGGGTTTTTGAAAACCCCAATATTTGCGCATATATGTTATTTGCTGATAAATTATGATTAGGGTAAATAAATGAAAATACAATTTCGTCAGCTTGAAGGATTTATCAAATCACCCGATAAGGCGTCGCGTGTTATCCTTGTTTATGGCCCTGATAGCGGGCTTGCTAGTGAGCGATGCGACATTATCGGCAAAACAATCGTTGAGGATTTGAACGATCCTTTTAACGTTGCTGCGCTATCTCTTTCTACATTAATAGATGATCCTGCCCGTCTTATGGATGAGGCTAATGCAATGTCAATGATGGGGGGGCAGCGCCTTATAAAGATTAATGATGGCGGCGATAAACTCACTGTTCTTTTAAAATCATATCTTGAAAACCCTAGCGAATCATCACTTGTCCTTATAAAAGCAGGTGAGCTAAGCCCGCGATCATCATTGCGCAAGCTTTGTGAAGGCGCAAAAAATGCGGCGGCGATTCCTTGTTATGTTGAGGATGAGCGCGATGTCTCTCGCTTTATTAGAGATAGCTTGCAACTTGAGAATATGAGAGCCGATAATGACGCGGTTATGTGGCTTGCTGCTAATATATCGGGCGATCGCCGTAAGGTGCGCTCAGAGCTTGAAAAGCTCATAATTTATAAGGGAGATGAAGCAAGCCCCATATCTATAGATGATGCCATGGCTGCTTGCGGAGCTTTGGGAGCGCAAGGCTTTGATGATCTTGTATATAATGTCGGAGGACGGAGTAGCGCGAAAGCTTTAAAAGCATATGCAACTCTAACGGCAGAAGGCACAGTCTTTATTGCAATATTACGGGCATTGCAAAATCACTTTCGCAGGCTTCATATGTGCAAATCATATATGATAGATGGCATGGACATAGATAGCGCGATGAAAAAACTATCACCGCCTGTTTTTTTCAAACAAGCACCAATGTTTAAGTCCCAAATAAATAGCTGGTCATTACCTGTGCTTAATCAGGTTTTGGGCAAGC
Source organism: Micavibrio sp. (assembly GCA_026989265.1). Lineage (GTDB taxonomy): Bacteria > Pseudomonadota > Alphaproteobacteria > Micavibrionales > Micavibrionaceae > UBA1672. Next base: position 36,128 of record JALSJP010000010.1, read on the forward strand.
TAACCGATATTGAGGTGCAATGTAAACAAACAGGAATGCCCGCGGAAATACTCTGCTCTCAAGCTATATTAGCAATCAGTAAAATTAGAGCTACTTAACTCGCGTTAATCTTGATATGAAAAATCCGTCTAAACCGCCTTGTTCAGATAGATTGTAAGGCATAGCCCTTATATCGCCATTTTCATTGATAAGCTCATTATAATTCCCGACTTCTTGCGGTGTAATGGCTATGCGTTCAAAATCAGGGTTAGAGCCTAGGAAATGCTCAATTTGACGTTCACCCTCATCTTTTTGCAATGAACAAGTGCAATAAATTAGCAAACCGCCAACACCAAGCATAGTGCCAGCGTGGCTTAATAATTTTTCTTGGATAGAGGCTAGTCTCTCAATATCTTTTGGAGATTTAAGATATCCAGTATCAGGATGGCGGCGGATTGTACCAGTCGCCGAACATGGCGCGTCCAATAAAATACGTTGCGGCGGACTGCTCGGCTTCCATACGGATGCATCTGATATCTCTATATTGACGCGCTCTTTTAAATCCATGCGCTCGAGATTTTCCTCCAAACGCTTTAGCCGTACGGCAGAGCGATCAATAGCAGTTACATTTGCGCCCATAGAGGCAAGCTGCAATGTTTTTCCGCCCGGAGCTGCGCACATATCGATTACATCTTGATTTGAAACATCGCCAAAAAGCAAAGCAGGCAGGGCGGCGGCGGCATCTTGCACCCACCATTTCCCGCTATCAAAGCCTTCCATCTCGCGGATATTACCGCCAGATACGCGTCTCAACGTCCCTGTTGAGAGCCCATAAGCTTGTAGCTCACTGCCCCAATATGCGCGATCATTAACATCTTTTACGGTAATATCAAGCGGCGCTTCCCTCATATTGGCCTCGGCTATTTTAGCGGCGGTTGTTAGACCATAATCCTCAATCCATATTTTAAGCAGCCATTCAGGAGTGTTAAGCCTTCCCGCATCTTGATTATCAATGCGCGATTTACCGCCTCGTATAAGCTTTCTTAAAATAGCGTTCACGAATCCCTTTTGCTTTACCATGCCCGATTGTTCGGCAAGGCGCACAGATGTATCAACGCTTGCGTGATCAGGAACAGCCATAAAGAAAATTTGAGTAACGCCAAGGCGCAAAATATTACGCACTACGGGAGTGCGGAGAGCTTCGGGGCGGCTTTGCGCTGAGTTAATTAAATCATCAATTTGCCCTAATCTGCGCAAAGTAGTAGTAAGCAGCATCCGAGTAAATGCCCGTTGGCGCTGCGGCAGTGCAGCAAATTCTTCAGAGCTATCAAGTGTGACATCCAGAGCATTCTTACGATCAAGCACATTATAAAGCATATCCAGTGCAATTTTTCTTGCTGCTAAAATATCTTCTTCATTCGATATTCCTTCATTTTCTGATAAATTCATTGCTCAATCAATCTCTTTTGCCCATAATGTTATATATGGATACAGAAGATAATTCAGAAAAACCAGCAGAAAAAGAAATTGGGGGCTTTGAAAACAAGCTAGAGCCAACTCGTTATGGTGATTGGGAAGTAAATGGACGCTGTTCAGATTTTTAAAATAAATAAAATATTGTTTTATTTAGTTGCATTTGTGTGCTTATCTTTTGCAAATATTGCTAATGCAAAGCCAGACTCTCCAATTATTATTGAATTTTTTGGCAAAAATAACTGTAGTTCTGATACAGTTATTCAAGAAAATTTACAAAAAATAGCTCAAACCCAAAATAATGTTCATATTATAAATTGCAGAACGCGTAGTGATGGCGCAAAAGAGTCTAAAACATTCACAATGAAATTTTGCACAGATCGCCGTAAATTATATGATAAAAAATTTGGAACATTTAGCTTTAAATATCCTGCTTTTATAGTTGTAAATGGACGCTGGGATGCTAACTATAAGGATTTAATGTCTGCTATAAAGCTTGGTCGCGGTGATGATGTTAAACCTATATCAGTGAATATTCATAATAATGTCATTGATATTTCTATTCCTGAAATAAAATCTGATAAAGGATATGGTGAAATACTGCTTTATACTTATGTGCCAACAATGGATGAAAAAGCGATATTCGTTGATTCAGATGTTTCTTTTACAGATAAAATGAAAGAAAAAATAAATAAAAATATGAGCGTTCCCTTCGTTACAAAAGCGCGAACCTCTCCATTTTATTTCCGTCCTATACTTGCAACAGAAAGAATTGGCAAATGGAATGGTCAGAAAATGGATTTAACATTTTCCCTGAACAATATCACGAGTTTAAGCGGGGCTAGCTACTCTAATCTTAGCTATATTGTTGTATTACATGAAGGCAGCGATATAGGCAATGTCCTTGCAGTTGGTGAGTATATGTCATTGAAAGAGTTCAATAATACTCTTCCCCATAGCAATCCTGTGGAAGTGAAATTCATCACCCCTGACCCTAGAGATTTAGTTCAATAATAACAGGAACATGATCGCTAGGCTTTTCCCTGTCGCGCACATCAAGCAATATATCATGCTTTGATAATGCTGGTTTTAGGGCTTGCGTTACCCAAATATGATCCAGCCTGCGCCCGCGATTAGATTTACGCCAATCACGATTACGATATGACCACCAGCTATAGCATTTCTCATCTTCGGGGACAAAATGGCGGCTTGCATCCACCCAATCTAAAGAAGCTTGCATATTGCTAAGCTTTTCAACTTCGATAGGGGTATGAGATACGATCTTCAAAAGCTGCTTATGTGACCAAACATCATGCTCTTGCGGGGCTATATTAAAATCCCCAACCACCATAAGCGGGCTATCTGAGCTATGGTTACTTTCAAAAAACCCTGTCATTTCATCAACAAAATCAAGTTTATGAGCAAATTTTTCATTTATATCTCGATCAGGCTCATCGCCACCCGCAGGGATATATATATTATGCAGCTCAAATTCTGGAAATTTAACAGAAATATGGCGACAATCTTGCTTGCCAACTCTTTCATATATTGATTCATCTGTAAAAGCGACGCGCGAGATAATAGCAACGCCGTTATAGCTCTTCATGCCATTAAAATGAATATGCGGATAGCCAGCTGATTTAATAGCATCAAGGGGAAAATGCTCATCAGGGGTTTTGGTTTCTTGCAAACATATAACATCAAGATTAGCCTCCGCCATAATATCAAGCAATAAAGGCGCACGAAGGCGCACTGAATTTATATTCCATGTTGCAATGCGCATATTAAAGCTCTCTTATCTTAAAGCAGACCGCCGCCGCCAGCCATGCCTTCGGGTAAGCCAAGACCCTCCATCATTGCCGCAGTTTCAGATTTTATGCGCTCTTCCTTAGTGTCATTGGCGTTATTCATTGCTGCAACTATTAAGTCTTCCAATGTTTCTTTGTCAGAGACCATAAGGGAATCATCAATATTAAGCCCCAAAATCTTACCAGAACAAGACATTTTAACTTTAACAAGACCGCCGCCAGCATCGGCTTCTATCTCAATGTCATGTAATTTTTCTTGCACTTCTTGCAATTTGAATTGCATTTCTTGCGCTTGCTTCATCATTTTTTGAAAATCCATTATATTTTATCCTTTATTGTTTGAGCTTATTATCTTTGTAAGTTTTGCATCGGGAAATATTTTCAATATATTATCGACTATAGGCATTTTAGCAACATCTGAAAGCTCTTTTAAATGCAGAGCATCGTCCTTTTCGGATAATGTTATATCGCCGCCTGTTTTGGTAATCGCAATCATCCAATGGTCACCAGTAATTACCTTCAATGCCTTGATTAGCTTTTGCGATAGCTCAGGCATAGCCGCGTCAGATTGCCTAAATTCCATGCGCCCATGCTCTATATTAACTAAGTGCGCAAAATTATAAAGCTGGCTTGCAAGCATAATTTCTTTATGCGCGTTTAGTGCTTCTATCATATCTTCTAGGCTATTAATTTTTGCCGGAATATCAGGATCAGAAACGATAGATAGCTCAGGCTTCGAAATAACCGCGCTAGTCACATGAGGCGGAGGCTGTGGCGGGGGTGAATTAAAGTCTTGCACATGTACAGAAGATGAAATTGGCGCAGAACTTGTAGCAGTAGGAGCGCTGCTCGCCTGATTAGTAGTAGTGAGAGCAGCTTGGCTCTTTAACTTCTTAATTAAATCAGAGGGATCAGGTAGATTCGCCGCATAAGCCAAGCGTATGACCACCATTTCCGCAGCATTTTGCGGATTAGGGGCAGAGTTTACCTCAGCAATACCTTTAAGAAGTATTTGCCAAGCCTTGCCCAGACTAGGCATAGAAATTTTAGCTGATAGCTCTTTTGCTCGCGCCATTTGGTCGGTGGAAAGAGCCTTGCCAACATCAAGCAAATCAGGAACAGCCCGCAATTTTGTAAGTAAATGAGTAAGGTCGAGCAAATCTTGCATAACCGCAGAAGGAGCGCCGCCATTATTATAAATATCATCCATGATGCTAAGCGCAGATTTCATATCTCCGCGCAGCGCATTTTCTAGCAAATCAAGGTTTTGGGCGCGATCTGACAGACCAAGCATAGATTGCACTTGCTCGGACGTTATTTTATCGGGTGATAGAGCCATCGCCTGATCCAGCAGGCTTAAACCATCACGAACAGAACCATCAGAGGCGCGCGCAATCATCGCAATGGCATCTTGCTCAACTGCTACATTTTCAAGTCCGCATATTTTTGTGTAATGCTTGGATAATGTCTCAACATTTACGCGCTGTAAATCAAATCTTTGGCAACGCGAAAGCACAGTTATAGGCACTTTGCGAATCTCCGTAGTAGCAAAAATAAACTTCACATGCTCTGGCGGCTCTTCCAATGTTTTCAAAAGAGCATTAAATGCATTTTTCGAAAGCATATGAACTTCATCAATTACGTATATTTTATAACGCGCCTCCATAGGGGCATAGCGCACGCCATCCAATATCTCGCGGATATCATCAACGCCTGTGCGGCTGGCTGCATCCATTTCAATAACATCAGGGTGGCGGTCTTCGGATATCGCGCGGCATATCGCACAATCATCAGTATTTTGCGTCGTGGCGTTAGATGCGCCGTCCGCGCCCTTATAATTAAGAGCCTTGGCAATGATGCGGGCAGTTGTGGTTTTACCAACTCCGCGAACGCCCGTTAGCATAAATGCATGAGCAATTCGCCCTGATGTAATCGCATTTTTAAGCGTTCGGACAAGGGCATCTTGACCTATAAGCTCATCAAAATTTTGAGGGCGGTATTTCCGCGCTAATACTCGGTAGGGTTTGTTTTCTTCTGACATGATTTATTTGTAGTGCGATTCACTTGGCTCCGCAAGTATCATGGTAACTTTTATTACTTAATTTAGATTAAAAATGTGACCTGATCTATAAAAAAACTTGTTTCAAATCATCATCATTTAAAATGCGCCATTCGCCTTTTGGTAAATCATTAAGAGAAAGCCCTCCCGTTTGGAAACGGTGGAGCGTTATTACTTCATTTCCGATTGTCTCAAACATACGGCGGATTTGGTGAAATCTTCCCTCACTTAATATCATAATGCCGCTGCACTTATTTTCCGCTATCCATATGGCTGGCTTTAGTGGCTTATCATCTTTATCCATATAAAATTCGCCTGTGTTAAATAGCTCTGCTTCATTCCCGTTCAAGTCATCGCGCAAAGTCACATGATAATGTTTTTTTGCATTAGATTTTGGAGATATTACGCGGTGGAGTAAATCTCCGTCATCTGTCAATAGCAATTGCCCTGTGCTGTATTTATCCAAACGCCCGATACTAGAAAAGGCAGGTTTGCGGGATTTAAAGCGCTCTGGCATTAGGTCATAAACTAAATCTCCTGTATCTTTGTGAGAGCAAGTATAGCCCTCAGGCTTGTTAAGCATGATTGTCATGGGCGATATTGGGTCGATATTCTCACCATCAAGTTTTACTTGCGCGGTATATGGATTTACTTGAAAAGATGGGTTTTTAATGATGCTACCATCTACTGAAACCCATTCATTTTTGATAGCCATAGCCATTTCTTTGCGCCCGCCATAACCTAGGTTAGACAGAAGGCGCTCTAGGCGGATAGTTTTTGCTTTTTCTTTTCCCATGGATATTTAGTCATTTCGTTAGAGTTGCTGGACATCATAGTGCGGTTAGTTCATTTTGTCACCTATGACACAAAATAATGAAGATGAGCTTTTCCTGATTGACGGATCAGGTTTTATTTTCCGCGCATATTTCGCTATGGCTTATTCGCGGCAAAACGGCATGACTAACCCTGATGGGGTCGAGGTTGGCGCGGTTTATGGTTATACTAATATGCTGCTAAAAATGCTTAGAGATTACCACGCGCCTTATATAGCGGTGATATTTGACGCGGCGCGGGTGAATTTTCGCAATGATATATATCCCGAATATAAGTCTAACCGTGATGAAACACCCGATGATTTAAAACCGCAATTTGCCCTTATTCGTGATGCGACTAAAGCTTTTGATATGCCAGCGATAGAGCTTGCGGGCTATGAAGCAGATGATTTAATCGCCGCTTATACTAAACTTGCGCGCGCGGCGGGTAAAAAAGTAGTTATTGTGTCATCTGATAAGGATTTAATGCAGCTCGTTGGGGACGGTGTACGCATGCTTGACCCGATGAAAAGCAAATGGATTGACGAAGAGCAAGTAATTGAGAAATTTGGCGTTACTCCTGATAAAGTTGTAGACGTGCAATCATTAGCAGGCGATAGCGTCGATAATGTCCCTGGTGTTCCTAGTATCGGGATTAAAACGGCGGCGCAGCTTATCAATGAATATGGTAGCTTAGAGGCATTGCTAGAGCGAGCATCCGAAATAAAGCAGAATAAACGCCGTGAGAAATTAATAGAGCATGCCGATGATGCCCGTATATCAAAGCTCCTTGTTAAATTGGATGAAAATGCGCCTGCCCCTGTTTCGTTAGAGGATTTAAAGTCGCATGACCCTGATAAGCCTGCACTTATAGAGTTTTTGCAAAAACATGGGTTTAATTCGATTATCAGGCGGCTTGGAAATGGTGTCATTCCGACTAACATGGAGGAATCTAATAAGGCAAATTCAAAAGAAGATCCCTCGACAAAAACTCGGGATGACAAGTTTCCGCCAGTATCAGAAAATGAATATACGCTTATTAATGACGTAAAAACCCTTAAAGCTTGGCTTGCCGAAGCAGAGCAAGAGGGCGTTTTAGCCATTGATACGGAAACGACTAGCCTTACCCCTGCTAAAGCAAAGCTTGTTGGGATATCTATAGCCTCTAAAATCGGTAAGGCGGCTTATATACCGCTGGCTCATATCCAAGAAACGGATTTATTCGGCAGCGTTTCTGGTGATGCTATCCCTCAAATGGATAAGAGCGAGGCTTTAGAGCTCCTTAAGCCGATATTAGAGGATAAATCTGTCCTTAAAATCGGGCATAACATGAAATATGATTGGCAAATGTTTGCTAAAGAAGGCGTTCATATATCACCATGTGATGATACTATGCTTATGTCTTATGTGCTGGACGGGGCAAGCCACAGCCATTCTATGGATAATCTATCTATTATGCATTGCGATCATAGCCCGATAAAATTCGAAGAGGTTGCGGGCAAGGGTAAAGCTCAAGTTACTTTCGACAAAGTCTCTATTGAGAAGGCTCTAAATTATGCTGCGGAGGATGCAGAGATAACTTTGCGCCTTTATAAAATTTTAAAACCGCGCTTGGCTTTGGAGAAAATGACAAGCGTCTATGAAACTATTGAACGCCCGCTTATCCCGATAATTGCGCAAATGGAGCTTGACGGCGTTAAGGTTGATCCTGTAGTCCTTAAAAATATGAGTAAGGATTTTGGCAAGCAGCTTGCTGTTTTAGAAAATGAAATCCATGATATAGCAGGGCGTTCATTTAATATTGCCTCGCCTAAGCAAGTGGGTGAGGTCTTGTTTGATGAGCTGGGCTTAACTGGCGGGAAGAAAACCAAGGCGGGGGCTTATTCTACTTCGGTTGATGTTTTGGAAAAACTTAGCCTTGAAGGTCATGAAATAGTTAGTAAAATTTTGGAATATCGCGGGCTGGCGAAGCTTAAATCAACTTATACGGACGCGCTGCAAAATGAGATTAATCCCGATACAGGTAGAGTTCATACATCATATAATATGGTGGGGACAAGCACGGGGCGGTTATCATCTTCTAACCCGAATCTGCAAAATATCCCTATCCGCACCAAGGAAGGTCGTAAAATCCGTGAGGCTTTTATTGCTAAGGAAGGCTGCAAGCTTATTTCAATTGATTATAGCCAAGTGGAATTGCGCTTAGCTGCGGAAATAGCAGATGTTGCTGCGCTGAAAGAAGCTTTTAAAAATGGCGATGATATTCATAGTCTAACCGCTTCAAAGGTGTTTGATGTTCCGCTAAATGAGGTTACGCCTGAAATTCGTAGCCGCGCCAAGGCGGTTAATTTTGGCATTATATATGGTATATCAGGATTCGGGCTGGCTAAGCAATTAGGCTGCCCTGTTGGAGAGGCTGGCGGTTTTATTAAACGATATCTTGCGCGCTTTCATGAGATAGAAGATTATATGGAGCGCACAAAAGAACAAGCCAAGCGTGATGGCTTTGTTCGCACATTATATGGGCGCAAATGTTTTATTAATGGCATTAATGATAAAATGCGCGGCAGAGCAGCAGAGCGGCAAGCTATTAATGCTCCGCTGCAAGGCACAGCGGCTGATATCATGAAAATTGCTATGGCTCATATGCCAAAAGCATTAAATGATAATGGCTTATCGGCAAGAATGCTCTTGCAAGTGCATGATGAGCTTATTTTTGAGGTTTTAGACGCAGAAATTGATAAAACTATTGAAACCATTAAGCTTGTGATGGAAAATTCATTTAGAATCAATGGGATAGATATTTCTGTTCCTTTAACTGCTGATAGCGGTGTTGGTGATAATTGGGCGGTTACTCATTAAAACATCTCCTGAAACCTAACCTAAAGCATAAAAAATGTACTTTTATATAAAAAAACTGCATTTTTATATTGACATAGCTTTACATATAGGACTATAAAGTGGACATAGCTTAATTCTACCTACTCCCCCCCACACACAAGGTAGAGTTAGTTATACGGAATTTATAAAGTTCCCCACACACGGAAAGTTGAGACCGTCCTTTGTTTTTACAAAGGGCGGTCTCGCTTTATGTGCATTATTAAGCTTCTTTGATTTCTGTTAGCTGGTTCATAATAAGGCGCTTTGCTGGCTTTATGTGATTACCAAGTCTAAGCAGAGCTTTGCGGGCGAATTTAGCAGTTTTGTAATTTTGAGTATAGAGTTTAACCACCGCATTTGTGCCGTGATAAATTGGCGCAGCGTGCCTACGATGTTTGCGGCTGTATTTCTCTAATGCGTTTTGTGAATTTATACCGTCCTTCTTCAGATTATTTGCAAGCATACGCGCCCCGCCAAGCCCAAGGTTAAATCCATGAGCGGTAACGGGGTGCATTCCTATGGCTGCATCTCCAATCACTGCAAATCGAGTTTTGCAAAATGTTTTAGCTATGCTAGCGACCAAAGGGTAGGGATATAGCTCGCTAGATAGTTTCATGTTTCCGAATTTATTTTCTATGCGCTTTGCTACGTCATTAGCAAATTCTTGAGCGTCCATATTAAGAAGAGCATCGCTCTCCTCTGATTTTAAAGTTATAACAACTGAAACTTGCCCTTTATTCATAGGAAGCACAGCAACCGTGCGGTCATAGTGAAAGCATTCATACGCTGTATTATCATGGGGAAGTTCGTGGCTCATTGTGCAAACAATGCAGGTGCGTCCAAAATCAAGCATAGAAGTGGATATTCCCATCATGCGCCTAGTATTGGAAAAACGGCTATCTGCGGCGATAAGTAGTGGTGCTTCTAAGCGTTTGCCATTTAGTAATTCTACCCAGCCCTTATCATTATCAGTCCCAATTTTTAAAACTTCTGTTTCATCCATGACCTTAATATTGTCAAAATCTTTGATGGATTGGTAGGCGGCTTTTCTAATTAAATGATTAGAAATCATGAAACCAAGATTCTCTTTCCCCACTTCTTTATGGTCAAAAGACAGGGCGTAGGGGGAATTACCGTTAAGGACTTTGGCGGATTTGATTAATGCAATATCATCGCTAGGGATAAGATCCCACATATTAAGGTCGCTCATTATTCTATGTGATAAATGAGTTAAGGCTATCTCGCGTCCGTCATAAGCAGGATTAGCAAGTATTTCATCACTCTGTTTTTCAATCATAAGGATATTAAGGTTGCTATCTGCCATTTCTCTGGCAAAGCTTAAACCCGCGGGCCCCGCTCCGATAATAATAATGTCATGATCCATTGCTGTTCCTATATTAATCAAAGTAGGTTTATACAGGTGTTTTATAATATATTTTCTATATTTGATATATTTTATTTTATGATATTCATATTTTTAACATTTTTGAATTAATGCAGGGTGTTGAAAAATATAGATTTTTTATTTTTTTGAAATTAATTTAAATAAAATTTGACATAAATGTGTTTTCTGTGTGATTATTAATTATGGTAATTAACTTGTTCAACAAATAAACGGAGTATTTATATTATGATTAACTTTAAAATTCTTTCATTAGCAACAGTAGCAACTTTAGCATTAGGCTTTGCGCCAGCGCAGGCAAATGACCTTATGAGTAACGCTGCATCAGGTTATGTAGAAGGCAACATCATTAGTAATGATTTTTCTAGAGGTTCCTTTCTTAATAGTTCTAGAGATATTTTAATTGGCGGTATTGCCGTTAGTGACACTGCATTTTATAATACCGCATCAGGATCTGTTAATGGCAATGTAACGCAAATGACATCAGATGCCTTGGAGGCTAAAATACATGTTGGTAGCATTAAGGCGCAATCAGCAATGCTCAATAGGGCTGAAGGTGCTGTTAATGGTAATATAGCTCAATATGTAGGTCAGTGGGGGCAAGGTGTAATTAGCATAGGTGCTATTGATGCAGAAAATGATGGTCAGGCATTTAATAACAGAGCATCAGGTTTTGTTAATGGCAGTGTGTATCAAAATGCTGGAGGCTTTGGAGCTTCATCCCTTATAAATGTAGGGTCTGTGACAAGCTCTGAGACATTAAGATAATAAATACTTTGGTGAGGGGGCTTGGTTGCTCCCTCATTTCATTTTCTAATTTTAAATATGGAGGGTTTGTTTTATGAAAAAATTTGATAGTAAAATAGTTGTTTTTCTAACATGTTTTTTCTTTTTGCAAATCTCTCCTGTTCTGGCAAACGGTCTTATAAATAATAATGCTCAAGGTTATGTTGATGGCTCTATATCACAAAATGTAGGTGCAGGCGGTAGCAGTGAAGTTAACATAGGCTCGATTGTTTCAAAAAATGGTACTAAAATTTCAAATGTGAATACAAATGCGGTTGTAGTTGGAAATATAGTAGTGGACGGTAATGTATCACTTAACATTGCAAGTGTTATTGTTCGTTGATTATATGGTAAAATCCTAGTAATATGGTTTTCAAAGGTGTTCATATGAAAATATTTATTCTTACAATCTTTATTTTATCTTTTACTATTAGCCCAAATATCTATGCGCAGGAAAAGCCTAATGATGGTAAGGAAACATTTTATCGCGCGGTAAAGCATAGTGACTTAATTACTATTCTTCCTCCAAGAAATGATGGTTCAGGCAGCTTATTTGGAAAAGAAAGTTTTTTTACTGGTGGTGGGGATTGTCCCGATGAAATTAATATAGGGTCTGTAACTGATGAAGATTCTATATTTGGTGGTATAGATATTGACTTATTTATTGACGCTGATATAACTATAATTTGTAACTAGGCTTTCTGTTTGGTTCTGTTTTTCTGTTTTTTCCATGGTGTATTATGAAGTTACGATACTTTTTTTTATCAGTTATGCCACTGTTAGTTTTAACATCATGCTCTATCCTTGAAAATCCTTTGACCGTTGATATGAAGCCAAAACATGAGCCAATGTATAATTTTACTCAAAGCTCTGCTCTGCTTGGCTGTGTTGGAAAAAGAATTGATGATGCGCCGTTTGGTAGCATTGATGTGTATATATCAACAATCCCTGATCATACTACGCCGCCTATAGTTAGTGGCTTTTTAACAAAAGATGCCGTTATGATGGTGACTACGGCTCTTGGTCGGTTGAATACAAATAAAGTGGCAATAGTGGGCAAGAATGGGGGGGTAAAGGGGCGCAGGCAAGTTCAAATTCTTGGCGCATTTACTGAATTAAATAGAACAGTGCAGTCAAGCGCTATTAGTAGTGAGGCTATTTTACCAGGTGGAATAGAAATTGGCGCGGGCAGAGACAGCAACGTAAATCATATTGCCCTTGATCTAGCCATGAGCGAGCGTAATCGAATAATACCTAACTCTCCAACAAGTGTTAGTGTTCATATATTAGGGTCTAACGGTGATGTTAATATCACTTATGATGATGGCGGTGATTTTGCTGTTGTTGGTGCGGTTGGGTATTCTAGGCAAGAGGGCTTTCATTCTGCTAGTCGTCTTTTAATTGAAACTTCTGTTGCTATTATGATGGCTAATTTTTATGAGTTGGATATTAAGAATTGTTTGCAAAAAAATAAGCGGCGTGATGCTGCGGTGCAACAAACACCTTATGATAAGCCTGTTTTTCGGGGAAGGAATGGCGGTGTAGCTAATGCAAATTATGGCGGTGCATCTGTTAAACGAAAAAGCCATTTTGTGCCGCGCGGTAATCGCAATTCTCGGTCATTAACTAAGGTTCAAGATGCTACTTCTGAAGTTAGCTTGCCTTCCAAAAAATCTACTAATAATTTTAGCTTTGGCAATAAAAATGAGGTTAAAAACTTTTTATTGGGTGCAGGAGTGCCATTAAATAAGCCATTAATTGGTCGCGAATTAAGCGGGGGTAGAGCTATGTATTCTTGGAATGTTGATGGCGTTGCTGGTCAATTATATACGGTGTCAAAGGTGGATAAATCTAAGTTCTCATTTACCGTGAATAAATATTTGAGCGACTATATTGCAAATTGCGATGATGGCGGCGTTACCTCCTCTAAAAATGAAGTCCCGTTTGAGCAAAACAGGCTAGTATTCTATGAGCTTGGTTGTACGGATTCTGGTGGTGAAAATGTTGTTGACGGTGTGCTTTTCTTTGAGAATGATGGTGGTTTAGGTGTATTGTCTCACAGGTCTGTTGCGAATAAAAATGCATGGCGCTTTAATAGAGATATTATTGATGTTATGCAAAGTAGTAAATAGCAATTATCCATAGTATTTGCATTTAAAGCCCTTATTTTCTTGACAACGCAATAAAAAGCTGCGATGTTCCGCGCTAGTTTGTATAGAAATCTATGCAAATGGAGCTTTTGGATGCTAATCAAAATTTGAATATTTTGTCTTTTTCCGTAAAGTTCATTTAATTAAAATGATTAAGGAAAAAATGATGAATAATTTTGATGGCCTCGGCCTACACCGCGTGCTTGCCAAATCACTGGCGCACATGAAATATGATAAACCTACACCAATTCAAGCACAAGCAATACCATTTGCTCTTCAGGGGCGCGATGTTATGGGTTCGGCGCAAACAGGAACGGGCAAGACTGCCGCTTTTTCTGTACCATTAATAGAGTTTTTACTTCGCAATGAGCGCGGAACTGCTCTTGTCATGACGCCAACTAGAGAGCTTGGTAAGCAGGTTATGGATGTGATGCATCAGCTTTTAGGCCCTAAAAGCAATATTAAAACGGCATTCCTTATTGGCGGCGAGCCTATGGGCAAGCAGTGTAATCAATTACGTAACCGCCCGCGCCTTATTGTTGGAACACCTGGTAGAATTAGTGACCATGTTAGGCGCGCCAACCTTGATCTCGATGATACAAGGTTTTTGGTGTTGGATGAGATGGATCGCATGCTTGATATGGGCTTTAGCATTCAAATTGATGATATTGTTAAACATATTCCATCAGAGCGCCAAACTTTGATGTTCTCGGCTACTATGCCTGATAATATTATGAAAATGGCAAATAAATATTTGGATAATCCAGAACGCGTGTCTGTTGGCTCAACATTTAATCCAGCTAAAAATATCAAGCAAGAAGTTATCCATGTTAGCATGGATGATAAATATTCAATGCTTGTAAAGGAGCTTCATGCTCGCGATGGCTCGATCATTATATTTGTAAAAACAAAACGTAATGCCGATAAAATGGCTAAAAAGCTTAGTAATGATGAATTTGAAGCCGAAGCAATCCATGGTGATTTGCAGCAGCGCAAGCGTGATCGCGTTATTAGAGAATACCGCAATAAGAAATTTAGAATTTTAGTGGCAACTGATGTTATATCACGCGGGCTTGATGTTCCGCATGTCGAGCATGTGATTAATTATGACTTGCCGCAAGTGCCAGAAGATTACATCCACCGCATTGGTCGCACGGCAAGAGCAGGGGCGCAAGGCTCGGCTTTATGTCTTATATCGCCGCAAGATGGGCGTAAATGGCATGCTATTGAAGTGCTTATGGATCCTAGTAAAAAGTCTTCCAATAAACATGCTCGTAACGATAATAGCAAAAGAAAGCCAAGAAAATCCTATGGCAAGAAATTTGGCGATAACAAAGGCAAGAGCTTTTCTAAAGATTCTCGGCGTTCCCGTGATGATCGCAGTGAGGGCGGTGAAGAGAGAAGCTTTAATAAGCCTAAAAAGTTTAAGCGTGACGACCGTAGTGAAGGTGAAAAATCTTTTAGTAAGCCTAAGAGATTTAAGCGTGATAATGATCGTGATGGCGAAAGAAAAAGCAACGAAAGCCGTGGCGAAACTCGCAATACTAGCAGTGAAGGCGATAAGCCTTTCAGCAAAAAGAAAAGCTATAATAAGGATTCTCGTCCGAATAGAAGCGATAGCCGAAAAAGTAATAATGACAGTAGCTCAGGTAAGAAATTTGCTAATAAGGGTGGAAATAACAGTCCTAAACGCAAGTTTTCAGGCGATAGTAAAAAACGCACAGCAGCATAAAGTTTTGCTCATTATGCCGTGATTTTCATCTGTTTTTCACGGTTATTTTTATAAAGGTTTAAGTTGACCGAATATATATGCAGCCAATTTCTAGTTTTTCTTGATCATGGCTGCGTATTTAATGACTTAGATTTTAAGTAAATCTCATGGTGATATTTCAATCCAATGACATAGGTGTCGCGAGCGAAACCCTATCTCATTGGATATTTTATTCATCCACCGTAGACAACCGTAGATCAACATAATATAAACAATTTTAATTATATAAATATATACGGCTATTTCATGAATACACCTTACATAGTAATCGAAAATATCGTGCGTGCTGCCTTGTTAGAAGATTTAGGGCATGGGCATGATATAACTACACGGCTCACTATCCCAAATGATAAGCAATGTAGATCAGTATTGCGCACGCGTGAGCAAGGCGTGCTTGCGGGCTTAAGCGCTGCATTAAGCGCATTTACACTAACCAATCCTAATTTTGAGATGGAAATTCTAGCGCGTGATGGAGATATTATCGAAGCTGGTCAAGATATCGCGATTATAACTGGCTCTGCGCAAGCAACATTAATCGCCGAGCGCACCGCTCTTAACCTGCTAAGCCATATGTCAGGTATTGCAAGCCTTACGCATAAATATGTGGCGGAAATTCAAGGCACAAATGCCAAGATATGTGATACGCGCAAGACTTTGGCAAATCTGCGAGCGCTGCAGAAATATGCCGTTCGAATGGGCGGAGGGCATAATCACCGCTTTGGGCTTGATGATGCAATATTAATCAAAGATAACCATATCGCTATTGCTGGCGGGATAGAGCAAGCTCTAAAATCTGCTATCAATAATGCAAGTCATACAGTTAAAATCGAGATAGAAGTTGATAATTTAAAGCAGCTTGAAGAAGTACTAAAAATTGGCGGCGCGAATATTATTATGCTTGATAATTTTTGCATCACGGATTTAAAGACCGCTGTAAACATGATAGATGGTAGGGCTGTTACCGAGGCATCGGGCGGCATTAGCCTAAGCACTGTGCGCGAAATATCCCAAAGCGGTGTTAGTTATATCTCTGTGGGAGCGCTCACCCACTCCGCCCCCGCCCTTGATATTGGGCTGGATGTTGGTATTTTGTAAATAATTTCCACCTCAATTTCTATATTATAGTAGCTTAGGGTCATAACCTGTTACGAAGTACCCTATAGGGCGTAAAACTAAAAATTCCGCTTAACTGGATCTTTGCTAAACACAAGTAATAGCCCGCTGATAATAATTATGCTTCCGCCCAAAATCATCCATATATCAGGCAGATCATTAAACATGACATAGCCAAGGGCTAGCGCAAGAACAATTTGAATATAGTGAATGGGCGCCACAACAGCAAATGGGGCAATGCGAAAGCCATATGCGATAGTGCTAAGACCTATTGTAACCAATATTCCATTAAGAATAAAAATGGGCACATGACTTATTGCGGGCAGCGATATATCAGGCAACACATAAAATCCAAGCAATGATAAAATCACCAAATTTGGATAGAATGAAAGTGATAATATGCTCTCATTATCATCTAATGGGCGGGCTAGCATGCTTAATGCCACAATAAAAGCCAGCGCAATAAATGCATATAATATATTTATTGAAAAATCCGTTAGCCCGAAGCGAAATGCAACCAATATCCCTAAAAATCCTAATGCTATAATAAGCCAGTTTTTATGCGTAACGCGCTCTTTATAAAGCGGAATTGCCGCGATTGTTATTAAAAATGGTGCAAGAAATAATATCGTATAAAGAGTGGCAAGCGGCAGGGCATCTGCGCCCTTTAATGCGCTTACAATAAAAAATGATATGCCAAATGCGCAAATACCGCGCCCTAAATGTATGGGGAGTTTCTTGGTTTGCACCGTCTTTTTCAAGCCTCCCAATAAAGGAGATAGACACAGACCAAAGACTAGCGATACGTAATATGTCCAAAATATCACATGAGATGTTTCATAGTAAATCCCAAGCCATTTAGCGCAAGCATCCGCAAAAGCAAAGCTCAAAAACCCGCATAGAGCAATGAGCATACCCTTTTTAGTATTGTTTAAATTTAAACCACTTAACATGTTAGTAGTAATACCTTATAAGAGAGACTTGGTAGAGTAAAATATAGTAAGAGGTTTAAGTGGTTAGCACAATAGCAGTTGTTGCATTTGGCGGGGCATTGGGTGCAATAGCCCGATATGGCGTGAATATTGGCGCAACTCAAATTTTTGGGCATGGTTTTCCTTGGGGAACATTAATTGTTAACATCCTTGGTTCATTCCTTATGGGAGTTGTGATTGCAAAATTTGCTAGCATGGATAATGTCTCACAAGAGCTTAAAACATTATATGTCACAGGGTTTTTAGGAGCGTTTACAACATTTTCTACTTTCTCACTTGATTTTGTGAGCTTATGGGAGCGCGGGGAAATGATTCAAGCCGTTTCTTATATGCTAGTTTCTGTTATTGCCTCTATCATGGCATTATTTATTGCATTATGGGTTATGAAAGGCACTATATCATGAGCGCAAAGCTTAAAATTATCACTGTAAAAGAAGATGATGACGGGCAGCGGCTTGAGCGTTGGCTTAAGAAAAATGTCCCTGACATGCCCTATGTTTTGGCGCAAAAGCTTATGCGTAAGGGGCAAATCCGCATGGATGGTAAGCGGGTAAAACCTGAGACTCGCATCATTGCTGGGCTGGATATAAAAGTCCCGCCATTTGATGTTAAGGAAAGAACGCATAAGCCGCAAAAAAGGGATTTATCCGAAGCTGATATAGATTTAATACGATCGCTTGTCATTTATAAAGATGATGATGTTATTGCGATAAATAAGCCCTATGGGCTTGCTTCTCAAGGCGGCACGAATACTGACCGCCATGTTGATGCTATGCTGCTTGCACTTAAAAATGATGAGGGGGTTGTCCCGCGCCTAGTTCATCGCCTTGATAAAGATACAAGCGGAGTTATGCTGCTTGCTCGCTCTGCCAAGGCGGCAAAAGCATTGGGCGAAGCATTTAAAAGCCGTGATGTGCGCAAGATTTACTGGGCAGTCGTAACCCCCACGCCTGAAATGCTGGAAGGCTCAATCAAAGCCCCTATTATAAAATCTAGTGGTGATTTTGAGAAAATGATAATTGATGAGGATGATGGCAAATACGCGCTTACCGAATATCATGTCATTGAAAGCGCAGGGCAAGCCGCCGCATTTGTCGCGTTTTGGCCTAGAACGGGGCGCACGCATCAAATCCGCGTTCATGCAGCGCAGGGCTTAGGCTCTTCTATAATTGGTGATCGTAAATATCGCGCGGTTAAGGATGAAGAATGCAAGCTTCTTGACGCTGATCTTGCGGGCATGGATTTGGCAAAACGCCTGCATTTGCATTCACGGCGCATTATATTGCCTCACCCGATGAAGCATGGGCAAGTGCTTGACATTACCGCCCCGCTCGATGAAGGGCTAATAAAAAGCTGGAAAGCTTTGGGGTTTAATTATAAATATAAACAAGACCCATTTGAAAATATTAGTTAAATAAGAAAGAATTTTAATGAGTGAAACGCCCCCGCCTAGCCTTGATAAAAAAGAAGTAAACTGGCTTTCAAGAATATTAAAACTAGTATTTATATTATTAGCTTTTTTCCTTGTCGGAATAACGGTGCTTTTCAATATGGGCGGAAATAGCGATAGCCTTAAAAGCTCTGTCCAAAATTTCACTAGCGAGCTTTTCCACGGCAGACCAACGGAAGTCGACAAGCTTGTATATATGAGCTTTTTCCCAAGGCTTGGCTTTGATGCGGAAGGGATAAAAGTCCTGTCTAGCATAGATGAGGGCTATAACATTGTGGAAATTGGTAAAATTCAGGTATTTATGGGGTTTTGGGACGTTGCTTTTCGTAATCCTCGTGTTAAGCAATTTTATATCGGAGAATTCAAAGCAATAAAAGGCGCGGTTGGCGCAAAAGAATTTTATATCGAGAAGATTTTTATTGACCATGACGTGGAAAATAACGCGGCGCGGCTAAGCGGTAATGGAGAAATTGGCGATAACCCTTGGGCTTTCAACATAGATATAGAAGTCTCTGGCTCTAAGGGAGAGTATAAATATATACTTAAAAATATTGCAGATTTCACCTTTAATGTTGCGGATATAAGCACAAAAGGAACATTCATAGCTCATGAAGATGGCTATTTCAAATTTGAAAATTTTGAGATTATATCTGAAGATATAGAATTTAATGGTGATTTGACTTTATCTGCATTGGGCAAGAAAATGCTCAAATTAAAGGGTGCTATCACCTCAAAAGGCAGTGATAATCCATTATCTCCTGACCTGATTTTTAACTACACAAAATCTCCTGTAAAAATTGACGGTGTTATCTCCTCTAACAGCTCTAAGCAAGATATAGCAGATGCAAAAAATATATTGCTCATCCTTGAAAAGCTTAGGGATATTGTTGGCTATGAGGCTGCTAAAAAAGATGAGGATAGCTATGATTGGGCTGCCTTGTTTGATTTCAGCGCGGTTAAAATCACAAATACTCAAGAGCAAGAATAATGAAGCGTTTTTACAAGCTTGTATCTATTGATAAGACAGGTGGCGGATACCACATATTGCTTGATGGCAAGCCTGTAAAGACAAAATCGGGGGCATATCTTTGTGCAGCAAATGAAGCCATAGCCACTCGCATTATGACGGAATGGGCAGAACAAAAAGAGCATATATTGCCCGATACAATGCCCTTTACTCAAATATTAAATACCAAGATAGACCGCGTTTCTAAAGAGCGCGAGGAAATGAGCAAATATGTTTTAAAATATATGGACACTGATTTAATTTGCTATTTCGCTGATAACCCGCCAGAGCTTCTCGATAAGCAAAAACAAGCATGGCAAATATGGCTTGATTGGTTCGAAAAAGAATTTGGCATTGCTTTGGAAACAACGACAGGGCTTGCCGCTCTAACGCAAGATAGCTGCGCCCATGAGGCGGCAGCGGATTTTGTGCATGCATTAGATGATGAGCATTTCACAATATTGCAACTTGTTACATCTATAAGTGGTTCGGTAATCCTTGGGCTAGCCATGATTAAAGGCACGGCAAATGCTGCTCAAGTTTTTGATGCTTGCTTTGTTGAGGAGAGCTTCAGAGAGGCATTATATGATGCAGAAAAATACGGCGCTGACCCAGCGTTGGAAAAAGAGCAAAAAGCAAAAATGCGAGATTTTAACGCCGCACATGATTACATCGCTTTACTGTGAGCTTTTGTATTCTTTACAACTAGCCAAAGCTATAAAAGCTACGCTTAGTAAAGCGTAGCAAACGCCGCCAATAACCAAAGTTTTATCAATTCCCATGCTTATATTAAGTGCAATAGCAATCGAGCTGCCTAGCACTCCTGCTGCGCCATTAATACCCCAAAACCATGCCGTAGCCCTTGTATCGAACTTTGATGCAATGCTTAGCCCCGTAGGAAAGCCAAACCCCATAAGCAATCCCGATGGCGCAATAATAGCAACGCTGATTAGAACGCGCGATGCTATATCGACCTCGGCATAATCATGGAATATATCTTTCAATATTACCGCGAGCAATAATGCATAACCAAATGTTAGAAAACTCCATATTATTTGCCTTGGCAGCGTGTTTAATGGCAGTTTTTCAGATATTAAGCTCCCGATCCCTGCAGCTATGATAATGCTAAACAGCACAACGCTTAAGCCATATATTGGGTGACCAAGAAACACGCCGAATGCTTGCAGCAGTGATATCTCTATAAGCATAAAGCCAAGCCCTATTAGCATGAAATACAAAGTCCCTGCTTTTATAAATGTGCTGCTTTTATCTTTTACAGTTTTTAACAATGGAGCGATAATTACGAACGCCACCATAAGTGCAGAGAATAATATGATTATATAGAGGTTAAACGTAGCTTTTGCCTGCCCCATAGCAACATCCCTACCGAAACCAGCAGGCATCATTGCCATTTTTATAACGTCCCAAGGCTTGTCTATACGCGCCTGATTAAAGAAAAATGGGCGCATATCAGTTGATGGCGAAACATCAAAAAATTGCTTATCTGATATTTCATTAAGCTCATCAATATTTTGCGCAACAAGCAAATCTTTTAAAATCCCATCAATAATTGCTGCCTCAGGGAAAATAATATTATTATATTCTTTTTCTGCTGAATTTCTCTTTAGCGCGGCTAGCTGCTCATCAGTGAATGGGGATTTAGAAATTATAATTGTTGCAATTATGCCCGAGTTAATCATAACAATATGGTCTTTAACATTTACAATGCCCTGATCAAACAAAGTAGCCATAGCAACTGATAGGGTGCGCCCTGTGTCATCCATAACATCTGCCGACCAGCGGCTAACTGTAAATACGCCATTTTCGCTTAAATCATTCATAAAGATTGACCAAGCCTCAACCGTGTAAAGTCCATTTTCAGAAAGAGCAAATGCGCCCGATCCTGTAGCAGCCCAAGTATCAATCAAGCTCATTTGGATAAGGTCTAGCTTTTCAGTATTTCCTCTAAACCAGCTTCGCGCCTCTTCATTTAGAATTTTAACGCCTGATTGATTATATAGGTTTGCATATTCTCTATATTCTGGATGATCTCTTAGTAATTTTATCTGAACAGGATTAACATCAAGCGCGACTACTTCCTCAACGCCAAAATATTTAGCAGAAAGCAAATCACGTCCACCGCCAACGCCTATAATGGCAGCCTTCCTAATGTTCGGCAGGGCGTAGGCAGAATTAATTACATCATATTCCAAATATCTATGCTTAGAAAAATCACCATCAAATTTAGTAATTGGTGTGCCTGCATCCCCATCAATGGTTAGGAACTTACCTGATACTGTTATATCAGTTGGGAATTTGGGCGAAGGCCCCCAAACAAATGGCTTAGAGCCAGTTACCTCATTGGAAACAGTGACGCGAGATATAGAATTCCACTCTTCATAATCTATATCCGCCATTTTAGTGAAATTATTTTTGATCCATAATGGATATAAAAAAGGAGATGGAAGAGCTATATTTAATGCTCCCAATGCGAATATTGCTACAAAAAATGTAAGGGCTAGCTTTTTAAGATTAAAGCTGTAATGGCTGATTTTTGCTTCTTTTTTGTCAGAGTCTGATACTGGAAAAAATAATGCAGCTACAAAGGCTATGCCAGATAAAAACAATATAGCAGAAGGGGTGTCTATGCTCTCCATAAGGATAAGCGCGGCAATGCAGCCTAGCCCTGCTCCCAACAAATCTATGCCATAAGTCTTTCCAACAGGAAAAGGCGCGCGCGTTAGGGCAATGGTAATAGCAACGCCCGCATGGTAATAGGCAATGCTAGTGGCGATAGCGGCAATCGGCAAAGTCGCAAGCGTTTTCAATGTATTACTAGATATAATCGGAATGAATAATTGCGCGACTAAGGCTATCAGAATGAAAAACCCAAATGCCATTGAGTGCTTTCGGGCTATTAGACCATAATTTTTGCGCTGCTCGGCTTCGTTTGAGCGGTAAATTTTGAGCGCGCCCATGGTAAGCCCAAACATCGCCATGCTGATGACCAGAAATGATAAATGATACCATGAGGTAACAGAGAAAATTCTTGATTGAAGTATTTGAAGAGCCATAACAAGCCCCGCTAGTAAGAATACTCCGATATAAAAAGAAACTGCTTTGTTTTTCATGTGTATTTCCAATATGTTAGTTTTATACCCTAACGCCTACCAAACAGTTTCTCAATATCTTTTAGTGATAGCTCAACATATGTTGGTCTGCCGTGATTACATTGCCCTGATAGTGGCGTTTCCTCCATCTGCCTTAGCAGCGAATTCATCTCATGTGTATTTAATTTGCGCCCTGACCGCACTGACCCATGGCATGCCATACTCGATAATATTTCATTAAGCTTATTTTCTAAAATATTGCTGCTTCCGTGTTCTAAAAGCTCATCAACTAAATCATAAACAAGCCGCCTCGTATCTACTCTACCGCCAAGCAAAGCAGGAATGCTCTGCACTGCGACAGCGCCTGTCCCAAAGGCTTCCACCTCAAGCCCTAATTTTGAAAGACTTGACGCATGTTCCAGCAAAATTTGCGCGTGCGTGTCTTCTAGCTCGACAATATCAGGGGTGAGAAGCCCTTGTTTTTCAATGCCAGCTTCTTCTAATTGAGCCTTGAATTTCTCATAGGTTATGCGCTCATGCGCGGCGTGTTGGTCAATAATGATAAGCCCATTTTTGCTTTGGGATATTATATAATTTTCATGGATATGAGCCTGCGCCGCGCCCAAAGGGTAGTTAGTCTCCACGGCTTTATGTTCTTGCTCTTCTATTTTCGCAGCGGGCGGCATATTAGCGGATAAAAAAGATTGTGGAGCATATAAAGCGTGAGTATTTTCTGACATATGGTTATTAGCATATGATGGCTGCGCGAATGATTTTAATGTATCATTTGCCGCACTGCTTGATATTTGGAAGCCACCTTCATGAATAGCAAGTTTTAGAGCCGATATAATCATACCGCGAATAGATTGCGGGTCGGCAAAGCGCACTTCTGTTTTGGCGGGATGGACATTAACATCAACGTCAGATGCGGGGAGAGTGATAAACAAAGCTAATACAGGGTGACAGCCGCGATGCAATACATCTGCATATGCCGCGCGCACGCATCCATGCAATAGCTTGTCCTTTACCGCCCTGCCATTAACAAATAGATATTGATATTGCGCTGTTCCCCTATGATATGTCGGAAGCCCCGCATAGCCAGATAATATCGCGCCGCCTCGCTCTGCCTTTATCTGCATAGAGCTTTTGCCAAATTCCGCGCCTAATATTGCAGCAAGCCTGCTTTGCCCGTCAAGTACAGCAGGAAGCTTCAATTTCTGCGCTCCATTATGGCTAAGCTTAAATGAGATATTAGGATATGCCATAGCAAGGCGCGTGATAATGTCTTTTACCGCCATATATTCCGCGCGCTCGGTCTTTTGAAACTTCAGCCGTGCGGGCGTTGCATAGAATAAATCGCGTACTTCTATGCGAGTTCCTTTTGGGTGAGCACAAGGGATTACCTCTGATTTCTTCCCAGCCGCGCAATTTATTTCCCAGCTTTCATTATCTGCGCCGTTATGGGTTTGTATTTTTACGCGCGATACCGCGGCAATAGATGCTAATGCCTCACCGCGAAATCCCAAATGCTCAATATTTAGCAAATCATCATCTAGAAGTTTTGAGGTCGCATGGCGATCTAATGAGGCTATAAGCTCAAGCTTACTCATGCCAGAGCCATTATCAGAAATTACAATGCGGCGCTTTCCGCCATCTTGAATATCTATGTCTATTGCGCTCGACCCTGCATCTATAGAATTTTCTACAAGCTCTTTAATGGCGGCGGCAGGGCGTTCTACCACTTCACCAGCGGCAATTTGATTGATTAGATTTTCAGATAAATATCTTATACGCATAAATCAAATATCTTTGAAATTAATAATTGCACCATCAAGCTTTGCATCGTCAAGGCAAGTATTTTTGATTATAGCGCCACTTAAATCGGCGCGCCGCAGGTCAGCCCCGCTTAGATCAGCATTAGTAAGATCAACGCCCATCATAATAGAATCGCGCATGTCTGCTTGTTGCAAATTGGTGAAACGCAAATCTGCACCGCTTAAATCAATGCGGTTTAGTTTGGGAATTTTACCCTTTGTTTTGAATTGCAGCGGAGATAACTGCGCCCCGCGTAAATTTGCCCGTACCATGGTTACATTTTTAAGACTAGAGCCTCGCAAATCCGCGTTTTCCATGTAGCAATCACGAAAATCCGAGCCATCTAATATTGCGCTTTGCATTGATATTCTGTTCAAATCTAAATTCAAAAAATAGGCATTAACCGCGTGAATAGCCGTCAATTTATACATCCGTAAGTCAGTTATATCGCGCAAATCATAGCCATCAAGATTTAGCCTGCTGCCCTTTTTACCCTTTGTATTTAACCAGATATCATGATCATAAAGCAATTGTTCAAGTGTCTGATATGTGTCTTTAATCTTCTTACCAATATCATCATCTGTAATGCAATTTGTTGTATCAAGCCCAAATTTTTCTGTGCCTTCCAGTATAATGCCAGAAATTATAGCATCTCTCATATTTACATTTGTGATATTTGCGCCCGTAAAATCTGCATTACTTAAATTTGCGCCCTTTAATGTTGCGCCCTTTAAATTTGCATTGTGAGTGGTCACTTTTGATAGATTTGCATCAGTAAAATCAGCGGAGCTTGCTTTAACCCCCGAAAGATTGGCATTGGAAAGATGCGCGCCTGTTAAAATTGTTTTAGTGCCTTCTCCACCGCTTCTTTTTCTATTGACTAGACCGCCATCCTTGCCCTTTTGCATTACTTTGCCCTCGCGCATATCCGCGTCGGTGAAATCTGTGCCTGATAGATTTGCGCCAGATAAATAAGCGCCGCGCAGGTCGGTGCGTGACATATCGCTATATGATAGGTCTGCATCTTCTAAATTACAGGCAAAAAAGCAAGCGCATTTATATGTTCCAAGTGAAAGGTCAGCCCTAGATAATATCGAGCCTGTAAAATCTGCTTGTGATAAATCATGATTATGGAAGTTTAAATCAGATAAGTTCTTATATTGCAGCATGGCGCGTTTTCCGCCAACCTGCCCGCGCAAGAACATGGCATGTATTTCCAAAATATCATTAAGCTCATCTTGAGTTACCGCAATAAGCTTTTCTGGCTCTGGTATGTCTTTATTAATAGTCTCTTGCATATGTTTAACTATATACTAAAAGCTACATTTTTCCTATGGAGCATTATTATAAATTATCTATGTATTTCATTAGTCCAAGCGTTGAAGAATCGGTTTTTATATCTTTAACATTTTTGCCAAAATCATCAATAATTTGACGTGCAAGCACTTTGCCCAGCTCTACCCCGCATTGGTCAAAGCTATTAATATTCCAAATTATTCCTTGTACGAAAACCTTATGCTCATACAAGGCAAGCAGCATTCCAAGGTTATAAGGGGTTAGCTCATCTATAATTATGGTGCTGCTTGGGCGGTTGCCTGTAAATGATTTATGCGGGTTATTATCCTCGCTCCCATCCATGAGAGCTTTTGATTGCGCAATCGCATTAGATAATAGCTTTTTATGATGCCCATGAATTGAATTATGGGTTTTTGCAACCATTATAAAATCACAAGGAATGGTTTCTGTGCCTTGGTGAAACATTTGAAAATATGCATGCTGCACGTTTGTGCCTATCCCGCTTAATATAGTAGGGCATGTCTCATAATTGATGGCTTTGCCCTCGCGGTCTATAGACTTGCCATTTGATTCCATCTCTAATTGCTGCATATATGCGGGAAACTGCCAAAGATATTGATCATATAAAGTGAGAGATGCGGCGGGCAATTTTAAGAAATTCCTATGCCATACCCCGATCATTGCCAGTAATACGGGTATATTTTTCTCTAATGGGGATTTAAGGAAATGCTGATCCATTTGATATGCGCCATTTAGTAATTCCTTAAAATTATCAAATCCGATAGCAATGCAAAAAGAAAGCCCAATAGACGACCAAAGAGAAAACCTGCCGCCAACCCAGTCCCAAATAGGGAATATATTATTGTCATTAACACCAAATTCCTTGGCTAATTCTATATTTTGAGATACGGCAATAAAATGCTTGGATACATCTTTGCGGTTTAATTTATCTTGCAGCCAAGATTTTGCGCTATATGCATTTGCCATGGTTTCTTGAGTGGTGAATGTTTTTGACGATATAATGAACAAGGTTTTTTCAGGGTCAATAAGGCGCAAAACCTCGCTTAAATGTGTGCCATCAATATTTGATACGAAATGAAGATTTATCTCGCGATCAGAATAATGTTTTAACGCTTCATAGACCATGGAAGACGAAAGATCAGAGCCACCAACTCCGATATTAACTATATGGGTGTATTTTTTTCCCTTGCGGATTTTGTTGCTAAATTCTTTCATGCGGTCTTGCGCTTTGCGGATTTTAGGAATTATATCCTCGCCATCAACCATAATGGGATCATCGCTTTTTGTGCGCAAAGCAGTATGCAAGGCAGCGCGGTTTTCAGTGGCGTTTATAGATGCGCCCTCAAACATTTTACTGCGCCAACCCTCAATATCACAAGCCTTAGCCAGATCAATAAGTTTTTCCATTGTCTTGTCGGTTAAAAGCTGCTTGGAATAATCCAGCATCATATTTTCGCATTTAACATGAAATTTATCAAAACGATTTGGATCATCCGCAAATAAAGATTTTATTTTAACGTCGCCAAGCTCATTTTCATGAGCAATCAATGCTTTCCATTGCTTTAAATCTGATCGTTGCTGCATTTTCTACTCAATATTAGGAAGTTTTGTTATTATCTCAGCTTTTTCAAACCCTTGCGGATTACCAACTAATATAGTTGTAAAAGCCTCTTTATCCAAAATTCTTTTAGATGCATTTTGCACTTCTTGCAAGCTCACTTTATTAAGCTTTTCCTTGCGCGCGTCAAGATAATCTATCGGAAGCTCATCAAGTTGAAGTGAGCGCAATATAGAGGCAATAGAGCTTGTAGAGGTAAGGGATAAAGGCAGCGAGCCAATTAAGTATGATTTAGCATCTTTAAGCTCTTTTTCCGATACTTTGTGAGCGCGCATTTTCTCCCATTCATCATTAATAAGCGCAAGCATTTCAGATGCACTCTCATTAACCGTAGAGGTTGATATATGCAGGGCGTTTGTCTCATCATATTCGCGGAAGTAGGAATATATACCATAAGTTAGACCGCGTTTCTCGCGAATTTCTTCCATAAGGCGAGAGCCAAAACCCGACTCTCCCAAGATGAAATTCATTAATTTGGCAGCGTGGTAATCATCATCTTTACGGCTAACTCCTTTTTGAGATATCTCAATAATAGTTTGCGGTATATCTTGCTTATATAGATATGTCTTGCCTGAATTTTTAAGGTCAAACTTCTTGGATTTAGCTGTTTCTACTATCGGCATTCCGCCAAAAATATCATCAAGTAATATGCTAAGCTCATCTGCTGATATATCGCCCGCAACCCCGATGACTAGCTGGTTTTTCCCAAGCCGTTTGTGGAATTCGCGCAAATCATCTTGGCTGATATTATCAATCGAGCTAAGCGTTCCGCCGCTGTTTAATGCATAAGGGTGATCTTTGAATATAACATCATTTTGAATACGCGCCGCCATCCATTTGGGATTAGATAGGGATGATCTTATGCGGCTTTTATTCGCATCTTTCATGCGGCTGAGTGGCTCTTCATCAAATCTAGGCTTAGTCAGAGCAAGCTTTAGCAGCTCAAATGCCTTATCTTTATTGCGGGTTAGCGTTTTAACATTTCCGCTGAAATTATCGCGCGATATATTAAAGTGAAGCGTTATGGATTGGTTGCGCAAAATATGTTGAAATTCTTGGCTTTTTAACTCGCCCGCGCCCTCATCCATAGTATTTGAGGCTAGCCGCGCTAGACCTTGCTTTTCCAAGCTATCGGTTTTAGAGCCAACGCCTTGGAATGAAAATTTCATTGCAATAATAGGTATGGAGCTATCTTCTACTAGCCATGCTTTTATACCGCTTTTACTTGTAACTTCCTTAATATCAAGGAATTTATCCGCATGGGAAACCGAGGGGTAGAGCAAGACAAGGCATGTTAATATAAATCTCATTTTTTCACCTCATCTATTTTAGGCAATAACAAGCCATCTATCGGAGGGTTTTTATATGGCGCATCAGGATTAAGATATTTGCGCGCTGCATCTTGTATTTGCTGTTTTGTAACACTTTTTATATCTTGCGCCCAATTTTCAACATCATCTAATGATGAGCCTGTGATAAGAGAGTAGCCAATAATCATTGCAGGGCCACTTAAAGAATCGCGAGCATATATCGCTTCGGATTGCATGCGGGTGATGGATTGCAACAACTCATCATCTGTGACCCCATTATTAATTAGCTTGCGAAGTTCGGCATTAATTGCGCTCTTTAGATCGCCCATTTTATCATAAGAACTTGGCGTTGCTGCAATAGATAATGTCCCATCATTCCAAGAAGCAGAATTATATGACATGGATATGCCCGTTGCTATTTTCTGCTCAATGACTAGGGATTTATAAAGCCTTGAGGTTGCCCCGCCGCCAATTATATCTTCCAATACTTCCAAAGCTAGCGATTCTTGCTTATTTTGCCGCGCAGATGGAACGCGGTATGTTCGGCGGAATATTGGTTCTTTTATCGATGAATGCTCTAATATTATGGATGTTTTTGCAATGAATGGCGGGGATTTTGTCCGCGCACGATTAGGAATATCACCGCGTTTTACAATGCCATATGTGCGCTGCGCAAGCTCAAATATCTGCTCGCCCGTAACATTGCCCGATACAACCAAAATAGCATTATTCGGCGCGTAATATTTATCATAAAAACTCATGACCTCTTTATAGGCTAAGCCTTCAATTTCATGCATCCAGCCAATAATCGGAATTGCGTAAGGATGGTTGGGGAATAGAGCTTCGCGCATTTGTTCGCTCATTTGAGCGCGTGGATCGTTATCTGTGCGCTGCCTGCGCTCTTCCATTATAACTTTTTTCTCCGAGCTAAACTCATTTAACGGGATAAACATACCGCGCATGCGCCCAGCCTCCATTGTCATGACGCGCTCTATCTCATCGCTGGAAATTGACTGGAAATATGCGGTATAGTCTTGCGAAGTAAAAGCATTATCATTCCCGCCTAATGATCTAATTATTTTCGAGAACTCACCAGATTTTAAATCGCCAAGCCGCTCATGCTTTTGCCCCTTAAACATTAAATGCTCAAGAAAATGAGCAATGCCAGATTGCCCGCGCAGCTCATCTGCCGCCCCCACCCGATACCATATCATATGAGTAATAACGGGGGCGCGGTGGTTTTCAACCACGACCACTTGCAAGCCATTATCAAGCATATATGATTTAGCATTAAACACTTTATCCGCAGCAAATGAAGGTGCAAACGAAGAAGTAGCGAAGAAAAATACTGCCAAAGTAAGGATAAGATTTTTCATTATAAATCCTTAATCTTCTATTACAGGGGCGTTGTCGCCTGTAATATCTTTGCCAGCTTTCTTATCATTTTGAATGCGCTCCAGCTCTTTTTTAGCATCAATAATAGTCGCCGAAGGTCTTTTATTTACTCCGCCAAGATTTAGCAATTTCTCTGCTACTGGTTTGTTACGATTTTGCAGATCGGCGCTTTCCTCATCTATTTCAGCTCTTATATCAGGGTTAATATTATCAGCCGCCGCACGTTCTAATAATGCATTTTCAGACTTGCTTGAGCCATTATCACTTTGAACGCCCTGCCCTAAAAGAGCTTCCTTTGCTTGCAGGCTAGTGGCTTTTTCCTGCGGGCGAGCAGCTCCTAATCTAGGTGGAGGCAATATAAGCTTGCTAGGCATTTCCAGCGGTGCGCGCGTCATAACGGCAAACTCATCGGGCGATTCTTTTTCAAGCCCTAGAGTGTCTCTAATTCCAGAACATCCATTTAAAGAAAGCGTAGAAAGAGCTAAGCCACATAATAAAATATATTTATTCATAATCATTTTGTTTCTTCTTCTTGTTTAAAGAATATTGACACAATTATTAATATAACAACGCCACTTACAACCGCCATGTCAGCAACATTAAATGCAGGCCAGTGATAACCAGCAACATGAAAATCTAGGAAATCAATAACCGCGCCAAATCTTGCGCGATCAACAATATTGCCCAGCGCCCCGCCAATTATAAGGGCATAGCAAATGCCAAATAAATGGCTGTTTGTGCGAAGCATCCATATTGTAAATATTAGAGCTATTCCAAGTGCAACAGCGATTAAAATGGCTGGCATATACTCGCCGCCATTACTAAACATGCTAAAACTTACGCCTGTATTCCATACTATTACGATATTAAAAAATGAGGTTATTTGTATTTGCGCGTAAGGCAATATCGGCGGCGCACTCATATACCAATCTATAAGGCTAAGGCTGTTACCTTGCCCCGATGATTGCGGGCGCAAGACTAATTCAGTTATCGCCCATTTACTTATTTGGTCGATAATTAATATATCAAGGATAATGCAAAACCATATTATGCGCTTGATTATCAAATTTTCTTTAGCTTTTGGGGGAGCTTTTTGTTGGGCTTTTTCGAGCTTAATATCATCCATGAATTAATAATCCTGTGATTTTGCAAAACATATAAAGAAAAGCCAACATCAAGCATTAAGGCTGGCTTTTCTAAAATTAAATATCAACGATATTAATCGTGCTTATGCTCATCATCAGAGGCATCATCAGAGGCATCATCAGAGGCATCATCATCTTTAACTTTGTCGACAACATTTTCACCAGCATCAACAGGAGTTTCAACAGCAAGAATTGGTGTTAAAGATCCACCTGTAAGTTTCTCACAAGTTCCAGTTGGAAGAGAGATCCACTCAACGCCGCTTGCATCTTCTTTAGCAAGAGTAGCACAGCCATGTGACTTATCAGCCGCGCCGCAACCATTCATGCCAGCTTTAACAACGCCATAGCATTTTTCTTGACCGTCTTTTGCTTTTGCTTCCATTGCTTGAGCAGATACCGCGCCCATAGCAGTTACAGCAACTGCGCCAGCCAAAAGAGTATTTAAAGTTTTCTTATTCATAGAATTAATCCTTTTTCTATTAAGTGTGTAATTATTTACTATTTCGTATAGTAAAAATATATGGTTACTATAATCTTGATAATAAAAAATACAATATTAAAAAGATATATAAAATATGCAGTTTTTTGAGACATATAAAAATATACCAAATAATGCGCAGGGCTGCGTCATTGTTATTGGTAATTTCGATGGTGTGCATTTGGGGCATCAGGCTTTGCTTTCTAAGGCTTATGACATTGCGCGTGATTTGGGCAAGCCCTTGGGCGTTCTTACTTTCGAGCCTAATCCAAAGCAGCTTTTTCACCCTGATGAGCACCCCTGCCGCCTAACTCCTCGTGATTTCAAAGCAGAAAAGCTAGCAGAGCATGGCGTAGATTACGTTTTCTCACTGCCGTTTGATTGGAATTTTGCTAGTCAATCTGCGGATGATTTTATCCAAAATATTTTGCTTGATGGTCTGGAGGTGTCTCATGTAATTATTGGGTACAACTTTAGATTTGGGCAGCTTCGAAAAGGAAGCGCCGAGACTATTATGGATGCAGGGCTGCAAGTCACTGTAATTAATGAGGTAAAAGGAGGTGGGGAGCGCAGCTATTCCTCATCTTATGTGCGACAGCTTTTGCGCCACGGGAAAATAGATCAGGCTAACTCAATCCTTGGTTGGGATTGGGAGATGCGGGGCAAAGTCTTTAAGGGCGATCAGCGCGGGCGAGAGCTTGGCTATCCCACCGCTAATATGACGCTTGGTGAGATAGTCCACCCAGCGTACGGTGTCTACGCTTGTATGGCGCGGATAAAGGGCTGCGATACATGGATGGGCGGGGCTTGTAATATAGGAATCCGCCCGATGTTTGAGGTTAAAACCGCGCAAGTCGAGACCTATATATTCGATTTTGATCGCGAAATATATGGCGAAACTCTATGTATTAAGCCAATTAAACGCCTGCGCGGTGAGGCCAAATTCGATTCGCTAGATGAGCTTATAGAGCAAATAGGAAAAGACTGCGCACAAGCCAAGCTAATACTTGATTCTTAATAGAATTATCGCCATAATGCTGCGCGTTAACCTATACATAAAGAAAAATTATGACTAATAATAAAAAAGATGACTACCGCGAAACTGTTTTCTTGCCGAAAACGGACTTTCCTATGCGTGGGGGTTTGGCAAAAAAAGAGCCTGAAATGCTGGATAAATGGGATGAAATCGGGCTTTATAAGCAGCTACGCGAGAACGCCGAAGGTAAGCCGAAATTCATTCTTCATGACGGCCCGCCATATGCTAATGGAAATATCCATATGGGGCATGCAGTTAATAAAATCCTTAAAGATGTAATTGTTAAATCCAAGGGAATGAGCGGGTTTGACGCGCCTTATGTACCAGGGTGGGATTGCCACGGTCTTCCGATTGAATGGAAAATCGAGGAGAAATACCGTAATAAAGGCTTGGATAAGGATGATGTCCCTATCCTTGAATTCCGCGAGGAATGCCGCGTATTTGCGCGGGATTGGGTAGGCAAACAAAGCTCCCAATTCCAAAGACTTGGCATTAGTGGAGAGTGGGATAACCCCTACCTAACCCTTACTAATCGCGCGGAAAGCAAGATATCAAAAGAGATACATAAATTTGCCCGTAACGGCTCACTATATCGCGGTAAGAAAATCGTTATGTGGTCGGTGGTGGAAAAAACTTCCCTCGCCGAAGCAGAAATTGAATATAAAGAGCATAAATCCGTGACAATTTGGGTAATGTTTCACGTGAAACATAGCAAGAACAAACTGCTTGATGGCACAGATATTGTTATCTGGACGACCACGCCTTGGACTATTCCATCAAATCGCGCCGTAGCGTTTAGTATTAATGTTGAATATGGGGTTTATGAAGTTAAATCCGTGTCAGAAGATAGCCCCGTTGAAATCGGCGCAAAGCTAGTAATGGCAGTGTCTTTGGCAGAAGAGGTTATGAAGCAAGGCAAGGTTGAGAAATTTGAATTGCTTGGGACGTTAAATAGCTCTGATCTAGTAGGCATCATTTGCAGCCACCCATTATCTAAGCGCAATGAATATTACCAATATGACGTGCCGATGCTTGTTGGCGAGTTTGTAACCGATGAGGCGGGAACAGGGATTGTTCATATCGCCCCCGATCACGGCGAAGATGATTTTAATTTGGTGCGTGAACAACAAAATAGTGCTGCCTTATCAAAAGTCACGCAAGAACCTATAGAAATCACAGATAATGTCACAGATGACGGAAAATTCCGCCCGCATGTTGGCATATTCGCGGGGCTTGAGGTCTACACTCAAAAAGGCAAGCTTGGTGACGGTAATTTCGCAGTGCTTAGAGAGCTTGCAGAGGCAGGTAAATTGCTGGGTAAGAAAAGCGTAACCCACGAATATCCTCATTCTTGGAGGTCAAAAGCTCCCGTGATTTTCCGCTCCGCTAGCCCGCAATGGTTTATTGCAATGGACGGGGAAAATAAAATCCGCCAAAAAGCATTAGAAGCTATCAAGGAAACTAAATGGCATCCTGAAAAGGGCGAGACTCGCATAACAGCGATGATTGAAAGCCGCCCTGATTGGTGCATATCGCGTCAACGCTCTTGGGGGGTGCCGATTGCCCTGTTTTTAAATAAGAAAACAAACGAAATTTTGATAGATGAAGATGTTTTCACCCGCATAGCTGATATTTTTGAGGCTGAGGGCGCGGATGCTTGGTGGAAAGACGGAGCGGCGCAACGCTTCTTGGGAGATAAATATAGCGCCGAGGACTACATTCAAATATTTGATATTGTTGATGTTTGGTTCGAAAGTGGCTCTACCCATGAGTTTGTGGTTGGCGATACCGAGACTTGGGATTGCTATAAGGGCGCAACTAAGATCGACCTTTACATGGAAGGCTCTGACCAGCATCGCGGCTGGTTCCATTCTTCATTATTGGAGAGCTGCGGCACTAAGGGAAGTGCGCCATATAAAAATGTGATGACGCATGGATTTGTGCTTGATGATAAGGGCTATAAAATGTCTAAATCCGTTGGCAATGTCGTTGATCCGCTTAAGATGACAAATCAATACGGAGCGGATATTATCCGCCTGTGGGTTATGCTATCGGATTATACCGAGGATATCCGCATAGGCAAGGATACGCTTAAAAATACTGGTGATTTATACCGTAGAATTAGAAATACGCTACGTTTCATATTGGGGTCATTAGATGGTTTCAGCACTGATGAACGCCTCAATATTTCGGATTATGAAAACATGCCAGAGCTAGAACGCCTTATGCTCCATAAATTATCGGAGATGGATGTATTTGTTCGTAAATCCATAGATAGTTATGAGTTCGGCAAGATAGCTAAAGAGCTACATAGTTTTTGTAACGAAGATTTATCGGCATTTTATTTCGACATCCGTAAAGACCGCCTTTATTGTGATCGCGCGGATAGTTTTGAGCGTAGAGCTTGCCGAACCGTCATGGCAGAAATATTTAACTGCCTAACCGCGTGGCTTGCGCCTATCCTTAGCTTCACAGCAGAAGAAGCGTGGTCTCATCGCCCCAAAGGCGTTTTTGAAGACGCTAAAAGCGTGCATCTGCGCGAGTTTCCATTAATTCCAGCAAGCTGGTTTGCAGAAGAAATTGCTCATAGGTGGAAAGAGATTCTAGTTTTGCGTAAAGATGTTTTTGAAGCTATTGAGCCATTGCGTGCTAGCAAAGAGCTTGGCTCATCTTTAGAAGCTGTGCCTATTGTTAAGACAAGATCACCCGTATTATTGGACATGTATGAGGAATTGGCTGATTTATGCATCACTTCACATTTATCTGTTCATGAGGGCGAGCCAAGCTTATGCATTGAAAAAGCAGAAGGGCATAAATGCGAGCGATGCTGGAAAGTTATGCCAGAAGTACATGCAGATACTAAATTATGCAATCGCTGCACTGATGCGGTTAAAGCGCACAAGACCAGTAGTAAGGCAGCTTAATAATGAGCGCTAACAATAATAAATTATCATTTTACGCTGGATATGCCGCTATTTTCATCGTTAGTATTTTAATTTTGACAAAAACCTATGCATATCATCAAAGTGATTCAGTTAGCATTTTATCATCATTAATTGATTCTATCATGGATTCGATTGTCTCTATCATGGCACTGGCTAGTATTCACTACGCAAGTAAGCCCGCGGATAAAGAGCATCGCTGGGGTCATGGCAAGATGGAGGCAGTATCTGCGCTGTTCCAAGCGGCTATAATTACGGGCGGCGGTGCGTTCCTTGTGTTTGAGGCGATAAACCGCATGTTTAATCCCGTGGAGGTGACTCATCATCTGGTAGGTATTTATGTGATGATTCTTTCAATTGTGCTTTCTGTTATCCTTGTGATGATACAAAGATATGCAGTGAGTAAAACTGGCTCACTCGCCGTGGAAGCAGATAGCGTGCATTACGGCAGTGACGTTGCGATTAATGCTGGAACTATCGCTATCCTTGGGTTTGGTGTTTATGGCGCGCCGCTATGGCTTGATCCACTATTTGCAATTTTTGTGGCGTTTTTCATGGCATATATAGCGCGCGGTATTGCGTTTAAGTCTTTGGATATGCTGCTTGATCGGGAATTACCCGATGATGATAGAGCGCAAATAATTGCTGTAATAGAAGATAATGATAAAGTTTTAGGCTGGCATGACTTGCGCACTAGACTTAATGGGTCGTGCTATGTTATATCCTTTGATATTGAGGCTGATCCAGATATGACTTTATTTGATGCGCATGAAATTGCTCATGAGTTAGAGCATTCTATTGTTGAAATTTATAAAAATGCAGAGATATTAATTCATATTGATCCGCACGGTCATATGGAAGAATGCACCCGCCACCGCGTTAAGGGCGTTCATATTTGAATTAACGTGCAGAAGCTACAATAGTAGATGGCTTATCCTCGGTAGTGTGCAGCCACCATGCCTCACGATTTATAGAGAAAATCGGCTTATAATGAGATACGCTGCTCGCTGTTCGCATGATCTTACTTTGGTTGTCGAGGATAACCGCGCCGCGCTCTGAATATACAACTAGCACAGCATGAGCCATATTTTTTTGTAAATCCTGCACAATGGCAATGCGCATGCGGTCTTCTGGAACTCCCAAAGCTCTAAGGGCTACGTATTTTGCAATTGCGAAATCTTCACAATCTCCGCCGCGTGTCATAAATTCGATAGGGGTCGCCCAGTAATCTGACTTACCCCAATTTTTGCTATCTACTATATATTTCTTTTTATTCATCATAGCGTCAACTTGTTTGGCCATTTGATAAATAGATTCTGATTTATATTCTGCAAGCTCGGCTTTTAGACCTTGTATTAATGGCTCAGAGCTTTGTTTGCTTAATGCTTTGTCAAAGCGTTTGAACATATCGCTCCATTTTGTAAATGCCTTAAGGTTAGTGGATTTTCTTTCCGTTGCCCCGAAAAGCTTGGGATATTTATTCATATTTTTAAATGATGCGGTACTTGCTGATGCCAATATTAGGCGCGCGGGAACGTCTTTTATCGGCGCGGCATGTGATTTCTTTGTAATGCTTGTAAGAGCTGTAAAACATAATAGAGTTGCAGCGACTAATCTTATTGTTTTTTGACGTAGCAATAATCTTGTGAGTTGGAATTTTGTGATTTTGCTTTGTTCTAAGAATATTTGACCAAGTGGCTTTTGCGTTTCTTTTTGTGTGCGCAAAGCACTTTTTAATTCCGAAGGGGAGATCTTACCATTAAGGACAAGGCTTTCTCCAAGCCTATTACGGCTTATAGAGTTTTTTATATGTCTCAAAATTCCAGAGTTTATTTTATTTTTATGTTTAGCCATATTATTATACACAGTGTCCTTTCGGCAATATACGCAATTATTCATTTATACATCTCTATTAAACACTAGAAAGATTGACGAATTACTAATATTGTCTAATATTCGAAATAAAAAAGGATGGGATTTTGTAAAATGCCAAATAAACAGATGAATAACGTAGATATTATTAATGCAATGAAGGAGTCATCTGTTCTTGTTGTCGGGGATATAATGCTTGATCGCTTTGTTTATGGCAGCGTTGATCGAATTTCACCCGAAAGCCCTGTTCCTGTTTTATCAGTTAAGCGCGAGAATGTAATGCTAGGCGGGGCGGGTAATACTCTTTCTAATTTGAGGCATCTTGGCGCGCAAGGTAAGATTTTATCTGTTGTTGGGGATGATATTGTTGGCAAACAAATAACAGAGCTTGCTCAAAATCAAAATATAGATGTTTCTGGTCTTATTGCATCAAAAGACCGCTCCTCTATTGTAAAAACGCGTTTTCTAGCAGGGCATCAGCAGCTTTTACGCAGCGATTATGAGCAAACGGAGGATATATCATCAGAATTGGCAGATGATTTATTGGGAAGATTAAACGAACTATTAGACGGCGTTAAGGTTATAATCCTATCTGACTATGGTAAGGGAGTTCTTAGCAATAAAATTATCAAATCAATTATAGATGTTGCTAGTAAACGTGAAATCCTTGTTTTGGTTGATCCTAAAGGCAAGGATTATAGCATATATGCGGGCGCGGATATTGTTACTCCGAATAAAAATGAACTATCAGAGGCAACAGGCGGCATGGCGGTTGATAGCGACGAGCAAGTGGTTAGCGCGGCTCAGAATTTAGTAAGTAATAGCGGTATAAAAGCCGTGATTGCCACGCGTTCAAAAGACGGTATAAGCGTTATACAAGATCAGGGGACTACTCATATCAGAAGTGCTTGCGATATTGAGGTATTCGATGTTTCTGGGGCTGGCGATACCGTTATTGCAACAATTGCAGCCGCGCTTGCGGCGGGCTTTGATATCATAATGGCAGCATCACTTGCCAATATTGCAGGAAGCATTGTTGTATCAAAAGTTGGAACTGCGCCAATTCGCGCGCAAGAGCTAATAGAGGCGCTGCATAATCAAGATGTTCAAACCGAAACTAATCGCCCAAGCATATCTAGAACAAGGCAAGCCCCTGTTCTAGCCCATGACGCTGCGCGTGAGGAAATATTGCGCTGGAAGGCTCGAGGTTTAAAAGTTGGCTTTACAAATGGATGTTTTGACATTTTGCATTATGGTCATGTCACATATTTAAATGATGCGCGCCATAAATGTGACCGCCTTATAATTGGTCTTAATAGCGATTCTTCGGTGCGAGTTTTAAAAGGCGAGACGCGCCCCGTACATGATGAGAATTCGCGGGCTGCGGTTTTGGCGGCTTTAGGATCAGTGGATATGGTCGTATTATTTGGCGCAAAGCAGGCTGGCGATGATAACACGGCTTGTGAATTACTAAATCATCTTCAGCCCGATATTTACTTTAAAGGCGGAGATTACACAATAGATCAAATACCAGAAGCTCCAACGGTTCAAAGCTATGGCGGCATAGTTGATGTTATGCCCGTATATGAAGGTCACAGCACCACAAATTCCATAAAGAAGATGGTAAGTAATTAAAGAGCTGTACCTATAGCAAAAGAATTGCTAGAATCTCTTTCAGTGATTTCTAGTTTTATATAGGGTTAATTCTATGCGTTCTTTTATATCTGTGACTGCTTGCCTCTCCTTTATATTATTGTCAGGCTGCTACTATGGCGCGCCAACCCCTATGCCACGTGGCTATAGCTCATATAATCAAGAGCTTAAATCTGTTGATGGGGCAAAAGTACGGCAAATCGGCTATGACTATAGTCTTGATAATAATAAAGCCGCATTAGATGAATTCCTCCCGATAGCGCAAGAGCTTGCCGAAATGCTTGATGAGAAACTCCCATCTGGAATGGATAGAGTTTATCTGAATATCCCTGCAAATACTGCATTTTACAATAGTTTTGATCATTTGTTGCGCGGCGAACTAAGCCAGCTTGGCTATGTTCTAGTTAGCCCCGATAATTCTGATAACGCAATGCGCGTTGATTTTGTTGCAAAACCTATCCCAACAGAATGTAAGCCTAATAACCTATATATAGCGCTGGCTATAAATGTTATTGATAATTTGCCATCAGATATAATCGGTGATTTTTATAATGCTCCGACCTATGGCTATCGCCCTGCAGGGTTTGTTGAAATAGATATTCCAAAATGTGTATCTAAATAAATTTAAAGGTGTTAATTGGCGAAAATAACAAAATACCGCAGATATTTCCTAGCCGTTGCAGCCATTTCAATGCTTGCATCTTGCGGAACTACTCTAACATTTAAGGCGGCGACATTAGGTCTTGGCGCAGCTGGGCTGGGCGTTTTCTCCCGCCCTGATGTGAATTTAAAGGAAAAAAACTATGCCGCCGCTGATTTTATGGCAGTTAAAATGAAAGATCAGGTTAGCTTTGATGACTTTATTTTAGCCCAGCCCTTAGAAGAAGCCGATCATGCGGGGGTTTCGTCTCCTTTAGGCGCAAATATATCGGAAGGTGTCGGCATGAGGCTTTTTGACCTTGGTTATCAAGTGCTATTGCAAGAAGTCGCCGCTGCAAACGGTAATGCAAGCCTTTACCCCAAATCTCCTAATGATCCTGATTTCATTTTAAAGGGTAGCTACAGATATGGTAAAAAACATATGGATATATTCTTGCGCTTGGTAGAAGCTAAATCAGCAAGGGTTGTTTCTAGCTTTGATTACTCACTGCCATTGTCAAAAGAAGTAAGGGATTTATCCAAAACCAAAGCGCGCATTTCCCGTGTGCCTAGCTCTAAGGCTAATTAACTACCTTGCCATTAATACATGGAAAAAATGATAGCTGCTATCGCTTGTACATTGCACGCATCCGCTCATGGATGGCTTTAGGGAAAATGTTGCATCGGTTGCAGTATTTGGGCTTGAGGCAAACTGAGTTCCATCATCAAATCTTTCCGAAGCCCCGCTATTTATGCATGTCGCGGAGTCTAATGGCTGGGTTGCATTATACCCGATAAGGTTATTTGCTTTTTCGCAAAAAGCTTGCGTTACATTGGGGAGGACGGCGATAAGCTCTGCTCTGCTAGAGCCAACATCGGGCAATGCCGTATTACCGTAAAACTCCCACGCACTGCCATCATTTACATCTTTGGGCGGCAACCTATATCTTGCTGCCCCGCCTATACGGTCAAATAGCTGGTCGCTTTTATCTGAGTCTGCGCCTAAATCGCCATAATCGGCGTGAGCATCAGGATGCGCGAACCTTATGTCACTCTCGCTAAAGCCGTTTTGCATTATGAATGTGACACCTCTTTCTAACTCAGAGGCGTAGCGCTGCGTTTCTGATATACGCAATATAAGTGTTTCATTATCAATATGAGAGCTTTGCTGTGATGTTCCTTGTAGCGCAGCAGTTAGAGCGCCTATAAGGACAATCGCAAGCAGTATAATTATTAAAACATTGCCACTTTGATTGTTATTGGGATTGTTATTGGGATTGTTATATTTATGTGATTTATTACTGTTCATTTTTCTTTACTGGTATATTTTAGGCGCAATCGCTACGCAATCATTTAGTATTCTGCACGCATCATTTGCGCTTTTCTTAGTATATCCATGAAGGCGCGCCCTAAATATCCATCCTTGAGCGGTTTTATATGGTGCGGTTGTGCTTTTGTCGTGGCGCAAGTCTTTAGGTAGCTTATTCTTGCTCTTTATTATTGCATTATCAGAGCGCGCGCGGCTTGTAAATGCACCGACTTGTATAGTCCAATCACCTTTTGTTGTTGTGGGCGTTTTAATAGTTTTAAGCGTATGTATTTGCGTATTTTTTGAGTTGCTAGCAAGTACATATCTAGGTATTTTCTCACCCATATGAGCAGATATAGCGATAAGCCCTGTTTCAATGCGGTTTCGAACATTGATGTCATAATCACCTTGACCGATCATGCGATTAAACATTGAGCTGTCATTAGATGAGCTTAACATTTTCCATCTAGGGTATTTATTGCTTATCTTATTTTTTAATGATGCAGTTTTATATGCATATATATTAGGTTTTTTGCCTGGCACTGGAATATTATTTTTGGCAATGCGCATATTTCCTATTCTTGCAAAGCCATTATCAAGCAATTGCGCCATGCGTGCATTTCTTGATTTGCCAGTCTTGCCGCCAAAGACAACGCCAACAAGGCGGCGGTCATTACGCACAGCAGAGGATACAAGGTTAAAGCCTGACTTGTTTATATAGCCAGTTTTAAGCCCATCCATGCCAGCATATGTATTCATCAGTTTGTTATGGCTGGTATATGTTTTGCCCTTATATTTAAAGCTTTTTCTCGAGAAATAGTGATAGTATTTACTGTAATCAGTAACCATTATACGACCAAGCTTTGCCATATCGCGAGCGGTGCTTATTTGTTTTGGGTGATGTAATCCAGATGCGTTCTTAAAGCGAGTTTTCCTCATGCCTAGCGCGCGCGCTTTTGTTGTCATCATACGCGCAAAATTCTTTTCAGAGCCGCCAAGCTTTTCTGCAACGGCAACGGCTATATCATTTGCTGATTTTATAGAAAGAGCGGGAATAGCATCCCTTACCCTTATTGTCTCACCAACATTTAAGCCTAATTTGCTTGGTATCATGCTTGCGGCATGTTTGGATATCTTGATGCGAGTATTAAGCTTTATCTCTCCACGATCAAGCGCGTCAAAAACCATTATTAATGTCATCATTTTTGTAAGTGATGCAGGGTGCAAGCGTTTATTGGCATTTTCTTGGTGCAAAACAAGACCAGTATCCGTGTCCATAACAAGTGCTGCATATTTATTATTCTTGCTCGCTTGGGCATTACTTGCTGTGAATGCAAGCACACAAACGCAAAGTATAAATATTTTTTTTATATAATCAGAATATAGCAATTTGAAATGACCCCACGAATAATAATCAATTATACTATATTTATAAAGCCATGTCTAATTATAGTCTTTAATCATCTAATATTGTGCGCCGCACAAAAAAGCTTGACTAGTTGCATTTGTATGCTAATATATTTTATATTGTGCAGCGCAAAAACATTTGTTAATTTGCGTATGTAGTTAAAAATTATAAATGGAGAGAATATCATGGGCAAAATAGAATCACCACAAATTGATAAAATAATGAAAGATACAGCCGATTTTAACACTGGCTATTCAGAGGCTTGCACGAAATCATGTTCAATATTTATGAAGGGCATGGAAGATGTTATGGGAGCTATGATGTCTTTCGCGCAAGATACTTCAAAAAAGCAAGCTGAGCTTGTTAAAGAAGTTATGAGCATAAAAAATGTTAATGAGTTTTCGGAAATTCAAAACAAGCTTTTAAAATCAGGATTTGATGATTTCGTAAGCGGCGCAACAAGAATTTCAGAAATAAGCTCTAAAGTTTTAACTGATAGCGCAGAGCCGATGAACGCGCAAATGACGCAAGCTGTTAAAAAAGCAACAAAAGCAAAGGCAGCTTAATTTGCATTTGCTTATGCATGTGGCTTTTATTATAAAGGCATATGGTGCAAATTTACGAAAATGCAGTTAACGATATTATCATGGCGGGAAATCGCCTTGATGGACAAAATTTTGCCCCTGCGACAAGCGGTAATTACTCTATTCGCGTGGGTGATAATGAAATGGCAATTACGGTTTCTGGCGTTCATAAAGGGCAGTTAGAGCCAAGGCATATTATGCGCGCTGATCTTGATGGGAACTCTTTAGATGGGAAAACCCCATCCGCAGAAACACTGCTTCATTGCTTAATCTATAAATTATGCCCTGATATTAATGCAGTGCTACATACTCATTCTGTTGCATGTTCTGTTTTAACTAAGGTGATGGCGAATGCCCGTGAGCTAGTATTAAGCGGCTATGAAATGCTTAAAGCTTATCCCAATATAACAACTCATGATATTGTAGTTAGCTTGCCTATATTTGAAAATACACAAGACATGATAGAGCTAAGCTCCCTAGTTAATGATTATTTGAAGGAGTTTCCAAAAACTCCAGCATTTCTTATACGTTGCCATGGGGTTTATGGCTGGGGGGCGGATATGAATGAGGCTATGCGCGTTATAGAAGCCACTGAGACATTAATGTCTATTGAAGTAAATATTAAACAAATTGGAAATAAA
Source organism: Micavibrio sp. (assembly GCA_026989265.1). Classification (GTDB taxonomy): domain Bacteria; phylum Pseudomonadota; class Alphaproteobacteria; order Micavibrionales; family Micavibrionaceae; genus UBA1672. Next base: position 80,081 of record JALSJP010000010.1, read on the forward strand.
ATATGAGCGATTTAGTAATTTACAACGACTCTAACCCCAATAATATAATTTATAATACGCAAGATAGCGCAGAGATTGCAGTTAAACTTAATGAAATCGGCGTTAGTTATGAGCATTGGGGAGTGCAGCAATTATCAAGCACTATGAGCGATGATGATATCTTAAAATCCTATAGCAATGACATTACCCGCCTGAAAAATGACGGCGGCTATCGCTCTGTTGATATAGTCCGCTTATCACCTGATAATGCACAAAAATGTGAGCTACGCAAAAAATTCTTAAGCGAACATACCCATAGCGAAGATGAGGTGCGCTTTTTTGTCGAAGGCTCTGGCATGTTCTATCTACATGTTAAGGGCAATGTATATATGATACTATGTGAGGCTGGGGATTTAATTAGCGTTCCCGCAAATGCCCCTCATTGGTTTGACATGGGCGCACAGCCAAGCTTTACTTGCATTCGCTTATTCACTTCCGCTGATGGCTGGGCAGCGAATTATACGGGCAATAATATCGCGGATAACTTCCCTAAATTTGATAAGAAAGTAGCATGATTATGAATCAAGAAATTAAAGCAATAGTTACTGATATTGAGGGAACGACTACCTCACTTTCCTTTGTTAAGGAAAAATTATTCCCCTATGCTTATAAAAATATCCCTGATTATGTTTGGGATAATGAGAGCGAGATTGCTGCGCTTTTAGATGATGTTAGAAAAGAAGAGCAAAACCATGATTTAAGCCTTGAAGAAGTTATCGAGGTTTTGCTGCGCTATATTGATGATGATAAAAAAGTAACCCCGCTTAAAACTTTGCAAGGCATGATCTGGAAACAGGGCTATGAAACAGGCGAGCTTGTCGGTCATATTTATGATGATGCGCTTGAAGGCTTGCGCCGCTGGAAGGATCAAGAGGTTAAGCTCTATGTTTACTCCTCTGGCTCTGTGCCTGCGCAAAAATTGCTATTTGGTCATACTAAATCAGGTGATTTAAATCCGCTTTTCTCTGGGTATTTTGATACATCTACGGGCGGGAAAAAGGATTCTGGTTCCTATGAAATAATAGCCAAGGAAATAGGGGTTCCATCAAGTGAAATACTTTTCCTATCTGATAGCCTAGATGAAATTAATGCCGCTGCCGCCGCTGGTATGAATGTAATTATTTTAGACCGTGAGCAAGCTTTGATAGGCGCATTAGGTCATGACGTAGTGCATGATTTTGACGGCATTTTAAAAGAAACTATAGATGCATGAAAATAGAAGGCGTTCATTATCGCTCTATCGAATTAAACTCCGATGGCTGGTCAGTGCGGATATTCGACCAGCGTAAATTACCTTGGGAACTTGTTCATGTGCATTTAACCGAAGCAAGGCAAGCTGCTCGCGCTATATCTGAGATGTGGACACGCGGTGCGCCATTATTGGCGGCTGTTGGAGCGTATGGGCTTTGCTTGGCTTTGCGCGATGATGCTTCAGATGAAAATCTTGAGCATGCTTATGATATTTTGCTTGCAACGCGCCCAACGGCAATAAATTTGCGATGGGCTTTGGATGAGGTGGCAAGTGCAGCTAAGCAATTCCAAGGCGATGCGCGAGTTAAGGCTGCATATAAAAGAGCAGGAGAGATATGCGATGAAGATGTAGAGATTAACCGCAATATCGGTCTTAATGGCTTGCCTTTGCTGCGCAAAATGTCAAAAGATAAAGGCGGAGCTACGCTTAATATCTTAACTCATTGCAATGCTGGGTGGCTGGCAACTGTTGATTACGGCACTATTACCGCGCCTATCTATATGGCGCATGACGCTGGCATTGATATACATGTGTGGGTGGATGAAACCCGCCCGCGTAATCAAGGCGCATTGCTTACCGCTTATGAGTTACAGCAGCATGGCGTGCCTCACAGCGTAATATCAGATAATGCAGGCGGGCATTTAATGCAAAATGGCAAGGTAGATTTATGCTTGCTTGGAACTGATCGCGTTACGCGTAACGGTGATGTATGCAATAAAATCGGAACATATTTAAAGGCATTGGCGGCTCATGATAATAATGTGCCATTTTATATTGCGCTGCCTTATCCCACTATTGATTACTCCATGGAAAGCGGGGATTTAATCCCAATTGAAAACCGCGATGGGCGGGAGGTAACTCATATGGTTGGGCGATGTGAAAAGGGCAAGCTTCAAGAATTTCAAATAACTTTATCAAGCGCTAGCAACCCTGCTTTTGACGTTACGCCTGCAAGGCTTATAACAGGATATATCACCGAACGCGGTATAATTGAGAAAGTGTGTGATAATCAAGAATTCATGAAAATGGCAAAATAAATATTTTTTCACTTTTTGTAAAAAAACCCTTGATTTATTATACAAGAAAATACTATAAAGCCCCCACGCCTTTGTATGGCTAAACATTTTGTCCCGTTCGTCTAGAGGCCTAGGACACCGCCCTTTCACGGCGGCAACACGGGTTCGAATCCCGTACGGGATACCAATGCTTAGTTTTTTACCATCCAATACACTCCAAGAACACTAGATAAACCAACGGTTTTGAGCTATTATGCGCTTAAAGCTGTCCTATAGCGTCTCTTCCACGGTCTCCATATAGAGAACATGTTTTAACAAAGCTTCGGCATAATATAAAGACAGCGGCCGTTTTTACCGCTGGATACACCATTAGACCATCTGTTTTTGTGCAATTATTAATTGGAAATAGCTATGCAATGCCTGATGGAACTAACATTAGAATCACGCACTTTTCTTTTTAGCAGCAGATTTTTTCTTCTTTGCAGGCTTCTTTTTTGCCTTAGCCTTAGGCTTAGATTTGGCTCTTTCTGCATCTTTTGCAGCCTTAGCCGCTTCTTTTGCAGCGCGTTTTTCGGCGGCGAGTGCAAGCACTTCCACAGCTCTATTCATTCCAACATGCATAACGTCATCATCCTTGGGAAGTGAAGTAAATTTACCCTCATGCTTAAGGAAAGGACCAAAACGCCCAATTCCCGCTTGTATCATCTCACCAGTTTCAGGGTGAATGCCAACATCACGCGGTAGTGACAACAGGTCAAGCGCAGTTTCTAGCGTTACATCCTCAACATTAACGCCAGCAGGAAGCCCTTGACGCTTTGGCTTAGGCTGAGCTTTTTTCTTAGGATTTTTAGGTATTTTCTTCTTTTTTTCTTCTTTGGCTTTCTTAACCTTTTCCTCAAAATCTATAAGATGTTGAGCATTAATTGCAGCTACCTCATCAATCAATTCTTGAGCTGGATCAATTTGCACATAAGGGCCATAAGGACCTCGCCTTAGAGATACACTTCGCTTAGTTTCTGGGCATTCGCCTAGTATTTTTGGCTCATTAGCCAGAGCGTCCGCGGCTTCGTCTGATCCATCAGGAACAACAAGGGGGCGCGTAAATTTACATTCAGGATAGTTAGAGCATCCAACAAATGCCCCAAATTTACCAAGTTTAAGCCCAAGCCTTCCCTCATCCAATTCTTTATTATCAGCGCAAGCCTTGCATTTTCGGCTCTCATCGCCTTCGGGGAAGAAATGCGCACCTAATTCCGCGTCAAGATGATCTATAACATCGGTGATAGTTAAATCTTTTGTGCCATCAACAGCGATTTTGAAATCACCCCAAAATGCACGCAATGCTTCTTTCCACTGGGCGTTACCAGAGGCTATCGCGTCTAGCTCTTCTTCTAAGTTAGCCGTAAAGTCATAATCAATATAGCGGGTGAAAAACTTCGCCAAGAACGTAGTAACCAGCCGCCCGCGATCTTCGGGAACAAAGCGACGTTTATCCATTTGCACATAGTTACGATCACGCAACACTTGCATTATAGAGGCATAAGTTGACGGTCTGCCAATTCCAAGCTCTTCCATACGCTTAACCAGTGAGGCCTCGGAGTAGCGCGGAGGTGGCTGCGTGAAATGCTGGTTAGGATTAGTGTCAACAAGCTTGGTATTCTCACCTTTATTCATTGGTGGCAAGCGGCGATCTTGCTCTTTTACATTTTCTTCATCATCGTCGGTATTTTCCTGATAGAGCGTTAAAAATCCGTCAAACGCAATGACAGAGCCATTCGCGCGCAGCACTACATCATCAGTGCCATCGGATATATCAACCTTCATTTGATCCATAAGCGCATTTTCCATTTGCGAGGCAATGGTGCGTTTCCAGATCAAATCATAAAGCCGCCATTGGTCATTCTCCAGCTTCCCGCGCATCATTTCAGGTGTGCGAGTAAGGTCAGTAGGGCGAATAGCTTCATGAGCTTCTTGCGCGTTCTTGGCCTTAGATTTATATAGGCGCGGCGCATCGGGCAGATATTTATTGCCGTAATCATTGCCTATAACCTCGCGGCATTGCTTGACCGCATCCTCGGACAGCGTCGTGCCATCTGTCCTCATATAGGTGATAAGCCCGCCATCTTGCGCCGTGCCTTCATATAAACGCTGAGCTAGGCGCATAGTATTCGATGCGGACATTCCAAGTTTGCGCGAGGCTTCCATTTGCAAAGATGAGGTAATAAACGGAGCGTAAGGGCTGCGTTTAACTTGTTTTTTCTCAATCTTTTGAATGGATAGCGATTTGTTTTTTATGCGTTCAACCGCAGCCGTTGCATTATCTTCATTAGGTATATCAAACTTTCCAAGCTTATTGCCTGCAAGGTGAGTAAGGCGAGCGGTAAATGGTGCGCCTTCTAATGTGTGAAGCCTTGTTTCTATGCTCCAATATTCTTGTGGTTTAAATAGCTCAATTTCAGTTTCACGTTCACATATAAGGCGTAACGCCACCGATTGCACGCGACCTGCCGAGCGCGATCCCGGTAATTTACGCCATAATATTGGCGAAATATTAAAGCCCACCAAGTAATCAAGAGCGCGCCTTGCTAGATATGCATCAATTAATGGCTGATCCAGCCCGCGAGCATTTGCAAAAGCATCCTTAACCGCATTTTTTGTAATCTCATTAAAAGTAACGCGGTGAACCTCTTTGCCTTCAAGCAGATTTTCCTCGTTAAGCAGCTCATATATATGCCAAGCAATTGCCTCACCCTCCCTATCAGGGTCAGGCGCGAGGTACAATGCATCTGCTTTTTTCAAAGCGCGTTTGATATCTTTTACGTTTTTATCCGCGCGTTCGCCAAGCTGCCATTTCATGGCAAAATCTTCGTCAGGCAAAACCGAGCCATCTTTATTAACTAAGTCGCGCACATGACCATAGGACGCTAATACCTCATAGTCATTTCCAAGATATTTATTAATGGTCTTCGCCTTTGCAGGGGACTCAACAATTACAAGATTTTTAGCCAATTTTATTTCCTATTTATTT
>JALSJP010000011.1 GCA_026989265.1 Micavibrio sp.
CATCCATTTAGTAATTCCATCTATTACATATTTACTATCTGTATATAATTTAACATTGGAACGCTTTTTCAAAGACTTCAAAGCTTCGACCACTGCCATCATTTCCATGCGATTATTAGTAGTGTCAGGATCACCACCGAATATTTCCTTTTCATGTCCAGCGCATGATAATATAGCCCCCCAACCACCTGGCCCAGGGTTGCCACTACACGCGCCATCAGTATATATCTCTATTATTTTAGACATTATAAGTGATTTTCTATAATTTTATTAAATTCATCCGAAGATTTTAAGTCTTTAAACTCCGAAGAAGGGATAGTCACCCCATATAAATCGGCTAGATTTTGATATTTTGGCTTACGTGCTTCGAATAATTTTGGAAAAACCCAACGCGCAAAATCATCGGGAGTGATTTCATCAATGGCAGCAATATTAAACTCATCCAAAAACTCATGAACATTATCGTCAAGAAAAGCGGGAGGGAAAAACAATGGCTTAGGATTTTCACTAGCACGCTTTAAAACTTCCTTATCTTCTTTTTCACCTGTTTTTAAATACACAAAGAGCGTTTGCTCACCAATTTCTTGGATAAGATTTTTATCTTCTATCTCGCATAGACTGCCCGTAGAATCATGAATAAAGCTGGTTTTTGCTGATTTTGCGAACTCCCCCATAGCCTTTAGAGCCATTACTTCCGCATCGTAATAAACTTTTTGGCGTTCTTTGAACTTATCAAGGGGAAATCCGCCTTTATCGGGGTTTCCAAGCTTTCCCAAATAATTAGATAACGCGCTTATATCATTCACTGTAAATTTTTTATCACCGACCAGCGCTTCTTTTAAAGAGTTCGCGCCAATCTCATAATCGCAAGAATAATTACTCCAACCCCAATTTGCTAATTGAGATGATATATGAGTTTTTCCTGCACCAGACATACCAATCAAAGTGATTGATTTCTTTGGTGAATCTTTAAATTCTTTAGCCGTGATTTTCATGTTTTTAAAATCCTTGGAACTTTAAAATTAACATTTTCCTTAGTGATAGAAACTTCTTCTAGCTCCACATTAAAATGCTCACGCAGGCGATCTATCACTTCATCTACAAGTATCTCAGGAGCAGAAGCCCCTGCGCTTAAACCAAGGGATTTTACCCCATCAAGCCAGCTAAAATCAATATCGCCCCCCCGCTGAACCAGCATTGATTTAGCGCAACCATTAAGCGCAGCAACCTCAACCAAGCGATTAGAATTAGAGGAATTAGGAGCGCCCAATACCATAACGGCGTCACTTAAAGGAGCTATTACCTTCATCGCCGCTTGCCTATTAGTGGTTGCATAACATATATCCTCTTTGCTAGGGACTTTTATATCATTAAACCTCTCATGTAAAGCATTAATTATGGAATATGTGTCATCAACAGATAATGTAGTTTGTGTGCAGTAAGCCAGTTTTGCTGCGTCTTTAACCTCCAAGCAGTCAACATCATTAGTATTTTCAACTAATATAACCGCGCCACGGGGCAGTTGCCCCATAGTTCCAACCACCTCAGGGTGACCAGCATGCCCAATTAAGATAACTTGATGACCTGATTTATAATAACGCTCTGCCTCCCTGTGAACCTTACTAACTAGCGGGCATGTAGCATCAATATAAAACATATTGCGAGCATTTGCTTTTTCAGGGACAGATTTTGCCACGCCATGAGCCGAAAAAATCACGGGCTGTCCATCATCTGGAATTTCACTAAGCTTTTCCACAAAAACCGCGCCTTTATCGCGCAGAGAATCCACCACAAATTTATTATGAACAATTTCATGGCGCACATATACGGGCGAGCCATATTTCTTTAATGCAAGCTCAACTATCTGAACAGCTCGATCAACCCCTGCGCAAAATCCACGAGGAGCAGCTAAAAATATCTTAAGAACTCTTTTTTCCATGCAAATTATATATATAAATAATTCATATCCGTAAAGCTTGACCTTGCCTATTGCTGATTCCTTAAGTAATCTATTTATATGAAACATGTAAAAATACTATCTATTCTATTTTTATCTTTTGCACTATCAGGCTGTCAAACCTTGGTATCTTTGCAAGATGACCTCATCGGTCTAACCGCAGGGAATATTCATACTGCGCGCGCCTTAGATGGTAAGTCAGAAGTGTTACTAGCTAGCCCCTGCCCTAGCATTGAAATTATAGATGATTTAAGCTCGCTAAGTGATTTTTCAGACCCTAAAAATACCGCTGCGACGCAGCTAATCTCCCGCGTGGATTTAAGCAGCGCCCAAAGCACATGTAAGCTAGCCTCTAAGAGCGCAATAATTGATCTTAAACTGATATTTAAAGGGGCATTAGGCGATAAAGGGCGCATAAAAAGCTCTGACAAGCCGTTTTTCTCATACCCATTTTTTGTTGCTGTAACTTCTCCTAGCGGTAAAATAATGGCAAAAGAAATCTTCGCAGCTTCCCTAACATATGGGGCGAATGAAAATAAGCATACTTATTTTGAAAATCTAAGGCAAATTATACCAATCAAAAGCAAAGATATGGCGCGGCATTATAAAATCCTTATAGGATTTCAAGTAACGCCCGATCAGCTTGCCTATAATCGTGAGCATATGGTAACAATCACCGATAAAATAGCCGACAAAGCTAAGATTGTTACAGATAGGATATTCCCATCAACTAAAACTAAAAAGCTAAATGATTAATGTCAAAATTTAATATAGAAAAATATTGGCAAAGCGAGATAGACTCTCATTTGCTATCCGCTCAAAAAACCAGAGATATAATGCTAGATAATTTTTCCAAAGCATTAGATTTGTGCGCAAATGCCATAAAATCAGGCAATAAAATCATGTTTTTTGGCAACGGAGGAAGCGCCGCCGACGCGCAGCATCTAGCAACCGAGCTAACTGTTCGTTTTATAGAAAACCGCCAGCCAATAGCGGCGATAGCTCTTACCACCGATACATCAACATTAACCGCGGCGGGAAATGACTTTGGATTTGAGCATATATTCTCCCGCCAAATAGAAGCCATAGGAAAAGCAGGCGATATAGCCATAGCCATAAGCACATCAGGGAAAAGCCCTAATATTATAAAGGCGCTAGAGATGGCTCGCGATAAGGATATCATAACTATTGGCATGTCAGGGCGCGATGGCGGGGAGATGCATCCTCTTTGTGATAATATGATGATTATTCCATCTGATATAACATCGCGCATCCAAGAAATGCATATTTTACTAGGTCATATGCTTTGCGGTGGGTTAGAGCAGAAATTAAACTTGAGCTAAACCCGCTTATAGCGTATATTTACCAGCCATTAACTTGAGATTATATTGTAATGACAGAACAAAAACCAATAGATAGCCTTAGTTTTGAGCAGGCTCTTAAAGAGCTTGAGGTGATTGTACGATCTTTAGAAACGGGCGAGGCTGCGCTGGAAAACTCTATATCCGCCTATGAACGCGGCGTTGCTCTGAAAACTCATTGCGAGAATAAATTGCGCACCGCCCAAGCAAAAATTGAAAAAATATCCGTTAGTAAAGACGGATCAATATCTACACAACCCCTAGATTAGGAAGATAAATAAAACATGGCACCATCACCAAGAGACGCCGCGCCAGAGCTGCAAAAAGAAATGGACATTGTTAGCGAGGCTATTAACAAGACGATAAATAGGCTGCTTCCTGAAACAGATTTAGCAGAAAATCATCTATATGATGCTATGCGTCACGGCACATTAAATGGCGGCAAAAGACTGCGCCCATTTCTTGTTATGCATTCCGCTGCTTTATTTAATGTAAACCCAGCAAGAGCGCGGAGAGTTGCCGCCGCACTTGAGTTTATACATTGCTATTCACTGATACATGATGACCTGCCGTCCATGGATAATGCCGCCCTTAGGCGCGGAAAACCCACTGTTCACGTGCAATATGATGAGGCAACCGCAATCTTGGCGGGCGATGCTCTGCTTACGCTAGCGTTCGGGATTTTGAGCGAATCGGAAACTCATGAAGACCCACATGTTAGGTGCAAATTAATTCAAGAACTGGCAAAAGCATCAGGCGGTCATGGCATGGTTGGCGGGCAAATGCTTGATCTGCTGGCTGAAAAAACAGAATTTGACCTTGGCACAATCTCACGTCTGCAACGCATGAAAACTGGCAGGCTTATGGCATTTGCTTGTGAAGCTGGAGCTATTATAGGCAAAGCTGGAGAGCCGCAAAAACGCGCATTATCTAACTATGCCCATGACCTTGGTTTGGCATTCCAAGTAACCGATGATATTTTAGACGTTGAGGCAGATCCTCAAGATACAGGCAAAGACACTAAAAAAGACATTGATGCAGGTAAAGCAACTTTTGTTTCCGCCATGGGTAAGGAGCAAGCACGGGAACGCGCAGAAATGCTTATAAATCAGGCAATTTCCCATCTTAAAATATTTGGCGGGCGCGCAAAAATGCTTGAGGAGCTAGCTCTTTATGTCCTTGAACGCCGCTCATAAAACTAGCCCTTTGCTTGATGACGTTACATCCCCAAGCGATATAAAAAACTTCTCCGATCAAGAGCTAGTCCAGCTTTGCGATGAGGTGCGCAGAACTATGATTAGCTCAGTTGCTAAAACTGGTGGTCATTTAGGCGCAGGACTTGGAGTGGTAGAGCTTTCCGTTGCTCTTCACACCGTGTTTGACGCCCCTAAAGATAAAATTATATGGGATGTTGGGCATCAATCATACCCGCATAAAATCCTCACAGGGCGCAAAGATCAAATGCACAGCCTCCGCGCAGAAGGCGGGCTATCAGGCTTTACCAAGCGAAGCGAGAGCGAATATGATCCATTTGGCGCAGGTCACAGCTCTACTTCTATATCAGCCGCCCTTGGTATGGCAGCCGCGCGGGATTTATCAGGCGGAGATAATAACGTAATAGCAGTTATTGGCGATGGCTCTATGTCCGCGGGAATGGCTTACGAAGCCATGAATAATGCAGGGGCGCAAGTGATTAATGGCAAAAAAAGCCGTTTAATAGTTATTCTAAATGATAATGAAATGTCTATCGCCCCGCCCGTTGGCGCGATGAGCCGCCATCTTACAAAAATAGTATCCTCAAAGCCATATATTAATGCGCGCGAGATGGGCAAGAAAATAACCGATATTCTCCCCTCCCCCATAAGGCACGCCGCAAAGCGAGCCGAGGAAAGCGCAAGAATGGCTCTTGGCACTGGTACTTTGTTCGAGGAAATGGGGTTTTATTATATAGGGCCCGTTGATGGTCATAACATGGATCACCTCCTCCCGATATTACGAAATGCCAGAGATACAGAGCATGACGCGCCTATCCTTATTCATGTTATAACTCAAAAAGGTAAGGGCTACTCCCCTGCTGAAAATGCTAAAGATAGGATGCATGGCGTTGCAAAATTCGATGTTGTGACGGGCGCGCAAGTGAAAACATCTCCCAAAGCTCCTAAATATACGGATGTATTTGCCAAATCCCTTATAGATATTGCACATGAAGATGATAAAATCATTGGCATTACCGCGGCCATGCCATCAGGAACAGGAATAGATGCATTTACCGAAGAGTTTCCAGAGCGCAGCTTTGATGTTGGTATAGCAGAGCAACACGCCGTAACATTCGCAGCGGGGCTAGCCGCCGAAGGGTATAAGCCTTTTGTTGCTATATATTCCACCTTTATGCAGCGCGCCTATGACCAGATTATTCATGATGTAGCCATTCAAAATCTGCCCGTACGATTTGCTATGGATCGCGCAGGACTTGTCGGAGCAGACGGTCAAACTCACGCGGGATCATTCGATATCGCATATCTTGGGTGCTTGCCCAATATGGTGATTATGTCACCATCTGATGAAGCAGAATTAGCGCATATGGTGAAAACCGCCGCCGCTTATGATGATGGGCCAATAGCCCTTAGATACCCAAGGGGCGAAGGCACGGGGGCTAAAATTCCTACAAGCCTTGAAATACTTCCTATTGGCAAGGGGCGCATAATTCAAAAAGGCGATAAAATCGCGCTACTAAGTTTTGGCACGCGCCTTGAGCAATGCAAGCTTGCAGCCATCACAATAAAAGATAAGCTTGGAATTGATATAACTATCGCCGATGCGCGCTTTGCAAAACCTCTTGATGAGGAAATGATTGCAGAGCTAGCGCAAAACCATGATATTTTAATAACTATTGAGGAAGGATCGCGCGGCGGTTTTGGCTCTATGGTGCTAGAGTTTTTATCCACTAAAGGGCTTATGGATAGCGGGCTTAAAGTAAGAGCAATGACGCTTACCAATATTTTCCAAGACCATGCAAGCCAAGCAAGCCAATATGATAAAGCAGGGTTAAATGCCAGCCATATTGCAAAGCTTGCCACTTCATTGATTTAACCCTATATTGCAAGACTATATGAGCTTAAAAAAACCTACAATCGTGATTTTTGACATGGACGGAACTGCCGTAAGGCATATAAACCCGCGCCTTTTACATGTGCTTGAGTTCTTCGATAGCCTCGCATATAAAATATCAAAAATATTTGCATGGGCTTTTAAACGCAAAGGTAAAGGGGCAATAGTGCCAGAATGGCATGACCCTGAATGGCTTAACAGCGATAAGAAAAAGCCACGCTTGCTTGTTCACCGCGCTATTCATAAATTCCGCCGCAAACCTGTTGAGCAAATAGTGCAGCCCTGCCTAGGGTTGTATGATGTTTTGGAACTGCTGAAAGAGAACAATATTCCGCTAGCTTTAGTTAGCAACGGTCTTGGCAAGGGATATGGTCACGATATTTTGCAAAAATTTGAGCTTGAAAAATATTTTAAAACCACAGTGTTTCGTGAGGATATCACAAATTCAAAGCCACATCCGCAAGGCATATTGCTTGCCCTAAAACTCATGAAGCTTGAGCCTAAAGCTGACGATGTTATATGGTATTTAGGTGATCGCCATAAAGACGTGATAGCTGCGCTTGCTGCGGATAAAATCATTGATAGCAAAATAGTTCCAATTGCTGTTGCTTTTAATGCTGCTGTGGCAGTGATGGAAAAAAATCTTGGATCAGATAACATAATAATGTCATATCACGATATGTATGATCAACTAAGAGTTATGTTCGGCAGTGAGCTTAAAATATCTGTAAAAGCAACTGCTTAGCGAATATTAATAGGCGCATAAACGCTATTATTCTGCGTGTCATTCATTATCATAAATTCCGATATTACTGGTGCAAACCCTTCCATTAGTTTTGCCTGAACGCCTAGCATTTTGCCGGCGTTTACCTGCCCCTCAAGCAATTCTATGAATTTTTCTACCGGCGTTAATGGCTTTGGCAAAATCACTATATCAATATCGCTGCGCCCCGCCGCACCTAGTTTTATAGCAGCGTAATCAAGCGCATCATTAAGCCCGCCAAATTGATCAGCAAGACCAATTTTAACCGCACTTGTTCCCACCCAAACGCGCCCGCGTGCAATTTTTTCAACCTCGTCAATGCTCATATTGCGCCCCTTGGAAACCCGCATAATAAAGCTATCATATATATTATCAAGCATAATATTCATGCGCTCCGCCTCGCTATCGGAAAACGGAGTATTAGCAGAAAACATCGCCGAATTAGCTCCCCATTTAGAGCCATCCCAATTTACGCCCAAATTCTCCCATAGTTTTTGGGCAGAGATTTTCCCGCCCAAAACTCCGATAGAGCCAGTAACAGTACTTGGCAATGTAAATATCTGATCCGCAGAAGCCGATATCCAATAACCTCCAGATGCCGCCATAGACCCCATGGACACGGTCACGCTCTTGCCTTTTTCCTGAAGTTTTTGCACCGCGCGAAGTATAGTTTCTGACGCTACGGGCGATCCACCTGGGCTATCAACTCGCAAGACCACAGCTTTAATATTATCGTCATAAGCAGCCTCAATAAGCGCTCCTGCAATTTCATCTGCCGCCGCCACGGGCGAGCCACCAAGCCCAGCATATATTTTATTATCTTTTGAATCTATAATTGCGCCGACTGCATAAATAAGAGCTACACTAGGTAGTAAACCATCACTTTGCATAGTAGTTTTATTCATATAGCTATCAAAATTAATATATGTAAGACCGTCGCCTTTTATATCCCCAGTGATTTTCATATTAATATTCTCCACCAAAATATCGGCATAATCGGAAACATCAATTAATCCAGTTTCAAGAGCTTCACTAGAAATAAATAAACCGCGATCAACAAGAGACTTAAACTCGCCATCCTTAAAGTCTCTATCCGCCGATATGTCAGAGTTTAAAACATCTGCAATATCCGCGACAAGAGCGTCCATAGCCTCACGATTTTCATCGGACATTTTGCTGTTTGTCAGGCTAGCATATGCATTTTTATATTCTTTGCGCTGGAAAAATTGCGGCTCTATCCCGATTTTATCCAATACACTACGCAAGAATGGCATTTGCGCATTAACCCCTGTAATCATCACAGAGCCCATAGGCTGCATCCATATTTTATCAAAGCTTGTAGCTAGATAATACCCGCCAAGCCCGTTGCTATATGATGATGAATAGATATATGCGAACTTACCGCTGCGGCGGAAATCCTTAATAGCAGCGCGTAGCTCTTGAATATGAGTGATTTGGTAGCGCCCAGTTTTAAGCCGCGCATAAATGCCTTTAACCCGCTTATCTGTTTTTGCCCGCTCTATCGCATCAATAAAGCTTTTAAGGGTTTTAGTATGATTAGAAAATGGATCAGCAATACTCATCTCTTTTGGCAAGTCACTAAGCTCACCATCAAGCTCCATATAAAGCACCATATTATTAGGCAGCTCTACATTCATATTATTAACCACAGATGATATAGTAAACGCACTTATGACAGAAAAGAACAAAACGCTTGCGCCAAGAAACATGCAAGTACGTTTAAGTGCCATCCATAATATAGGAAAAGCGCGCCACTTAACCTTTGGCTTTTTAACCGCCCTTGGCACTGGTGAGCTATATAGATTTTTACGTTTCGACCACGGATCTTTATTCATTTTATAACCTTTAATTAAGTTCTTCAATTTTATTTTTGCACAACAAAAAGATATGGCCTTCAGTTTATAGCCTTAAAGCTGTACATACTGCCCCCCCCACATGACAATTCATAATTATTTTTAATGAAGAATACTTTTACTCCACAAAATAAACACAAATGTTGGGTAAAAAAGCAACATAATGGCATTGTAAAATACAAATCATTCAGAAATTTCTATTGACCAAGTACTTAATAACCATTATTTAGAAGCTAGAAATGAAAACAAAACAAGCTAACTATTGATAGGTAAAGCATAGGGCCTGTGGCGGAATGGTAGACGCTGCAGACTTAAAATCTGTTGTCCGTATGGACGTGCCGGTTCGAGCCCGGCCAGGCCCACCATTATATTTTAAAAACGCGGAATTATCCGCGAGGGTGAAGTCTCACCCTTTAGATTTAAAAACGCGGAATTATCCGCGAGGGTGAAGTCTCACCCTTTAGATTTAAAAACGCGGAATTATCAGCTATTTTCTAAAACTAATCAACAGCACTAGCATGCTTCATATAAGATGGGTAAATCTCCACCATGCAATATTGCGCGCGTACCATAAGTGCGCGACACCGCGAATAAGCACTCTCCAAACTCTTATCACTAAGCCCAACGCGCAAAACATGCTTGCCCGTCTTCACATTGGCGTAGCTTTGCGTTGGTGGAACAAAAAGCTCTCCTCCCGCTAATATCTCACTATAACGCGAGCGAATTTTATACCACACAACAGACATTAAAAGCCTTGAGTTAAACTCACCCAAATTTAAAACCAAGTCATTATTTTTATCAGAAAAATCAATATGAGGGTGGCGCAATTTATAATCATCAAGATCGCTCATAAACACACTTGGAATATCTCCCTCGCCCATATCTACATATAGGTTATTACTATAAATAACAGTGCCATCATAGCCAATTTCAATTTGCTGAGGCTTGGGGCGAATAAACCCGCCAGCCGCCGCGCTCTTTTCATCAATTATAAGGAAATATCTGCCTGGTGGGATTTGTGAAAAATAATAAAACCCAGTGGGATCAGTTCTAGCGCTCTGCTCAACATCCCCTTTATCATTATATAGCTTCAATCCAATATTTCTTAAAGCACGCCCATTGCCAGCATAAATACTGCCATCAAGCTCACCAGACATATGAATGGGAAAGCTAACCTCGGCGACATAGCCAGCGCGAGGCAGAACCGAAACACCATCAAAACTGCTAACCCATACAGGGTCTTGCAAGCTATCATTATCAAGCAATATATCTGTTAACCTTAATTTAGCCATGCGGTTAAATAAAGCCACGCCATTTTCATCTGTTGCCAGTCGCCCTCCATTTTGCGGAGCTTTAACAACAATGCCCTCCAGCGGCTCATCATCGCCGTTAAACTTACCATCACCATCTTTATCAAGGAATACAAACGCACTAACCGCGCCCGAATTTGTAAGGTTTCTATCATACAAACGAATTTTATCACGCGATGGATCTTTCAATATGCCAAACCTAGTGTTAAGCACAGCATAAAACTCGCGTTCAGTATTATATCTAATGCTAGGAGATATACGGGCAAACCCAGCCTGCCAATCAAGCTTAGCGGAATATTCCGTCAATGATTGCAGGGGTCTTTTTGTAACCCCTAGCTCCATATTAACTTTCTTTGTTAAATCCCTGCGATATGTAGCAATCACGCTTCTAAGCTCACTATCTGGCATGATAGAATAATCCGCCCCTAGCCTTAAACGGTTTTTACCAATATTACCAGAAACACTGGTAAAAGAGGATAATTCATCCTCATCCAAAGAATTCCCTGTTCCATATTTCAACTGCTCATTAAATGACACGCGCTTAATAGAGACATTAAAACCTACCGTAGAGCTAACATAGTAATCACCATCATCCTTTAAGAAATAATCTGCCCCCAAACTGTAACGTGGATTAGTTACACCAATCAAAGGCAAAGGACCTGTGATATTCAAACTATTTTGCAAATACCCTAAATTACCATCGCCATCACCACCAGATTGAGTATCAAAACCCGCGCCGCGCCAGCTTAATGAGTTACTAAATTCATGCCTGCCAAAATCTCTTCGCATAGATAGATTTGATGACACTTCCCCCTCATCATCAACAGCAACGCCAGCATTTACCAGTGTCTGAGCAATTGTTGTTGAAACCCCAGCATTAACAGCCGTAGAGCGCACACCTTCATTTTGAGAACTCCACAGCCCTGCCGAAATAGTTGTGCCATCGACTACTTGCTTCTCATATTGAGCAGAAATATTTAAACTTCCCTTATCAGGATCTTCATAGCCACTGATTTTCTTTTTATAAAAGCTCTCACCATCCATTGTAATAGATACATCATAAACGCTACGACCTTCGGCAAGCGCATTATTCGCAACGGGAACAAATAAAGTTTCTTCCCTGATTTCGCCTTGAGGGCCATAAAATATAAGCTTAAAATTATTGTCATCTAAAAATAAATTCACATCATCAAAGCTGTAAAACCCATCTTCTCCGATTTCACGAAAGCCTACAACTTGACCATTTCTATATAATTCCACGTCCCATCCAGCAAAACCAGTCCCTGAAATTCCCGTCGTTGGTGTGTTAAATGCACGCACTGTATCTGTATTTGTTACCCTAACGCCCATTTCCTGAGCCACCCTACCACCAAAAGGAACGCGAGCGGTTATAACATCGCCAATCTCGAATTTGCGCGCCTTTAATGCTCCAAGCAGCTCTGGCTTATCTGATTCTTGACTATAATTAGCCCTAACACTGGTAAGTTGATTTGTATTGTTCAAACGTGATCTTGTAGTTAAAGCCCCATAACCAACATCACCCGTTGTCCTAATATCAACATTATGAGTATCAACACCTTTATCTGCACCACCAATTCTCCTATATCTAGAAGAAGTAGCAATATCGATAGAGGGTACGCCGATTAATTTATAATCATCAGTTTTTGACCTTGGCATGGTAACGGCAATAGCTCCACCACGCTTTGTATATTTTGCATTCCTGCGATTATATCTCTCTTGAATGGGCAGTAAAACGGGCGAAGTAATACGAAGTTCTTGAACATCTGTAACTGGTTTAAACTCGAAACCCAACCACTGACCAAGCTCGCTGGCAGGAATCCAAATGTCATTATCCTTAATAAACACATTATCAGAAACTTTAAATTCGCCTTCGTCACTGATCATAATTTTACTATTAAGGTCAAGATTAAATTCTTTTTCCTCCCTTACATACCAGCCTTGAGCGCTCTTTCTCTCAATATCAAGTGATATAGGAATTTCCAAAACTTCGCTGACATCTCGAAGAGATAAAAGGATTTTATTATTTTTAACCAAACCAAAAATAACGCCGTCAACCATAAATCTTTTTGCCAAAACAGGCTGAAGCAAAAGCATCTCACCATCAGATAAAATATTTTTTTCACTTATGATACCATGTGCATGAAGCTGATTATCCGCGCGCCCTAAACCAGCCTTTAACTTAGCGACAAAAGAGCGTGCAAGCGACAATCTATTGCCGTCATCAAGCGTAGATTGCTGCGCATTTACATGAATTGGCAGCAAAACAAGAAGAAACAACAAGATAAAATGAAAAATATTTTTCATCTAAAACACAACCATATCTCTGTATATAAAAAGTGAATAACTCAGTGGAAAACGCTCGAAAGCCATTGAAATCATTACAACACAACATATTGACAAAAACAATTAATTAATGATAAAAACTATATATCAATATGCTTAACCATCAAAAGTTAAACACATATATTTTAATTAAATAATAAATATTAATAATGCTTTAACCATTTATGTATGATACTAATAATAAGGATATGAATTTATCTCACCCATTACTGAGTAACAGTATTTAATCTAGGGAAACTAAAGGAGAAACCTAATATGAGACGCAACCCATTAAAACTAATGGCATTAACGAGTGCAATCGCACTTAGCTTTGCCTTCACAAATAATTCATTTGCACAGACAAATGTTCCCGTTACACTCACCAGCGACAGCGCCATAACAGCTACAGCAGGAGACGATCTGGACTTCGGCTCATGGATATTGGTGCATGATGGCACGGACAATATAACACTAACTTTAGATCCAGTAACAACAAATGTTGTTGCTGTGACTGGTGGCTCCATAGGGGAGGAAATAACAGCATCAGCCACAGTAGGAAGCGTGAACTTTTCAACTCCAGCTTCTGCTGCTATCAATGTCTATGCAGTCATCAACAGCTTTTCTGATACAGGGCTAACATTATCCGCGCCAACATATTCACTAAATAGCGGGCCGACGGCAACTCTGTCAATTGCCCCCTCAACACCAACAGCTATGACGTCAACGGGTGGCCCTGATGTCCTGGCCCTTGGCGCACTAACTACAGTCACAGCGACACCAGCCAACAGCGCCCACACAGGGTCACTTGACATTTTCATAGCCTACTAATTTATTTTAGAACACAAAGCTTAACGCAGAAGACATCAACACATAATTTTGTTGGTGTCTTTTTTTGTTTAGAATTTGAAATTACTCAATTGGGAAAGCGCGCTCCGCATAAACTATATTTTTATTACTGTCATAATGACCTAAAACCACTCTCAAAGAGCCCTCAGCCACAACCTTGGTAAAAGGAACATTAAATACGCGCCTTGAAACCTCAGAAAAAATGTTTGCATTGCTTATTTCACCAACAAGAACTTCATCACCAGAAGCATTAATATGATAAACTCGCAAATATCCTAATATGGAATAAGGCGTGTCACCCGCGCGCAAAATAGAAATATTTGCATTTAGCAAACCTGTATCTTTATTCCTAGATAAACCCATGTCATCAATAACAGCATTAACCACCACATCACCAGAACGTAAAACAACTGGAATTGAATAATTAATATTAAAACTCACAGAAGCGCTAGATCTCCCTTCAGGTAAAGGCGCTGAATCCAAATTTTCATCTTGTGAAACAACCTTAAAACTAAGATGCAGCCTATGATCACCATCAGGAATTTCAGCAGGTCTGCGTAATGCCAGCCTAACTTTTTGCCTTGCCCCTGACTTTAAAACAACTCTTTTAGGAGAAAAAACTATATGTTTAGCCAAATCAAAATTAGTAAAAGCACTATCCATTTTAATGTAAGTGCCCGACGGCTCCGACATCTTCATATAAATAAAACTCACTTCATAAGCGTGGGTTTTATCACCTATATTAACCAGCGTAACATTGGCAAAGCGATCACGCCCTTCAAATACAATTTGAGTTGGCGTTATAAGCATTTCCGCTTTAACATCAGAAACGATACCAACAAATGCAATCAAACCAACTACAAAACCCAATAAAAACTTTTTCATTATATATTTTTCCTTAAACTATTTAAAAAACTAAAAATTAATCTGAATTTGCACAATGCCATTAAAGGTCTGATCAACATACGATCCGCCAGCGCCCGATGTTCGAGCAGTTCCCCCCACAGTAATTCTTGCAACCCCTAGCCCATCCGTTGACGCTGAATGCGTTTCTTGAAAATTAATCATTTCAAAATCAATCCCAGAGCCTGATAGCGGAGAAAATTGCGTAACGACAACACTTACGATAGAAGTATTAGGAGTCATACCATCCAAATCAAATATGCCCTCTTGCGGCGGCGATATTTCAATAAACCCCGCGCTATCATATGTGTAACTGCCGTTAGTGTTAATAGTTATCTCATGCTGTGCATCATTATTCTTAACTACCCACTCACCAAAGTCAAACGCTTGAATCGTAGTAACCGCAGCGTTAGATATGCTGGAAACCAACATAAACAAACCAAGCATCAAAGAAAATTTCATGTAACACCTATAAATCTTAAACATCCAGATAATAGTACAAAGATAAGCTCTAAGCTATTGTTTATTTTAAAATCTCCTATTGAATAACAACCACTTTTCAGGGTAAAATACTAACTGGTGTTTTCTGCTGTGTATTTTTTTAAGTTCTAACACCCCTATTCTGGGGATTATGGTTCACTATTTTATGTATAAAAGAATAGCTCTGAGTCTATGTTTTACGCTATTTTTGGGTCTGCTAACAGCATGTAGCCCCAAGGGAATTCTGCACCTTAAAAAAACCGAATCAAACACCATAAAAACAGCGCATAAATCAGAAAATACTCATAAAAACTCTGGAATAAGCACGCCAGTTGCCCTTCCTCCTTCATTTAATGATCAGCCATTAAAGCCAGGGCAGGTAAACACACAATATATGCCAAACGGTATGCCCGCATTAAAACCAATGAAGGGGATTAATGCCGATATATTATTCTCTGAAAACATCAAAAGCACTGGTGACCGCTTTAATCGCGTGGAAAATGCCGTCGTTGATTTAAGAAAAGAATTCGAAGTTTACAAGCCATCTATCGTCCGACTTGCCGCTGTGGAATCGGACATTCAGAACCTAATAAAAGAACTGGAGGTACTGCTGCAGGAAACACCAAACCAACAGCCACAACCACTTGATCTTATTGCTAAATCTGAAGATGGCGCAGAGTTGCAAGTATCGCAACTAAAAACGCAGCCAAAACTACCGCCGGCGATGGAGCAGAAAACTCCAAAGATAGCAGAAAAGCCGCCGCCTAAACCACCTCCAAAGGCTACGCCACCCCCACCCAAAGAGAAGGTTAAGCCAAAGCCACCACCTAAACCCCCGCCATCTATGCCTAAATATGACGGTATTATAGCTAAAAATCTGCGCGCTGGAGAGCATGCAGATAAACTGCGTATTGTTATCGACACAAATAAGCGCACTGATTTTAGTATTGATCTGGATAATGATGAAAATCTTATAATAATCGAGCTGCCAAACGCACGCTGGATAGGCGGCGAAAACAAAGAGTTCAAGCATTCCAAACTACTTGAATCCTATAGCATAGAGCCTATAAATAAGGGCAAAGGCTCTATGCTTGTTATATCGCTTAGAAAATCCACAAGCATAATGCAAGAAAAACGCTTACCACCCGATAACAGCAACCCTTATCACCGCATCTATTTCGACCTAAAGCCTTAGGAGGCAGGACTCATTAATTACACTCAATAATAAAACATATCATTGTACGGAATTAGAAATCTTGTCATCGCGCGAAGTGCTGCGTAGCAGTGCTAAAACTGGGTTACAGCTTTTATTGTTTTTCAGTGTATCAAAGAAAGTTGAGACTAGGGATAAATTATAACTTATCAATCATATCAATTACTTGTGCCTCGGCATTTTCCAAATCACTTTCATTACTAGAGCGCAAAACGACCCTAACCCCTCGCGCGCCATCAGTGAAATAGGGATAACTACCTATATCAACATGGGAAAAGCGTGATTGAACCTCCCCAAGCCCGCCAGCGATGCGGCTTTCGCCAAGGGAGCTTTCAACAGTGCGTGACTTAACAACCGCCCCGCCCTCTATGATGTCAGCGACATAATCCATCATTGCATGCATTATTACAGGCACTCCCGCCATAACATAAACATTTTCAACTATAAATCCAGGGGCAGCAGATAACGGGTTAGGGATAAGCGCAGCCCCCGCAGGTATCATCGCCATTTTAGCCGAGGCATTAGTAAAATCCCCACCCTTATATTCTTGCTTCAAAAGCTCGCACACATCTTGCCTAAGCTCAAGGCGGGTGACAAAAGCTTTCGCAACACTAAGAGCGGTAATATCATCATGGGTAGGACCAATCCCCCCGCTTGTAAATACGTAGTCATATTTAACCCTAAGCTCATTTATCGCCGATATTATCGCCGCCGTATCATCAGGAATAATGCGCACTTCTGATAACGTAACCCCGCGCGAGGCAAGCTTATTAGCCGCATAGTTGACATTTTCATCCCTAGTGCGCCCTGATAAAATCTCATCACCAATAACAATCATTGCCGCTTTATATATTTTGCTCATTAGATTATCTTTCTTTACACATCCACGCTTAGGATATATTTAACATGGGTAGATAAAAAAGGGAAAAGAATAAACATGACAACGCCAATGCAAAACCCACTTGCTAAATACTCATCTAGTGGAATAGAGCTACATAGCGAAAAGGATTTCGAAGGAATGAGAGCGGCAGGAAAGCTAGCTGCAGAAATTTTGGACATGATAACAAGCCATGTAGTAGTAGGCGTTACAACTAATGAGCTAAATGACCTTTGCCACGACTATGCAACAAAAGCAGGCGCAATTTCCGCCCCGCTAAATTATCAAGGCGCAGGGCCTACGCCATTTCCAAAATCCATATGCACATCTGTAAATCATGTAGTTTGCCACGGGATTCCGAATGATAAAACTTTGCGCAATGGGGATATAGTCAATATTGACGTTACAGTAATACTTAATGGCTGGCACGGAGATAACAGCCGCATGTATTTTGTGGGAGATAATATATCCGTAAAAGCCCGCAGATTAGTCGACACAACTTATGACGCTATGATGGCAGGCATAGAAGCAGTAAAACCGGGCGCTACTCTTGGTGATATTGGTCATGCTATCCAAACAGTAGCAGAAAAGCAGCGTTTTTCCGTTGTTAAGGATTTTTGCGGTCATGGCTTGGGGCGGATCTTTCACTGCCCGCCCTCTGTTATGCATTATGGTAATAAGGGCGAAGGCACAATGCTAGAGCCTGGAATGTTCTTTACGATTGAGCCTATGATTAATGAAGGTAAATATACCACCAAAACCCTTGCGGACGGCTGGACAGCAGTAACGCGCGATAGGAAATTATCCGCGCAGTTCGAGCATTCCCTCGCTGTAACAGATAGCGGGTTTGAGATATTCACCCTCTCGCCAAAGGGGCTTACAAAGCCGCCATATGGATCACTATAATGGACAAAAAGCCTCATTATTCAGGTCACAGAGCGCGCTTGCGTGAACGCTTCGTTAGTTCGGGCGAAGACGCTCTGCAAGATTATGAGCTAATCGAATTATTACTATTCATGGCACTGCCACGCAGGGATGTTAAACCGCTTGCTAAAACTTTATTGGCTAGATTCGGCTCACTCCCCGAATTAATGAGCGCACCGCACCACGCCTTAATGCAAATCGAGGGCATAAGCGAGAACACAGCCACAGCCATAAAAACCGTGACTGCTATTGCTCACCGCACCATTAAACAAGAGCTATCACAAAAGCCAATATTAAATAACTGGGCGCGGCTTATGGATTATTGCAGATCAACCATGGCTCACGAGACAAAAGAGCATTTCCGCATATTCTTCCTCAATAAAAAGAATATCCTTATAGAAGACGAGGTTCAAGGCTCTGGCACGATTGACCATACGCCCGCCTATCCGCGTGAAGTCGTCAAACGCGCGTTAGAGCTTGGCGCGACCGCCCTTATCTTAATCCATAACCACCCAAGCGGCGACCCTACGCCCTCGCCCGATGATATAGAAATGACAAACGCCATAATCGAGGCGGCAAAACCATTCGAGATAACTATCCACGATCATATAATTATCGCCCGCAATGGTCATACCTCATTTAAAAATGAAGGGCTTATATAATGTCTAAATCCATAATGTCTAAATTTTTACTTATAGTAACCATGTTTATTGTGTCCGCTTGTACCCCGCAGAAATACAGGCATTATTACACCACGTCGCAAGGTACTAACATTTCCATAGAAAACCCAAGGCTAGAAGAACTTCGCAAGAAAAATTTCTCTGTACTTCGCACTGAAATGGTTATGAAAGGCATGAGCATGGACAGCCCCATGCTTATACGCGCATTTAAATCTGAAATGAAATTAGAATTATGGGTTAAGGATAGCTATTCCGCGGAATATAAAATGTTTAAATCATATGATGTCTGCCAAAAATCAGGGGTTTTAGGTGCAAAACTAAAAGAAGGCGATAAACAAACGCCAGAAGGGTTTTACGACGTTAAACCTCACCGCATGAACCCTAACAGCAAGTATTTCCTGTCCTTTAATATCGGCTTTCCCAATGCATATGATAAATCACTAGGGCGGACTGGCTCTCACCTTATGATACATGGTGATTGCGTTTCTGAAGGCTGCTTTGCCATGACGGATGAGGGAATAGCGGAAATTTACCTAATAGTTGAGCAAAACTTCAAATATGGGCATAAATCAATTCCCATTCATATATATCCATTCCGCATGAGCGCGGAAAACATGGCTTTGCGCAAATATTCAAGATGGTATGGCTTTTGGCAAAACTTGAAACAAGGATATGATTATTTTGAAACCTACCGCATTCCCGCCCGCGCCTCCGCGCATGATGGTAGATATGTGTTTAACCAAGATGAGTATTATTGATGACTGCCCCTTGATTAAATAATGAAAGCACCATAAATTCCCATGCATCTATTTACTAAATGAAAGACAAGAAATGATACCAAGATACTCCCGACCCCAAATGACCAAAATTTTCGAGCAAGAAAATAAATTCCGTATATGGCTGGAAGTTGAAACACTTGCATTAGAGAAAATGGCGGAGCTTGGCACTGTGCCGAAAAGCGCAGCAATAGCTCTTCGCGAAAAAGGCGGGTTTAATGTCACTAGAATCAATGAGATTGAAGCCGAAATCCATCACGATGTTATAGCATTTCTTACATCCGTAGCCGAACATGTGGGCGAGGATTCAAGGTACGTACACCAAGGAATGACCAGCTCTGATGTTATAGATACAAGCTTTGCTGTGATGCTAACGCAGGCCGCCGATATAATTATCGAGGATATCGACAAAGTCATGGCAGCCCTTAAAAAGCGCAGCCTAGAGCATAAAGACACGCTTTGCATTGGTCGCTCTCACGGTATTCATGGCGAGCCAACAACATTCGGGCTAAAGCTTGCTGGGCATTACGCCGCCTTTAAACGCGCAAAAGCCCGCATGATTGCAGCCAAAGACGAGGTTAGTACTATCACAATATCAGGCGCGGTTGGCACGTACGCCACTGCTGATATGGCTATTGAGGCGCATGTAGCCGAGAAATTAGGGCTTAAATGCGAAGATGTTTCAACCCAAGTAATACCGCGTGATCGCCATGCAATGTTCTTTGCAACTCTTGGCGTGGTGGCAAGCTCTATCGAAAATATATCAGTAGAAATCAGGCATTTGCAACGCACCGAAGTGCGTGAGGCGGAGGAATATTTTTCAGCCAAGCAAAAAGGCTCATCTGCTATGCCTCATAAGCGCAATCCAATAGCTAGCGAAAATCTAACGGGGCAAGCCCGCATTATCCGCGCCGCCGTTATTCCCGCCCTTGAAAATGTAGCCCTATGGCATGAGCGCGATATATCCCACTCTAGCGTAGAGCGCACAATATTGCCTGACGCGCTGATATCTGCGGATTACGCGCTAAACCGCCTTGCAAATGTAATTGATAAGCTCTTAGTTTATCCTGAGCGCATGAAGCATAATATGGAGATGACAGGTGGGCTTATGTTCTCGCAGCGCACCATGCTAGCCCTTACTCAAAGCGGCATTAGCCGCGAAGATGCTTACCTCATTGTCCAGCGCAATGCTATGAAAGTATGGGAAGAGCGCAGCGCAGGCAAGGGCGTTATGACGCTTCGCGAAACGCTGGAAAATGACAGCGAAGTAACGGATAAACTCGATAAATCCGCGCTTGATAAGATATTCAGCTATGACGCATACACCAAGAATATCCCTGCAGTATTAGAGCGCGCCTTTAAATAAAAACTCTTCAATATAATCCATACTATAATTGCCCTGCCCTATAACCTTATTATTTTCATCAAGCAAAATAATTTCGGGAACGCCCTCCCATTCCTTAACGCCAAACTGCTTTAGATGCTGGTGTAGCTTATATTCTGTGCCCTTGTTCAAAATCACCTTGAACGGCACATCTTTTAATCTCTTAATATAACGTGATAGATTTCTAAGTTTTTCATCTACTGAAACGGCGATGACAGAGCCAGCTTTTTTGCGCTCCAAATCCATAATATGCGGCATTTTAGCAACGCAGATCGGACACCATGAAGCGTAAATCATGATAATTCGCTTATGCCCCTCGGTCTTTTTTATAATATTAGCAATTTTATATGGCGGCATATCATATATTTTCCCAGCCTCATAATCCGCCGCAAGCGCAGTATTAGAGGCAAAAGCCACTATAAATAACGACAAAAACAAGGTGAAATTAAACTTCATAACGATATCCTAATATTTTTCCATTAAACTTATATTCGAAAAACAAATAAAATAGATACACTTCTCTTGATTTTATTTTTTCACTATGGCACGAATATAATATAAATATTAACTCTTATGAAGGAAGTAATATGTTTAAAAAAATTATACTAACACTCGGAGGTCTATTGATAATGACGCAAGCAACACAAGAAGCGGCGGCAAGTGACCCTGCTAATACTTTAAATATGGAGCTATCAAGCGGTGGTAGCATTAGCATTGAACTGCTCCCTGATATTGCGCCAAAACATGTTGAGCGAATTAAAACATTGGTTGGTGAAGGCTTTTATGACGGCATTATTTTTCACCGCGTTATAAGCGGCTTTATGGCGCAAACTGGCGACCCTACTGGCACAGGAACGGGCGGATCTAAATATCCTGACCTCCCCGCAGAGTTTAGCCAAACACCGTATAAGCGCGGAACAATTGGCATGGCTCGCTCTCAAAATCCTGATAGTGCGAACTCACAATTCTTTATTTGCTTCACAGATACAGGCTGTAGCCTCCTAAAAGGTCAATATACTGTCCTTGGTCAGGTGACAACAGGCATGGAATTTGTTGATAAACTCGCCGTTGGTGAGCCACCATCAAGCCCTGATA
The DNA here is from genome assembly GCA_026989265.1 of Micavibrio sp. Lineage (GTDB taxonomy): Bacteria > Pseudomonadota > Alphaproteobacteria > Micavibrionales > Micavibrionaceae > UBA1672. The sequence continues at coordinate 21,895 of JALSJP010000011.1, forward strand.
AAATTGTAAAAGTTACAATCGGCGCGGCAGAGTAATTTTAACTAGCCTAATATAAGAAATAATAAAGCCCTGATATTATATCGGGGTTTTACGTTTAAATAAGTGTTTTGTATTAAAAATAAAAACAATATTTTTTATTTGCATATTTACGTTTACATCTCTATTATCCCAATAATATTAAAAAGGGAGAAAATAACATGGATAAAAATACAAAACTTGGCGCGGTGCTTGGCGCAGCATTAACCGCGGCTAGCTGTGCTGCTCCGCAAGAAAAACCTGATATTGATCAAGAAATAAGATCAGTTTCAGCGACAATGATTAATGCAAAGACAGGGCAAATGCAAGAGATCTCAAATCAGCCCGTGCAAGGTGAAAATGCTTGTAGGGATTTTGCAGATATTATTGCATCATCAGGCTTTAATGTTGAAGCTGATTGCCTTAATGGTGCAGGTGAAACAGTTAAAGCTATAAACATAGAATATATTGAGCCTGAAAAACCTGAAGAACCTGCTCTATAATTTTTTGGCAAAGAAGTTGCAAGAGCAAATGAAAGCTAATTCTAGTTGCTTTGCTTTGGTTTTGAACTAGAAATTAGGAGCGTCGGCGTATTTTAATACGATAGCGACGAAATGACGACGTGCAAGAGCAAATGAAAACTACTAGCTGGTGGCGAGGGGCTGTGATATATCAAATATATCCCCGCTCCTTTCTCGATACCAGTGGCAATGGCATTGGCGATTTGCGCGGCATCACTCAAAAGCTTGAATATATTGCTAGCCTTGGCGTTGACGCAATTTGGATATCACCTTTTTTCAAATCTCCGATGAAAGATTTCGGTTATGACATATCCGATTACCGCGATATCGACCCGCTTTTTGGTGATATGGGGGATTTCAACACGCTGCTTGAAAAAGCGCACTCCCTCAACCTTAAAATCATTGTTGACCTTGTCCTATCCCACACATCTGAGGAACATCCTTGGTTTTGCGATGAGAGTAAAAAAGACTGGTATGTCTGGGCCAACGCAAAATATGATGAGGATGGTAACAAGCTCCCGCCTAATAATTGGGCGAGCGTTTTCGGCGGATCGGCTTGGGAATGGAGCGAAAAACATGGGCAATATTACCTGCATAACTTCTTAAAACAGCAACCCGATTTAAACTTTCATAATGCGGCTGTTCGCGCTGAAATGCTTGATATATGCAAGTTTTGGTTTGATCGCGGAGTGGATGGCTTCCGCCTTGATGTCATAAATTTCTATTTTCATGATGAGCAATTACGGGATAACCCCGCGCGAGCGCATGGCAGCAAATATGCCACTCAATTTGAGGGCGACACGCCCTATTCCGCGCAGCAACATATCTACGATAAATCACGCCCTGAAAATCTTGATTTTATAGGTGAGCTTCGAAAATTAGCCGATTCTTATCCAAATAAAGTGTTAATTGGTGAAATTGGCGACGATCACCCTTATAAATTAGCTAAAAAATATACAAAAGGCGATAAATATCTCCACACCACATATAATCCGCATATGATGTCAGGAACGCAAAAAGAGCTAACCGCTGATTTAATTATCAATCCTATAGAAAGCATATTTGCTGGTGAAAATATGGCGGAAACCTGCCCTAGTTGGGCGTTTTCAAATCATGACGTGGTGCGAGCGGCTAGTCGCTGGTTTAAATTATATGAGCATAATCCAGAGCTTTCCAAAATGCTTATCGCCCTGCTTGGCTGCCTTCCTAATACAATTTTCTTATACCAAGGTGAAGAGCTTGGCCTGCCTGAAGCAGAAATTCCTTTTGAGCTTTTGCAAGATCCATGGGCAAAGCAGACATACCCTAAATGGCAGGGGCGCGATGGTTGCCGAACTCCGATGCCATGGGGTAATAGCCCCAAAAGTGATTCGGCTAATTTTGGCTTTTCATCGGCAGAAAAGCTATGGCTGCCAATTCCCAAAAGTCATGAAAATTTACACGTACAGGCACAAGAGGCAGATAAAAACTCTGTTTTGAGTTTCACAAGAAAATTCATGAATTGGCGCAAAAACAAGCCTGAATTACTTAATGGTAATCATCAATTTAACAACGCAACTCATTCAAAAATAATAGATTTAACGAGGTTTAACGAGACAAACGAAACGCATTGTATATTTAATCTATCAGACAAAGAAATAGAGCATAAAGGAAAAACCTACGCTCCATTTTCTTTTAATATTGATGGATTTAAACATTAACACGTACAGCAGTTTATTAATCTTCTAGCTCAAAACCAATATCATCACCTAAAAGATCATCATCTATATCTAACGTTTTTTGTTTCTCATTCGATTCTGATATCTCGCGCAGCAAGTCTTTGTCTTCACCCTTTTTAAGCTCAAGTACTCGCGCAGCATCTATCAGTTTTTTAACCAAAAAATCTATGCGCTTAGGATCATCAAGGGGCAAAGGTGTATCAAGGCGCAAAATCCCTGTATCTCCCAAA
>JALSJP010000012.1 GCA_026989265.1 Micavibrio sp.
AGACCTGCTAAAAGCTTTTGGTAATCCTCACTTGAATTTGCCGCCTGTTATCCATGTTGCGGGAACAAATGGCAAAGGCTCTGTCATTGCTATACTGCGCTCCATCTTGGAAAATGCGGGGCTTAGCGTTCATTGCTATACCTCACCCCACCTTATTAAGGTGAATGAGCGTATATATTTAAGTGGCAAAAATATTGACAATCTTTATTTGGAAAAATTAATCGACCAAGCATTGGAATATAATGACGGCGCGCCGCTATCATTTTTTGAGATAACAACCGCGCTAGCTTTTAAAGCATTTTCAGATACGAAAGCAGATATATTGCTATTAGAAGTAGGAATGGGTGGGCGTCTTGATTGCACAAATGTAATTGATTCACCACTAGCGACCATCATCAACCGTATATCTTTAGATCATACTGAGTTTTTAGGTGATAATATAGAGGTAATAGCCAAGGAAAAAGCTGGCATAATGAAGCAGAATATTCCTTGTATAATAAGCTATCAAGGAAATGATGATATTATCAAGATCCTTAAAAATGAGGCAAGCTCATACGGCGCAAAACCTTATATAAGTGGATATCAATGGAACATTAAACAAAAAGATAATGCTATTGTATTTTCTTATAATAACAAAGAGCATGAATTCCCGCTGCCTTCATTGCAAGGCGCGCACCAAATTCAAAATGCAGGGGTTGCTCTTGCATGCTTATTTTCCGTTAGTGATAAGCTTGATATCTCGCATAAAGCCATGGCTAAGGGTTTGAAATCTGTGCAATGGCTTGGGCGGCTACAACGCATAAATATTGATGATTTAGAAACTGAAATATGGCTTGATTGCGGACATAATGACAGCGCAGGCGAGGCTCTTGCAATCGAAATTAAGCAATGGGGCAGCAATGTTCACTTGATTATGGGCATGCTTGATAAAAAAGATGCAAGCGGATTTTTAAAGCCATTATTACCACTAATAAAATCGATACACATCGTTTCCATTTCACCCGAGCTTAATACTAAAAATAAATCTGATCTAAAAGAGAATATAGAAATCTATGAGCATGATAATTTCATAGAAGCCATTAAATTTATACATTCTAATGATAAATATGCTAAAATCTTAATAGTAGGGTCAGTATATTTAGCTGGTAAAGTTTTAAGTTATATAAATGATTGAGACAATAAAAGACATGAGTGAAAAAATTATACTTGTCGATGACGATCAAAATATTTTAGTTTCCGTGTCTATGACTCTGGAATCGGAAGGATTTGACGTTAAAACATTTAATGATGGGGAGGAAGGGCTTAAAGCTATTTTAAATACCTCCCCCGATTTAGTGGTTCTTGATGTGAAAATGCCACGCATGGATGGCATAGAGGTTTTATCAAAACTCCGCGAAAAAAGCCAAGTCCCTGTGATATTTCTAACTTCTAAAGATGATGAGGTTGACCAAGTCATAGGTCTTAGAATGGGCGCGGATGATTACATTACAAAACCATTCTCACAGCGCCTTTTAATCGAGCGCATAAAGGTTTTACTGCGTAGAAAAAATTTAACAACAAACGAATCTTCCAAAAATGATAATATCGAATATGGGCATTTGATATTAGATGACGCAAGGCATTTATGCTCATGGAAGGGCATGCCTCTAAATCTAACGGTTACCGAATATTTATTGGTAAAGGCTCTGGCATCGCGCCCTGGTCATGTTAAAGATAGAGATCAATTAATTGACTTTGCATATGGTGAAAACATATATGTAGATGACAGAACCGTGGATTCACACATTAAGCGCGTAAGAAAGAAGTTTAAGAAAATAGATGACGAATTCGACAAAATCGAAACATTGTACGGAATCGGCTACCGATACAAAGAAGACCAATAGATGGCTTCGCACAAGCTCTCACCGCGGTGAAATTGAACAGCTTTTAGATTTGTACTGGGGAGGCAAAGAACGACGCATTACAGGGCTTACTGTGCGCATTATTGGCATCAATATTATTGCTGTTATAAGCTTAGTATTTGGTGTTATCTATCTTGGGCAACACCAATCAAACCTAATTGAATTAAAGTTAGAGCGTTTTAAAACAGAAATAACTCTTATAACCGCGGCGTTATCAGAAGAAGCTGTAAATCTTACTAAATCAAAAAACACCATCTCTGTGTCACTATCAGAAGAAAAAGCAAAGCGACTATCGGCTAGGCTTGGAGCGACACTTAATAAGCGCATATTGGTTTTTGATATTAATGGTGATTTGATAACAGATTCAGACATAACCATAAAAGAAGATAATATAAAGCCCATATTCCAAATTTTTAAAAAGCAAGAAAAACAAAAGCTTGATAGCGTAGAAATGCTAAAAAATACAGCAGGTTGGGCAGCATCATTCTTCTCAAGCAAAGAAAAACTTTCAGTGTTTTCTGGGGTTAAATCCCAAAAAGCAAGTGATTATTATGACGTTGTTAGAGCTAAATCTAATAAATTAAGTATTTCCGCATGGCATGATGAAAATGGAGAAATTATTCTAACCGCCGCTATGCCGATATTAAATCACTCTAAAATAACAGGTATAGTCTTGCTAATTGGGGGTGATGAAGACATAAAAAAAGCACTTGGAGAAACGTGGTTTGGCATATTGAAAATATTCTTAATAACATTAGCTATCACTATTCTTTTGTCTATTTATCTATCAGGAGTTATTGCACGCCCCTTGCGAAAGCTTGCCGTTGCTGCTGAAAATGTACGTAAAGGAAAAGCAAAACATAACGAAATTCCTGATATGAGCAATAGACATGATGAGATCGGAGAGCTTTCGATTGTGCTTCGCGATATGACACATGCCCTATGGGAGCGCATGGACACAATTGAATCATTTGCAGCGGACGTATCGCATGAAATAAAAAATCCGCTTACCTCACTTAAAAGCGCAGTTGAAACGGCATCAATAGTAACAAAGAAAAAAGATCGTGATAAGTTATTAGATATAATAAAACATGATGTTGATCGCCTAGACCGCCTTATAACAGATATATCAAGCGCATCCAGACTTGATGCAGAATTATCACGTGAAGCTTTTGATCTTATCGACCTGAAGCAGTTATTAAAACAGCTTTTAGATTCATATAAAACCCCGCTTGAAAGAACAGCAAATAATAAAAGCAACAACCAAACTATAAAAGATGGTGTTATGGTTACACTTAATATGCCTTCTGATTCAGATATATTTACAATGGGAAGCGAAGGCAGGCTTATGCAAGTCTTTCAAAATATCATCTCAAATGCGTTATCTTTTTCACCTAAAGGGGCATCAGTTAAAATTATAGTGGAAGTAAAAGATAGACGCGCAACCATCACCATTGAAGATGAAGGCTGCGGCATTCCCGAAAACAAGCTTAAAGATATTTTTGAAAGATTTTATTCCGAGCGCCCCCAACATGAAGAATATGGTAAGCATTCAGGGCTTGGTCTATCCATCTGCAAGCAAATCATCACGGCTCATGGCGGTGTAATATATGCAGAAAATAAAACAGGAAATGCAACGGGCGCAAAATTCGTGATTATCCTAAATATTGCAAAAAGCAAATCTTAAGCATCGCTAAAATCACTAATCAATATTTGACGTTTACCAGTTGAGCTAGCGGGAGATATAACCCCCTGCCTTTCCATTTCCTCAATAATACGCGCGGCTCTGTTATAGCCAATTTGCAAGTGACGCTGGATAAAGCTAGTGGAAACCTTACCCTCGCGAGCTATAACGGCAACCGCCTTATCATAAAGCTCATCCACTTGGTTATCATCACCGCCCTCACCGCCAAACATTGCGTTCATGACATCCGAAGCACTACCAAAGCCATCTTCAGATGTAACATCTTCAATATAGCTAGGCGAGGCTTGAGATCGCAAAAATGTAGTTGCTTTTTCAACATCTTCATCGGTCACAAAAGGCCCATGAACGCGTGTTATCCGCCCTCCTGGTGCCATATAAAGCATATCACCCATGCCAAGAAGTTGCTCCGCTCCACTCTCACCAAGAATGGTTCTACTATCTATTTTTGAGGTGACTTGAAAGCTAATACGTGTTGGGAAGTTAGCCTTAATAACGCCTGTAATAACATCAACAGATGGTCTTTGAGTAGCCATTATAAGGTGAATTCCCGCCGCTCTCGCCATTTGAGCAAGACGCTGGATTGCATTTTCCACGTCCTTACCAGCAACCAACATAAGATCGGCAAATTCATCAACAATCACCACAATATAAGGAAGCTCCGTCAAATCCATAGCTCGATCTTCAAAAGTTGCCTTACCGCTATCAGGATCAAAGCCAGTTTGCACCTTATGCATTATCTGCTCGCCATTTTTAAGAGCCTCGCGGATACGCTGGTTATATCCATCAACATTCCTAACGCCAAGCTTAGACATATTGCGATAACGGTTTTCCATCTCATGCACTGCCCATTTTAGGGCAACCACAGCCTTACCGGGTTCTGTTACAACAGGGGTTAAAAGATGCGGAATATCATCATAAATCGATAATTCAAGCATCTTCGGGTCAATCATAATAAATCGACATTCTTCGGGTGAAAGGCGGTATAAAAGCGACATAATCATCGTATTAACAGCAACTGATTTACCAGAGCCAGTAGTACCAGCAACGAGCAAATGCGGCATTTTTGCAAGGTCTGCTAATATTGGTTGCCCGCCAATATCCTTACCCAATATAAGTGGTAATTTGGCGCCCGTTTTCTCATATAACCTTGAAGACAGCATATCTTTCATAAACACCGTTTGACGCACTTTATTGGGAAGCTCTATCCCGATAACATTGCGCCCTGGAACAACAGCGCAACGCACAGATATAGCAGACATAGAGCGCGCAATATCATCACTTAAACCTATAATTTTAGAGCTTTTTGTACCGGGGGCAGGCTCAAACTCATAAAGAGTTACAACAGGGCCAGGGTGAATTTTAACAATATCCCCTTGAATATTAAAATCAGCTAAAACATTACGCAGCAGCTCAGCATTACGGCGCAGCGCATCTTCGTTTAATGTAGGGCATATTATATCTTCAGGCACATCTTGTATCAAAGACAAAGGCGGCAATTCCCACTCACCATCAACATCAGAAAGCGCAAAACGCGTTTGAGCTGAATCTTGCGATTTATTTGTCGCCTTTTCAGATGCGGAAAGTGGTTTTACAACTGGAATAGATGCCATAGTAGAAGGAGGGGCATCATTATTTGGCTTTGTAGAAAGCTTGCTTTCATTAACCAAAGCTGAATCTTCTTTTTGCACTCTAGTATTTTTTATATGAGCCTCACGCTCAGATTTTGCATATATATGCTCTTCTTTCATTGTGCGAAGCTTTTCCATGATACCAAGGTTAATAGGATCACTTTTATATTCAGGCTCATTATAATGTGCAACCCAACTATAAAATCTATTAAGTGCAGAAATACATATATTTACCATAGTAAACACAACCACTTTCACTCTAAACCACATAGAGGCAATTTCATATCGACTAAAAGCCGCGCCATATAAAAAAATCAATAATGACAAAACTCCGCAAGCGGCAGCTATTATTTTATTAGCATATGGAACATGCAAAAATGATGTCACAGACATAATCTTATTCATGATGATAGCGCCAGCGCTGCTTCCTAAATATGGATGAACAGACCAACTTCCAGACTGCACTTGCGATAGAGCAATAGATGCTAAAACAGCAGACACCATAATAGCAGCAAGCCGCAAAGTCACAGGGCGCACTGTTTGACGCTTGAAAATACGATAGCTCCAAATAACGAATGCAGCCGCCAATATAAACGATCCGAAACCTAGCGTTTGCAATAAAATATCAGAAATCCACGCCCCTGTAGCAGATCCAATATTTGAAACATCTTGTGATCCCGAACTATTCCCCGAACTATTCCAAGATGGATCAGCGCTGTTGTAGCTAAGCAATGACGACATGATAAAAACAGCAAACACAAATAATGATAAAGCAACGCCATCAATAAGGCGACGCGCAATAAAAGCCTGCAACGAATCTGGCAGGAATGCCGATGATTTTTGTTTGCGGGGGCGTTTAATAGTACGTGAGCGCGCCATAATAGTTTTATCCTATATACTTGAAAGCGGCAAAGAATATGCCATGAGAATCAGTTATTTCAATAACATCATTATATACAATTATATTATTAATTAAAAGTATAGATATAATACTTTATTTCTCTGCATAATTTGTGTTAAATCCCTTACATGACAAATGATATACAAAATTTAAAAGAAGAAATATCAGGCGAGATTAAATCGGCTAATGATTTAAAAGCTCTCGATGATATGCGCGTTAGTGTTTTGGGCAAAAAAGGTCGTATAACCGCTCTCATGAAAACCTTGGGGGGCATGGACGCTGATGAACGCAAAACCAAGGGGCAAGCTCTTAATGCTCTCAAAAATGAGATTGCTGAGCTTATAAAACATCAAGAAAATGCGCTTAAAAAGCAAGAGCTTGATGCAAGAATTGCTAATGAGACAATAGATATAACCCTGTCACCTCGTCGCCAAAAAAAAGGACATATCCACCCAATATCTCAAACAATCGAGGAGCTTACGGCTATTTTCGCAGATATGGGCTTTAGCGTTGCCGAAGGTCCTGACATTGAAGATGATTTCTATAATTTCACCGCGCTTAATTTTCCCGCGGGTCATCCCGCGCGCGAGATGCAAGATACTTTTTTCCTTCCAGATGATGAGCAAGCGCAAGGTGAGCATATAAAAAAATTGCTCCGCACTCACACATCTTCTGTGCAAATAAGGCATATGCAAGATAATGAGCCGCCACATAAAATTATATGTTTTGGGCGTACTTATCGCTCCGATTACGATATGACACACACTCCAATGTTCCACCAAATGGAAGGGTTGATGATTGATAAATCCACTAATATGGGGCATTTAAAAGGCTGTTTGATGGATTTTGTTCGCGCATTTTTTGATATTGATGATCTGCCTATACAATTCCGCCCTTCATTTTTCCCCTTTGTTGAGCCAGGCGCGGAAGTAGATATTGGCTGCTCTCGCAAAGGCGGAGGTCTCAAAATTGGCGGCAATAAAGATGGCTCAGTTGATGGCTGGCTAGAAATTTTAGGTTGCGGCATGGTGCATCCTAATGTCCTTAAAAATTGCGGGCTTGATCCTGAAATATACCAAGGCTTTGCCTTTGGCATGGGAATTGAGCGCATGGCAATGCTTAAATACGGCATTCCTGATCTTCGTACATTCTATGAAAGTGACGTGCGCTGGCTAGAGCATTACGGCTTTGACCCGCTTGACCGACCTAATAACGCAACGGGCGTTAAATCTTGAACCGTTTAATCACCAGACCTTTAAGATTTGATGATTTTGCTGCATGGCTTCCCCTTTGGGATGGAAATAATATGGGGCAGCGCAATGAAGAGGTCACAACCGAGACTTGGTCACGGCTTTGCAATCCTGATAACACACAAGTAAACGGACTTTGCGCCATAAAAAATGGTGATATGCTAGGCATTGTTCACTATATACTGCACCCAACAACGGGGCAAATAAATCATGTATGCTATATGCAAGATGTGTATGTAGCCCCAGCGCATCGCCGTAAAGGCATAGGTAAACGCCTTGTCGAGGAAGTCACAAAAATTGCTACAAAGGAAAAATGGGCTCGTATGTATTGGATTACTAGCTCGGATAATATCGAGGCAAAAGCCATGTATGAAAATTTCGGAATAAAGCTAAATTTTACTTTTTATGTGCTGCCGATTAGTTAAGCCCATTAGAAATTAGAGGCGCTTTAACCTCTTGCTCTTGGTTTGGGAATGAGAAATCAGGCTGGTTAGCAGCAAGAGCAGAAGGATCAATTTTTGCATCAACCATAACGCCCTCAGCAAATACATTATTTGTAAAACTGCCCGTTATAAGTGACGTGCCATCTTGAATCGCTGGCTTAATTGCGACATCTGCAACTGCTAAATCAGGTTCTTTACTAACCTCATAAGTAATCGCCGTGCCATTAACTCCGCCAAGTCCCTTATCTTTATCGTTATTCTCAGACACCGCAGGCGCTTTTTCCTGCTCCATCTTCTTCACCGCGTCTTTACCAGCATGTATCACTGCTTCTATTTGCTTTTCTGGAGTAGCACTAGGATCTTTAGATTTTATATCATCAATGGCTTGCTTCATTTTATCCATAACCGCGTCCATAGCGCCCGGTTCTGCCATGCTCACAACCGCGTTATATATATCAAACATAGAAAATTTAGCTTCGCCATTTGAAAAATCCAAACCAGTTGCATTTTGGATAAGCAAAAGAAACTCATGCTTACCAATCTCAATTTGTTGATCTTGCGCATTTATTTTAGGAGCTTCCGCAACTTTTTTGGCAACATCTTCTAAAATCTCTGGCGTAATTTCCGTAGAAAAGCCGCCATGACTAAGCAAAGCCTTATTTTCAGCCAATAAAGCACTGCCTTTATCAAGGTCAGGGCTATCATCTTGCAAAAGGCTCTTAACCTCGGAAATATTGCGCTTTACAATATCACCTACAGTTTCAGGATTAACTTCCTCGATTATGTTTGCGTTTGGCTGGTTCATTACTACCTTTTTAGTCAAAAATTACTCAATATGATTTTATATATGGTAAATCTTAACATATCAATAGTAAAAATTGCAAGAAAACCATTGGAAAGTTATGTATTTTCCGTTTAGATTATCAGCTCTAAATAAAAATATGGATGATTAAATGAAATTCACGGTAAATTGGCTCAAAAACCACCTCGAAACCAGCGTAAATGATGAAGAAATTTGTCAAACTTTAACCGATATCGGGCTAGAGCTGGAAAAATTCGAAGATAAAACAGCACAATTTGCCGCTTTTAAGGTTGCGTATGTGAAAAGCGCAGAAAAACATCCTGATGCGGATAAGCTTAAAGTTTGTTCTGTCGAGACTGAAAACGGGATTGAGCAAATTGTTTGCGGCGCGCCAAATGCGCGTGCTGGAATGAAGGTGATTTTTGCCCCATCGGGAACATATATCCCAGGGCTTGATATTACATTAAAGAAAACAAAAATCCGCGGCGTTGAGTCAAACGGCATGATGGTGTCCGAAAAAGAAATGTGCCTGTCTGATGCCCATGAAGGCATTATTGAGATTGATGATAAATATGAGATTGGCACAAGTTTCACTGATATTTACGGGCTTGATGAGAAGGTAATAGAGATATGCCTAACGCCCAACCGCGCCGATTGCGCTGGCGTTAGAGGAATAGCTCGCGACCTTGCCGCTGCTGGTCTTGGAACGTTAAAACCTCAAGATGAAAGCGAAGCTAAAGGCACGTTCAAATCTCCCATAAATGTTAAAATCCAAGATACAGATGGCTGTAAATTATTTTATGGTCGCGTAATTAAGAATGTCAAAAACGGGGCATCCCCAAAATGGCTGCAAGATATGCTTAAGTCTATTGGTCTGCGCCCTATTTCTGCGTTAGTTGATATCACAAATCTTATGACTATGGATCAAGCGCGCCCGCTGCATGTTTATGACGCGGATAAGCTGCAAGGCAATATTATTGTAAGGGCAACTAATGAAGGCGAAAAACTCGACGCTTTAGATGATAAAAGCTATGAAACTGCAGCAAATGCGATTGGCATTACAGATGATAGCGGGCTTATCGGGCTTGGCGGAATTGTCGGCGGCGTTTCTACATCTGTTACAAATGATACGGTTAATATCTTCGTTGAAAGCGCGTATTTCAACCCTTCTAGAACTGCTAGAACTGGTCGTGACATGGCAATTCAAAGTGATGCGCGCTACCGTTTTGATCGCGGAGTTGACCCAGAATTTACCAAAGGCGGCATAGAAATGGCTACCCGCCTCATTCTCAAGCTATGCGGTGATGATGATACCCAAGTAAGCGAGCTTGTAAAAGCAGGCGATGCGCCTTCATGGAAGCGCAGCATAAAATTTAATACTAACTATACCGAAAAACTATGCGGCATAAAAATAGATGAGAAAAGCCAACTTGATATATTGCAAAGACTTGGCTTTGAAATAGAAAAATTAGGTGATGAATATGAAATATCCCCGCCATCATGGCGCGCAGATGTCGAGGGCAAAGCTGATTTAGTTGAGGAAATAGTGCGTATCCACGGCTTTAATAAGATTAAACCCATTTCAGTACGCAGTGAAAACTCTGTTACATGTTCGGCAGAAACTCAAAACCTTAAAAATGCCCGGACTGCTAGAGCCGCTATGACCGCTTCAGGCATGAATGAATGCGTTACATGGTCGTTCATGCCAAAAGAACTTGCCGCTAAGTTTGGCTCTAACGATAATCCTGCCCTAACACTAGGGAATCCGATTAGCTCCGAACTTGACCAGATGCGCCCATCTATCTTGCCCAATTTAATAGAAGCAGCATCACGAAATGCCGCCCGCGGATTTGAAAATATTGCATTATGCGAGGTCGGGCCAGTATTTAAAACCTCCAAACCAGATGGGCAAAGCACCATTGCCGCAGGCATAAGAGCGGGGCAAGCCGTAACTCGCCATTGGGCGGCGGATCAAAACCCGCGCAATGTTGATGCTTATGATGCAAAATCAGACGCACTTGCCGTGTTAGAGGCATGCGGAATGGCGGCTAAAAACGTTCAAATGTCACGCGATGCGCCGAATTATTACCATAGCGGAAGATCGGGCGTTATGCGCTTAGGTAAGAATATTATAGCTCAATTCGGAGAGCTGCACCCCGCCATTTTAGAAGAAATGGGCGTTAAAAATTCTGTGGTGGGATTTGAGGTATTCTTAGAAAATATCCCTACGCCGCGTAATAAGAATGGCGCAGCAAAACCATTATTAAAGCTATCACCGTTCCAGCCTCTAAGCCGTGATTTTGCCTTTATCGTAAAAGATGATATCAATGCAAGCGACGTATTACGCGCAGCAAAATCCGCCGATAAAAAGCTTATAATTGATGCGGAAATATTTGATGTCTACACTGGAAAAGGCGTAGAAGGTGGGTATAAATCTCTTGCCCTTAACATCAAAATACAGCCCTTAGATGCCACTTTAACCGAAGGTCAACTAGAAGATCTAATGAATAATGTAATTGATGCAGTAGCAAATAAATGCGGCGGCGTATTAAGAGGCTAAACTCCCTGCTCTTGCGCTAAAATATCTTTTTTGGATAGCTTGCCAATCATGGTTTTAGGCAACGGCTCATCGCGAAATTCAATGCGTCTAGGAATTTCCATTGGTGATATTTTATCCTTTAGAAATGCCCGCAAATCATCATGGCTAAGCTCGCGTCCATCCATGATTTTAATCCATGCCTTTACTATTTCACCGCGGTTTGCATCGGGCAATCCCGCAACAATGCACTCCTCCACGCTAGGGTGCTTATATATTGCCTCCTCAACATTACGTGGATATACATTATAACCATTAGTTATAATCATATCTTTTAAGCGATCCACGATAAATACATAGCCTTGCTCATCCATAATTGCCACATCACCAGTATGAAGGCGCACGCCACCATCATCGCACTTACGAAGCACATCCGCGCTTGCCTCGGGATTATTCCAATATCCTTTCATTACTTGCGGGCCGCGAATACAAAGCTCACCGCGCTCACCTGCTTTCATGTGGGTTTTCTTATCATCAGCATTAATAATCTCAATAATAGTTCTAGGAAGTGGAAAACCAATAGAGCCTGTCTTATTCTTGCCCTCAATAGGGTTAGCGCAAGCAACTGGAGAGCTTTCGGTAAGACCATAACCCTCAATCACTATGCAGCCAGTTTTATTCTCAAATTCTTCCTTAACTTGAGCAGGGAGCGGCGCTCCGCCCGATAGGCAAAATTCAATAGAAGATAAATCATATTTATTGCGCAAAGGCGAGGCGTTAATTGCACTATATATAGCAGGAACAGCAGGGAAAAGATGCGGCTTTTTCTTATCAATTACCTTTAAAGCTTCGCCAAGATCAAAGCGCGGCAATGCAATAATTTCCAGTGCATTTATAACACTGAAATTCATAACTGCCGTCATTGCAAATACATGAAAAAATGGCAAAACGCCAAGCATTTTTTGTGCGCCAATTTCGATATCATAAAACCATTCCTGTGCTTGGCACGTATTAGCATAGATATTTTGATGAGTGAGCATGGCTGCTTTTGGCAGACCAGTAGTTCCGCCAGTATATTGCAATACTGCCAAATCTTCCTCAGGATTAATATCTGGAATTTGAACATTGCCGTCATTATTTATTAAATCATTATATGAGATGACGCGCTTTTGCGGGCGTATTCGTGCCATTTCCTTGCGCTTAACAAGCGGGAATAATATATTTTTGGGAAACGGCAAAACCTCAGTAAACGGACAAATCACAAGCTCTTTCAAACGTGTAGACTGCAACATTTTCTCCATTTTAACATAGAGAATTTTCAAATCCAGCGTGATAACTAGGTCAAGCTCGCTATCTTCTATTAGGTGGGAAAGCTCATCATTAGCGTAAAGAGGGTTTAAGTTAACGACTATGCCGCCACTCATTAATATTGCGAAATATGAAATTATAAAATACGGACAGTTAGGCAAAAACAAACCGATTCTATCACCCTTTTTAATTCCATGCTCTTGCAGCCCTTTAGACATTTTGCATGATAAATCATATATTTCTTGCCAATTATATTTCTTACCAAGAAAATCAAATGCAGGATTTTGCGGATATTTGCTGACCGTTTCGCGCAGCATATTAAAGACTGGCTGAACATCTATTTCCATGTTCCAGTCAGTTTTTTCTGGGTAATCATCAAGCCATAAATAGTTACTCTCTGTCATAACACCACTATAACATAAGCCTATAACTATAATAGTAAAAATATGCTGCAAAATACAAGCTAAAACATAGCATAGTATGAGTGCAACAAAAGCTGCTAGATTTTATGATAAAAATAGGGCATTATAGAAAAGTGGTTTCTATCCACATATTTTCTGCGTAACTATTCCGGTTAAGTACATAACTACAATTAGAGGCATTCCATGCTGCAAGATAATATTCAATCCGTCCCTCCCGAAGAGGGGCTATCAACCGTCAAAATGCATTTAAAATGGTTCAATGGCGCAAAAGGCTTTGGCTTTTTAGTGCCTGATGAAGGTAACTTCGATGCATTTTTGCATATCACCACACTACAACAAGCGGGGCTACATTCGATTGGTGAAGGCGCTATACTCATGTGTGAAGTCTTTCAAGGCGATAAAGGCTGTCAGGTTCGTGAAATTATAGAAGTGCTAGACAAAGGCGCAGCAAGCACTATTCCTGTAATAGATGAGGAGACAGGAACAGTTACAATGGGCGGGCTTGTCAAATGGTATAAACCTGAAAAAGGCTTCGGTTTTATAATTCCCGATGACGGCATGAAAGATGTTTTTATCCATAAAACCTTACTAGATAAGCTTGAAATACCAGAATTAGAAGCAGGACAACGCGTCAATGTTACCTTAAAATTTGTTGATAAAGGTCGCGAAGCAGTAGACATTAAAATTATATAACTAATTTACTCTACAAAGAGATTTTCATAAAACTTTAACTAAAGATGTGATAAACTTTATTGTTAGGTGCATTTTATATATATTTGGGGTGTAATGTTTAAAATAGCAATAAACAAATTCATAAAAAAAGAAAATGGCATCTCATTAATAGAGGTTGCCATAGGATTAATCGTCATTGGACTTATAGTAACGCCGCTTATGCAAGACTATAATATTAGAATAAAAAAAGAGAGCAACAATATGACCCGCGGCTCATTGGGAAATATTAAAGGCTCCATTAATCAATATTACGCTAGTGGAAACGGCTATTACCCCTGCCCTGCTAGCCTTATTTTAGGTGAAAATGCAACTGGTTTTGGCAAATCTGGTGATTGCACATTAGCCAATGTAAAATTATGTACCGACCCGCTATGGCTAACTAATGAAGGAATTTGCAAAACTGATAATACAAATAATGCTGTTATTATTGGCGGCACGCCTTTTACTACGCTGAAAATGCAGCAAGAAAATGCTTTGGATTACTGGGGTAATAAAATTATTTATGCGGTAACATTCGAGCAAACTAATAATTTAACTTTTGCAGCAAATTCAGGGCAAATTCGTGTTAACGCTGTTGATGACCCCGTAGCTCCTACAAACGGAGGGCTTCCCGAAGAAAAAGCAAGCGACATAGACTTTTTTCTTTTCTCAACGGGGGCATCCGGGACTGGTGGATTTACAAAAGATGGCATAAATATATCAATATGCAGCTCGGCAGCAAATGGATATGAAACCGAAAATTGTGATTTTGATAATAGATTCTTTGATGATAGAAATGCTTTTTCTGAAAAGGCAGGTGCAAGCTTTTACGACGATATAATATTAGAACAAGAATCAGTGCCAGAGGCAACATGGTTTCAACATTCTAATAGTAATTTTGTTATAACATTAAATGATGCTATTGGAATTGGAACAACTACGCCCAGCGAAACTATAGATGTAGTCGGTGATATAAGAACAGATGGTGGAGTGCACAGCGATGCAATCTGTGACACTAATAGTGCTAATTGCTTTGACCCTGAACTAATCACTGGCACAAAAGATGCTATGGAATGCGATGCAGGCTTAACCCTAGCTGGCGATCAAGCAGTTATGATGCTGGCAAATAATAGAGTTTATTGCAACATAACTAAAGACAGTAATGGTAACCCAATCGGAGATGGCGAAGTAATAGCGGTTGATACAAATGTTATTAAGGCTAATACTTGCAATGATGATGAGTTAATTTCAGGCATAGATGCAAATGGAGATTTTAAATGCGTAATACCATAAAAAAGTACAATAATAAGCAAGGCTTTACATTATTAGAAATAGCCATAGTCTTGGTATTAATCGGCTTAGTGCTTGCTCCTGCCATTGCAATTTATAAAAATTATCGCATTGATAAAGATTGGACAGAAACGGAAGAGAAATTAGATATTGCTGTTAACGAGCTTGGTGGTTTTCGCTCTATCTATTCTAGATATCCTTGCCCTGCATCACAAACAGCCGTGCCAGGTGATGCAAATTACGGCTTTGAAGATTGCTCTATAAATCCTGCTGGATCATGCATAAATGGTATTTGCACATATTCAAGCAATATTTCTGGACAATTTGTGCTTGTTGGCGCGCTTCCATTTAAAACCTTGAACTTGCAAGAATCTGAATCATATGACACCCAGCTTAACCGCTTCAAGTACGCTGTTACAAGGGATTTAACGGTTAGCAGCACATTTACTATGAGTGGTGGCGGTATAGGCATCATTGATAAAACTGGTGCATCTATAATTGACCTGGAAGACACAGCACATTTTGTCATCTTATCTCATGGTCCTAATAAAATTAGTGGCTATACAAGAGCTGGTTTACAAAGTGCCATATGCACGACATCACCAGCATTAGAACAGGAAAATTGCGACGCTAATAGTGTATTTTTATCAGGCGAAAAAGATAATAATTTTGATGACCGTATAAAATTCTTCAGTAGCATAATGCCAACTGAGTGGCAGATTTCTTCAGCTAATAATGACAATATACATTTGAAGAATATCCATAGTTTTGCTGTAGGAGTAAATACATCTACAAGCTTAACTACATCAGAAAAAGTAATAGCAAAAATATCACCATCAAGCAGCGGAACAGTGCAAGCAAGTGGTGATTTTTATTCTGCAACATTATGTGAGGAAGGAGCAACAGGAGCAGTTGATTGCTTTGCGCCCCGCCTAATTGCAGGAAGCCTAAATGATGATGGAACAAGGCTGGAAGCTGAAACAACCATCGGATCAGGTATTAGCTGCTATAGACCCTCTCAAGGTGAAGATGGCTATTTAGTTGGAGTGGAAATTAAAAGAGCTATGTGCGCGGATGAAGTATTTGCATCATGCCCGAATGGGTCATTTATGAAAGGTGTGGATGCAGATGGAAGTGTGATATGTGACACTGCACCAGAACCAGGATGTGCAGCCTCAAATATAATAACAACATGCGGAGATAATGGAGTAATTCAAGAAGCCCGAAGTGGTGAATACAGGCAAGTATATTCTGGTGAATGCCGTATGATCACCGATTATGATGAAAATTACTTTGAAAATGCCTTAGAAGGTCTAGATTACGACCAAATTAATGATTTTATAGATAATATTAATAATGAAGAGAGAACTATAGTAGATTGCGGTCCTAATTCAAATTACTCTCTGATACGTGATACATACCAATGCTCTGCTGGAACATGGGACCACATAAGTGCGCATGAGACGCTTAGTCGATGGTGGACATGGCCAACAAACCCTACAGCAGCAGCAGGATGGCCTGCGGAAACGGGCTATACTGGCACAGATCCAGAAAATAATATTGGAAACCACGATTGTTGGTGCAGGGAGGATTACCGTGTAGCAGGTCCATATGCCTGCCCTTCGGGATTTACAGGAACAGTTATTAATATTCTAGTGCACGCTTGCCCACAAACACGCCATAGTTGGCACAGAATATATAGCAATACTAGCCAATGTGTTTGTGAGCCAGGAACAGTGACAGAGACCCAAAGTTGTAACTCATATTATGATGAAGTAAATGGCACAAGTGGCACAAATGGATTATCGGGGCAAGTTACCTTAACCTATGATGTAACCTGTGTTAATAATGAGCAAGTAACTTCTAACACCCCAATCGCAAATACAAATGATTGCTCTTGCGAACCAGATGACCCAAATATTGATAGATCATTCTGCGACTCCGGATATACAAATAGCTGGAGCTGGAATGGCGGCGTAGAAACAGGTGTTGCGACGCTTTCAGTGTCAAATTGGATATGTCCTGCGACCACAAGTGGCGGCATGCCTGACCCAGGATACTTTGAAGATCCTGTGCCATACAGCCCAATTCCATCTTGCGTTTGTGATAGCGGCTTAACAGATACAGTAACGCAAAACTGCCCTTCAAATCTAAGTGGTACATTGACATATGAAAGGGAGTGGGACTGCGCTAACAATAATTGGGAAGCAGAAGAAAATTGGGAGCTAATAAGTAACGATTGCAGGGCTTGCTCATGGAAAGAGCCATCAGGAGCGGCTAATTTTGAGGATACACAACAAGGCGAAAAAGTAGGCTCTACTTGCTCATGCGATGAAATAGCAGGCTCAATATGCTGGGATTATGGAAGCAGTAATTTCAAGGTGTGGGGTGCATGTCAATGCACAGTGCAGATGGAATAGGGGAAAAATCCAATGGTGAATAAAAACTCTAAAATCAAGATAAACCAATTTGGATTTACTCTAGTGGAAATGGCGCTTGTAATCCTTATTTCAGGGTTTATAATGATAGCAGCAGCAGAATCTTTAAAATTATATACTATAAATTTAAAGCATGAGAAAACATTAGAACATTTGAAAATATCTCAATCTGCTATTAATGAATTTTATGGGCTAAAAGGCAGATACCCATGCCCCGCAGACCCAACTCTGCCACCAACAAATAGTAATTACGGCATCGAACTATGCAGAAGCAATGCAGATTTAACTAATAATACTGATAACTGTAATGGAACGCCCCCAAATCTTTTTTGCCCAACTCCAGGAAATATATTCAGCAGAGATGGCGATCAAAATGGTCAACCAGATATCATTATGATTGGAATAGTGCCATTTCGCACTTTATATGAAAATGTAAAATATACGCCATATTCTGAAAATTATAGATTAGATAGTTATTCAACTTACCTATCCTACGCAGTAACAGAGCATATGACCAACCGTTTTGTACATGATGTATTTAACCCAGCAAACCCAAATACTGGCGGAATACGCATTGAAGACGAAAATAACATAAGCTTAACCACCCCGCCTGATTCAGCGCATTACACTATATACTCTCATGGGGAAAACAGAAAAGGTGGCTACTCATCAGCGGGAGTAATGATTGACAACTGCCTTGTCTCCTTAATACCAGGCACCCCACCAGCGGCAGCAGCACCAGGCCCTGCTCCTGCAGGCAGTGGAATAGATGACGAAATTGAAAATTGCGACAATAATGATGCCATATTTAGAAAAGGCATTAGATCAATTGCAAATAATGACGAATATAATGATGATATATTATTTTTCAAAGCAAACGGCGCCTCTTCCCTTTGGAAAACCTCATTAGCAAATTCCAATAATATCTATAATACAAACTTAGGTAATGTCGGTGTTGATACAATAAATCCATCACATAAGCTACATGTGGCTGGTGATTTAAGTGCGCAGACCAGCACTGTAGCCACTAGATATTGTGATGGCATTGGCACTACTAATTGCCTGCTGCCTGCTGCCATAGCAGGAAGCGGGTCGGCGCAAACAGAATCAAACGGAACACAAGATAGATGCCCGCCAAATGAAGTTGCATATGCAATTCATGAAAATAAAATTGTCTGCAGAAGGCTAAACTGGACTCTAAATGCCCAAGATTGCCCATCAGGAGAATATCTAGTGGGAATTTCCAATACTGGAAATATAGAATGCGCTCTACCTTGAGTGCTATCTTATAGACACTGTTAGCTAATTATTAAGTTTCACGCTACACTTCTTTTATGGAGGAATTATCATGAGCAAACGCTTTTACCCTATCTCAGAAGACTTTTTCAACGAACATATTAACCCACTGATTAAGCAACGCTATTCTAAGGCTGGTCGTCCACAAAAAGTGAGTAATTATCAGGTGTTTTGTGCCGCAATGTATGTTTTAAGAACGGGCGTTGGGTGGCGTGATCTTCCGCCTTGTTTTGGATATTGGCATACGATTTACCTGCGTTTTAAAAAGGGAAATGATCGCGGTATTTGGTGGAGTATTATTCTGAAATTACAACAAGATAAGAAGTTAACAATGAATATTGTTATTGCGGATTCCACGACCATAAAAACCCATCGTCACGGCGGCGGGCTAAAAGGGGGCAGCAAAGCAAGGGCATGAACGTGCCTAATTACGACAAAGCTTCATCTTGCAATAACGGCAGAGGGACATGTGGTTGAAGGGCAAGCCAAGTTTTTTAAGACACAGCCTCTTTTGCAATAGCATTATCACCCACAGTGTTTTTAGCGCCCTTATTAGCAGTATTATTAAGAATACGATTACGCGTCGCGGCCTGATAAGCAAGCTTTGCATGTTCTTCGCAATAAGGAATTCCAGAGATAGTTTTATCACCACAAAAACCGAAGCCCTCTTCCCTAGGGTCACCAGAAGGCCAGCGACACTGACGAGGTTTCAAATCCATCAGACTATATAAGTTGTCAGGAATGAAAGATGCTTGTTTTTCAGCAATAATGCTAGAGCCCTTAGGCGCAGAAGCAGGTTTAACCATCTTTTCCAAACTAGGCTTACTGCGTGCAATATTTTTATTCGCAGGCTTTTTGTTCTGAATAGGAGAAACACGGTTTGAAAGCTTTAAACGATGAGCCTTACCAATAACTGCATTACGCGTAACGCCGCCAAGTTTTTTGGCAATTTCAGCGGCGGTATGACCATCGCCCCAAAGATTTTTCAACATATCCACGCGATCTTCAGTCCAACTCATTTTAATCCTCCAATAAACATAAAAAATAGTAACACCAACGCAACGCATTGATACTAAACATATTTTCTTTGATCTCTAACTAAGAATTATAATCTATCAGGAACGATAATTTTTCGCCAATGGATAAAAATAAAAAGAAACTTTATCCACAAAGAGCTATAAATATTATTGCTGGGTATTTAAGCCGAACATCTCATAATTTTCTGCTCGCTCCGCCCAATTATCTTGAACTTTAACAAAGATTTTCAGATGAATTTTCTTCCCCATAATCTCTTCAAGCTCCAACCGTGAAGATTGACCAATAGATTTGATTTTAGAGCCGTTTTTTCCAAGCACAATAGCTTTTTGACTTTCTCTTTGAACATAGACAAGCTGAGATATTTTAATACTGCCATCATCAAAATCTTCCCAACTCTCAGTTTCAACCATTATGGAATAAGGTAATTCTTCATGTAATTGGTGGAATATTTTCTCACGTGTTATCTCTGCAGCCATAAGACGCATCGGCATATCGCTCATTTGGTCTTCAGGATATATCCATGGCTGCTTTGGCAATATACCTGCCAAATAACTGGAAAGCCCCTTTAAGCCCTTTTTACCAGACGCGCTAATCATAAATGTTGCAATATAAGGAAAAGCATCGTTCATTTCTTTGGTTAAACCTAATAAATCAAATCTTGAAACCTTGTCTATTTTATTCAAAACAAGGATTACATTTTTTTGACTGCCCAATGAATCCAAAATCATTTTATTGCGCCCAAGTGGGTTTTTCATGGCTACGTCAATCATATGAATGATATAATCAGACCCTTCAAAGCTTGATAAAGCAGAGCCAACCATAGCCTTTTCCAAAGTTTTAGTAGGCTTAAAAATACCAGGAGTATCAATCAATATTATTTGCGTATTATCATAAGCCGCCATACCCAAAACACGCATGCGCGTTGTTTGAACTTTTTGTGAGACGATAGAAACTTTAGAGCCAACCAAAGCATTTACCAGCGTTGATTTGCCAGCATTAGGTATGCCGATAACACTAACGAAGCCACAACGCTTATCGCCTGTATATTCTTGCTCGCCGCCCATTTACTTAACGCCTTTCATAAATTCTTTTGCAACGGATTTTTCTGCTTCAGCGCGTGACTTGCCGCTTGCTATAATTGGATCATGCCCCTTAACCAACAGTTTGATTTCAAATATCGGCGCATGATCTAGCCCAGTTTGCCCAATTATTTTATAAATAGGAAGAGGAAGCCCTTGAGCTTGCGCCCATTCTTGTATCGCTGTTTTAGGATGCTGTGGCGGCTCTATCATTGAACCAAGAACACCGCCCCACTGTGCTTTTATTAAATTGTGGCAAGCATCAATATTACAGTCGCTATCAATATAAATCGCTCCTATAACTGCCTCAAACACATCTGCTAAAATATGGTTATTTGCAGCCCCGCCCGCATCGCGTTCAGCGTCAGATAGAAGAATATAATCCCCAAGTGAAATTTGATCAGAAATCTTGGATAAAGTAGTTCCCTGCACTAAAAATGCTAATCTTTTTGCAAGATCACCCTCATTCTCATTTGGGAATTCTTCAAATAACAATTGAGCAATAACTAGCCCTAAAACACGATCACCCAAAAATTCCAAGCGCTCATAATTTTTATCACTACCAGTGCTTGAATGC
>JALSJP010000013.1 GCA_026989265.1 Micavibrio sp.
TCTAGTAACTTATTTTCACTTTTGCACGTTGTTATTACTTTAAACCCAAAGGATGAGACTTCATCCTCGTGGCTAATGCCACGCTTTTAAACCTAAAGGATGAGACTTCATCCTCGGCGGGAGTCCGCCGTTTTTAAAACTCAAAGGATGAGACTTCATCCTCGTGGCTAATGCCACGCTTTTAAACCCAAAGGAGAAATATAATGGGATCATTAGTACCAATTCTATCCAGCCCGCTTTTTATGCAAGGCGTTGGGCTAGTAAAAAATGAAATATCACGCCAGAGCAGCCGCGTTGATCGTGGTGCAGCATTAGAAAATCTTAAAGCAAAGCAGAGCTTGCAATTACAGCAATCACAGGCAAATGCCGCGCTTTCGCGTGAGAAAATCGCGTTAGATGCTAGCAATGCAGAAAAAGAGCGCAAAACTGCTTTAAGGCGCGCAGTATCAAGGCAACGCGCAAGCTTTGGGGCGCAAGGAATAGGCTCGGGCGCGGGCTCATCGCAAGCAGTATTACTCGGCATGTTCGAGGAATCAGAAAGCGAAAAATCTAAACGCGCAGGGCTGGATAATTTCCGCTTAAATGCGATTGATAGTGATTTATCACAGCGTAAATCACTTAATGTCTTGCAACGCACTCAGTTAAAAGAGCGTAATAAGCTGCAAACGGTCTCAGCCTTTGGTGATACAGCTTTTGGCGCATTGGGCTTGGCTCATATAGCTGCTAAATCAGATACTTAGACAAATCACCATAAAGCTTTTATCTCTGCTCCCTCGGCGTAAGTCCGCCGTAAAAAACCAACAAAGCTTGCGACTGTAAGCTTGGCGGGAGTCCGCCGTAAAAATTAAAAAGCTTGCGACTGCAAGCTCGGCGGGAGTCCGCCGTAAAAATTAAAAAGCTTGCGACTGCAAGCTCGGCGGGAGTCCGCCGTAAAAATTAAAAAAGCTTGCGACTGCAAGCTCGGCGGGAGTTCGCCGTAAAAATTAAAAAAGGAAAATAAAATGACAACAGATCATATAAAAATGCCTGACATTACGCCAATAATTAGGTACACAGCGAATGGCACGCAAACTATATATAGCTATCCATTTCCGATATTTGCCAGCGAGGATATGGCGGTATATTTAGGCGGCGCGAAGCAAGCAAGCGGCTTTACCATTAATGGCGCGGGCGATACTTCGGGCGGGAGCGTTACATTTGACGCAGCCCCAACGCTTAACACTATCATCACCCTATCGCGGGAGTTAACTATTGAGCGCGTAACTGATTTCCTTGAGGGCGGGGATTTCTCGGCTCAAAGCATTAATAATGAGCTGGATTATATCATAGCCAGCCTTCAGCAAGTAAACCGTGAAAACGATGTAATGCTTAAATATGGCGATCATGAAACGCCTGCAAACACTCAAATTCCCGATGCTAATATTAGAGCAAACAAGGCTCTAGGCTTTGATGGAAGCGGGAATCCAATAGCGGTATCACTTTTGGGGGCTATGGCACCACCTGATTTTACGCCAGCAGGAGCAGGAGCAGTAACGCGCACATCCACCGATAAATTATCCGACCTTATAAGCATCAAAGATTTTGGCGCGGTTGGCGACGGGCTAGCCGATGATACGAGTGCGATCATTAACGCTCTTACCGCTTCTAACTCGGTATTTGTCCCTGAAGGTACTTATTTAATCTCAAGCACTATCACGCTAGGCGAAAAGCAAAGCCTAATCGGGGCGGGGCAAAAATCGGTAATAAAGGGCAGCAG
Organism: Micavibrio sp.; assembly: GCA_026989265.1. GTDB lineage: Bacteria > Pseudomonadota > Alphaproteobacteria > Micavibrionales > Micavibrionaceae > UBA1672. Next base: position 1,757 of record JALSJP010000013.1, read on the forward strand.
CAACGCCTTTAACCTTATCGAGATCACCGCAGATCATTCCAAATTATCAGACTTACGCCTAGAAAATGGCGATGTGGGGATAAAATTATATGGAAGCGTGCGCCCCGTGGTGCAAAGCTCTATCACTGATATAACTATAGTCAAACCAAATACGGGAGTAATGCTTGACGGCTATAATGATACGAATAAGCCATGCTATTGGAATAATTTCACAAGGGTGCTGGTCGAGCAGCCCGCTGTAAACGGTTTCCATCTTACTAAAAGCGGAGCAGGGGACAGCCCTAACGCTAATAAATTCCATAATTGCAGGGCATATTCTTTGGGCGCTAATATAACGGGCGCAGGATTTTATATAGAGCATGGCAGTTTTAATAACTCGCTCATTGATTGTGAAGCCAATGTCAAAGGTACGGCTCAAGGATGTTTTATTATCGGGGCTTCTTCTAATAAAACCCTGCTTATTAATCCATATGCGGAAAGCGATAACAGCGTTCCTAATGTGAAATTAGAGGCGGGCTCTATCGAAACTTCAATTTACAACTTACTTTCCATGAGTAACGGCGCAGCAATATGGGATTTATCAGGCGGGCAATATAGCGCATATAACTCGGGCTATCCCGATAAAAACTTCTTGCAACAAAGCACAGTCAAGGATATGAAATCCACGCTGCAACGCTATGACAGCGAATATATTGATGCGAGCGGCACTGTAATGTTGGATATTTCACATTCCGTGCATTTAGTTTCTAGCTTTGGCGGAGCGTTAACCGTCGAGCTTCCCTCTGCTGCTAGTGCAACGGGCGCTATGATGGTGGTCAAAAAAACCGATAGCTCAAGCAATGTTATAACAGTAACAGAAAACGGAGCGGGGCAAGGGGCAGACGGTAAAGACTTCTTCCTTGGCGCAGAAAATGACTATGTCATGGCGGTGTCAAACGGCGCAAAATGGTTCGTTATTGCTTCTAATAGATCAGCAGGCAATACGCGATATTTCGATGGCACAGGCACTTATGACATTGATATGGCAGTAGATACTTATCTATTATCTAGCTTTGGCGGAGCAATGACGGCGCGCCTTCCACCCGCAAACGCTGCCAAAAGCATAGGGCGCACGATCACGCTCAAAAAAACCGATAGCTCATCCAATGTGATTAGCGTGAGTGAGCAAGGCGGGAGCGGGCCTGATGGTTACGTTCAGCCTCTATCATCTCAATATAGCGCGATTACCGTGGTTAGTAATGGCTCTCAATGGTATATCGTGAGTAAGTTTTTATAGGTGTTTACATATTTCTTGCAATTCCCATTTGTTTCATATATATTCGCTTTCATAGTGAAATTTATGAATGTTAGGTATAAAATATGGCAGGAAAAACAGATAGTACGGAGCAAGTTTGGAACAAGATTGAACAAAGAGGTCAACCAGAAGTTTTGAAAGAAATATTAGCTAATAAATATGTGTTAGAATGTATAGAAGCCTTTGAATATTCTAATGGTCCATTAAATACAGCAAGTGACGCTGTGAAAGATGGTGTGAGAGCTTCTATTCATGAAGCGCGTCATCAAGTTATGCAAAAGACAGGGCTTGAGCCAGAAGAGTTTTACAATAGGATTATGTACATAGCTACACCTCGAATGGGAATTGCTGATAAAATTTCCACTAGTGCATATTTATCATGTCCTTCTAATGCGAAAGTTCAAAAGATAATTGATATCACAAAGCAGGTTTTGGAAGATGATCCCTCAATTAATAATGATGGTGTTTGGGGTAGAGTTTTAGCTGAAGTTGGCGGTAACAGAAAGTCATTAGGTGAAATATTTTCGAGTAAAACCAATGTTGTGTACAGTCAATTTATTTCACAGAGACGCTTTGCCGCAGCAGCAAAAATCTTGGCAAAATCTGAAATAATTGATAAAAAGGATTATGACTGTCTTTCTCAAAAAGTAGGGGTACGTACTTCAAAAAGTGGGTTTCTTAATATATTTTATAACTCAACAGGTCTGTCACCCATAGAATTTCAAAAAAATATACATGAAAAAGCAGATGAGCTTTTAGGTGAATATGCCGAAATTTATAATGATGCTGTAAATAAAGGTGAGGGCGAAGATGATGCATTCGATAGCGTTAGGTTAGATGTTTTAGAAGATGAAGAAAATATATTAAACACCACCTGCCTTGATGTTGATGAGTTTTTGGATAAATTGCGCGAGCGCGTTAATTCTCCAGATTATCAATATGATTTGGAAGATAATGAAGATTATCAATATGATTTGGAAGATAATAAAGATTATCAATATGATTTGGAAGATAATAAAGATTATACTATGTAACATTAATAAAATAAACTTGAATTTTTAAAGCTCCCTTTTAGGGGGCTTTTTTTATTGTTAAATCCATGGTGGACAATCCCGCGCTCTTAAACCAAAAGCTTGCGACTGCAAGCTCGGCGGGAGTCCGCCGTAAAAAACCAAAAAGGATAAATATAATGACACAAAAAATAGAAATGCGAACGCGTGAGGATATTGCAAAATTCCTGCCAAAGGCAATAAAAATTGCCCTTGCATCATATCGATTATTTTCGGTTAAGACCTTAAAAAAAGATAGTGCAGAGTTTAAAAAACATCATGATGCCTGCAAAGTCGCTGTCTCGCATATCCAGCTTTTAATTAAGCTAGCGCAATGGGCTGACCTGCCCGATCCATCAATAGAAGATGAAAATGGGCATAAAGTTTTACTTGGGCTGATAGAAAATGCTCAAGGCGAAGTGGACGAATGTAAGTAATTCCGCGTTCTTAAATCCAAAAGGATGAGACTTCATCCTCGCGAATAATTTCGCGTTTTTAAATCCAAAAGGGTGAGACTTCACCCTCGAACCAAATGGTTCGTTCTTAAATTAAAAAGGATGAGACTTCATCCTCGCGAATAATTTCGCGTTTTTAAATCCAAAAGGATGAGACTTCACCCTCGAACCAAATGGTTCGTTCTTAAATTAAAAAGGATGAGACTTCATCCTCGCGAATAATTTCGCGTTCTTAAATCATAAAGGGTGAGACTTCACCCTCGAACCAAATGGTTCGTTCTTAAATTAAAAAGGATGAGACTTCATCCTCGCGGGCAATCCCGCGCTCTTAAAACAAAAGGATAAATATAATGACTAAAAAGCCAAAACTGGTCGCTATTTGTAGCGGCGTGGATAAAAATAATGGAAAAAACATGCAAGATTTCTATGATGAAATAACCGTAGATGTGCTTGCGCGAACTCTTTGGGGCGAGGCTCGAGGCGAGGGTGAGGGTGGTATGGAGGCCGTTGCAAATGTAATTTTAAACCGCGAGAAAATAGCTCAGAAAAAGGGCAAGTTTTGGTGGGGAAATAATATCATTCAAATATGCCAAAAACCGTATCAATTTTCATGCTGGAATAGGAGCGACCCAAATTTCCAAAAACTGCAATCAGTAGATAAGAGTGACTTGTATTTTGCGACTGCCTTAAGGATTGCTAACCGCGCGGTGGCAGGGGTTTTGACTGATGTCACAAGCGGCGCAACTCACTATCACGCTAGCTCGATCACGCCATATTGGGCAAAGGGGCAAACTCCCATAACTATAATCGGCGCGCATAAATTTTATAGGCTAACATAATGATGAAAAACATAGATTTTAAGCTGTTTACCGTGCTTTGGAATCAACAGCAAAATATGAAAACCCCAATTTTGCACTTAAATATGGCGCAGTGGCTGGAGGAAGCTTGGAAAAATGGCGATACGCGTTTGCTGCTTATGGCGTTTCGCTCGGCTGGTAAATCTACATTAGTGGGGCTGTTTTGCGGCTGGCTGCTATACCTTAATCCGAATTTACGGATTTTAGTGCTTGCCGCAGATTTCACGCTCGCCAAGAAAATGGTGCGCAATGTTAAGCGCATAATAGAGCATCACCCGCTCACCAAAAATATGAAGCCCGATAGCGCGGATCAATGGGCATCGGATCGTTTTACGGTAAAGCGCATATTTGAAAGTCGCGACCCTTCTATGATGGCAAAGGGCGTTAGCTCTAACATAACGGGAAGCCGCGCTGACATTGTGATTTGCGATGATGTAGAAGTTCCAAACACTTGCGATAGTGCGCCAAAGCGCGGGGATTTGCGCACTCGCCTTAACGAGATGAGCTATGTTCTAACCGCTAGTGGCACGCAGCTATATGTTGGCACTCCGCATCATTATTACTCGATTTATGCGGATATCCCGCGCACAGAAATAGGCGAGGAAAAGATATTCCTTGATGATTTTAAACGGCTTAGCCTGCCTATTTTGGATAAAGATGGGGCAAGCGTTTGGGAAGAAAAATACTCAATGAAAGTAATTGAGCAGATAAAGCGCGATACGGGCCCGAATAAGTTTGAAAGCCAGATGATGCTTCGCAGTGTTAATATTTTGGAAGGGCGGCTCAACCCTGATTTGCTGCAATTCCATAGCGAGGAATTTTCATATTGCCCCGTGCTTGATGAGATATATATAGGCAACCAAAAAATGGTGAGCGCGTCATGCTGGTGGGATCCTGCCTTTGGCAGCGCGCATGGAGATAGCAGTGTTTGCGCGGTTATGTTTACCGATATGCTCGGCAATTATTACCTTCAACATATTGAATATATTAAGATAAATCAAGATGATAAAATGGATGAAGCGCAGCAGCAAGTTAGAATAGTAGCAAGCTTAGCCAAGAAATTTCACCTGCCTGCAATCGTTGTTGAGATAAACGGAATCGGAAAGTTCCTGCCGCCGATTTTGCGTAATGAGCTGGAGCGAATTAACTGCCCTTGTACCGCGCGCGGGCTTTCTTCTACGCGCTCAAAAGATATGCGCATTTTAGAAAGTTTTGACGTTGTAATGGCGGCAGAGCGCTTATTTGTGCATGAAGATGTGCGCAAGACTCCCTTTGTTATGGAGATGCGAGAATGGCGACCAAAGGGCTATGGCGCGAAAAGCAAGTGCCATGATGATGGGCTAGACGCGGTTGCTGGTGCGATTTCTATGGAGCCTGATAGGATTAAACGCACATACGCCAAAGGCTCTTATAGCTGGAGGCGCGGGGCAAAAACTCACAGGGCTAAAGGTGATTTTGATGTTTGAAGAAAAAATCACCATGAAGCCACAATTTTTACCTCTGCGTGCTATGCGTCTTTGCGGTTCAAATAATTTTAGCATTCCCGAGTAATCGGGAATCTAGTAACCATTAACCACAGCGGGCGCAGCGAAATCACAGCGCGTTCATTTGAGCTTGAGGTCGCTGTGTATTCCCCTGTGTTCGCTGTGTTTTAAAATAATAGTCTGGATTCCAGCCTCCGCTTAAATGACGTGGTGGGCTGGAATGGCGTAGTATTTTGGCGGGAGTCCGCCGTAAAAAATCAAAAAGAGTTCGACTGAACGCTCGCGGATAATTCTGCGCTCTTTAAACCAAAAAGGATATATAAAATGATAGAAATTTCTAATGATTTGCTGTGGTGGATCACAGTAGTTGATCTGCCTGCTATGGCGGGATTATTATTCATGATTTGGCGCACTCGCATTGATAATAATAGGGCAATTGATGAGGTGCAGCTTAATTTAGAGCGCCGTAGCGAGCAGCTCCGCGACGCTCTATCGGCTTTTAAGTTAGAGGTTGCCAAAAACTATGCATCGCGCAGTGATATGCGCAGCCTTGAAAGCCGCATAATAGAGCATCTTTTGCGCATAGAAACCAAGCTTGATAGCACCGCTCTTAAAACTGCTCGCTTGGGTAAGTAAGTAATTAAATCCAAAGCGTTCGACTGAACGCTCGAACCAAATGGTTCGTTCTTAAATCCAAAGCGTTCGACTGAACGCTCGAACCAAATGGTTCGTTCTTAAATCCAAAGGATGAGACTTCATCCTCGTGGCTAATGCCACGCTTTTAAATCCAAAGGATGAGACTTCATCCTCGTGGCTAATGCCACGCTTTTAAACTAAAAGGATAAAAATCATGTTATCAACTATATTATCACAAATAGGACTGCCATTTTTAATTGCAATTGTCGGCGGGGCTTTAGCTGGAATAGATAATCCCGTAGCTAAAAGCGCGTCAGATGCGCTGGATAAAGTGGGCGCAGTCATAAAGAGCGGCGGTATAAGCCCTGAGCAACTCGCCGAGGCTAACCGCCATACAGAAAAAATGGCTCAAATAGAGATGGAAAATTACCAAAATAATTTGGCGGAGATTAATAAATCCCTTCGCGCGGAGGTGGCCTCCGAGGATAAATATGTCCGTAGAATGCGCCCGACTTTTGGCTATTTAATGGCGTTTACTTGGGGGGCGCAAATGTTTGGCATAGCCTATGTCATTATATTTGACACCGATAAAGCAGGCGTGGTTATGGCGGCTATGGGTAACCTAAGCGCGATTTGGGCAGTGGGATTATCTGTGCTTGGGATTTACGTATATAAGCGCAGCGAGGATAAACGCGGGCGCGACGTTAAAGATGCGATTTTCTGGAATAATTAAAATACTATAGAAAAAGCATGTAAATTGTTTTACTCTTCTTTTGTTGGATTTCAAGGAGCAAAAGACATGACCCAAAACACCCCTATCACAGTTGCACGCGGCGATGGCATTGGCCCTGAGATTATGGACGCTACTTTGCGTATTATGGAGGCTGCGGGGGCTAGGCTTGATATTGAAGAAATAGAAATTGGTGAGGCGGTATATGAACGCGGCTGTATGACTGGCATAGAAGAAAGTTCGTGGGACAGTTTGCGCCGCACTAAAGTATTTCTAAAATCCCCTATTACAACTCCGCAAGGCGGAGGGTTTAAATCCCTAAATGTTACTGTTCGCAAGACTTTGGGGCTGTTTGCCAATGTACGCCCGTGCGTTTCCTATCACCCATATGTTGAAACAAACTTCCCGAATATGGATATAGTGATTGTCCGCGAGAATGAAGAGGATTTATACGCAGGTATAGAGCATCGCCAAACTCAAGATGTTGTGCAGTCAATAAAGTTAATCTCACGCCCCGGATCAGAGCGCATCATAAGATATGCATTTGAATATGCGCGGGCAAATGGACGCAAAAAAGTCACTTGCATGGCAAAAGATAACATAATGAAAATGGCGGATGGCTTATTTCATAGCGTATTTGATGAGATTGGCGCAGAATACCCCGATATTGAGCAAGATTTTTATATCATTGATATCGGAACAGCGCGGGTTGCCGCTCGCCCTAATGACTTTGATGTGATTGTTACTGAAAATCTTTATGGCGATATTATATCTGACGTAGCCGTAGAGATTACTGGCTCGGTCGGGCTTGGCGGGTCATGTAATATCGGCGCGGATTTCGGCATGTTCGAAGCCGTCCACGGCTCAGCCCCCGATATATCAGGGCAAGGAATTGCTAATCCATCGGGATTATTGCTTGGCGCGGTTTTAATGCTTAATCATATTGGGCAAAATGACATTGCCGCCAAAATCCATAATGCTTGGTTTAAAACTCTGGAAGATGGCGTTCATACTGGCGATATTTATGACGAGGGGCTTAGCAAGCAGCGCGTATCTACTAGTGAATTTGCGGCGGCAGTAATTGAGAGATTAGGGCAAAACCCGTCAAAATTTGCAGTTGTTGATTACGGCAAGGGCGGATCGGGAGGTCTTAGCCTTCCTCCACTAAAACCGCGAGTTCATCAGGAAAAAACTCTTATCGGAGCGGATATATTCATTGACTGGGAGGGAATGCCAGATGATTTGGCAGATACTCTTAACTCCGCCGTCATAGATGGATTAGAGCTTAAATTAATTGCTAATCGCGGGGTTAAAGTTTGGCCAAATGGCAGACCTGATACATTTTGCTCTGACCATTGGTGCTTACGATTTATCGGCGATAAGAGCGTTACGCATGATGTTATTCTCGAGCAATTAAAGGCAATAGAAGAGCTTGGCATAGATTTTATTAAGGTCGAAAATCTTTATAACTTCGATGGCGCGCGGGGCTATACACTTGCTCAAGGTGAATAAATAATATACAATTAGTGATGTAATCCATAAATTTAAGGGTCTATTTACATGCGTATATTGTTTTATTTCTTGGTGTCTGTGGCAGTTCTTGCCCCACATAACCTTTATGCGCAGCACTCTAGTCGGACTCTTAGTGCTGATTCTGACTATGATAAAGTTGTCATGCCAGATCTTTTCTCGGAATCCGTGCTTGTTGATGATGGTGAAACGCCGCCAATAGAGCCTAATATTATTGAAGTTAAATTCTTAAAAATGCCAGATATTAGAGGAAATTCAGAGCGCGTTGATCGGTTGATACAAGGAATAAAAAAAGATATTCCGCCAGAATATGATCATTATGGACATGAAATCCGCAGACACATGGCTGGGGTAGGTAATTTAAAGATATTCGAAGATGAGGAATATCTTATCCAGCAAATAAAAAATGTTAGAAAGGCTGGGGTTATTGCTGATTTTTGGAAAAGACATCTGAAAAGTGAAGTAAAAGAGCTAGAAAATATTGTTGGGAATAATGAAAATACTTCTTTTGCTGATAGGACTGCCTTTAAGCAAAATAAAATAGCATCTAAAACATTCATTATAAGCCTTGAAGCTTGGATTAAGGCGAATGAAAAATTCCTTATGACAATCTATAATTCTCCACCTGATATGTATGAAGTTTTATATCCAGAAATAACTATAAAATCATCAAAAATCAAACTTAAATTTTATAATAATTTTAAGGCTAAACAAATTAAGTTGAAAGAAATTAGAGCATATCAATCATTTGCTATGATGGTTTATTAAGTTGTATTTTAGTGGTTTATCTAACCTGCCGCCTTAATAGTATTGGCAAGCAAGCACGCAATAGTCATAGGGCCAACGCCGCCCGGAACAGGGGTTATCGCTCCCGCAACTTCAAGCGCGGCTTCATAATCAACATCTCCGCATAATTTCCCGTTTTCCATGCGGTTAATCCCGACATCAATAACGCACGCCCCTTGCTTTATCCAGCTAGCTTTCACCATTTTTTCACAGCCAACGGCGGCGACAAGAATATCAGCTCGCCTGCATACTTCTTCAAGATTTTTAGTGCGCGAATGAGCCATGGTAACGGTGCAGTTTTCCTGCAATAACAACTGCGCCATTGGCTTGCCAAATAAAAGTGAGCGCCCGATAATAACGGCTTCAAGCCCATTTAGATCATCAATCACGCTTTTGATAAGCCGCAAACTGCCCTGCGGCGTGCAAGGCACAAGCCCGTCAATCCCCGCGACAAGCGCTCCAACATTCCTAAGGTTAAGCCCGTCCACGTCTTTATCGGCGGATATAAGCTGCACCAACCTGTCACTATCCAAATGCTTTGGCAATGGAAGTTGCAGCAATATTCCATCCACCCCATCATCTTCATTCAAGGCGTTTATTGTGCGCTCTATCTCTTCATTAGTAGTATCCGCTGGCAAGCGGCGCTCAATGCTCTTAATGCCTGTTTTCTCGCATGCTTTTATTTTATTGCGGACATAGACTTTTGAGGCAGGGTCATCGCCAACCAATATCACAGCAAGAGCGGGGGCGCGCTCCATTTTCAAGACTTGCGCGGTTAAATCATCTTTCAGAGTTTTTGCAATGGCTTTGCCGTCTATAATTATGGTCATACGTTTAGCTCCTATAATATTGATGCGATAAGTTGCAGTCCAATAATCACAATAAGCGGAGTGAAATCCATACCGCTAATCGGCGGGATATATTTTCTTATCGGCGTAAATACGGGGTCTGTAAGCTTATGAAGTAAGGTCATTAAATTGACGGCGGCTTCGTTTTCCTCATTAACAATGTCAAAAGCAATAAGCCAGCCCATAACAACATATATAACAACGGCAAGTATATATATTTGTATTAGAAATGAGATAATAGAAAATATAAACATGGCTAAATCCTGTAAAATTATTTGGATAAACAGTTTATATCTTTTTTTTAAAAATTAATATTACATTTATTTTATATGTTATAATGAGTAATGCTTGGAATTGATCCTATAACGGTTACATCGCTGATGATTTTGGCTGGAAACGCGGTTTCCTGCCCGCAAGCTCCGACAACAAAAATAAATATAATCCCCCATACTGAAAAAGTTAAGTATGATTATAAGCAAAGCCTAAAGAAGATCCAAGAATATAGCACTGATACGGTTGACCCATATAGCTTTCATGGAACAACAATAACGCAAGGTTTTATGAAGGGTGAGATAGGGCTAGACCATAAGGTTACTCTTGGGCAAGTAACAAATAGCAAGCGCGGATATTCATGTCTTTGGTATAAGGATATCACCGTAAATATCACGATAGACCCCACAATTGTAATAGCAAAAGAGCTTTATAATGACCGATGCATGCGCAAAGCCATCATAGATCATGAGCTGAAACATGTGCGCGTAGATAGAAGGGTTGTAAATAAATATGCAAATCTAATTGGTGAAAAGCTTATGAGTGATCTTAAAACCAGAGGCTTTTCCGCAGGGCCTGTGAGAATTGATAGCATAGCGGAAATATCAAAAAAAATGCAGCGCGTAGTTAATCAAATAATTGAGCTTGAATATCAAAAACTATCCATAGATCGCCAAGAAAATCAACGCGCCGTCGATAGCTTAGAGGAATATGAAAGCGTGGATGATAAATGCCCCGCCTTTGAAAAGAAAAAGAAGCAGATTTATAGCGAGCTACTTAGATAAGGCTTTTCGCCTTTTTTAAGTCCTGAGTCTAGGTGTCAGACCCAAGTTAAATATCAAATTCTTCCATTTCGGGATCTATTAGATGCTTATTACTATGCCTAAACGTCATATATTTTAAATATAGGTACTCCACCAATGGGTAAAACGCAAACCCTTGATATTTAGGCATTCCATCTATTATTATCATATTGGGATCATCAATTAATGCTTGCTCTGGAATAACCTTTTCGGCGGTGTTATCACCTGCTGATGAGAGGAATATACTTGTTACTTCCGCGCCGCGCTTGCGGCATGCAGCAAGATAAGAATGCTCATATGGGCGGTCTTCATTTGCTTTATTACCACCATGGTTAGACCCAAGCCTTTGAATAACAACACTATTCTCGCCTGCCGTCGCTAACCCACGCGCCGCCATAACATCATTGCGTATAGATATGCCATATTTTTCAACGCATTTAATTAGAGTGTAATCTAGATTAACACCATAAATATCTTTTGCAATATCTTTTGTGAACGGATCATTGGAGTCTAAATAATGCCCATCACTTATTTTTGCTGCATCACTAAAACAGGTTTTAATGCCATATTTTAAGCAAGTTTGATATAAAGATTTATTGGTCATAGGGGCTAAAAGGTAATCATAGTTTTTGCTAAACTCTCTAAGTAAAAGATGATTAAAAGGATCGTAAATATTTGATTGATATTTATATTTTTTAGGGATTTTCCTATAATTATTAAGGTCATTATGCGAAAACTCTGACGCATATATAAAATCGCGCTTTTTATCGTTCAAGCTTTCTTGCCTATGAAGCGCAAACCGCGCTAGAAGTTCAGTTACAAGCATTACATGTGAAATATAAGCGTGGTCTTCAAGCGCAGCAACCACAAATGGCTTATTTGGATCTCTATTGGTTATCCTATCACGTAAAATGCTGTTGGATACTTGCGCGGCGGGGGATATATCGCCTCTGGTTAATATATAATGATGATTGCTCAAAGGCTTAGAATGTCTGATTATCCCATCAGGAAGCGCAGACATATTGTCTGATATTTGCGCCGTTGATGTTATTACTTGCCGCTGAGTATTTAACATATTCTTAATGTTGCATATTTAAGCAGCTTAGCGCAAGGAAATATTAAGAGCATAAGCCGCGCAGCACATAGTGCAATATTCCACCATTTTGGTAGTATTCCAGCTCATCTAGCGTATCAATGCGACAAAGAGCGTCAATTTTCTGCTCTGACCCATCATCATAATGAACGATAACTTTAATATCTTGCTGTGGTTTTAGACCACCAGATATGCCAGTAATATCGAATGTCTCATCGCCGCGCAGGTTAAGAGTTTTACTGCTCGCTCTGCCCTTAAATTGCAGGGGAAGCACTCCCATACCAATTAAATTGGATCTGTGAATGCGCTCAAAGCTTTCAGCAATAACGGCTTTAACGCCAAGCAAGCGTGTACCTTTTGCCGCCCAATCGCGAGAAGAGCCTGTGCCATATTCCTTGCCAGCGATAACAACAAGGGGAATGCCCTCGGCTTGATAAAGCGTCGATGCGTCATAAATGCTCATCTGATTGCCAGTTGGAATATGTTTGGTATATCCGCCCTCAACGCCATCTAGCATCTCATTTTTAATGCGGATATTGGCAAAAGTCCCGCGCGTCATAACAAGGTCATTACCGCGCCTTGAGCCATAAGAGTTAAAGTCACGCGGATTAACGCCGCTATTTGCTAGATACTCGCCAGCGGGAGAGCTTGCATTTATCGCGCCAGCAGGCGATATATGATCGGTTGTAACAGAATCACCAAGCATAGCCAAAATATTTGCGCCTTTAATATCGCTAATCGCGCTTGCATCTTTAGACATTCCAGTAAAAAATGGCGGGTTACGAACATAGGTAGAGCTTTCCTGCCAGTCATATGTCTCGCTAGCATCAGAGCCGCCAATATCTTGCCATTCTTGCGTGCCTAAGAACACATCTGAATATCTATCCTTAAACATTTGCGGGGTTAGGCAAAGATCCACCATATCGGCAATCTCTTTATTGCTTGGCCAGATATCTTTCATATAGACATTATTGCCATCATGATCTTGCCCCAAAGGCTCATTATATAAATCCGCCCGCATAGTTCCTGCAATCGCATATGCCACAACTAATGGCGGGGATGCCAAATAGTTAGACTTAATATGCGGGGAAATTCGCCCCTCAAAATTTCTGTTACCTGATAAAACCGCCGTAACATTAAGGTCGCCCTCATTTATAGCCGCTGTGATAGGCTCAGCCAATGGGCCTGAATTACCAATGCAAGTGGTGCAGCCATAGCCAACAGTGTTAAAGCCAAGAGCGTCAAGATCATCTTGTAATCCTGCCTTGGTTAGATATTCAGTTACAACTTGAGAACCCGGTGCTAGCGAGGTTTTAACCCACGGCTTAACAGTAAGCCCCAACGCGCGAGCCTTGCGGGCAACAAGCCCCGCCGCCACTAATACGGATGGATTAGAAGTGTTAGTGCAGCTAGTAATAGCCGCAATCACAACGTCGCCATTATCGAGTGTGTAATTCTTGCCCGCCACTTCTATAGAGGTTTTCTCAGGCACAAGGCGCGCAAAATCAGATTTAGCATTAGATAAGGATATGCGGTCTTGCGGACGCTTTGGCCCTGATATTGCAGGCTCGACGCTGCTCATATCAAGTGTCATGGTTGTTGTAAAATCAGGATCAGGAGTGCTAGTATCCCGCCACATACCTTGTGCCTTTGCATAGGCTTCGACTATTTTAACGCGGTGCGGATCGCGCCCTGTAAATTCGAGATAGCGCAAAGTCTCGCCGTCAATTGGGAAAAATCCGCATGTCGCGCCATATTCAGGCGCCATATTCGCAATCGTCGCTTGATCAGCAAGTGAAAGATGATCCAGCCCCTCGCCGTAAAATTCAACGAATTTCCCAACCACGCCAAGCCCGCGCAGCATCTCAACAATGCGAAGCACTAAATCAGTTGCAGTAGTGCCTTCCTTCATTTTGCCTGTGAGTTTAAAACCTACAACTTCGGGGATAAGCATTGATATGGGCTGCCCTAGCATTGCCGCTTCGGCCTCAATGCCGCCAACGCCCCAACCAAGAGCCGCCAAGCCATTAACCATAGTAGTATGCGAATCAGTCCCCACAAGAGTATCGGGATATATAACATTGCGATCATTTTGATCTTTATCAAGCCACACAGTTTGCGCCAGATATTCAAGATTTACTTGATGGCAAATACCAGTTCCAGGCGGGACAACGCGGAAGTTATCAAACGCGCCTTGCCCCCATTTAAGGAATTCGTAACGCTCACCATTACGCTCAAACTCGCGAATTACATTGGCTTTGAACGCGCCTTTTGTGCCAGACTCATCCACCATAACCGAGTGGTCAATCACCAGATCAACAGGCACAAGCGGATTGATTTTTTTAACATCACCGCCAAGCGATACCATTGCCTCGCGCATCGCCGCTAAATCCACCACCGCAGGAACGCCAGTAAAATCCTGCATCAATACGCGAGCAGGGCAAAACGCAATCTCATGGCTAGATTTTCTCTCTTTAAGCCATTTAGCTAGTGCGTGAATATCTTCCACCGTGACCGAGCGATCATCTTCAAAACGTAGTAAATTCTCTAGCAAAACCTTAAGAGTATAAGGCAGACGTGAAACATCGCCAATAACCTTGGACGCGGCATCTAGTGAGAAATAATCATATTCCTTGCCGTCAACGTTTAAAGTCTTGCGAGTGTTTAAAGTATCATTACCTGTATGTGTCATGGGAAAACCTTATTAGATTAATTTTGCTAAAATATCTTATATCATTACAGCAAAGATATTAAGGAGAAATTTACAAACTCCTTTAAAATAGCATCGTATGTTCATATTTATGCCATATTTTAATTGGATAATGAGAATATAAGAATTAAACGCACTCCTTAAATATCATAAATTACCTAAACAATATCGCTACCCCTTACCAAGGTAGCGATTTTTGATTCAGGCATTATTGAGCGCCCTTGTCCATTGTAAATCACAAAATAACTGGTTATAATATCACGATGAAAAAAAGCACATTAATAGTTCAAGCGGGTATAGCGCATGATGCGGCGCATAAATCGGTTATCCCGCCGATTTATTTGTCATCCACATTTGAAATGGATGGTATTGGTGAGCATTCAAAATACGAATATTCACGCACAAAAAACCCCACGCGCGATGAGCTAGCAAACGCAATTACCGAGCTTGAGGGCGGAGTTGGTGCGTGCGTGACTTCTTCTGGAATGGCGGCATTAACCCTTATAATCCATCTATTAAACCCCGATGATTTACTGATAGCGCCGTTTGATTGCTATGGCAGGTCGTATCGTTTGCTCTGCGCTTTATCAGAAAAAGGGCATTTCAAGCTTAAATTCATTAATCAGTATGACGCGGATGAGGTTAGGCAATCCTTCAAGGCTAACCCTAAAATGGTGCTAATAGAAAGCCCTAGCAACCCTGTTATGCGCATTGCTGATATTAAGAATATAGCCACTCAGGCTAAATCATGTGGAGCAATGACGGTATGTGATAATACTTTCCTCTCACCCATGCTGCAACAACCGTTAGAGCTTGGCGCGGATATATCTTTTCACTCCACCACCAAATTTATAAACGGACATGGCGATGTTGTTGGCGGCTGCGTTGTGACTAACGATAGTGATATACTTACCGATTTAGAGTTTTGGGCAAACTCGCTTGGGCTTATCGGCGCGCCTTTTGATTCATATATGACATTAAGAGGCATGCGCACGCT
Source organism: Micavibrio sp. (assembly GCA_026989265.1). Lineage (GTDB taxonomy): Bacteria > Pseudomonadota > Alphaproteobacteria > Micavibrionales > Micavibrionaceae > UBA1672. The sequence goes on from JALSJP010000013.1 coordinate 17,299, forward strand.
AGAGCTTCGCATCACAAGGGCGCAAGAAAATGCCATGAAAATCGCAGAGATGCTGGATGCTCATGAAATGGTAAGCGCGGTTTACTATCCCGCCCTTAAAAGCCACCCCAATCACGATATAGCCCGCGCCCAGCAATCAGGCTTTGGCGCAATGCTTAGCTTTGATGTTAAGGGCGATATCGGCAATGTTAAAAAATTTGTTGATAGGCTCGAAATATTTAGGCTCGCGCAATCATTGGGCGGCACTGAAAGCCTTATTAATCACCCTGCCACTATGACTCATGTCTCAATGGGAGAGGAAGCCCGCGCCAAAGCAGGTGTTACCGATAATCTATTGCGTCTATCCGTTGGGATTGAGCATATGGATGATTTGCTTAATGACTTAAACAGCGCTCTAAAACATATAGGGAATTAGCATAATGAATAAAATGATATATATCGCTCCAGTTTTAATAGTGCTTGTCTTAATCTCTATATTACTATTCCAAAAGGTAGGAAGCTTAAAGCTAAGCTTTAAGCCCGCGCCATTCCCTTATTTAGAATTTAGAGAATTCAAGCTTGGTTCGGATATAAGCACGATTTTTACATCAAAGGATTTCCCATCAAAACCTATGATAGTTAATATATTTAACAGCACATGCATTGCCTGTATTCGTGAGCATCCGCAGCTAATGACATTGGCGGAAAAGCACGGGATAACGATTTACGGCATTTCATATAATGATAATAAAGCTGATGTAACCAATTTCTTAAATAGGGACGGTAATCCTTATGAGAAAATATCTATAACCGCGCCAATTTATGATTTTAAAAATTTGAATATAACAGCTACCCCGACTAGCTTCATTCTAGATTCTAAAGGCATGATAAGATATCGCCATAAGGGCATAATTACGAAAAATGCTATTGATAAGATAATATTGCCAACCATGGAAAGAATAAAGTAGTAAGCTATCAAATGACCTCAATCATTATATTTGCAGTTATAAGCGCAGTTTTAACATTGTTTTTGATAGCGCCAATATCGGTCACCCGCAAGAAAACATGTTATGCTTTGATGGTGCTAATACCCACGATTTCCTTGGCTAGCTATGTTTATTTATTCCCGCCTGCCGAGCTTCTACCAAGAGTTAATAAAGAGCAGGTTTTAAGTAAACAGCTTGCTAAATCACCCGATGACATAGAGATAATGGCGCAGCTTGCCGCCCTTTATATCTCCGAAGATAGGCTGGAAAAAGCTATTAAGCTGCTGGAAGCCAGAGCAAATGATAATGATAATTTGAAATTACAGCTAAGCACCGCTTACTTTGCCAAAGGCTTGCGCTATGCCGAAAACGGGCAAAAAGAGCAGGCTTTAGGTGATTTGCAAACAGCAAGCAGCATTGCGCCAAAAGATGCGCCATTCCTACCTGATATTGATTATTTTATCAATAAGGTTAAGGCTATGCCATAGCGCAATGTTAAGTGTCTTTCAAATCAATTAGATGCCAGCCGTTGAGCAAGTAGATTCTCCGCTTAGGCTCTCTTCGAATGTTCCGCCGAAGTTATATGTAACAGATCCGCCAGACATCCCGCCAACAACGTCACTAAGACATGTTACATTTTGCCCGCCATTATTATTGCCACCAGCAGCAGGCTCTAAATTAGCTAAATCCTGTGGGTTTGCGCCGCCTTCACCTTCACCAGCGGCAGGTTCAAGATTGTTAAGCCCAGCTGCGCCGCCAAGTCCGCCTACAGGTGGTAGTCCTTCAATTCTAAGGCTTGCACCACTAGCTTGAGGAGCTGAAGAACGAGCGGAAGGGAATAAATCTTCGATATTTTCAATTGTTGGCGCAGCGGCAGGCGTTGCAATTGCTCCAACGAATATTTGACCTCTGCCATTAACCGGAGCATCATCCGCGTCATAAAGACGCTCTTCAATGAAGTTCAGATCAGGAGCAGTTAAGATGCCGCCCGTGCTAGCAGGAATTATTCCATCAAATGAAGCGTTTGTCCCGTCAATTATAACCGGACTGCTAGTAATTGGATTAACTATAGAATCATCCTCAAAGCGAACATAGAAGCTACCCGCGGGGGTAAACCCGTCAAATATCGTTCCGCCTAATGTCTCATCAACAATGTTAATATTTGTGTTGCCCCCATCAAATTGCAAACCAATAGCAGGCAGAGCCGTTGTATTTGTAACAGTGTTTGGATTACCCAAATCACTTATATCAATGTCACCACTTTCAAAGCGCGCACCCGCAGAGCCACTATATAGCCCGTTATCTGTTAGGCTATTGCCTGCCAAGCTAACATAGCCATTATACGCACCCGCGATATATACACCATTTTCATAGCTGCTTGTTACCGTGTTTCGGTTAATATTAAGCTCATCCACATTTTGAGCAAATATGCCATTACCGCCAACATCAGAGATTACATTACGGCGCACTGTTGATCCGTTAGAGCCATCTATTGTAACGCCGTTTCCATATATATCACTTATAGTGGAGAATGTGACCATGGCATTGTCGCTGTCCGTAACCACTATACCATCATTAACGCCCGTTATAACATTGCCTGTAGCAATAGAGTCGAACTCACCATATTGGTAATTAATATATGCACCAATGGTGGCGTAATCACTGTTTTCTACTAAAATACCAGTAGAGCCAGAAGCTCCGCTTATGCGGTTTTTCCAGATATCAACATCAGTAAAATAGTCAGTCCCGCTGCTGTTGCTAACGCGGATACCATTTAGTGTGGAATCTACAATGTCATTATCATAGATCCAAAG
>JALSJP010000014.1 GCA_026989265.1 Micavibrio sp.
TTTGAGATGGCGATGTGGTCAATGATTGGCGCACGAGGAGTTGATGTTTTTGCATGGGAAGCGTTTTCCAATGACTGGCTAAAAGATATTACAGATCATTTGAAAATCAAAGATATTAATGCGTTTAAGGCAGAATATGGCGCGTTACCTGATATGAGCAAGGCTGATCCTGCGCGTGATACTGTATTTGTTTGGAATGGTACAACCTCTGGCGTGCGCGTGCCAAATGGTGATTGGATATCAAATGATCGTACGGGCTTAACATTTTGTGATGCTACTTCTGCGGTATTTGCATATGATTTGCCGTGGGATAAGCTCGATGTTACTACTTGGTCATGGCAAAAATGTTTGGGCGGGGAGGCTGCTCACGGAATGATTGCATTATCTCCGCGCGCGGTTGAGCGCTTGGAAAGTTATGTACCTGAAAATCGCCCTCTTCCTAAGATTTTCCGTATGACAAAAAATGGCAAGCTTATTAATGGTATTTTTGAGGGGGCGACTATTAATACCCCTTCTATGCTTGCGGTTGAAGATTGCCTTGATGCTTTGAACTGGGTAAGCGGCATTGGCGGGCTGCCTGCAAGCATTAGGCGCTCTGAAATTAACTTTGAAGAGCTTAATAAATGGGTGGAACAAAGCAATTGGGCTGATTTTTTAGCGCAAGATACTGCAACTCGCTCGACAACTTCTGTATGTATTAACATCACGGATGATTGGTTTAATGAATTGTCTGATGCGGATAAAACTTCCTTTATAAAGACCATGACTAAATTGCTTGATGAAGAAGGCGTTGCTTACGATATCGCAAGTTACCGAGATGCTCCCTCTGGGCTGCGTATTTGGTGCGGTGCTACTATTTCTGTTACAAATATCCAAGAGATAACTCCATGGCTTGATTGGGCATTTGAGACGGTGAAGCTCTCCAAGTGATTTTATACTTGCCTTTGTTTACATATGCGTGATATGAAAGGTTATCATTATTAACATATAGGGGAAATAGCATGGAAAATAGATTGGTACTTATATTGGACACCGATAATAGAATAGAATTAAAAGTTAAATCACTTCACAAATGTAATGATCCAGATCTTGATGTTTATGATGGTTATGATATTTATTCTATTGTGCGCGGTGAACCTGAAAATGCATTAGAGACAGCAAAGAAAATTGTTGCAAATACGACAGGTGGACTGACTAAAAAAGATTCTAGTAGCACATCTGAAGATGAAGCTAGGCTTGAATTATATGCAGATACTATGTCTTCAGTATCTGATTTATTTCGTAAAATGGGTCATAAAGAATTAGCATTTAGTTTTGATGAATTTTCTCAAAAACTATTGAATGTCGCGAAAACTGGTGCAGACTCTTACCCAATGAATGTTATTTTTAATAAATCCGGCGCAGATGACCACCACCACCCTCTGACTATAAATACTTCAGATCGTGATTACGAACGATTAGTTGTAGATGTTCGGGGTAAAATTGTATCAATGTTTAATGACATTGTTGAGCGTAATATTGCAATTAGTGAGCATGAAAATACTAGTAATCCTCCTAAAGAAGAATATATCATGTATTGATTTTATAGCCTTCATCCATGGTCAATAATATTTCAGGATTTGCAGAGTCTAGCTCTATTTTTTGGCGTAGGCGATAAATATGAGTTTCCAAGGTATGGGTTTCAATATTTTTTGCATATCCCCAAACAGCTTTTAAAAATTCTTCGCGAGGAATCACGATGTCTTTATTTTCATGCAGAAATGAAAGAATTTCAACTTCCTTTTCTGTTAAGTATATTTGTTTGCCTTCTTTATTTGCAAACACTCCTTGATCAATATCAAGCACACCACCACTAAAATATATTAAGCTATTATTATTTATATGATTATAATAGTAAATTTGATCCAAAATATAACCAAGCCTAATGGGAACAGTATAAACTTTTTCTTGATTGGTACCACGCAAAATAATAACATCTCCAACACCCTTTACTTCACAGATATCACAGATATTATCTAGATTATTTGTCTTTAGATAAGCGCGCATAACTTCGCATATTTTTGCATCCGCATAAAATTTTGTAATTTTCGTTTGCGTATTCATTTCAAGAGAATGGCACATATGTTGCCTTATTAAAACAAAATAGGGGGAAATAGTGAAATTTCTAATTTAAAATTTCAGAGAGTTTTTTTAATGCCATTTCATACCCCTTTGCACCGTGACCTGATATTACATCCCGCGCTAATGGCTCAATATACGAAACATGACGGAAAGATTCACGCTTTTTAGGGTCTGATATATGCAGTTCTATTATTGGGTAATCAAGGAGTTTTAACGCGTCATGGATAGCGATAGAAGTATGAGTATAGGCGGCGGCATTTATTATTAAACCATCAAATGCATCTTTGCTTTGCTGTAGCCAGTCAATAATTTCACCTTCATGATTTGATTGTCTTAAGTCAATTTCAAAACCCAAAGAGCCAGCAGCATCTTTGCACATTTCCTCTATATCGCTTAATGTTTGGGTGCCGTATATATCAGGTTCTCTCATGCCAAGCATATTAAGGTTAGGGCCATTTATTATTAATATATTGCGCATATTATTTGCGTGCCTCAGCGAATTTTTGCAGCAATTCTTCAATAGTTGGCATTTTCTCGCTTGGTATATAAATTAAATTTTTACCAATTAATAATGTTGGGGTTTTCCTGAGTTTCCATGCATAAAAATAGCTTTGATCTTCGCGGGCGCGTTCTATAATTTCAGGGCGGCTCATATCACGGCTTAGTTTTTTTGTATCTATGCCAATGGCTTTTGCATATCTGAATAATGTTTCATGATTTTCAACTGGCCATTTTTTATAGATCAAATTATGTAATTCTATGAATTTATTTTGCTCTGCCGCAGCGTAGATAGCGCTTGCTAATGTTTCATTCCATATGAAGCCATGGGTTACGCTGCGCGGAACATAGCGCACTTTTCCATCTTGCTTGATCGCCTCCATTAATATGGGGTGTAATTCCCTACATAGGTAGCAGCTATATTTATTGAAATCAACTATGATAAGATCGGCTTGATCGTTAGGGATCGCGTATTTATCTTCTACTTCATATACTTGGAATATTTCTTTGCGCAATTCAAAATAGTTATATCCTGAATAAAATACGACCAGAACTAAAAGAGCTATAATAGTTTTACCAATATATTTCATTTTAGATCAGGTCGCCTTTGTTAATTTAAGTTTATTATTCGCCCTTAGCTTTATTCGCTCTTGCTGCTTTAACAGCGTCACGCAAGCCATCAAGACCAATATAACCGGGATAGATTTTATTACCGATAATAAAACCAGGTGTTCCTCTGATATCAAGGCTTCTTGCCATGTCAGTTGCTTTTCTAATTTGGGCTTTAACATCCGCAGAAGCAGCGTCTGCTTTTAGCTTTTCAATATCAAGTCCTAATTTCTCAGCTACTCCATAAAAAGCAGAATCACTCTGCCCGCCTTTATAATCCATCAATGCAGCATGCATTTCAAAATATTTGCCTTGCTTGTGAGCTGCCATTGCAATAGATGCCATTTTTATAGATGATGGGCTTAGGATAGGCATTTCTTGGAAAATAACACGAATATTTTTATCTTCTTCTATTATTTTCACAATATCTGCGAAGGCTTTGCGACAATAGCCACAATTATAGTCAAAATATTCTACTATAGTAACGTCGCCCTTTGGGTTTCCTGCCGATGGCAGATTCTCATCTGCAAAATAGCTAGCATATTCTTCTAAGTTTTTTTGCGCAGATTGTTGAGTTTTCTTTTCTTGAACGGATCTAAAATCATCCACTGATTTTAAAATAAGCTCAGGATTATCCGATAGAAATTTTTTGAATAAAACTTCAATTTCTTTTGTTTGCTCTGCATTAAATATTTCAGCATTAGCATTTTGCGCAGGCGAGATAAGCGCAGCGGCGCATGTTCCTAGTGCTAATACTAAAAATTTTAATTTTTTGATGTCTTTTTTCAAGATTTAAACTCCTTAAATTATAAATTACAATTGCATTATTCGCTTAACTTTATAAAAAAGTCACTCTTTTTTATTTGTTTCTATAAAAGAAATTATATCTTTCGCCTTTATCCATAATTTACTGCCCTCATTTTCTGTCTCTAAGATATGCTCAGCTTGTTGCTTTGCGTAGGTGAAACGGCGCTGTAACACTGCTTCTTCGGCTAGATGTATTTGTGCCTTATTATTAGCTCCTAATCTTCCATAAGCTATTGCAAGAAGCCGATGAATGCGCGTTGATTTATTCTCATTTCGCAGGGCTATTTCTAATTGCTCTACGGCATTATTTAGCAAATCTTTTTCATTTTGTGTCGCTGATTCGATCAGGGCGTGGGCTAGCGCTATTCTAAAAAGGCTAGCTTTTGGTAATAATTCAATTGCTTTTTTATAATTAGGAACAGCCTCGGATACTCTATTGAAATCAACAAGCATTTGCCCTTTAAGCTCATGAAAATAAGGGTTTTTCGGCTCTGTTTCTATTAATGCGCTAATCTTATTTAATGCATCATCGACCTTATTATTTTGATATGCTGCAATGGCTCTGGCATATCGCGCTGCAATTGATTTATCTTTATCATCATATATCCATGATACTTGCTCTGGATTAATAAAGCCCGTTAGCTTTGCTTTCATGCGCGCATGTTGCTCTTTCCAAAGAGCAGGATATTGCGCAGAATTATATTGAGAGGAGCTAATGCGCTCCTTTAATGCATCTACGCGCCTATCGACTAATGGGTGAGTTCGTACATATTCGCTTTGCTGGTTTTCAGGGACATAATTATCCGCTTTTAACTTATCCATGAAGCTAGCCATGCCCGCAGGGTTGATTTCTGCCTTTTCCAAAAATGTTAGTGCGGCTTGATCGGCGCTTGATTCTTGAATGCGGCTATGGGCTAAATATTTGCGCATAGCCATGGAGTTTCCTCCCATTGATATAGCGGGAACGGCGGCAGAGTCACCGCTTATTATAGCAACTCCAATCCCTAATATTGTGCCTATTATGCTCTCATATGAGGCGCGCTCCATAGCTTCGCGTCCCTTAATTAGGTGACCACCCGCAATATGACCTGTTTCATGAGCAATAACGCCGATTAACTCGCCCGCATTTTCTGTTTTATTGATTAGCCCCGTATAGAAAAAAATGTTAGATCCACCAGCAACAAAAGCATTAACAGCGTTGCTTTGCACAATAATTATATGAACAGCATCGGGATTTAGATTAGCGGCTTTAAAAATAGGTGTCGCCCAGCTTCGTAATATGCTTTCTATTTCTGTATCACGGATGATGGTCGGTGACTTCGGCGCAGCGCTAGATATGCTCGGAATTCCTGCCAAGATAACAATCAAAGTTATAAAAAATATTTTAAATAGATTCATAATATAATAAGCTACTTTAATGTTTGATTTTCTTTATCTTTGGGCAGATATAATATGGCTGCCTACCGCCTTTATAATAGTCCATAAAGCTCACCGCTGGCTTGCTTTGGGGTTTATTATTTGTTCCATGATATTGGTGCGCTTGCAAGCTGAAATTATGATTTTCATCGGCTATGATAACGGCATTATGGGGTTTTTGAGTTCGAATGTCCATAGTAGAGCTCTTGTCGTCTCTGGAGTTTTCTATATTTTGTTCTTTATTATGGCGCATTATTCAAAGGAAACTAAGGGAGTTATTTTTATGGCGGCATGTTTAACAATCTTTTTTGCGATTTTTGTTACTACCTCTATAGTTATGCTGCTATAACAGCTTGAAATACAGAAAAGATATATTATGCGTAATAAGCCAAAAACCAAAGTTAAGACTGCGAAGGGGAGAAAGTCCTCCTCTACGCGCTGGTTGCAACGTCAATTAAATGATCCTTATATTTTAGAGGCAGGAAAGCAAGGTTATCGCGGCAGGGCAGCGTTCAAGCTTAAGGAAATTGATGCTAAGCTCAATATTTTAAAGCCGAATATGACTATAGTTGACCTTGGCGCAGCTCCGGGTGGTTGGTGTCAAATTGCTACGGAAAAAGGCTGTAAGGTTGTTGCTATTGATCTTTTAGAAATTGATGAAATGCCCGATGTTGAGTTTTTACAAATGGATTTCATGGATGATGATGCGCCAGATATATTAAAAGCTGAATTAAAGAAAATATCTAGCGATGGTCTAGCCGACATAGTCCTAAGCGATATGGCACCCAATACTATGGGGCATAAGCAAACCGATCATTTGCGCATTATGGCTGTGGTTGAGGCGGCATATTATTTTGCTATTGAAGTGCTTAAGCCTGAGGGCGTATTTCTTGCTAAAGTTTTTCAAGGCGGGGCGCAAGGTGAGTTATTAAAAGAGATGAAAAAGCATTTCAAAACTATAAGACATGTAAAACCTCCTGCTTCGCGTAAAGAAAGCTCGGAGCAATATTTGGTTGCAACTGGTTTTAAATCTTTAGGTGAGTAAGTTTTTATGCTTGTGTTACCGCTATTCTGATTTTAAACGGATCTTCGCAATCATGCAGGTTTTTTAATCCAAGCTTAAATAATTCCTCATTATCAGCAGACAGCTTTATTCCTATACGAACCATATCGAAATTTTCTATTTTTGAGCCACGCCTTATGTTATAGCGCATGTTTTCTTCACCAAGTAGAATATTGTGAAATGGCGTTATTTTAATTATATTGCCTGATCTTTCCTCTATATCATGTTTAAATCTCTGAAAGCGGGGGATTTCAGCAATCATATCGTCTAACTCTTGTAAAATATCGCTATTAATTAGTGTTGGGCTGTTGCGGCAATCAATTATAGTGTCCTCCCAGCTATAATATCTTTCATGCCCAAAATTCCTACTTATGCCTAATTGTGTTTGGGCATTATTTTCAAGGAATGTATGAGTTCTAAATTTTCTTATGCGCTCTAAGTTATTAATTAAATTATGTTGAGCGATTGAAATAAGTGAGTTCTCACCCACTATTTTTACGTATATTGCAGCGATGCTGGTGTTTGGTATCATTATATATTTCCCGTTTCTTGATTATTATTTTATGGGGGGTCTGAAGACATGACCTATTCTTAAGAATACATATAAAATCATAACAAAGGCTTACTTTTCATAATAATTTTAGATAGCTTTTAGGTTAATTGTTCTTTTCAAACTTTACTTTTGTAAAAAATACGCTATAACTCACTTGCAAATTTCGCTCATATAATAATTATTGGAGATTTGCATTATGGCTCGTATTAAAGATTCCACAAAAATTCGTGAAGCACTCACCTTTGATGATGTGCTTTTAGTTCCAAGCGCATCGGAAATTCAGCCTAATGAGGTTGATACATCCACGCGCCTAACTCAAGAAATCACACTTAATATCCCCATTCTTTCTGCTGCTATGGATACGGTAACAGGCGCGGATATGGCGATTGCTATGGCGCAAAATGGTGGTCTTGGCATTATGCATAGGAATATGGAGATTGAAGAGCAAGCCAAAATGGTTCGCAAAGTAAAGCGCTTTGAATCGGCAATGGTGCTTGATCCTATAACTATTCACCCTGATGAGACATTGGAAACTGCGCTTGAGCTAATGCATAAATATAGTATATCTGGCGTTCCTGTAACTGAGAAAAGCGGGCTGCTGGTTGGGATTTTGACTAACCGTGATGTGCGCTTTGCCGATGATCCAAATCAACCAGTAAGAGAGCTTATGACGCATGATAGTCTTGTGAAGGTTACTGCGGATATTTCAAAGGAAGGCGCAAAGAAATTATTGCACCAACACCGCATTGAAAAGCTGGTTATTGTTGATGATGCGAATAATTGTATTGGGCTTATGACGGTTAAGGATATAGAAAAATCTAAGCTTTTTCCTAATGCTACTAAGGATTCAGGTGATCGCCTTCGCGCTGGTGCTGCTGTTGGCACTGGTGATATTAACGGTATTCAAAGGGCTGGTGCTCTGGCGGAAGCTGGACTTGATTTAGTGGTGGTAGATACCGCGCATGGTCACTCAAGAGCAGTGCTTGATACAGTTGCGCAAATTCGCCGTGATAATCCTGACCTTCAAATTATGGCAGGTAATGTTGCCACTGGCGATGCTGCTATTGCATTAATAAAAGCGGGTGCAAATGCCGTTAAGGTTGGCATAGGGCCGGGTTCTATATGTACAACTCGCATTGTTGCGGGCGTTGGCGTGCCGCAGCTTACAGCGATTATGGACGTTGCCGCAGTATGTGAGAAAAAGGGCATTCCTGTTATTGCAGATGGCGGAATAAAATACTCGGGTGATTTTGCTAAGGCAATTGCTGGTGGGGCTAGCGCGGCTATGATGGGCGGAATATTTGCTGGAACTGATGAAGCGCCTGGTGAAGTTATCTTATATCAAGGTCGCTCATATAAATCATATCGCGGTATGGGAAGCGTTGGTGCGATGGTTAAAGGCTCGGCTGATCGCTACTTCCAAGGCAATGTTAACCAATCTAATAAGCTTGTCCCCGAAGGCATTGAAGGGCGCGTTCCCTATAAAGGCTCTATTTCTAATGTATTGCATCAAATGGTTGGTGGACTTCGCGCTTCTATGGGTTATACTGGCTCTACCAATATCCAAGATATGCGCGAGAAAACCGAATTTATCCGTATGAGCGGCGCGGGATTTAAAGAATCCCACGTTCATGACGTAACAATTACTCGCGAAGCGCCAAATTACCGCACAGAGTCTTAAGGAAATAGTTATGAAACAATCATCTAATAAACACACACCTTCTTGCCACGATGATGGTAGCAAAAAAAAGAAACTTGATTTATTGCTTTGGGGGTCAATTATTGTTGTTGCATTATTTTATGTTTTACACTGGCAATACTCGCAAGCTATAGCGGACATCACAGCTCTTCAAGTTTTTTCAAAATCGGTCTTTGATTTGATGAACACCATATGGTGGGGAATCATTATAGGCATGGTTATGGTCGGTATTCTGGCTAAAGTCCCGCGGGAATTTGTAATCTCTATACTTGGTCGTGATGGCGGTTTAAATGGCATCATTCGGGCAACATTAGGGGGCGTGCTTTTGGATTTATGCTCGCACGGTATTCTAATGGTCGCTGCCAAGCTATATGAACGTGGAGCTAGCACTGGGCAAGTGATGGCTTTTTTGATTGCTAGTCCGTGGAATAGCTTTTCCTTAACATTAATCCTGATAGCCTTGGTTGGTTTGCCGTGGACGTTGGCTTTTATCGTATTATCAATGATAATTGCTGTGATCTCTGGCTTAATTTTTGAATACTTAACCAAAAAAGGAACACTGCCTGCCAATCCAAATAAGGTCGATTTGCCGCATGATTTCAAATTCTGGAAAGAGGCTAAAATAAAGCTTAAGCAAACTAGATTTACGCCAAGCATGATTAAGGATATGCTGTGGACGGGTGTTTTAGATTCTCGCATGGTGGTGAGATGGATACTTTTTGGTGTCATTTTGGCAGGACTGATACGCGCATTTATGGATACAGGGCAATTCCAAACATTTTTTGGCCCTACATTGGCAGGATTAGGGCTAACTATTCTTGTCGCTACTATTTTAGAAGTATGCTCAGAAGGTTCTACTCCTGTAGCGGCTGACCTTCTTACCCGAGCCAAAGCACCAGGGAATAGCTTTGCTTTTCTTATGACAGGCGTAGCCACTGATTACACAGAAATTATGGTCTTGAAAGAAACAACAAAGACGTGGAAAATACCTCTGTTTTTACCATTAATAACTGTGCCACAGATACTGGTTATTGCGTGGGCTATGAATGTGTTTTCGTGAGAAGTTTTATATGAGCTTGGCTATATCTATCTTTATGGCTAGTTAGGCTTGCTGCATCTGTTCTTTTGCTGTAAGACTAGCGACCATGAAACCAGCATCAAGAATACAAGCAACTATTGAAATATTAGAACGTGACCAAAATATTCGCGTCCCCCTTGATAGTTGCGTGGGCGATTATATGCGTAATCGTCGCTATATCGGCTCTAAAGATCGCCGCGACGTGGCAGAGCGCGTGTATGAGATAGCGCGTCATCATGCGCGTATTAACTGGTGGCTTGATAAAAACGGCGTTGTGGCAACTCCACGTAGTCGCGTTATGTGCTGGCTTGCTTTGGGCGGCGGCGCAGATGAGAAACGCTTGCATGATTTATTTGATGGCTCTGATTATGCTCCTGACAAATTAGGTGATGATGAAATTGCTTTTGTTCAAAAATTGGCGGGGCAAAATATTGAACATACAGATATGGATGAAGATGTTTTAGCTGAATGCCCTCCCGAATATTCAGAAGTTTTACGCAAATATTTTGGCGAGGATTTCAAGCAAGAAATGCTTGCAATGATGGTTCCTGCTACTCTTGATGTGCGGGCAAATATATTTGCTATGGATCGCGAGAACGTCCAAAATTCGCTGGCTAAGGACGGTGTTGAGACCTTTTCTACGCCGTATTCTCCTTGGGGGCTGCGCTGCACTGAGAAGGCTTATCTATCTAAAACCAAAGCTATGAATAAGGGGTGGATTGAGATTCAAGATGAAGGCTCGCAGCTGATTGCTCATGTTTGTGATGCAAAACCTAGCATGCAAGTGCTTGATTATTGCGCAGGGGGCGGCGGTAAAACTCTTGCGTTAGCGGCGGCAATGCATCGCAAAGGGCGCGTTGTAGCTATGGATTTAGATGCTAAGCGTTTAGAGAAAGGGCGCAGGCGTTATAAAAAGGCGGGCTTGGCTGATATCATAGAAGTGCGCCCGCTATCTGACGCGCGTCATAAGAAATGGCTTAAACGTCAAAAAGGGACATTTGATATTGTGCTAACCGATGTGCCGTGCAGCGGAAGCGGAACTTGGAGACGCAATCCTGATATGAGATGGCGCAATTACGGGCCAAATTTGGATGAGCTGGTAGTAGTGCAAGCGGAAATCTTGGATAAGGTTGCCAAAGCCGTTAAAGTCGGTGGCAAGCTTGTCTATGCTACATGCTCGCTTTTACCTGCGGAAAATGAAGAGCAGATCGAGAAGTTTTTGAGCGCTCACCCTGAATTTGAAATCCAGCCGCTTGATGAAGCTCTTGGGCTTGGAACTCCGTTCATGCGCCTTACTCCGCATCGCCATAAAACCGATGGATTTTTTGCAGCCGTTTTGACGCGCAAGGAATAGCGTAGCTTTAATCAAAAATAATACATTATAAATATGGCATGAATATTATAAAAGATCGCACTATATGCTTTGACATTATCATTTATTTTTTGTATTCAAGTGTTTATGGTTTAAAATTAGTTATTAATAACGATAAGATTTACAAATGAAAATTGACTCAAAAGCGATCAAAGAATTAGCTGACCTATTAAATGAAACAGGGCTAACAGAAATAGAAGTTGCCGACGGCGATAAAGCTATCCGTATTAGTAAAGGTGGAACGGTAATTGCGAGTGCTAACGCTCCTGCGGTTAACATGGCTTCTGACCCTGCTTTGCCACAAAAAGCAAGTCTTGACACACCTACTAGCGCACCTTCATCACATCCAGGTGCGGTGAAATCCCCTATGGTTGGGACAGTTTACTTGCAGCAAGACCCTGATTCTCCCTCCTTTGTAAAAAAAGGCGATAATGTTAAGGCTGGTGATATCTTGCTTATAATAGAAGCCATGAAAGTTATGAACCCTATCAAGGCGGATAAATCGGGAACGGTCACTCAAATTTTGGTAGAAAATGCAGAACCAATTGAATTTGGTGATGTTTTACTGGTTATAGAATAGGGTTATAAATTATTAGTCACATAAATTTAGTTCTATACTAGGCATAAGGAACGTAAGCGCATTTTAATGCGGTAGTGACGAAATAACAACGTATAGAATTAAATTTGGAAGACTAAAGATGTTTAAGAAGATACTAATAGCTAACCGAGGTGAAATAGCCCTTCGCATTATCCGTGCTTGCCGTGAAATGGACATTGCAACAGTTGCTGTTCACTCTACCGCGGATACAAGCTCTATGGCTGTGCGACTAGCTGACGAGTCAGTATGTATTGGTCCTCCATCTAGCAAAGACAGCTATCTAAATATTCCATCCATCCTAACGGCGGCGGCTCTTACTGGCGCGGATGCTATCCACCCAGGATATGGGTTTTTATCAGAAAATGCTCAATTCGCCCGCATGGTAGAAGAGCATGGCTTTAACTTCATTGGTCCATCACCTGAATTGATCGAGCAAATGGGCGATAAAGTTAGAGCAAAACAAACAGTACAAGAATTAGGTCTACCCGTTGTCCCGGGGTCAAAAGGCAGCGTAGATAGAGTAGAAGACGGCTTGCAAACATCTATAGAAATGGGATTTCCAGTCCTTATCAAAGCCTCTAGCGGCGGCGGCGGCAAAGGAATGCAGATCGTTGAACGCTCCGAAGATTTCGAACTTGCTTATAACACCGCCCGCAGTGAAGCTAGGGTAAATTTCGGTGATGATACTGTCTATCTCGAAAAATATCTTAGTAATCCCCGCCATATTGAAATTCAAGTATTTGGCGATTCACATGGCAATGCTATCCATTTAGGAGAGCGTGATTGCTCTATCCAGCGTCGCCACCAAAAACTAGTAGAAGAAGGCCCTTCTCCTGTTCTAACTCATGAGCAGCGCGAAGAAATTGGAACACTAGCGGCAGATACAATCCGTAAATTAGGATATCTAGGTGCAGGAACTATCGAGTTCCTATATGAAGATGGTAAATTTTATTTCATGGAAATGAACACACGAATCCAAGTTGAACATCCCGTAACTGAAATGATTACAGGAATTGATCTTATAGCAGAGCAAATACGCGTTGCAGCGGGTGAGCCACTTACAATCTGCAAGAATGGCTTTCGCTTCCGCGGTCATGCGATTGAAATACGCATAAATGCAGAAGACCCTGACACATTCATGCCATCACCTGGGAAAATCACACAATTCCATGCACCAGGCGGGCTGGGCGTGCGGTTTGATAGCTCAATATATAGTGGATACTCTATTCCGCCATATTATGATTCCATGATTGGCAAGCTAATTGTCCATGGTCGTAACCGTGATGAATGCATAAAACGCTTGCTTCGCGCTATCCGTGAAACTGTGGTTGAGGGCGTTAAAACCACGCTCCCATTGCATGAATGGATATTAAACCAGCCCGAATTTATTTCTGGTGATTATACTATCAAATGGCTTGAGGAGAAACTTGCCGAAAAAAATGGTAAGTCCTAACTCTAACATAATAACCTCTAAGCTTTTGCTTGCTGCATATTCTAAGGGGCTATTTCCCATGGCAAATAGTGCGACAGATGAGCAAATAGGTTGGTATTGCCCCAAGCTGCGCGGGCAGATTTCTATAACTGATATGCATATTCCAAGGCGTTTAAAAAAGAATCTCCGCCAGATGAAAATTAATGGCAAGCCTTATGATATCCGTATTAATACAGATTTCAAGCATGTAATAAATGCTTGCGCGAGAGCAACAGACACTCGCCCCGAAACATGGATAAATCAGCAAATAACCGATGCTTACTGCAAACTTAATGAAGAAGGCTACGCCCATAGCATTGAGTGTTGGCAAGATAATGAAATGGTGGGCGGACTATACGGCATTGCTATTGGAGCAGCATTTTTCGGAGAAAGCATGTTCTCAACCGCGCGAGATGCCAGCAAAGTAGCCCTCGTCCATTTGGTGGCTAGACTGCATCGTGCTGAATTTGAAATACTCGACACACAATTCACCAACGAGCATTTAGAGCAATTCGGAGTATATGAAATATCTCATAAAGATTACATGAAGCAACTAGAACCAGCATTAAATAAACAATGCTCATTTAACTTTGACAATGCCAAAGAAATACAGATAATTGAAAAATATTTAGATACCAGCGATATCACTTAAAGATGGAATCTTATCAGTTTTAGAAGCATTTTCTTCACTGCCAGCCTCTTCATCCGCATATATTCCAGATGGCGCAGCATTAGAAGTCTCGCCTTCTTTTTCGCCCCACTCTTTTTCACCGTCCATAAGGTCAATCTCATCTTCCTCAGGATCTTGCGGCAAGTAGCGTTGATAGCTTGAGATCATCTCTTCTTTTATAGCGTCAGTATCAATAGTTTCATCTGCAATTTCACGCAAAGCAATAACAGTTTTTTTGTCATTCTCACGCTCAACAGTAATAGCAGCGCCAGTCCCAATTTTACGCGCACGCTGTGATGCCATCATCACAAGTTCAAAACGGTTTGGTATTTTCTCAATACAATCTTCAACGGTAACGCGTGCCATATTTTGATGCCTCTTAAATATATTAATTACAGAATTCCAAACTTATAATGCGCTAAGCCTATGAATGCAAGCTAATAATTGATATATGTAGCTATGTTTGAGCTTCTACCCGATATTAATTGTAATTTATGCCCGCGCCTTAAAAGATTTATTGATGAAAACCGCCTGAAATTCCCTGATAAATATAACGCGCCCGTCCCGTCATTTGGCTCTAAAAATGCAGAGCTTTTGATTGTGGGCTTAGCACCCGGATTAAAAGGAGCTAATTTCACTGGTCGTCCATTTACAGGCGATTACGCAGGTGATTTACTCTATGCTACGCTGCTGAAATCAGGCTTTGCACGCGGAGAATATAAAGCCTGTAAAGATGACGGGCTAGAGCTTATAAATGCGCGCATAACAAACGCCGTTAAATGCGTTCCACCAGAAAATAAGCCTATAGGAGCAGAAATAAACACATGCATTCAATTCCTTAAAACCGAAATTGAGACCATGCCTAACCTTAAACTCATCCTAAGCCTTGGGCTTGTCTCCCATAATGCTGTTTTGAAAACATTGGGGCATAAACAAGCTGCGTTCAAATTTGCACATGGCGCGGTGCATGATATGGGCGGCGGCTTGCAGCTAATCGATAGCTATCACTGCTCACGCTATAATACTAGTACTGGCAGACTTACGACAAAAATGTTCGAAGATACTTTTCAAACCATATCTTTATGTTTATAGTCGCTTGCATGACAAAAGAACTTATGAATAATCCTGATGAGCGCGGGCATTTTGGGCAATATGGCGGGCGTTATGTCGCCGAGACTCTTATGCCGCTAATATTATCCGTTGAAAAAGCTTACAATGAGGCTAAGGCTGACCCTGCTTTTTGGGCTAAGTTTGATGATTTAGCCAAAAATTATATCGGCAGACCTTCACCGCTTTATTATGCCGAAAAGACAACAAAGCACTTAGGCGGCGCAAAAATATACTTTAAGCGCGAGGAGCTAAATCATACTGGCGCGCATAAAATTAATCACTGCATTGGGCAGGTTTTGCTTGCCATGCGCATGGGTAAAACCCGCATTATCGCCGAGACGGGAGCGGGTCAACACGGCGTAGCAACGGCGACCGTTTGCGCTCTATTTGATATTCCATGCACCATATTTATGGGCGCAAAAGACGTAGAGCGCCAATCTCCTAATGTATTTCGCATGAAGTTACTTGGCGCAGAAGTTAAGCCCGTAACCGCTGGCTCTGCTTCACTTAAAGATGCAATGAATGAGGCTATGCGCGATTGGGTTAGTAACGTTGATGACACTTATTATCTGATAGGCACAGTAGGAGGCCCTCACCCATTTCCAATGATGGTACGCGATTTTCAATCCATTATTGGTAAAGAATTGCGTGAGCAAATAATGGAGCGCGAAGGGCGTTTGCCTGATTCTCTTATCGCATGTATTGGCGGTGGCTCTAATGCTATAGGGCTTTTCCATCCATTTTTAAATGATACCAGCGTTAATATGATTGGCGTGGAAGCCGCAGGACACGGAGTTGACACTGATAAACACGCAGCAAGCCTTAATGGCGGGCGAGCAGGAATATTGCACGGAATGCAAACCTATTTCCTTCAAAATGATGATGGTCAAATACAAGAGGCGCACTCAATTTCCGCAGGTTTAGATTATCCGGGGATTGGCCCCGAGCATGCTTGGCTGTTCGATACGAAGCGTGTCGATTACGTAAGTATAACCGATAATGAGGCGCTAGAAGCATTCCAAACTTGCGCAAAATTAGAGGGCATAATTCCAGCCCTTGAATCCGCTCATGCTTACGCGCATATACTTAAAATCTCGGGCAATCTGCCAAAAAATCATATAATGGTTCTTAATTTAAGTGGGCGCGGCGATAAAGATATATTCACCGTGGCAGATAAACTCGGTGTTAAATTATGAGTAGCTACGAAGTAAAAGCAGGGCTGGAAAAAGTAGATAGCTTTGATGTTGTTGGAATATCTATTGTTACAGATAATGAGAAAGCCTCGGAAGAAATAAACGCGCTTTGGGAAGGATTTTTTAAGCAAAATATAGGTCAAAGCATTGATAATAAAGTAGATGATGTCATATATGCGGTATATTCGGATTATGAGGGCGACCATACAAAGCCCTATCGCTTGACAATTGGTTATAAGGTTAATGGCGCGCCGCAATTATCGGGTCATTTGCACCATGTAGCGGTTCAAAGCGCAGATTACGCCATGATGAGCGCGGCAGGCGAGCAGCCCAAGGCTCTTATAGAGACATGGGAAGCTATATGGCAAAGTGATTTAGACAGAAAATTCGAGACTGATTTTGAAGTATATGGTAAAAGATTTTTCGAAGAAGGCGTACATGAAATTTTAGTAGCTATAGGCGTTAAATTATGACCCGTATTAAAAAGACATTCGAAGATTTAAAGCAATCAGGCAAAACCGCGCTTGTGACTTTTACTATGTTGGGTGATCCTGACTTAAAAAATAGCCTGAAAATTTTAAAATCCCTGCCCGAATCCGGCGCAGATATAATTGAAATTGGCATGCCATTTACTGATCCTGTCGCCGATGGCTTGACAATCCAGCTAGCTGGCGGGCGAGCTTTAAATGCAGGCGCAAATATGCACCATACCATTGATATGGTGCGAAAATTCAGAAAAACCAACGACCATACGCCAATTATACTTATGGGATATGCTAACCCAATATTCGTATATGGCTATGAGAAATTCGCACAAGATGCGAGTGATGCTGGCGTAGACGGGCTTATAATTGTTGACCTCCCCCCCGAAGAAGATGCAGATTTGCGCGAATACACCAAAAAATATAACATTGATATTATCCGCCTTATAACTCCTACAACCGATGAAAAACGCTTAGCCAAAATATTAGACGGGGCAAGCGGGTTCTTGTATTACGTATCAATAACGGGTGTAACGGGCGCTGCAAAAGCCGATAAAAATGCTCTAAAACCACATATTGATATGATTAAAAGCCATACAACATTGCCAATTGCCATTGGTTTTGGTATTAAAACCCCTGATGATGCTTTGAAAATGTCATCTTTGGGTGATGGCATAGTTGTTGGCTCTGTTATTGTTGAAAAAGTTAAAGATACAGGTAATGGGAATATCGAGCCAGTTTTGAGCTTGGTTAAGTCATTATCTAATGTGTTAAAATAAGGAATATTATATATGAACTGGCTATCAAATTTAATTCCGCCTCGCATTCGCTCTTTTGTTGGCGACCAAAAAGAAGTACCTGATAATCTATGGCAAAAATGCACCTCTTGCGAAGGCATGTTGTTTCATCGTGACCTCGCAGTTAATCACAATGTTTGTTATCATTGTGGACATCATTTACGCTTTAGCGTGGCTGATCGCCTTGAGATGATGTTTGATAATGGCGAGTATATATCGCATGAGCTGCCGAAAGTCCCGTATGACCCCCTAAAATTCAAAGACCAAAGGCGTTATGTTGATCGTATTAAGGATGCGCAATCAAAAACTGGATTAGATGAAGCCATAACAATTGCTAGCGGTAAAATGGGCGGGCTTGACGTTGTTATTGCTGCCTTTAACTTCCGCTATATGGGCGGTTCTATGAGCATGGCTGTTGGCGAAGCTATAGTAAAAGCGGCAGAAATAGCTATAGAAAATCAGGCTACATTCATCACTATTCCAGCGTCAGGCGGAGCGCGTATGCAAGAGGGCATGCTTTCATTAATGCAAATGCCGCGCAGCATTATTGCGGTTGAAATGGTCAAAAATGAGGGCTTGCCTTATATCGTAATTCTAACTGATCCAACGACAGGCGGCGTTAGCGCGTCTTTTGCAATGGTCGGTGATATTCATATCGCCGAACCGGGCACTATGATTGGCTTTGCAGGTCGTAGAGTTATTGAGGAAACTGTCCGCGAAACCTTGCCAGAAAATTTCCAAACCGCAGAATATCTGCTTGAGCATGGCATTGTTGATATGGTGGTAGAGCGCAAGGAAATGAAGAAAACTTTGATAAATATCATAAGTATTTTGACGCAAAAAATCTCAATTCCTGATTTTGATAAAACAGCAGAAAAAACTCCCGAAAAAGCTGATGCATAAAGCCGATTTACTGCATGATGATAATGCGCTGCAACAAAAGCTAGAGACAATATACCAGCTTAGACGCACTCGCTCTAAAATAAACTGGGATCGCGGGCAATATTTAGACCTGCTAAAAGCTTTTGGTAATCCTCACTTGAATTTGCCGCCTGTTATCCATGTTGCGGGAACAAATGGCAAAGGCTCTGTTATTGCTATGCTGCGCGCTATTTTGGAAAATGCGGGGCTTAGCGTTCATTGCTATACCTCACCCCACCTTATTAAGGTGAATGAGCGTATATATCTTGCCGGCAAGGATATAGAGGATAAATATCTGGAAGAATTAATTGACCAAGCCTTGGAATATAACGAAGGCGCTCCGCTATCATTTTTTGAGATAACAACCGCGCTGGCATTTAAGGCTTTTTCGCAAAACCCAGCGGATATATTATTGTTAGAAGTAGGAATGGGCGGGCGGCTTGATTGCACAAATGTAATTGAAGCGCCGCTTGTAACCATTATCAACCGTATATCTTTAGATCATACTGAGTTTTTAGGTGATAATATAGAGGTAATAGCCAAGGAAAAAGCTGGCATAATGAAGCAGAATATTCCTTG
>JALSJP010000015.1 GCA_026989265.1 Micavibrio sp.
GCATATCTTATTGCCCTTACCCAAATATAGCCCAGATTTTACCCAAGAGCACCGAGGAAACCGACCCCATTGAACAATCATTCGAGGGCATGAAAACGAAGGCAAGGTATGGATATTAACTCTACTGTTGAAAATCTAGTGATGTCTTATTTTTAATCTAAACCACTATATTTATTTTATGCTTCGAGACTTCGCGCTGAAAATAGCATGGATTTCAGCATCTACTGCTGCACAGCACTTCGCACTGGAATGACGTGGGGCGAACAACTACACATCCCCCGCATCATCCTTTGAGGTGCTATTTGGCACAGATGAACGCGTAGAAGTTTTAGCCACCTTTTCACTTTCTTCATGCCTTATAATAGGCTCACCGCGAAGCAACGCCTTAATCTCATCACCAGAAAGCAGCTCATATTCCAGCAAAGCCTTAGCGATTATATGAAGGTCATCCATATTTTCAGATATAATTTTCTTAGCAGACTCATAGCCTTCATCAACGAAACGACGAACCTCAGATTCAATCAACAAAGCTGTTTCAGGAGATATTTTCCGCTCTTTATATGTCTTGTCATCATCAGCATAATTAATCATACCGACTTTTTCGCTAAGCCCCCACTCAATAACCATGGCGCGCGCCATAGAGCTAACTTGTTGAATATCACCAGAAGCGCCGTTAGTTACAAATTCCTTACCAAATATAAGCTCCTCTGCCACGCGCCCGCCCATACCAACAGACAAATTCGCCTTCATTTTAGCAAGTGAATAGCTGTAACGATCCCCCTCAGGAAGGCGCATAACCATGCCCAAAGCTCCGCCGCGCGGCACAATTGTTGCCTTATGTATAGGATCAGATTCGCTCTCATTAACAGTGACCAGTGCATGACCAGCCTCATGATAAGCAGTGAGCTTTTTCTCCTCCTCATTCATAGCCATAGAGCGACGCTCCGCCCCCATCATAACTTTGTCTTTGGCTTCTTCTAAATCATCCATGCCAATGACGCGCTTATTTTTACGCGCAGCCATAAGCGCCGCCTCATTAATTAAATTAGCAAGCTCCGCCCCCGAAAATCCCGGAGTGCCACGCGCCAGAACAGATGCATCAACATTATTAGCTAAAGGCACTTTTTTCATATGTACATTAAGTATTGCCTCGCGCCCCTTAACATCAGGAAGCGGAACAGCAATTTGACGATCAAACCTACCTGGTCTTAAAAGCGCAGGATCAAGCACATCAGGACGGTTAGTAGCAGCAATAATAATAACGCCCTCATTGTCTTCAAAGCCGTCCATCTCAACCAAAAGCTGGTTTAGAGTTTGCTCGCGCTCATCATTACCGCCGCCATAACCCGCGCCGCGGTGACGACCTACAGCGTCAATCTCATCAATAAAAATAATGCACGGGGCATTTTTCTTGCCCTGCTCGAACATATCGCGGACACGGCTTGCACCAACGCCAACAAACATTTCTACGAAATCAGATCCAGATATGGTGAAAAACGGAACTCCCGCCTCGCCAGCAACAGCCCGCGCAATCAATGTTTTACCAGTACCTGGCGCTCCGACAAGCAGCGCACCTCTAGGGATTTTACCGCCCAAACGCTGGAATTTCTGCGGGTCTTTAAGGAAATCCACAATTTCTTCTAGCTCTTGCCTAGCCTCATCAATGCCCGCAACATCCGCAAAAGTTACCTTTTTCTTGCCACTTTCATCATTCATCATCTTGGCGCGCGAGCGACCAAACCCCATAGCTCCGCCCCCGCCTTTTCCGCCCATTTGGCGCATAATAAAGAACCAAAACGCAATCAAAAGCAAAATAGGCAGCACAGTAAAAAATATATCAATTAATCTTATAGGTGGCTGATCAGGGTCAGCAGCCTTAATCTTAACGCTAGTGCCGCTTAAACGCTCAACAATATTTTCAGACGGCGGGACTTTAGAAATAAACGCGCCACCATCACCCGCATATGTTCCGTGCAAGTTATCACCCTTAATAACGACCTCTTCAACGCGCCCAGCCTTTGACGCTTCCATAAACTCGCTATAGCTAATCTCTGTATCATTAAGCTCAGATTGCCTTTGAGCATCGCTAGCAATATTAAGCGCGGCAAGTACAACAAAGCCAACAGCAACCCACAGTAATAAATTTTTATTAATATTCTTCACGTTTTAAAATCCTAATAATTTCAAATATTGATTAAGCACAAAGCTAGCCTATTTATAACGTAAAACAAAGCCCTAAGTTGTTTTTTCCAAAGACATTATAAACTCATTTTTTTTGACATTACACTCAAAAATAATGCCTCCAAGAGTGCGCCTGCGAAAAGCACCCAAGCTCACAAAATCAGAACATAAATTCTCTATTTTCTCGGTGCGCGCGCCATAACCATTACTTTGGTTTAAGCTTGTCATCGCAAGCATAATTATCCGCAAAATAATTTCCTCAGGGCTGCTTAGTAACATGTTTTTATTAAATACGATACGTTTTGCATCCTTATCCAGAATACAGGCATAAAATGCTGTTTTTGCAACCATTTCCAAAGCCTTCCTAGCCCTAGCGTGACGAGATGCGCAAACACTCAAACGCTTAGCAGACAAGCCCTCCCCCGCCAAAATATCCATGGATTTACGAAGACGAGCGCGCGCATAATCATCAGAAACATTAGATGGGTCATCAATAAAATCTACCGCATTTTCATTGCAATATTTAATCAAATCACTCTTTCCAGTGCCAAGCATCAGGCGGCACAAAAAAATTCCATTTTCTGATTTTTGCACGGGCAACATGCAAGAAAGCCCGTCAACACCGCTCCCCTTTGCAAGGCGAAATAAAAATGTTTCCGCCTGATCGTCCATATGATGACCAAGAAACAGGTGAATAATTCCGCGCTCTTTCATATAAGTAGACATTAAATCATAACGCGCAAATCTAGCCCGCTCTTGAATGCGAGCTTTAGGCTTATCCTCGCCATGCTCCCACTTTAAAATATGGTGATTAACATTGGAAAGATGTGATAATTGCCCTGCCACGTGCAAAGCCTCCCCCGCCGCCGACTCGCGCAAGCCATGATCCACCGTAAGCGCGTGTATTTCCCCAGAAAAATACTCAGACAGCATAAAGCAAAGCGCCATGCTATCCGCCCCGCCAGACACCGCCACAGCGATATTTTTAACATCGCCGCCAATATGTTTATCGAAAAATTCTTTAATCATATAGCCTATATAGACCTATATATTAACAAGCTCAAGAATATCTTGATATAGCATTAATTTGCATTGACAGAGTGACTGAAAATCTACTATAAAAAGCTTCGCTTACTCTCAATTAATTATATTACGGGTTTTAAGCAGATTTATTGGGGTGTAGCCAAGCGGTAAGGCAATCGGTTTTGATCCGATCATGCGCAGGTTCGAATCCTGCCACCCCAGCCATTTCATACAGCCAGATATAGTCAAAAAATTCTTAACTCATCAAATTTCTGAAAAATTTATAAACAGAGTTTTCTTCCTCTAACTCAGAGACTTGAACACCTTCAAAATATATGTCCTCGTCACCAGGCATACCACCACCTTCCACACTGACATTCAGGCTCGCGCCTTCTATCGATGTGTTTTCCGAAGCACGAATAAATTCTTCACTGAATATAGAACGCGTCTCTTTACTGGAGTTTTCAGAAAAACCTACATCTACAGCCCTAACGCTTCTACCTTCAGCAGCCTCAACCGCTTTACAAACAATCTGTTCAGCAATGTTTTTGGAGTTTTTACGTGTTACATCCCTTGCGCTAAGTCTCATTATAGATTCTCCCATTACATATATAGTTTATATATAATAGGTTATTTACAATAATTATGCTAATTATTATTTAGCCATAGAACTGCAGCACATTAAAAATAAATTTCGTAGTATCACCTAATAATAGGGACGGCGCGGGTCAGTGGTGTAATTCACCACACTATATATCAACGGCAATTTATGCGTTTCATCTCTGTTTCTGCGCGTTTAAGGACGGGAACAGATGATTTAGCATAGTCTTTTTTCAACTGCTTATAAGCAACGCAAGCATCATCTTTCTTGCCCATTCCAGTAAGTGCCATACCAAGCTTTAGTAAATTACTCGCCGCTTTAGGGCCTTTAGGAAACTGCTTGTACCCTTCTGCAAATATACGAGCAGATCTTTCATAGCCACCGCGCACATAAAATGTCTCACCATACCAATATTTAGCATTAGCAACCAACGGATGGTCAGGGAATTTTTCCATAAATTTTGCAAACTCAATTTCCGCTTTACCAAATTCACGTTTTTTTATAAAGGAATAGGCGTAATCATAAGCTTTCGGAGCATCATCATAAGAAGAAACTTCGCCCGTATCTTGCGATGTAGAAATAGTCCCTAATGTTTGCACTAATGCCTGCGCTTTATTTTCCACAGTATCTTCGACAACATTTCCTGCAACATTTTTTGTAATGTCTTTTGGCTTTTCAAAAGAAGGTTTCACCTCATCAGCAACCAATTCCTTGCCACCATTACCCTCAAGATCATTAACCCGCATTTCTAAATCACCGGTAGCCTTTGAAATCTCACCGCGCAAGCGCCTAATTTCGTAGCTCTGCTCCTCAACCATGCCAGTAAGCCTGCGAATCTCTTTTTCCAATTGCTGGAAACGAATTTCCGTAGCCGCCGCCAAGCTTGTGTCATATTGCGAAGACTGAGCCTGCGATAATGCAGGCGCAGCCAGAACAAATATAAAAACCATCAAAATGCGTAACATAACCATGATTTTCTATTTAACCTTAGTTACACCGCGGCGATTTTGTGACCAAGCCATATCATTAGCCCCTGGTACGGCTGGACGCTCCTTACCATAGCTAATAGTATCGATGCGAGAAGGAGAAACTCCCAGCGCAACAAGGTAATTCTTAACAGAATTAGCGCGGCGCGCGCCTAAAGCAAGGTTATATTCACGAGTCCCGCGCTCATCCGCATGACCTTCTATATTTATGCTAATATTTGGATATTGCTCAAGCCATGAAACCTGATTTTCAAGCGTAGTGCGAGCCGCCATTGTCAGATCAGAGCTATCCGCGCCAAAGAAAACACGATCCCCAACATTTACAACAAGATCAGCCTGAGTACCAAGCGCAGGTCCACCATCATCATAAAGATCATCACTATCAATAATAACACTATTAATGCCATCATTATCCATAGAGGCCTCAATACCGCCCTTATTGGCATTTCCCGTGCAGGCACTAACCATAAGTACAGTTGAAAAAATAATAGCATAACGAGCGATCATAAGAATCTTCCCTTCTAGTTTCAAAAATAAAATATATGCTCTTTTAAACCCTAGCAAAGCCACTTGCAAGATGTCACACACAACAAAGCAAAACTACTAACATTTGAATTACAAAAGCTCACTCAGCAATAGCCGAGCTTCCTCGCGATCATGGTGATCAGGCGCGCGCTCTATATATTCATTCAGGCAATTAATAGCCGCTTCATTTTCGTTAAGCCGCGCATGAAGCACTCCAGCATCAAACATAAGCCGATATTCATCTGGATCAATCACAAGCATACGCAAAATAATATCAAGCGCAAACCTATAATCTCCCATTTCAATATGTCTGATTTTTATAAAATTACATAAATGAATAAGGCTTGCCCGCGCGCCAAGCCCAACTAAGTAATCACTCGATAGCTCCGCCGCATCGCCAAGAGTTTCTTTAACAATTGCCCTTAAATCATGAGCTTCTAAAATTTTACACGACTGCCCCGCATCAAATATCAGACGCTCGCCGTCTTTTTCCATACGGCACAAGAAATAATCAGGAAATCTTAACCCCTCAATCGCCCAGCCTTGAGCGCGCGCAGCAATCATATAAAGTAGCGATATAGCGCAACGAGAACCGCTACCCCTGTCAATAACACGCATAATATCTGCACTTTCCAGTATTTCATGATCTATATCGTCAAGCCGATAATCATGAACTACAGATAAAGCATATTTAAGAGCAGCAAGCCGCGCAGATACATCATCATTTGCGCCAGCAGATATAAGTTCAGCATGGCGAATGGCGGTTTCGGACGCTATCTTATCAAGATGGCTCTCATATTTATTAACACAAACGCCCTCATGATCGGGCGCAACCAGCGCCAAGGCAAGCTTGCCTAAATCAAGCTCATCATCAGGAATATCGCTAGGGTCATGACCCATTAATCACCCCTTAATAGACGCTATCTTGTGACCACTCTATAGGCTCACCCGTTGCGGCTTGCCCCTGCTCTTCCACAATATCCATAGAGTTTTGATTGCTGCTAGCATCATCAATCACAGGAGCACCCACAAGCTTCACATAACTAACAACTTGAGTAACATTCTTAATACGCCGCGCAACATCAATAACATGGCTAAGCTCTGCCTGATTTTGTGCAAACCCCATCAAATACACGCTTCCTTGCACTG
This sequence comes from Micavibrio sp., assembly GCA_026989265.1. Taxonomy (GTDB): domain Bacteria; phylum Pseudomonadota; class Alphaproteobacteria; order Micavibrionales; family Micavibrionaceae; genus UBA1672. The sequence goes on from JALSJP010000015.1 coordinate 6,466, forward strand.
TATCTATGGAATAATTGATAGACTCAACATCCTTATCCAAAATCAAAGATGAACGCAGCTTAGTAGTAATCCACACATCTTTTGCATAGCCAATAATGCCCGCACTATCTGCGACTTTAATTTCATTTATAACGGCCTTAACCCCGCGAGGTTGCCAAGCAAGGCGCACCGCCTCCACCCTATGATTAGGGTCTTGCACAACGCCAGTGATAAGAACTCGCCCCTGATTAATAGTCAGATCAAGCTTAGAAAACATGGTAACATTATTACGAAACCACAAATCATTAATTGCAATTTGTATGCGCGCATCACTAGCCGCGCTTGATATACCGCCCTCTTGAACCGCCGCAGTGCCAACAGCAACGCCAGCTACTCCAGCAACGCCAACAGCAGTGCAAGATGAAAGAGCTAAACTAGATCCAGCCAATAATAAAACCATATAATTTTTCATAAAAAACCCTTTGATTGATTCGAACGCACCCATTATGCGCCCGCTTCCCATGCATTGTCTAGATGGGTAATTTCAAAATCATCAATATCACATGAATTACCCGATTTAAAGACAGCAATAACATCAAAACGCATATCATAGCTCATAAATTCGGGGTTTTCAGATAAAAAGAATAGCGCAGAGTTTTCTATCCTTTTTCGAGAGCGCAGCGTTATAGATTCCAGCGCCTCCGCCTCACTTTGCCTTATTTTAACCTCAACAAAGCAAATAAGATTATCTTTTTGGGTAATCAAGTCAATTTCCCCAAATTTAGTTTTATAGCGCTTTTTAAGCATGGAAAATCCCTGACCGCATAGATAACGCGCCGCCTCATCTTCTGCCCAAACGCCGCGAGAATAGCTACTATCTTGTTTTCTCAACATAAAACTCCAAAAATTAATCTCTATAAACTTTAAAATAATTTACTAAATTTAAAACATTACTATTTAAAATATACAAATAATAGATTAAGGTGAGGATATGACAATAAAACTATGCAAAAAGATATTAGAAAACCTATCGAAAGTGGTCAATGATCGCTTTTCCGAGGCTACGCCTGCGCCCAGCAAGCCACTACAAGAGCTAAACGATTTAGAGCATAGTCGGCGCACAATTGAGGGTGCTGCCAAACTCACAGAAACATCTTACGATCATGTGAACTCTCAAATTTCCAAAATCAAGCAATTCCAAGCAAAGCATAATGACGCGACGACAGCAACGCAAGACGCAAATCAAATATCTATAGATGCCTGTAAGCTAACAATTGATACAAATGATTTAATAATAGCCATCGCCATTGCAAATAACCTAAAAGGGTTTGCGCATTCAACCGCAACAAGCAACATAATTGCCAAAAACAACTTAAGAAAATTAGAGAAGCAAACAGGATTGGGGGCAGATGGTCTAGATTTACGCTGCACAAAAGATAATATACAGGGCGAAATAGATATACATGCCAATATGGATTTAGCTTAATCTTCCTTATCTATGCTCAATGCAATATTATAAAGATCATTCTTTTTCAATCCAGTTATATTCGCGACAAAGCCCGCTGCCTCTTTAGTTCGCATTGATTTCAGAGCGTCTCGTATCATATCAGCAATCGCGTCATCACTAAACTCGGTCTCATCAGGTGGAGCAATCACAAGCACAATCTCGCCCTTAGGCAAGCCATGCTCACCATAATAATCAAGTAAATCACTAGGAGATCCCTTTCGCACCTCTTCATACATCTTGGTTATCTCACGAACCACCGCAATATCTCGCGCGCCAAGCGCAGTAGCAACATCCTCAATACTAGCCATAAGGCGAGGCGCAGATGTAAAGCAAATAAGCGTAGCAGGAACGCTCTTCCATGACCCTAGCATTTTTATCCGCGCCCCCGCTTTATGAGGCAAAAACCCCAAAAAGCAAAACTGGTCGCTCGGCAATCCTGAAATTTGCAAGGCGGCAAGCGGAGCATTAGCGCCCGGAATAGTGGTTACATATATATCCGCCTCGCGCGCATCGCGCACAAGCTTATACCCCGGATCAGAGATAAGCGGCATACCCGCATCACTAACCAGCGCAATGGCTTTGCCCTCTTTCACTTGCTCGATGATAGAACTGCGCCGCGCATCATCGCTATGGTCATTATAAGAATAAAGCCGCGCCTTTATTTGATGCGCAGCCAATAATTTCCGCGTTACGCGCGTATCCTCGCACATAATAACGTCGCAAGCTCGCAAAACATCTAATGCCCGCAAGGATATATCGCGCAAATTACCAATCGGGGTTGCAACGATATATAAGCCACTTTTCAAAATAATATTACTATCTGGATTTAGCATTAGTTTTTCTATATCTTATATTTAGATCAACGAAAGAGTAACAGATAAATGCGTAAATCTTCAATATTAACTGCCATATTAATTATGAGCGCATCTTTGCTGCTATCTGCTTGCGTTTCATCTGGCAGCTATAATAATGAGCCATGGAAACCACACCAAACTACCAGCGCGGCGCAAACGCCTGCAAATATTTCAATTACCAGCGTAGAGATGCAAGCACTTGATGCACCATATAAGCAAGGCTCACCTCCTGTAAAGGTTGCTATTTTATTACCCCTAAGCGGCAAACACCAAAAACTAGGGCAAGCAATGCTAAGTGCCGCACAAATGGCTTTGTTTGATATTGCGCATGATAATTTTATACTTACGCCAAAAGACACACAAGGCACAGCAAACGGCGCGCGCGAAGCTGCAAAATCAGCCGTTAAAGACGGGGCGCAGCTTGTCCTTGGCCCTGTATTTTCTGCATCTGTTAAATCCGCTCGCCAAGTAACTCAAAACGCAAATATCAATATGATTGCTTTTTCAACTGATTGGAGATTGGCAAACAACAAAACTTTCCTAATAAGCTTTCTGCCATTTGACCAAGTGCAGCGCGTTATAAATTACGCAGCAAGATCAGGATACAGAAATATAGGGGTATTAAGCCCGCGCAGCAGCTATGGCGAGGCAGTAATATCCGCATATAAAACGGCGGCAAACGACATAGGCTTGCCACCATCTCAAATAGAGCAATTCTCACCAAATGGCACTGATTTAGGAAATGTTATAAGCAAATTTTCTAATACTGGCGCAAAGCCTAATGCGTTTCTTATGCCTGTTGGCGGAACAGTTGCGCGTCAGGTAAGCAGCTTCCTTGATCACTATGACATGCCCTCTAGAAACGTAAAACGGCTTGGAACAGGGCTTATGGATGATAAAACACTCGCCAGCGATAAAACATTGGATGGCTCATGGCTTGCCGCGCCATCTCCTCAAGCTCGCCAGAATTTTGAGCGCAACTATAACAGCATTTACTACACAAACCCGCCGCGCATAGCATCGCTTGCATATGACGCAACTGCTCTTGCCGCTATACTTGCGCGCATAGGGTTAGAGCAAAATAACCGCCCCGCTTTTGATTATGCATCCATCACAAATCCAAATGGCTTTAACGGAGTTGATGGAATATTCCGCTTCCGCCCCGATGGAATAGTAGAGCGCGGACTAGCTGTTCTAGAATATAGGAAAGGCTCTATCGTTGTAATTGACCCCGCCCCAAAGACATTTCAAAGGGATGCTTTTTAATGTTGCTTTTAACTTTGTAATGCCATAAAAATAAATCATGCCTATGCGACAATATAGAAAATTAATAGCCTTATTCGCCCTTTTAGCGATGGGACTCGCATTCCTTGCTCAAATATCACCATTATGGGCGAAAGACGCAAATGGCACTCCAATACTCATTTGCACAGCCTTTGGCTATGAAACCATTACAATTGATGAAAACGGCAACGAACTCCCAACGCCGACATCTAAAGCTAAAAATCACTGCGCTATATGCCTTAACTCATCTAAGCATGCTTATATCCCAACAGCAACGCTAGCCAGCGACACTGCCCCGCAATCAAAAATAATAAAATTACGCTGGAGCAGTGAAAATACATATTTCACTACCAACTCACAAAAATCATCGCACGCTATCCGCGCGCCCCCTAAAACCTCTTAAAACACAAAAATAATAATATAATTTTTTAATTTTAGAGGTTCAAATCATGAATAACTTTTACAAAATCTGCCTTATGGGCGGAACAATTCTATCTTTCACATCTATAAGTGCCAACGCACAAACATGCCATAAAAACCATGATGCACCCAACAATGCGCCAATAAGCATCATGGGAGATCACACTCATGCAAAGGGCGAGTGGATGGTGTCATATCGCTTTAACCGTATGAATATGGAAGGCAATCGCCAAGGAACGCGCTCAATATCCCCCGAGACAATAGCAACCACCATATCAAACCCAAACGCCCCACCAGCAACAATGCGCGTTGTTCCAACGAAAATGAATATGGATATGCACATGTTTGGCTCGATGTACGGGCTAACCGATGAAATAACCATTATGGCTATGGGAATGTATATGCAAAAAGAAATGGATCATCTCACATTTTCTGGAATGATGGGAACAACAAGGCTTGGGCACTTTACAACGCGTTCCAGTGGCTGGGGAGATATATCTATATCAGGAATTTACAACCTATATAAATCGCCAAAGCATAACTTAAATTTAAGCCTTGGGGTCAGCGCACCAACTGGATCTATCAAAAATGCAGATGAAGTTCTAGCCCCGACAAATGCTAGACCTACCCTGAGACTACCCTATTCAATGCAACTCGGATCAGGCACATGGGACGCGCTTGCGGGGATCACATATACTGGGCATAAAGATAAATTATCATGGGGGGCGCAATATAATGCTACCATCAGGCTTGAAAGTGAAAATTCCCAAGGGTATCAATGGGGAGATAAACACATATTTATAGGCTGGGGCGGATATAAATTTTCCAATGAATTTTCCGCAAATGCTCTTATAAATGTAGAAACACAAGGTCGCATCAAAGGCTCTGATACTTTAATAACAGCGCCTGTGCAAACCGCCGATCCTGACAATTATGGCGGAAAGGTTATAGAGCTTGGCGCAGGGTTTACCTACTCCCCCGATATACTGACTATAAAAGGACTGGAATTTGGCACAGAAATTAGAGTTCCTATTTACCAAGACCTTAACGGAGTGCAGTTAGAGCAAGATATGAATATAACAGCAGGGCTAATATACCGCTTCTAATTACGATTCAATTCGTTTCACTTAATGACTTGCGCACTCCTTAACGAAGGGGTGCGTTTCTTTATAAACACCATAATGTAGAAATAAACGCACCGCAAACAACCCATTGAAATGAAATTGTTTATTAATTATAAAACACCCAGAATGAAAAATCATAAAAAATGCACACACACCCTTGTCAAGCACATAAAAATAATGCATATATTGTACATCCAAATACGACACGATGAGTTTTTATTAACGCCACATATCTATAAAACAGATAATATGCGGCAAAAATAAAAGGGAGATAAACATGGAAAACACAACCGCCAAAAAAGGTAGACCGCGCAGTGAAAAATCTCGCAAGGCTATTTTAAACGCTACAAACAAGCTTTTATTACAAACCTCAGTGCAAGAATTAAGCATCGAATCTATTGCCAAAAAGGCAAAAGTCGGGAAAACCACTATTTATCGCTGGTGGCCAAATAAAACGGCCGTTGTTATGGATGCGCTAGCCAGCCAACCAGGTATGCAAACCCCACTGCCAACCGCAAGCAGCCATAAAGAAGCAATAATAATGCAGCTTGATAAGCTTATTCGCCTTGTTGACAGCAATAACGGTCAAACAATAGCTCAGCTCTTCAGTGAAGCGCAAGCAAGCGAAGCGTCCCTTGAAATATTCAAAGATAATCTTCTAGAGCCGCTTATGGACGCTATAAGATATTCAATCGGAGAAGGTCAGAAAAACGAAGAATTCCGCGCAGATATAGGAATATCACTAGCAGCAGATATGCTTTGCGGCCCTATATTCTTCCGCCTTATGGCTCACGCCAAGGATTTAAACGATGTTTTTCGTGAGAGCTATCCCGATGAAGCCATAAAGATTTTAGCAACATCTAACGCTAATTAATTAAGATTTAATATGATGGATGGACTTGAAAATTTCGACCCCGCAGCAATATTAGGCAGCGCAAAAGACTGGTTTGCAGGTATCTTTCTGCAAGCTGATACTCTTTATCAGGGCGGCATAATTATAGTATCATTCATAATTGGTCTTATAATATACCGCCTTATAAGACACAAAGCCCAAAGAGCGATTGATAAGTTAAAACTACCATCGCGCGCAAAAAGAATAGTCTGCAATTTAAGAAAGCTACTATTCCCGCTCATAACTTTATTCACAATATTCTTCATAACCAGCATAGCAGGATCAGAAGTTATCGGGGTTAATGTAGCCCTAATAAACGGCATGATGAAGGTTATTTTGGCATGGATAATCATCCGCATAATCGCGCAATTCATTGATAATAGCGCGGTGCGAAACGTTTTTGCTACTACTATATGGATACTCGCCGCCCTTAGTATTTTTGGAGTATTAGAGCAAGCAAGCGTAACATTGGACGCCATCGGCTTTACAATTGGTGATTTCAGATTATCCGCACTTGCCGTGATAAAGAGCATCTTCTATTTGTTCATTTTATTATATTTTGCTACCTTTGCCTCATCATTTGCGGAACGCCGCGTATTAAAAACAAAAGGGCTTACCCGCTCCTCTCAAGTGTTGATTTCAAAGGTGATACGAGTAACGCTAATAGTCTTTGCCCTGCTAATCGGTATAACAAGCTCTGGCATTGACTTATCACTATTCGCAGTATTTGGCGGGGCAATTGGTCTTGGTATTGGCTTTGGCTTGCAAAAAGGCATATCCAACCTGTTTTCAGGCATCTTACTATTAATGGATAGGTCAATAAAACCAGGTGATGTGATAGAGCTTGAAAACGGCACTTTTGGCTGGGTTAATAACATGGCGGCGCGCTATACCGAGATTGTAACGCGTGATAATAAATCATTCCTTATACCAAATGAGGAGTTCATAACCCAGCGCGTTGTCAATTGGAGTCATGGAAACTCGCTTATCCGCCTAGAAGTATCATTCGGTGTGCATTATAATTCCAACCCTCATGATGTAAAAGCAATGGCAGAAGCCGCAGCCGCAACCGCTCATGAGCGCATATGCTCTGATCCAACCCCAATATGTCACCTAACCGAATTCGGCGATAGCTCGCTTAATTTCAAGCTAAGATTTTGGATAAAAGATGCAGAAAAAGGCGTAACCAATATGCGCGGCGCGGTAATGCTTGCCCTATGGGACGTATTCAAAGAAAATAACATCGCCATACCATATCCGCACCGTGAAATTTTTATGCATAGTGAATAATGAAATTGAATTTATTTCAGCATCAATAAGTTATTGTAATACATAAATTCTGAAAGCGAGCTTAAGAATGACAAATGAAGTGAAAGCTAGCCTATACTAATTAGGTTAAGGCAATTCTATAGTACCATAATCAGGCTTTGTTGCGTCCCAAGCCTTAATCCATGGATCTTCATTTGGAAGTTCTCTATATGTATCTATATTAAGATCAGATAGCTTTGTTCTGGGTGTCACAGGATTACCATTAATATCTTTGAATTTAGGCTTTGTTGCGTCCCAAGCCTTAAGAAACTTCACTGCTTCTGGGTCAGTTTTATAATCAACCATCGAAACCATCCTTTTTAAAAATTAATATAGCAATAAATATACATGTTGCGTAATTATCATGCAAGAAAAATCATTTTCTGTGGCATAATTTATATTGAAACAATGCGAGACAAACCATGCCAGAAGCCCTTTACCTAACGCACATACTTTCACTTTTAGCCATAGCAGTAATAACCGTGCCTATTTTCCAAAGGTTAGGGCTAGGCTCTGTGCTTGGCTACCTAGTAGCGGGGGCAATTATTGGCCCATGGGGTTTTCGGCTTATAAACCAAGTCGAAGAAGTTCGCCATATCGCAGAATTTGGTGTTGTATTTCTTCTATTTATCATTGGCATAGAGCTAAACTTCAACCGATTAATGGCGATGAAACGCATGGTTCTTGGGCTTGGTCTATCGCAGCTTTTATTGACAGCGGCAATGTTAGGCGCACTAGCTTTATTACTAGGAATGCCTGTAAACACTGCTATTATAATAGGCTTTGGGTTAGCCCTCTCCTCCACAGCTTTTGGTCTTCAGACACTAACCGAGAAAAATGAAATGAGCAGCGTCACAGGGCGCACGTCTTTTTCTATACTTTTATTGCAGGATTTAGCCGTCGTCCCCCTCCTTACTTTGGTATCGTTTCTAGCTCATGATCCATCCGCCGTGGGCGCAAGCGAATTTTCCTTTGTTAAAGGTCTAATTACTATTGTCGCAGTGATTTTAGCAGGCAGGTTTATACTAACCCCAGCGCTCCGCTTAGTCGCCGCTAGCCAAAATGCAGAAGTATTTATCGCCGCCGCTATTTTAGTTGTACTAGGAACAGCGTGGCTAATGGAAACTGTAGGTCTATCCATGGCTCTTGGAGCGTTTTTAGCTGGCTTACTCTTAGCCGATTCGCATTACCGCCACCAAGTTATTGCAGATATCCAGCCCTTTAGAGGACTCCTCCTTGGGCTGTTTTTTATGTCCGTTGGCATGTCCGTAGATTTTGGGTTGCTCATGCAAAAACCGTTATTAATCGCGGGATTAGTAACAGGGCTACTAGCCATTAAAATCATCGTTATCTTATGCATATGCAAAATCGCGCGCATAAATAGCGGAACATCCATCCGCGTTTCAATGCTGCTATCACAAAGCGGGGAGTTTGGATTTGTACTATTTGGGCTAGCCCTTACAACTGGCATAATATCAATAGGTTTATTTCAAATACTAATCCTTATTATCGCCATAAGCATGGTTACCGCACCATTTATGGCAATAATTGGTGAGCATATCGAGATGATTTTAAGAAAGAACAAAAGGCAGAACACAGCCTCCCATATGGATATAACACCGCGCGATAATTCTAAGCCATTTATTATTATTGCAGGGTTTGGGCGCGTTGGACAGCGCGTTGCCAAAATCCTTGATGCCGGCGGCATATGCTATCTTGCGCTTGATAATGATCCTGATATCGTAACAAAAGGGCAATCTGACGGGCTATCAGTTATATATGGAGATGCGCGGCGTTATGATGTTCTAAATGCCATGAATGCGGCGCGCGCTAATGCTATTATCATTACAATAGATCAAGCCTCTATAGCAGAACAATTGGCTCACATTATCCATGATCGATATCCAACTACACAAATCTATGCAAGGGGACATGATAAAGAACATTGCAAGAAACTATACGAAGCGGGCGCAACAATAACCATTTCAGAAACATTAGAGGCTAGCTTGCAACTCGGAGGAGCAGCCCTTACCGTTAGCAGCATTTCTGATGAAGATATAGAATCCCTTTTGAACGATTTCCGTGAAGTCTATTACGAAGATGTCCATAACAACTAATATATAGTGATTTTAATTACTAAGTGCTGCGTAGCAGTGAATGCTGGAATCTAGACTATTCATCACCACAAAGACACAAAGGACTCAAAAAAACCACGAAGAAAAGCTTGAATAACTTCGCGCTCTTAGTGTCTTCGTGGTTATTTGTTTTTTTAATAACTCATACGTGAGCTGAAACTTAACAACGTCCATACGTTAATTAATGAAGTTATTATGCTGCTATATTTTTAGCTTCGCTAGAAACATCAATCGTCTCACCGCCAGCTTGGCGATTACAAGGGCATAAACCGTCCGCTTGAAGAGCGTCCAATATGCGCAATGTTTCATCGGGGTTTCTACCAACATCAAGACCGTTCACCGAAACATGCTGGATAAAGCCTTCTGGGTTAACGATAAATGTCGCGCGAAGAGCAACGCCCGCATTAGCATCACGAATACCTAAACCATCGACTAATGAACCATTAGTATCAGCAAATGACCACTGATTAAGGCTGTTAAGACCTGAATGTTCGCGTCTCCATGCAAGTTTACAAAACTCATTATCGGTTGAGCCACCAAGAACAACCGCATTGCGGTCTTCAAAGTCTTTGTTCAAATCTGCAAATGCTATAATTTCAGTCGGGCAAATAAACGTAAAATCTTTGGGGTAGAAGTAAATAACTTTCCACTTACCTTCAAAGCTTTTTTCTGTGATTGTTTCAAACGCGCTTTCACCGTTTTCTTCATGCACATTAAATCCAGGCTTTACACCTGTAATTTCAAATTCAGGGATTTGATCTCCAATACCTAACATTGTTTTTCTCCATCTATGGTTAGAATTAGTTTTTGTATGGTTTTAGTTTTGCACAGATTCTAATGTAAAATCCAACAAGTAATATCACTATGTACTATTGAAGAAATCGATAGTAATTAGAGTTTGACAATGATATTATCAATACTACGTATAGGGAATAAAATATAATGATAAGACCAACATTACGCCAAATGGAATATTTAATTGCACTTGAGAAGGAAAAATCTTTCAGTGCCGCCGCGGATATTTGCAACGTCACACAATCCACCCTAAGTGCAGGAATAAAAGAGCTTGAAAACATACTAGACCAAAACTTAGTCGTTCGCGGGCATAGAAATGTAACACTTACCGCTTTTGGTGCAGAAACAGCCCATCGAGCGCGCAATATACTGCATGAAACTGACAAAATATCCGCGCGAGCCAAACAAATAAAAGCGCCGCTAACAGGCCCATTACGCCTAGGAGTTATTCCAACGATAGCGCCCTATTTCCTGCCGCAAATCCTGCCCTTATTACAAGAAAAATTCCCCGAATTAGAGTTGCAAATACACGAGGATTTAAGCGACCGTATAGTGAAAAAACTGCAACAAGGAACACTAGATTTACTTTTAATGGCATTTCCATTTGAAGCCACAGGAATAAGCCAAATGTTTTTATTCGAAGAGCCATTTTACTTTGCCTGCCCAAAGGATCAAAAACCGCAAAAAACCACGGTATCAACAAGTGATTTAAGCATAAAAAACCTATTACTTTTAAAAGATGGGCATTGCTTGAGAGATCACGCAATAGCGGCTTGCAACCTAGAACAACCAGAAAAGCTTACGAATTACAGTGCAAGCAGCCTGCAAACTCTGGTGCAGCTTGTAAATAATGGGTATGGCACAACCTTATTGCCAGAAATGGCAACTCAAAGTCATAACCTGCCACCAAATATCTCTGTGCTGGATTTTGAAAATCCCAAGCCAACTCGCCAAATCGGAATAGCTTGGCGATCAGGAAACCCAAGAAGAGAAGAATTTGAAATATTTGGGAAGTCACTGCTTAATCTATAATAAAACAGCCGCATACATACACCAATTAATCGCCGTAAAACAATAAGATAAGCCACAATACATATTACGATACATAAAGCATCGAATTAGCCGATAAAAGCCAATAAGCCGACCATTACAAAGGCTTTAAATCAATAACAATGCGATAATTAGGGGTTTTATTTGAGCGCAAAACCATACTATTCACAATTTCAGCATTATTCTTCAAACGCACCTCAAGCAGCACATTGCCATCATCTTGGTTGCGTGCAACATATGTCCCCAAAAGGTCACTATCTTTCAAAACTCCTTTAGGGGAAATATCCCAGCTCGTATTTTCAAGCTTCATACGAAAAACATTTCGCAGATCATCGATTGCAACCTTGTATTTTGTGGCATCACTAACCTCCATCACTATCCTAACATTGCCAGAATAAGCGCCAGCGCGCAGCTTAGAAACAACAGAGACACCCTTCCCTATTATTAATGGCTTAACTTTTGGAATAGGAACACCAGAATCAAAAGCAGCAAAAGCAGGCTTTCTTTTCGGGATAATAACATCATCAAAGACGGGCAGCAAAATACTTGCCATTTTACGCTTTGGCATCGCGGGGGGGGTAACTATAACCCCTCCAAAATCCTTGCTTATCGGCTTTTTCCTCGTAACCACAGATGCAGGCTTAACATCTGCGACTTCATAAGATGAAACATCTCCTGAAACGCCCCTTTGTGGCTCTAACCGCAAAACCCGCAACTTGCCATCCTTACCGCTTTTAGCATTAGGCGTGAAATGCGCGGAAAGATCGGCTTTTTTGCCCCGCCTATTAATATTAACATTTTTACGAGCCTGTAAATGTGCCTTGGTGGGGTCATAAGACTGGCTTTTTTCAACCAAATTCCAATGACCATCAACCTCTAAAAGGCTCTCAGTATCTATGTCTTTAACCTGCTTTATATTAGGCGGCTTTAATTGCACACAAGAGCCAAGCATAAAAATTGATAGAAATATTAGTATTTTACCAAACATAACTACCTCATAAATTTTTTAATAAGGTCAACATAACGCTCTGGCTTACTAGAAACAAACATATGAGCAAGCAACAAGGCAATCCACAGCGCAGTAAGAACTACAGGCGGAACCCCCATAGCAATGCCGCCATAACCAATGCCGCCCATTAAAGCAACAATAGCAATAATGATAACAGCGGCCCAGCGCACAGGAAATCCCGCCTTAATAAAATGATGGTGGAAATGCCCGCGATCAGGCGCAAACGGATCAAGCCCAGCGCGAATTCGGCGATAAAACTGCGCGCATGTATCAAATATAGGAAACCCAATAATCCACGCAACTGCTATAGGCTCAATCGGGGCAGCATCATTGCGCGCCAGTAACACCGCAAACCAAGCAATACAAAGCCCTAGTGACATGCTCCCCGCATCGCCAAGAAAAAGACTGGCTTTTCTGCGCCAAGGATTACGCATATTAAACACTAAAAAAGCAGCAATGCAGGCTATCAATATTCCAAGCACATTTGCATATGAAAACCAGCCAGCAAAAATAGACGCTACCATAAACCATAAGAAAATCACTAAAGACACGCCACCCGCCAAGCCATCCATACCATCCATTAAATTCATCGCATTAATCAAAAGCACAATGGCAATAATAGTAAATGGATAAGATATAACCCCCGTCCATACCACGCCAAACCCAAACAAATCCCCGAGATAAGCCGCTTGAACATTACCCATAAAAGCAATTAAACACGCCGCCAAAATATGAATGACAAATTTTATTTTTGCATTAATTGAGAATTGATCGTCAATAGCCCCCGAAACTAGAAGGACAATCAAAGCCACATAAAGCGACCAATATTTTTGCAAATCAATAATGCCAGATACCGCCCCTAATATCATAAATACGGCAAAAATAATAAGCCCGCCAATAGGGGGGACGGCTTTTCCATGCTGCTTACGCTCATCAGGAGCATCAACAATGCCAAATATGCGCGCAAGCTTTCGAAACGGCATAACAAGGGTAAGAACAAGCAAAAACGCCAGCACTGGAAAAGTGAAAATTGATAAGGATAAATATTCAAACATTATAATGTGACAATATCACATAGAAAATGGAACGCTAGAGATTTTTAAGTTGCCATTCCAACGAAGGCTGGAATCTATGCTATTTTTCAATTAAAAATATATGCTATAATCGTTACATAATTAAGACTGCAATTCACCCAAAATGAAATTAAATGTGCCGTCTATCTCACCGCCAATTAAAAAAGCCGTTGCCATAACAGCCACAGCAATAGACGCACCAATTAAACCATATTCAATAGCAGTTGCGCCGCTTTTATCACTGATATATTTTTTAAAAAATTTTATCATGCCCCAACCTCTATATTATCTAATGAAATAATAACATTAAAAATGGTAATATTTAGTAAAGATCACCGAGAAAAACGATTTGGCGAGAGTGCCGTTAGAAGCTCATATGGCGCGCTATAATCAGAATCCACGATCATATCAGCCAATATGCTTGCCGCCATGATAGAGCTTAATATACCGTGAGATCCATGCGCCACTGATATATATAACCCCTGCCCCAATTGCCCAACTATGGGGAAATGATTTTTTGACGCAGTGCGCACCGCAGCGCGACTATCAACGACATTATAATCCCCTTCAATAGATGGGATAGCCTCAAACAGCTTATCCAAATTAATAAGATTATCCTCAGGCAAAATATCATCATGACTAAGCCATGGCTGAAATGTTGAGCCTACAACATGCACACCATCTTTTGCAGGAGCCATATATCCACCATAATTAAGCACAAGCTTCAAATTTTTACTTAATTTATTTTGATCAACAAAACTAACCTGCCCGCGCACAGATTTAAGTGGCAAATTTTCAGATGCTTCAAATTTAAGCGCACCAATACCGCAAGCAATAATAGTCACATCACCCTCAAGCTCTGAAAAATCCTTAATTTTATGATTTAGATTAACCTCTATATCTTTAGAATATAGCTGACATAGCTTTTTGGGGGACACACTTCCAGATTTGGGCAGATAAAGCGCATCATGGGGTATTTCTATGCCTGCCATATCAGATGCTTCACGAGCGCCAACAATGCGCATATCATCCTTGCTCCACCCCCAACTATCAACGGTTTTGCGATAACGAACATCCTTACGCTCATTATTAAGCAAGCTAAGAGAGCCGCAAGGATTAAACTCAACATCATCTCCGAACTCTTCGAAAACGGAGCAAGCCTTGAAAAAAGCGTCGGAATAAAATTTAGCTTCCGCGTCAAGTTGAGCGGAAAAGCGCGGATTATATATCCCTATATCATTTCCCGAAGCGCCAGAAGCAACATCAGGTGATGCTTCATATATGATAGGCACTGCGCCCCTGCTCTTAAGCATATAAGCCAAAGCAGTGCCTGCCAATCCGCCGCCTATAATGTTAACTTTTCTCATAACTAATAAACCACCTGCCCTAGAGCATTTAAAAATACAACCATAACATATTACGCTAATCATTTGTACCGTGAATTTATTACGGATTAATTATACCAACGCACATCTCGCGTTTATGACCAAAGCCTTTTATTTTATGCACCTTAAATCCCACAGCCTCAAGCCCGCGCCGCACCTTACCCGCCGCAGTAAAGGTAGCAAAACTAGCGCCGTTAGCACTCAAACGCGCCATATTTTTAAACACTATGTCACTCCACATATCAGGGTTGCTAGATGGCTTAAACCCATCCAAAAACCAGCAATCAACTTTGGAATCCAATTTAGGCATTTCATCATTAATATCACCAAAAATTAATGTAAGCCTAACCCCATCCATGACAGCTAATTCATAAATATTACCTGATAAATCAACAGGATAAATAGCCAATAATTTAACCAATATATCGCCCAACTCACTCCAATGGCAAAGGCTCTTCTCAATAAAATCCTTATCAAGTGGGTATTTTTCGAATGATATAAAATGTAAATCACTTGGTCTTTTATCTACATCACTTTCCAGCCATAACTTAAGCGCCGCCAAAAAGTTTAACCCTGTGCCAAAGCCGCTCTCACATATAACAAACCTGTCTTTCCCAATCCAAGCATCAGGCAAATTATTTCCCGCCAGAAACACATGACGAGACTCCGCTAAACCATCCTCAGCAGAAAAATATACATCATGAAATTCTTTTGACCTTGGCACATCCATTATTTTGTTCCATATTTATTTTCAATGATTCGTAAGGTTATCACATGACAAGCAATCCACTTCTGCAAAAATCCACTCTGCCAAATCAAGCGCCGCATTTTGATAAGATCAAAACCGAGCATTATTTGCCCGCAATAAAACAAGCAATAAAACAGGCGCGCGGCAATATTGACGCTATCAAAAATAATGAAGCGATTCCAACATTTAAAAACACAATTGAGGCACTAGAAAGTGCATCTGAAACGTTAGAAACAGTTGCAGGAATATTTTATAACCAGCTATCCGCCATGGGCGGGGATGATCTGCACGCTTTAGTCGCAGAAATATCACCGCTTAATGCCGCCTTTTCCAGCGATATATCACTCGATGAAACGCTCTTTGCCCGCATAAAGACCATCTATGATATGCGAGATGATTTAGGCTTAACCGCAGAGCAATATACCTTGCTAGATGATAGCTATCGCAGCTTTGTCCGAAGCGGTGCGCTACTTGATGATGATAAAAAAGCACGTTTCCGTGAGATTTCCCAAGAGCTTTCCACGCTAAGCCCTGCTTTCATGCAAAACACGGTAAAATCCTCCGAGGCTTTCAAGCTTATAATCGAGGATAAAGCCGAGCTTTCAGGCTTGCCGCAAAGCGCAATAGATGCAGCCGCCCAAGCAGCGCAAGAAAAGGGCTATGACGGGAAATATTTATTTACACTCGACTATCCAAGCTTTGGCCCTTTCCTGCAATATGCAGATAATCGGGCGCACCGCGAAACTATATGGCGCGCATTTAGCTCACGGAGCTGGACAGGCGAATTTGATAATTCTGATAATATCAAATCCATAATATCCCTTAAAAAAGAGCGCGCTAACTTGCTTGGATATAACGATCACGCCGATTATGTTTTAGAAGAGCGCATGGCAAAATCAGCCAATAATGTATTTGATTTTTTAGATAATCTAAAATCAGCATATAAGCCAGCAGCAGAAAAAGACCTGCTCATGCTGCGTGAGTTTGCTCAAAAAGAGCATGATTTAGATGAGCTTAAACCTTGGGATATTGGCTATTACTCCGAAAAATTAAAGCAAAAACTATTCGATTTCACTTCCGAGGATTTCCGCCCATACTATCAATTAGATAAGGTCTTAGGCGGATGTTTCAATCATTTCAGCAAGTTATTTGGTCTAAAATTTGTCCAAAATGACAGCTATCCAACTTGGCACAAAGATGTAAAAGCCTTTGACGTGTTTAGCCAAAACGATAACAGCTTTGTAGGAACGCTCTATGGAGATTTCCACCCACGCGCAGGAAAAAACCAAGGCGCATGGAAAACCAGCTACCGCGATCAAGGCATGTTTGGCGGCGAGAATATGCGCCCCGTCATTGCAATAGTTTGCAACTTCACTAAGCCCACAGCGGATAAGCCATCATTACTAACCCATGGCGAGGTTACAACGCTGTTCCATGAGATGGGGCACGCCGTGCATGCGCTATTATCGGATGTGACTTACAGCTCCCTCGCAGGAACTTCCGTGCTTTGGGATTTTGTCGAGCTGCCCTCACAATTGCAGGAAAACTGGTGCTATGAGAAGGAAATGCTAGATAGCTTTGCCGAGCATTACAAAACGGGCGAGAAAATCCCAGCCGAGCTAATAGAAAAGCTGCAATCATCTATGCATTTCATGGTTGGCTGGGCAGGTCTTAGGCAAGTAGGGCTAGCTACGCTCGACATGGCTTGGCACAGTTGCAACCCTGATGAAGTAAATGACATAGCGAAGTTCGAAGACAACGCCACCAAAGATACCGCGCTCTTCCCAAGGCTAGCAGGACCTACCTCGACCAGCTTCGGGCATATCTTTGCAGGCGGGTATAGCGCAGGATATTACAGCTATAAATGGGCGGAAGTTCTGGACGCAGATGCGTTTGAGCTATTTAAGGAGCGAGGGCTTTACGACCAAGAAACCGCGCAGAGCTATAAGGATAATATATTATCCAAAGGCGGCAGTGAAAAGCCCGATATTTTGTATAAACGATTCAGAGGGCGTAACGCCGACCCCCATGCCCTGTTAAGACGTGAGGGCTTGATATAGCGCATCATCTTACGTCATTCCAGATGAGGATGGAATCCATGCTATTTTTTCACCACGAAGTCACGAAGACTCGAAGCATCACCCTTTTTGTTTAAAATTTACGAAATATTACCATCCCCACCTAAAATATGTCAATCTTTTAATGATGTTGAAATAAATCTAATATTCCAATATCATTAAAACCATGAGTGATGATAAAATATACTTAAGTGACGACTCCCCAAAAAAAGCAGCGAAACCCAAAGGCGGTAAGCTAAGCTTTTTTGTGATATTGCTTGCGCTAGGCGCATTTTTCATCAGCCCCGCACCTGATTATCTTATATCTTTAATACCCGATAATTTAGTCAAGGAGGTTATATCACCCATCTATCAAGAGGTGAATCTAAGTGAAAAGCTAGAGCATTTAGACCAGCCACAAAAATACACCAGCGCAGAGCAAATGAATATTTTAAGCCATAATTCGGGCATTTGCTTTATGTTTAAAAAAGAAAATGTCAGCGATAAAATATTAAAGCTTGCATTTCACGGCAAGGAAATCGCCGAAATAATCGCCATTAGTCCAAATAACAAAGAATACACGCTTGATAATGTGACATTAGATGAGAGCGAAAATAGCGCAGTTATTTGCCAAAAATTCGGCTTACGATATAGCCTTACCCCCGATCAAATAAAATCAATCTATGTAAGACCATTATCCCCCCTTACCCCATATAAAATAAAATGGGCAACGATGAAGAATTTACGCTAAAACAGCTCCATAAGCATACATCTTGCAGAGCCACCGCCATATTTTTCCAGCGTAGTAAGATCAGGGCATATCAAGGTATCATAATATCTCTCAATCACTTTAATTTGACCATCATCAAGAGCCTCAAACGCAGCCTTAGACATGGTTAGCATATGCTCACCTTTTGCCCCCACAATTTCCAAAGCATTACAGCAATTCGCCTGTAGCTGCTCCCGCGAAAACTCTATAACTTCGTGAGTCTCGCGCAATCTATCCAAAACTTTATTGCGCTGCCCTTCATCGGTAATGCATTCCGCGCAAATACCAGCCATTTCAGTTCCAATATACATCAAAAAATCGGTATGATAAACTGGGATTCTTGCATGGCTAGCTGTATCAAACATAATCACATCATAGCCCATAAAATCAGCCCATTTTCCGACCAAATCCGGCGAGGTGCGCGCAGACAGCCCCGAATAGGCGCGCTTATTCACATGATCTGCAACAATGCTGGCCGTGCTTTCAAGCGCTATGCCTTGATTTTCATAGCCACTCCAATCCGTAATATCAGGATAATAATGCTTTAGCCAATTAATAACCTTAGCTGTGCGCTCCGCCCCGCGATTCTCATTAAGCATCGGATATATAATTAAGCGCCCATTATCATAAGTCGATGCCCAATTCGGAAACACCATGTCAGGGCAATCTTTATGCCCTAAAACGCTGGTAATCATAACGCCTTTTTCAACCAGCATATCGCGGTAATTGCGAAATTCTATGCGCGCTTTTTGTAAGGTAACATCGTGACTTTCCGCCGTACCATCAAGCTGATAAGCATTCGTCTCCATCGTCTGAGGGTTGGCGTAAAACACCGCTGGCTCAACCATAAAAAGGTGATTAGTCGATTGCTTCATTCATATATCCTCGTAAAATCATATCCAAATATTGCTTTATCTCATCGCCGCCCCACTCAAATTCTCCAACAATTTTCCTAACCATATCACCATTGGGGGCAACAATAATTGTTTCAGGATAGCGCTCTGTCATGAAAAGATCATATGTAATGGCGCGGTTTTTATCTAATGAAATATAAACATTATCTGATTTAAATAATTTCTTTAGCCCATCATCATGGCGGTTTATAAATCTATCTATATCCTCGAATTTATTATCACTTGAAACAGCAAAAAAGACCACACGCCCGCCATATCCATCAACAAGGTTAAGCATATCAGGCATTTCAACCGCGCAAATAGCGCACCATGTTGCCCAGAAATTTAGAATAACGACGCGTCCTCTAAAATCACCGATAGAGGCTTTGCGCCCATCAATAGTTTCAATAGAAAATTCAGGAACAAGCCCTAGAGGCTCTCCCAAATCAAGCTCTTGTTCATTATTTGGGGCAGGTACAAATTGCGGAGCGCCATACATATCATAAGCAAATGCCATTGCAACAAGGGCGATCACACCCGCGACAATAAAAAATACAGCTTTCATTGGTCAGTATCACTCTCATCATCATCTTCTTCAATTAATATTCGGTGGGCCGCGCCATCTAAATCATCATACTGCCCTGATTTAATGCTCCATATAAACGCCACCAAACCTAACAGACCCAGTAATAATGCTATCGGTATTAAATAAATAAGAACATTCACTTTACTTGATCCTTTACTTGATCCTAAGCCTGAAAGAATTTGCAATCACTATCAATGATGACCCAGACATAGCTATAGCAGCTATTAAGGGCGTTACCAACCCCGATAATGCCAAAGGAACAGCCACCATATTATATATAATAGCAATAGCAAAATTCTGTTTAACTAGCCGCTGCGTTAGCTTTGCAACCTTATACACCTCGTGAATAGGGGCGAGCTTATCACCCATAAACACAATATCAGCCGCATTTTGCGCCATATCTATTGCAGATCCAGGCGCAATAGATACATCCGCCCCCGCCAAAACAGGCGCATCATTAAGACCATCCCCAACCATCAAAACTTTACTGCCCTTTGCCTTAATACCCTCAAGGATTTCAAATTTTTGCGTTGGGGTTTTCTCTGCATAAAAAATCTCAATCCCGCATTCCTTTGATATTGATTTAGCAACTTCCATCCTGTCTCCCGAAAGCATTATAGGCTCTACCCCATCAGCTTTAAATGCATTAACCGTATCAAATGCATCCACCCTAAGTGCGTCAATAAAATGAAAAGATACAGGGGCTTGCCCCTCAATATTAAGCCATAGCTCTAGCTTATCCGATTGTGGAAAATCTTCATCACCGCACCATGCGCGACTACCAAGCCTAGCATTAGAGCCGTCTATAACTCCTTCAACGCCCTGCCCCGCAACCTCATTTACATTCGAAACGTCCAGTAACGTTTCATTATGTGACTCGATATATGATTTAACAAGCGCTTTTGATAATGGGTGCATACTATGCGCGGCAAGTGAAGCGCCCTTGCGCAAGCTATCAGCCTCATAATCGCCGCATATAATAGGAGTGCCAAGCGTCAAAGTTCCCGTCTTATCCAGTAAAACCACATCAATAGAAGCAAGCCGCTCTAGCGCATCACCAGATTTAATCAAAACGCCAGAGCGCATCAAACGCCCACTAGCAAGCACTTGCACCACAGGAACAGCCAGTCCAAGGGCGCAAGGGCATGTTATAATCAGCACCGTAATAGAGATTAAAAGTGCCGCCTGCCAGTCAAGCCCGCCGACAAAAAACCAGCCAATAAACGCCGCAACCGCAAATATATGCACAATCGGAGTGTAAAGCTTTGCCGCACGGTCAGCGAGGCGCACATATTTAGCCTGCCCCTGCCCTGCTTTTTCCATCAAACGCACAATATCAGCGAGCAGTGAATCATCCGCTGCTTTGGAAACTTTTACAGTTATAGGCGCCGATAAATTAATAGTTCCCGCGAATACATCATCACCCGCCAAAACTTCGCGCGGCATAGTCTCACCCGTAACCAGCGAAGTATCAACCTCACTTTTGCCATCCATAACAACGCCATCAACGGTTATTTTTTCACCCATAGCAACGCGGACTATCATGCCCTCTTGCAAATCACGTATAAGGACACGCGATATTTTCTTCCCATCTATAACATTAGCAAACCCGCTAATTGCACCTAGTAAATCCGTAGCGGTAGAGCGAGCATTTTTCCGCGCCCTAAAATCAAGGTAACGCCCGATAAGCAGGAAAAACATCAGCATAACTGCAGAGTCAAAATAGACATGTTCACCATGGTTAATCGTCTCTAAAACGCTCATCCCGCCCGCCAAAATCAAAGCAATAGAGATTGGGACATCCATATTAGTATGTCCAGAGCTTATAGCTTTTAAGGCAGAACGAAAGAACGGGCGACCTGAAAACATAATAGTAGGCAAAGCAATAACTGCAGAAATCCAGTGCATAAAATCACGAGTAGCTGTGCCCATAATCTCCGCCGAGGTCGTCCAAAGCCCAACCGAGAGCAGCATCAAATTACCCATAGCAAAGCCAGCAACGCCAAGGCATAGCAACAAAAATCGCTCCTGAGTATCCAATTCCAAACGCGCCGTATCAGGATCATAAGGCTTAATGCCATAGCCCAGATTTTCAATGATGCTCACATAATCATTAACCAACGCTAAATCACCCTCCCAAACAATAGAAAGGCGGCTTGTCGAGAAATTCAAACGAACATTTTTAATATTGTCTAATCGCTTCAAAGATGATTCAATTTTGTTAATACAGCCAGCGCAATGAACCCCGCTAACTAGAACAGATATTTCAAGACCGCCATCATCATTTAAGCTAACAAGCCCCGCATATCCGAGGTCTTCTACTTCACTATGAACTGGTGCGCTGTTTGATATTGTTTGCCGTTCCATTTACTGCTCAACCTTGCCTCCCACTTACCCTTTAAAGGAAGGGGCATTTCAACTTCATATATACCGCCGCCACTATGCTCTAATGTGATATCAAAATCATAGCCATTTTGAACAGGGCGAATGATTTTAGCTATTACAGCCGCATTGGTCAAAGCTTTGCCATCTTCATCTGACAAAACCCAACGCAACACACCATCAATATATGAGACTTTTTGAGTTATATTAGGTTGTGACCGCGCCTTATCAAGCAATTCATTATAATCAAGCCCCTTTTCATATGCATTTTTAGTAACAACGCCCGGCTGAGTGCTTAATGCCATGTAGAGAAAAAACATATTGACCACAACAATTACGCCAAAAAACAACACAAAACATAGTGCAACAAATCTGCCGCTCATGGGTTTTTTAATAACCGCTTCCATTACCGCCCCTTTTTACTAATAAATATTGATTTATAATCACTTGAAAATTTTTCAGTAGAATCAACAAGGTTAAACATTATATCACGAGAATTAGACGGTGATACATCCGCGCTAATAAATATATGATAAGTGCCAACACTATCCGCCGCAACATAGAGGTTGTCAGCATTAACATCACCCGCAGATTTAACCTCTATTTGCGCCCCATCAATGCCAGAAACACTAAGCTTATATATGCGATTTTCATGAGTTTTATTCAGTATTTTAATAGTATAGCCATTGCGTATCTCGCCGCTAGATAGCTGCACAAATAATGGATTACGGTCATGCAAAACATGCAGCTCAAGCAATGTGCGATTAGCAAGCGCGAATATCAAACTTCCGCCAACAATCGCAAGTATAAGCGCGTAATATATGGTGCGAATACGCAAAATATTGAACTTCTCATGACCGCCTTTAACCGCAGATTCCATGTGATTAACAGTGTCATAACGTATAAGACCGCGCGGCAGATCAACCTTATCCATTATATTATTACAAGCATCAATGCATAGCCCGCAAGCAATGCACTCCATTTGCAAACCATTGCGAATATCTATGCCAACGGGGCAAACTTGAACGCAAGCACTGCAATCAATGCACGCTCCGCGCCCTTCCCAGCTATCGCCCCTTTTATGCTTCCCGCGCGCCTCGCCGCGACGCTCATCATATCCAATAATCAAAGTATCACGATCAAACATCGCTGATTGAAAACGAGCATAAGGACACATATGTGCGCAAACCTGCTCCTTAGCAAATCCGGCCATGACATAAGTTGATATAGTAAGGCTAGCTACAAAGATAAGTACCGTTTCCGATACATCAAATTGCAGCATATTATGTATCAAAGTTGGGGCATCATTAAAATATAATACAAATGCCCCAGCCGTTAAAAACCCAATAATCAGCCAGATAATATGTGTTATTAATATTTTGGATATTTTGTTAAATGTCCATTTACCTTCATGAAGCTTTTTACGCGCATTACGATCCCCTTGAATTACGCGTTCAACCCATACAAAGAGATCACACCACACAGTTTGAAAGCACAAATACCCGCACCAAATGCGCCCAAAAAGGCTTGTGGCAATGAACATGGTAATCGCTGCCAATATCAAAACCCCGGTGAGAATATAAACTTCTTGAGGCCATATCTCTATCCAGAAGAAATAAGCTTTCGCATTAACGAGGTCAATCAAAACCGCTTGATCGGGAGCATTCTCCCCGCGATTCCATCTTAAAAATGGCGTGAGGTAGTAAATGCTTAGAGTAACTAATATTACTATCCATTTAAGCCTGCGATACCGCCCCGAAACGCTTTTGGGGTATATCTTCTCCTGCTTAACAAATAGCTTGATAGGATCTTCATTGCTCACAATATATTATTGACCGCCGCCAAGTTGATGCAAGTAAATGCTTAGCTCTCTGATCGTGTTCTCATCCAAACGACCTTCCCATGCAGGCATAGTGCCCGCGCGACCATTATAAATAGACTCGATGACATCTTCACTCGACCCACCATAGAGCCAAATTTTATCGGCTAGGTTAGGAGCGCCAAAATCATAACTCCCCCGAGCATCTTCGCCGTGGCACATCGCGCATTGCTCCGCAAATATAACCTGCCCTTTAGTGACATCAACCTTATGTTCATTAGATCCAGAAAGACTAAGTACATAATCAGCCACGCTCTCTATTTCCTCAGGCTCTAACATCTCATCTACGCCAAATGCGGGCATATCACCAATGCGCGTATCATCATGATCAGAGCGCGCTCCATATTTGATTGTCTCGTAAATCGCTGGCAAAGTGCCACCCCAAAGCCAATCATCATCATTCAAATTAGGATAACCCTTTGCACCGTCCGCGCCAGTTCCATGACATGTTGCACAATTATCTTTAAAGAAAGCCTTGCCCCCTGCCATAGCAAAAGCGTAAAGCTCATCATCTTTTAATATTTCTTCAAATGATGCTTTTTCGAACCTATCAAGATAGATTTTTTGGCGAGCCGTAATTTCTTCCTGACTTTTCTTAAGTGCTTTAGCCTGAGTATAGCCAAACATGCCCTTGGTATTACCGCTTATCGTTGGCCATGCAGGATACACAACCCAAAAACCAATCGACCATATAATGGTGATATAAAATATCCAAAGCCACCAACGGGGCATAGGGTTATTAAGCTCCTCAATACCATCCCAATCATGACCAGTGGTTTCAACACCAGAAAACTCATCAATTTTTTTATCGGAGTCTTTTTTATTGTCTGTCATTATTTATTCTCCTCAAGCGGAATAAGAGCGCTCTTCTCATAATATTCTTTTGCGCTCGGTCTAAGTGTCCATAAAACAACGCAGCTAAAAAATATAAAGAAGAACATAAGCCCTATCATACCAGCATGCATAGCTATAAAATCAATCATTGAGCGCCCTCCTCTACATTTTTAGCAGCCTTAAAATCAACGAATGTGCCAAGGACTTGCAAATATGCAATCAAAGCATCCATTTCTGAAACTAAATCAGGCTGGCCGTCAAAATCACGGGCATTAACGCGTTCGCCATAACGAGCAACAAGCCCGTCAATATCGCCGCGCTCTTCGCCAACAGCTTGAACGGTAGCATCTTTAACCGCATTTTCAATCATTTCATCCGTATAAGGAACGCCAATAAGGCGCAAAGTCTTAAGATGCTTATCAAGATCATGAAGCCGCGCCCCTTTTTTCATCAAGAAACCATAAGACGGCATAATTGATTCAGGAACTAAATCCCTAGGCTCTATCAAATGCCCAACATGCCATTCATCCGAATATTTACCGCCAACGCGCGCTAAATCAGGGCCAGTTCTTTTTGATCCCCAGAGGAATGGATGATCATACATGCTTTCAGCAGCCAATGAATAATGCCCATAACGAACAACCTCATCACGCAAAGGGCGAATTTGTTGGGAGTGACAAACAACGCAGTTCTCACGAATATAAATATTCTGCCCAGCTAATTCCAGCGGTGTATAAGGTCGCACGCCCTCTACTGGCTCAATCACCGTCTCCGATCTGAATAATGGAACAATCTCAACCAATCCACCAATCAGTATTACTACAATAGTAAGCCCTAGCAATAAAAAGGACCTGCGCTCTATTACTTTATGTTTGTCCAATAAGCTCATGCCACTACTCCTTGAGTTTTAGAGTTTTGCTCTTTTTCATTAACATCACCACGAATTGTTCGCCATACATTGTAAATCATAATCAATGCACCAGCGAAAAACAAAATCCCACCTGCAGCTCGTATCAGATAGAACGGCTTCATCGCCATCACACTTTCTACGAATGAATATTCAAGGAAACCCATATCATCATAAGCGCGCCACATTAATCCTTGCATAATTCCAGACACCCACATAGCTGTGATATAGAATACGATACCTATCGTAGCGACCCAAAGATGGACACTGATAAGCTTTGTAGAATACATAGCCTTGCGCCCCCATAATTTTGGCACCATATAATATAGCGCGCCAAAAGTAATAAACCCATTCCAACCAAGAGCTCCGGCATGAACATGCCCAATCGTCCAGTCAGTATAATGAGACAAGGCATTCACTGACCTAATCGCCATCAAAGGTCCTTCAAATGTAGCCATCCCATAGAATGCCAATGCAATAATCATGAACTGCAATATAGGGTCTTCGCGGAGTTTATGCCACGCGCCCGAAAGGGTCATAACACCATTAATCATCCCGCCCCAGCTTGGCATCCATAGCATAATAGAGAATGTCATGCCCAATATCTGCGCCCATTCAGGAAGCGCCGTATAATGCAAGTGATGCGGCCCCGCCCAAATATAAATAAATATCAACGACCAAAAATGCACAATAGATAAGCGGTAAGAGTAAATTGGTCTATTTGCTTGCTTAGGCACAAAATAATACATCATACCTAAAAAACCAGCAGTTAAGAAGAATCCAACCGCATTATGACCGTACCACCACTGGATCATAGCACTTTGAACACCAGAAAATGCGGAATAGCTCTTCGCGCCAAATAGATCAACGGGAATAGAAATATTATTACCCAAATGCAAAACAGCAACAGTTATAATAAATGCGATGAAAAACCAGTTAGCCACGTATAAATGCGGCTCTTTGCGCTTAGAAACAGTCATCATAAACACAAGAAGATAAGCAACCCACACAATGGTTAGCCATATATCGACAAACCATTCAGGCTCTGCATATTCTTTACTTTGATTAACGCCAAGAACATAGCCAAGCGCCGCCATAACGATAAATAGCTGATACCCCCAGAAAGTAAAGCTTGCAAGCTTATCAGACCAAAGACGAACACCGCATGTTCTTTGAACTATATAATAGCTGGTTGCAAATAAAGCATTACCGCCAAAAGCAAAAATAACTGCGGAAGTATGAACAGGGCGAAGGCGCCCAAAGTTAAGATATGGCTCAATATTTAAATCAGGAAATGCCAATTGCAAAGCAATCACAATTCCCACTAAAAACCCGACTATCCCCCAAAAAAGAGTGGCAATAGTAAAGAGCTTTACAATATCAAAATTGTAATTCGGCTCTTGAGATATTGAAGTCGTTGTCATTTTATTTTCCTTTTACAAAATCAACTTTTTACAAAACTATTATTCCAGCCAAAACAAAAAGCCATATTCCACTGGCAAGCATAGCAGCTTTAGACACAAAGCCAACATGTTTTGGATATTTACTTTTAATTATCCCACCGCCAAAGGCAACCACGACCAATGCTGGAACAGTCCCCGCAGCAAACGCAGCCATAGCAGCGCCCGCGCCAAGCGCACTAGGCGCAGTAGCAGAAGCCAGAAGAGCGGAAACCACAAGCCCGCAAGGCATAAACCCAAGCAAAACACCAAGCCCATAACGACCAAATGCATTTTTACTCCCCATCAAACGCCCAGAAAATTTAGAAATCAATCTATATCCCACGCCAAAACGAATATTTACAGCCCAAGGAAACAGAGCTGATAATCTAGGGAAGGCACTAACTATAAATATAACGCCAGCAGCAACCAACATAGGAGCAGCGATTAATGATTTTAAATCCGAATATATAAATGCAAGATTTATAATAGAGCTAAGAAGGACAGCCAACGCCACATATGTAGTCATTCGCCCCAAATGATATGGCAATAATAGGTTAGATCTAAGCTTATGCACTTCTCTATTATCACCAATTTGCGCCAAAACAAACGGGGAACACATGACAGCACAATGAGTAGCGCCGCCGAAAAGCCCCGCAAGAAACAAACTGATTATTAAGCCACCAGACATTGTTATATCATGAATACATTGCGCGCCAATTATAATCATTTTAAACTCAACTGCGTAAATTGCACAACCAAATAATATTGGTTAGTCTTTAATATGCTCCCGCAAAAATTAAACATCAATAGAAGAATTAGGGAATCTTAATACTCGCCAAAAACACCTTAACCTCTTCATTCAAAACTTTTGTTTTGCTACCAATTTCTGCAGTTGCCCCCTTCAGGCTTTTAGCTGCGTCTTTAATTTCTATAGTTGCTTCAGTTACGCTACTAGCAACGACCGCAACTTCGTTCGTGCTATCTGCCGCTCCTTGCGTGCTACGAACAATTTCTTCCATAGCAATAGATTGCTCTTCCATCGCGGCGGCAATAGATGTGGAAATTTCATCCATTTTAGCAATAGTGTCAGAAACTTGCGCTATAGCGCCAACTGTATTTCGAGTTGATTTTTGCGTTGCATTCACATGAGCTTCTATCTCCTCAGTAGCTCGCCCAGTCTGTGCAGCCAAAGCCTTAACCTCCGCCGCAACAACAGCAAAACCTTTACCAGCATCACCAGCGCGCGCAGCCTCAATCGTGGCATTTAATGCAAGTAGATTTGTTTGCTCCGCAATATCTTTAATAAGCTCAACAACCTCACCAATTTTATCAGAACTGCCTTGCAGACCAGCAATGGCTTCACTAGCTTCACTAGCTTTACCAACTGCTTCACTAGCTATATTAGATGATGTTGTTATTTGAGATGCAATCTCGCGGATAGTTGCCGAAAGCTCTTCCGACGCAGATGCCACAGTATTAACATTTTCTGACGCTGTATCAGATGCAGAAACCAAGGACTGAGCCTGAGATTCACCATCATTCGACACCATATTAAGGAGCATAGAGGTTTCTGCTAACACCTCCATAGATCCAGAAATATCGCCCATAAATGACGCAATGCTAGTATCGAAGGAATCTACCTGTCCTTCAATATGCTTAGCCTTCTCATTCTTCTTCTTTTGCTCTGCACTTTGGGCTTCTTGCATAATTTTTGCCGAGGCAAGGCTATCACGAAACTTCACCATAGCCCTAGATATATCACCAATTTCATCTTTTCTATTTACACCAACAATTTTATAATCAAGATTATCTGATATAAGCTCATTAAGCCCCTTAACAACGCTGGCAATCGGTTTGGTTATTGACTTAATAACAATGTTTCCCACCATAATAACAAATAATAAATTAATTAAAGCAATAAGAGAAAACACCATCAAAGTAGTTTTAGCTGAAGACCTAGAACTATCAAGTAACGCCTTTAGATCAAAAGCGATTCTATCCTCTACTATTTTCATCTTATTAATTTTTTTAGTAATTGACTCAATCCAATAGCTAACATTTACATTTGAAGAAAAAGCTCCACCAGTTCCAGCAGCAAGAGCGATTCTACGCATGCGATTAACCTCATTAACAGCCTTACCCTTAACAGTATCTTTATTAAACTGGACAAGCTCATCACTGGCAAAATTTTCAAAACGCGATATGAATATATTCTGAGCAGCAATCAATGAAACAAACTTTCGGTAAATAGCTGGCGCAAAAACTCCCTTACCAAAACCATTAGCCCCCAGAGCACGCTCAATTCCAGTGCGCTCTTTCGCTTGCAAATAATTTTCATAGGATAATAATGCCTTTGTTATAACCGACTGATCACTTAAAGCAGAGGCATAAACAATAATATCAAGCTGCTTAGAAATCGCAGATGTATAATAGCCAGCCATTCCTGATGATGTTTTATTAAGTTTTGTAACATCATTTCTTACAGAAGATAATTTTGAAAGTGCAGATATTGCTTTTTCAATTTTACCAGAGAGCATCTCACCATGAGCCGCATCATCAAAACCATCCAATACATTTTCAAGATGTAATTTAGCCTTATCCGTAAGTTTACGTTGCGCATTAAGATTAGCAGCAAACTTTTTATTACCGCCACTACCTATATAGCCAGCAGAAAGCCCACGCTCTTTTTGCATTTCATGGATAAGAGCGCTAATATCAGGTGCGATATAAATAAGCTTTGACAATTTATCAATAGATTTAAATGAATTATACTGACCAATAATAGTATAGCCAGAGAATAACAACATACCTATAACAGGCAGTATTAAAGCGATATAAGTTTTTACGCTGATTTTAACATTGCTTAATTTCATTGAAATATATCCTATATTTTAAAGCAAGGGCACGATACGCAGGGAGTTAAGTCTAACTCAAGCCCCTATATTATACAATATCAAAAAAGCTCAATCTTTAAATCTGCGACCTTCCCAGATGTAATAAATCACTGGAATAACGATTAAAGTTAGGATAGTCGTACTAACCATGCCGCCAACCATAGGAAGAGCAATACGGCGCATAACGTCCGAACCAAGCCCTGAGCTTAGGAATATTGGCGCAAGCCCTGCTATAATAACACTAACCGTCATAAGCTTTGGTCTAACGCGAAGCACAGCACCATGCATAATTGCGTCAAACAATTCTTGGCGAGTTTTTGGTGGGTGGGTTCGAATTTGATGATCAATATAAAGCAGCATAACAACGGCGGTCTCCACCGCTATTCCAGTCAGTGCGATAAAGCCAACACTAACAGCGACAGAGAAGTTATAGCCTGCAAAATACAAAGCCCACATACCTCCAATTAAGCCAAAAGGCAGGGATAGCATGATAAGCAGCGTTCTATCAAGCCGTCCAAAATGCACCATAAGTAATGTGAATATTATAAATATAGCGGCAGGAACAGCGATATTCATACGCGATTTTGCTTCTAGCATTTGTTCAAACTGCCCTGACCAAATCAAAGCATAACCAGCGGGAAGCTCAACTTTTTCCGCCACAATCTTTTGTGCATTTTTAACGTAAGTACCAATATCTATGCCTTCAATATCTACAAACACCCAGCCAGTTAGCCGCGCATTCTCACTCTTAATCATGGGTGGGCCTTCGACAAATTCAATGCTTGCAAGCTCGCCAAGTGGGATATGACTTCCTTGCGGCGTTGGAATTAATATATTTGATAAATCCTGCGGGTCTTCACGGAATGGGCGATCATAGCGCAGCATAATATTGTAACGCTCCCGCCCTTGAATAGATTCAGCCATTTTCATGCCGCCAAGCGCAGTTCCAATGATAGTTTGGAATACGCCAAGGTCAATATTGCGCCGCGCTAGCTCATCCCTGTTAGGCTCAATTTCCAGATATTTTCCGCCAGTAACGCGATCTGCAAAGGCAGAGCGCGTGCCAGCAACATCTTTAATGCTAGCCTCAATATCAAGCGCAATGCGCCCGATAACATCCAAATCATCACCAGCAATTTTAATGCCTATAGGGGTGCGCACTCCCGTAGAAATCATGTCCATGCGGGTTTTGATGGGATAGCCCCATGAGTTCACAAGCCCTGGTATTTTCACGCGGCTATTAAGGTCGGTAATGAGCTTATCAACGTCCATACCCTCACGCCACTGCGATTTAGGTTTAAGCTTTATCCAAGTTTCTATCATTGAAATTGGCGCGGGATCAGTCGCCGTATCGGCGCGCCCCACCTTACCAAATACGTGATGCACTTCGGGGACAAGTTTAATCATGCGGTTAGTTTGCTGTAATATTTCCTTTGCCTTGGTAATAGAAACACCGGGCAAAGTTGTCGGCATATAAAGCAGCTCACCCTCATAAAGGGCAGGCATAAATTCTGACCCAGTCTTTGCAATTGGAAATATCATAGAAGCAAGCAAAACAACAGCAAGTGCAATTGTTATCCATTTTTTATTCATCGCCATATTTAAAATTGGCTTATACATCTTGATAAACCAGCGATTAATTGGGTTTTCACATTCCTTTTTGATCTTGCCACGCACCAGCCAAAGCATTAAAACAGGCACAACCGTAATCGACAAAATCGCAGCAAATCCCATTGCATAAGTCTTGGTAAAGGCAAGCGGCGCAAATAACTTATAAGACTGTCCCGTAAGTGCGAATACGGGCATAAATGACACAGTAATAATGAGCAGCGAGAAAAATAACCCCGGCCCTACTTCTTTAGTAGAGAGCAAGATAGCGGCATTCTTTTCTGCCCGCGTCGCATTTTTCGGCATATCAGATAGCTTACGATGCGCATTTTCAACCATCACAACAGACGCATCAACCATAGCTCCAATAGCAATAGCTATTCCGCTAAGTGACATAATATTAGCCGTAATCCCTTGCGCGGACATCACAATAAATGCAGCCAACACGCCAAGCGGCAGCGTCACAATCGCAACAAAGGCAGAGCGCACATGCAGCAAGAATATAAAACAGACAAATAAAACAACAAATCCTTCTTCTATTAGCTTTTTTGTTAAATATTTAACCGCGCCCTCGATTAATGGCGCTCGGTCATAAACGGTTACAATTTCAACGCCCTCGGGCAAGCCATGCTGAAGCTCTTCCAGCTTTTCTTTAACGCCCTTAATGACATGCAAAGCGTTCTCGCCAGAGCGCATAATAACAACGCCTGATACTACCTCGCCCTCACCATTAAGCTCGGTAACCCCGCGCCTAAGTTCAGGGCCTTCGATAACTCGCGCAACATCAGACAGCCTAACGGGCGTGCCATCACGCGCATAAAGCACAATCTTTTTAAGCTGATCTATATTAGTGACATAGCCTTTAGAGCGTATCATAAGCTCCATCTCGGATTTCTCAATCACGCGCCCACCCGCATCCATAGAGGCGCTTTGAACGGCGGACATCAAACGCTTTAAAGGGACATTAAAGGCGCGAAGGCGGTTAGGATCGATTAAAACTTGATACTCCTTAACAAACCCTCCGACGGATGCCACTTCTGATACGCCAGATACGGTGGCTAGCTCAAACTTCAAGAACCAGTCTTGCAAAGACCTAAGCTGCGCTAAATCATGCTTTCCCGTTTTATCAATCAGTGCATATTGATATACCCAGCCAACGCCCGTAGCATCGGGCCCTATTTGCGGCACGACATTTGCGGGCAAATCGCCCTGAATTTTGGATAGAGCCTCAATCACGCGGCTACGCGCCCAATATTGATCGACCCCATCTTCAAATATAATATAGACAAATGATGTGCCAAACATAGAAAACCCGCGCACATTCTTAGTCTTTGGCAAGCCAAGCATAGTAGTAGAAAGCGGATAAGTAACCAAATCCTCAATAATTTGCGGGGATTGCCCTGCAAATTCGGTTTTAATTATAACTTGCGTATCTGACATATCAGGGATAGCGTCAAGCGGCATTTTCTGGATTGCTAATATACCAGCGACCAGCAATGCTATCATCATCATAGAGATTAAAAGTTGGTTATTAACCGACCATTCTATAACCTTAGCAACAAATGATTTTGTAGGGTCATGGGATAAGTGCTGCTCATGCCCGCCATCTTGATTATCTTGCATCTTCGTTACTCACCTTCATTGCCATACCCGTGCCATAAGGGTTTTGCGCATCCCCCTCCGCTTGAAGCCAGTATTTATTAGACTCATGATCCATGTAAATATTTACATTTTTGGAGTTATAATATTCAGGCTTGCCCTCTAATATCCAAGGATTTAATGCTGTTACCAGTTCATTAAGACTATCAAGCCACTGATTATCTGTTAGGCTGTCTTTTGCTTTGATTAACGCCCGTTCCGCATCTTCCAAAACAAATTGCAGCTGCGTGCCGCGAAACACAGGAATTAAGTGATCACCAAGCGTTAGAGCTGGCATTATCATTTTAGGATTAGGAGAGCGACCCGCCTTAACTTCCACATATATATAAAGCGCGGCGTCAACCAAATGATCAATCATCGCTAGCTGGTCATCTTCCACATCAAGACCAGCTAGCGCGGCTTGCATGCGCTTCATCTTGCGGAAAGACTCGCGCAATGCGCTTTCTGAATCTATCAAAAATTGACCGCTTACCACGATATTATCATTATCTTTTAAGCCTTTTAGAATTTCAGTGCGCCCTTTATACCGCAATCCCGATAAGATTTTACGCGGCTGGAATCGACCTTCTCTTATTGCCACTACAACAAAATCACCATCTTTACTCTTTAATATTGCATCACTAGGAATGGACAGGCGGCGCTTTACCCCAGTTTCAAATTCAATATCGGCGTAAGCGCCTGGTTTAATGCTATCATTCATATTATCCAATACAAGCCGCACACGACCTGTGCGAGTTGCACGATCAATTGTTGGGTATATATAATCAATCTTGGCTTCCTGCGCCTGTATCCCTAGGTTAGGAAAAGATACGCTCACCTTCGTTTCGGCGTTAACGTAAGGGATGTCCTGCTCTGCAATGCTAACGTCAATCCAAACTGATGAGTAATCTTGTATCTGGATTAGCTTCATTCCTGCTTTGATATAGCTGCCCTCACGGATATTAATCTCACTAACAATACCGTCTTGCGTGGCATAAAAGGGAATATATGGTTTAGCTGCGCGCTTCATGTCTTTTATTGCCATATTCTGAACCCCTAAAGAGCCAAGCCGACGCTTAGCCGCCGCAATGCGCCCCTTTACACCAGTTTTAAGCGCACTTATATAATCTTGTTGAGCTGAAATAAGCTCGGGGCTATCTAGCTTAAATAGTAAATCACCCTTTTTAACCGTGTCACCTTCTGCCTTGATTTTGAGACCCTTAATCCAGCCTGATACTCGCCCAGATATATCACTTTGCAGCCGTACATTTTCTGTAACATCTCCATAACTTCTAACCAATGTACCAAAGCTAGCCATTTGCGCTTTTTCAGTGCGCACGCCCATATTTTGAATAGTCTCAGGATTTATTGTAACGCTAGAGCGCTTATTACTGCCCTTTTTCTTGGTGGTTACAACCTCTTCTTCTTCCGCATAAACCGGCACTAAATCCATGCCCATAGGGGATTTACCCGGTTTATCCATTTTGTAATTCGGATTCATCGGCGCGACCCAATATAATATCTTCTTCTCACCATTTGTTTTTGTTGATGGGGTAACTTCCTCTTCCTCTGTTTCAACTTCATCGCCATCCATAGGAACTAAATCCATCCCACAAATAGGACAAGCACCAGGGCGATCAGCAACATAATGAGGATGCATCGGGCAAGTATATTGCTGCCCCTGCGCCAAAACAGGGCTAGCAATAAAAATTAACAGTAAAAATATTGCTGGCATTAATTTTTTCATTATTTTACGTCCTTAAAATTATCTATAAATATTTGAATTAAATTCAGCGGCTATGGATGCATGGATAGCTTTAACGCGGGCAAGCTGCGCCTTTATATTAAGGCGATCAATCCTTGCCAATAAAATGCCATCAAGCTCCGTCGTTCCAGCCTCATAATTACGCTGCGCTGCTTTGATTTTATGGCTCATCGCATGATCTTTATCTTGTAAAACTTTGATATTTTTAGCCGCGGCATCACGCGCAGCTTTTAATGCTGTCATTTTTTGCGCCCAATTGCGACTTATATCATCATAAGCGAACTCCGCGCTACGCTCTTCATCCTTAGCCGCCTTTTGCTTTGGCTTTTGGTTTTTAGCCGCCCAAAGCGGAACTGTTACCTGCGCTTGAACAGAAAACCAATCATCACCCGCAAAGCTATTACTACGTCCATCTTCGCGCTGTTTATAAACCGCATTTACTCCGAAATTAGGAAGATAAGCAGCCTTGGCTACTCCCACCCCCTTTTTGGCGATATTAACATCTTGTTCGGCAATCAAAACGGGGTATAGCGTATCAGAATTATTTGCCCAATCTTTATTAATGATTTCAGGGAGTTCTATTTCTGGAACCTCATCAACAAGGCGCACAAACTCCGCCTCAATAGAAGTTAAACGCGCGCCCAAATCATTAAGCCTGCGCTCTGCCTCGGCGCGTTCAACGTCAACTTCAGAGAATCTTTGATATACGCTACGCCCTGATTCAATTTGCCCCGTAAAAGTATCTTCAAGCTCTTGATAAAAGCCGAGCTGCTCCTTGATTAACGCAACTTGCTCCTTAACCGCCTTTCGCTCAGCAAGCTTTGTTACCAGCATAAAGCGCAGCCTTGCTCTAGTATAATCCGCCATTAATTTTTGCTTTTCAGAAAGCTGCTCAAGCTTATCATATTTAGCGCGCAGCATATAAGGATTAGGGATTTTTTGGTTAAACCCAATTACTTTAGATGTGGGCAAAAACCTATCAAACGCCATGTCCGATACGGGCATATTCTCAACGCCAAGCATAATTATGGGATCAGGAAGCCCCAATGCACCTTGTGCGCTCGCCTTACTTGCTTCACTTTGGGATAGAATACTCATAACTTGAGGATGCTCTCCTAAGCGCTGCACATATTCATCAAATGACGTGGCTAGAGCAGCGCTAGATGTAAATAAAATCATAGCCGTACTTAAAATAGCAGTTTTGGGGCGCATTATATTCTCCGAAATTGAATCGCTAACATTACTACGAAGAGTGTATACCAATCCCTCAAATTCTTTTAGACATCTTCTGCAATAAAGTTTTTCTAGCGCGATAGACGCGAGTTTCCACAGTTTTCGGTGTAATTCCCAGTATGCGGGCGCATTCTTCTTGCGACTTACCCTCAAGAGCAAATAAAATAAGCGCCGTTTTAAGATTATGCGGCAGTTTGTCGATTTGGCTTTCTAACAGCTCAAGCATTTGGCGGCGCTCTGCAAGGCTCTCGATATTTTCATCACTTGCAATAACATCATGGAGCGAAAGCTCATCTTCGCTATTACCCCATGAATCCAGCGACACAAAAGATAAAATCTTTTTCTTGCGCGCATGGTCGCGGCATAAATTAAGAGCAATTTGATAAAGCCATGTTTTAAATTTATATGCAGGATTAAAAGTTTCAGCCTTGTTATAAACACGGAAAAAGACCTCTTGCACTATATCATAAGATGTTTCCTCATCGCGGGTATATCTGGTTACGAAATGAAATAATGGCTGTTTGTAACGGCGCATAAGCTCATCAAGTGCGCTATCCTGCCCTGCTTGTAGGGCTATCATAACCTCTTCGTCAGAAAGATTATTTCCCAGCGTTGCGCTCAAGCTGCTCAACAACCATCTCCTGCAATTTTTTATTTTGCTCATCACTTAGAATTTTTTGCATATCAGCAAGATGCTTTAAGCTGAGTTTTTGTAAAGCCCCCATAGCTTGGTGGATTTTATGAATAACAGCTTCGATTTCAGGGGATTCGTACCCGTCATCATTAATAGCCTGCGCTAGCTCCAGATTAGCGGTTTTCATTTGCCCCTGATAAAGTGCTTTCAAACGTTTATATTCTTTTTCAATATCGCTTAATTGTTGTTCTTGCTGCGTTGTCACATTCAATTCATCATGAAAAATAAAATGCATATCAACCGCTTCTTGGTTGCTATTAATCAACGTACTTTGCCCTATCCATACACCCGCAAATCCAGCTAGGGCTATGATAATTAAAAAGAATATTATTTGAGTGATGTTTTTCATGAGGGAGTAAGGCTTATTTGGTTAAAAGTTGAGGTCATAAGAAAAGGCGCATTTGGTGAAAAAGCATCAAGCCCAAAAGTGTCTGCACGAGTTGATTGTGGCTTAATAGAATATTGAGAAACAATCAACCCGCCAATAAGCGCCAATGTAAGGGAAGCGTAACGGAGCTGCGTATTTGACCAAATAGGCAACATAAATGGCATAGATGATACCGCCGCCCTACTTTGCCTAATCTGCGCCCAAACATCAGATTCCAGTCGATTAAGCCTCTTATAATTAAGCTCGCTTCTAAATGATTGGTCTAATAATTTATCAATAGCTTTCAATAACATATCTTTTGCTCCATTCGTAACCCTACGCCTTATACGAATAAAAATCCACCTACCCTCAAAAAACTTAAAAAACTAGGTTTTATTGATACTTGATGTGAATGGCAGTGCTTGCAGTCTGGCACTAACCATTCTTAGCATTATAATCACTGTTATCAGGGATTCTTTTTACGTTGGGATATACCGCCCATTTTTATAAGAGCCCGAAAACTCAATCAGATCAAGTTCAATTAATCCTGCTATATCACGTTTGACCATTCTGATAAAAGGCAGCTCGATCAATTAAAGCTGGGCAATGTGGTCTTGAGCACCATAGCAAAGCAATAAGGAGACCGAGACCCTTTCGCGTGAAAGCCGCGGAAAGCGTCGGGACCGCAGGAGAACAAGCCTTGCTTTGCAACAGATTGGGGAGGCTGGGTTAAGGGCAATATTTCCTCAAAGCCAGCAGCGCAGTGTTCGTAGATTAATTGAGCAAGCTAAGAAACATCAATCCCACGGAAACGCACGCTGGATTGCTACTCAACAAATTGAACAAAAACTGTTAAAGTTTGAGTTAACACAACTTGAAAGCTGTATTAAGAGGAAAATGTAAATGTTTAGTGTACCTGCAAATTTTATTGGTGATTTTAAAACAGGCGATAATATAAATTATAATCTACAAATCTTATCTACTTTGTATGATTGTTGTGAGCATGAAGAATGTAATAAAAATTACCTAATAAAGCCTATAATATTAACAATAATGAGTGTTGTTGAAGCAGTTCTTTGTGATTTTGACAGCCGTATAAGGTGGTTTACTAGAGAAGGTGTTTCAAATATTCCTGCAGATGTTTTAGGTATGGTAAGGTCTAAGAACTATGACCAACTTGAAAAATATATCGCTTGCGCTAAAAAACATGACTTTTTCGATAGTGCATATAGTCAAATTTATGATGATTTAAACAAGCTAAGAGAAGTTAGGAATCGAATTCATATTCAGAATAAAAAAAACTATACTCCAAGAGTTGAACAGTTAGCATTTCAAGAAAATAACAAAGTGTTAGCTGAAAATGTATTGGAGGTGGTTTTACGAACGATGGATAAAAAATATACCAGACCGCCTAGCGTTCAAGGGTGTGTAAGCGATTTTTCTATTCCATGGTCAGCAAGACATGAAAATATAACGAGTGGTAATAGCAATGCGCAAACAGTCTGAACAAAATAAAGCCCGTACAGCGATTTTATTCGCCCGTGTATCAACCAAAGACCAAGAGGAGTTTGGGCATTCACTTCCTGCGCAAATTGAAAAGCTGCGCAGTTATACCTTAATCGTATCCGTAGAGCAATTTGCTATTTTTGCGTATTTAGATGTGTTCATATGGCCTTTAAAATATTCAAACATTCTATTCACGATCAAGCGTTGTCGCTCATTTACTGATTTCTGATTTAAATGACCCCATAATTTGGATTTATGAAGGACGGTGGCCAATGTTTCTTCCGCGCCTTCAATGGCTCGCTCTAAGCATTTTAAAAACCACATGAGCCATTTTGTTGCGGATTGCCAGGCTGGATAAATCCTAGCTGTATATCATGTTTTTCTGCCCAGTTTGCAAGCAATTCACTGATATATTCAAGACCATATTAGCTCCAGCGCATGAGGTTGAAGCCACCGCAAAGCGGCGCGGAACGCCGCGGCTCACAGGCTCATTCTCTCATAATGTATGGAATGCTGGACTGAATGGCAGGGGCAGCAGGACTTGAACCCGCGACCGTCGGATTTGGAATCCGATGCTCTACCAACTGAGCTATACCCCTATATTTCACCAATAAACCAAATGATGATGGCATATCTATAGCGCAAGAATCATTAAGTGCAATTAAAAAATAAAAAAATATGTAGAAAGATGTTATCAGCTATTGATTTTTATTGCAAAAGTCGATAATTCATAACCCTTGCATTGGTACTGCGGGCGTAGTTCAATGGTAGAACGACAGCCTTCCAAGCTGTATATGCCGGTTCGATCCCGGTCGCCCGCTCCAAATGTATGGTAAAGTTTATTAAAGGGGGATTATGGGTATGGGAGAGTTTAGTTTTAAAGATCCAAGTAAATTGGTTGATTATAGAGGTAAGGATTATGATCCTGAAAAGATGAAAAAAATCGTGCGTTATAAACGCATTTGAAAGTATGGCTGGTGCGCAGTTGCTTAGTGTTTCTCAAGATGGTGATATTGTTACCGCAAGCTACGATGGTGAGTTGAGTAATAAGCAAAATGATTATGTGAATAATTTAGGTTAATTTTAAAAAAGAAGGAGACATAAGATGTCAAAAGAGAAGTTTGAGCGGAATAAGCCGCATTGTAATATTGGTACTATTGGTCATGTTGACCATGGTAAGACGACGCTGACGGCTGCTATCACTAAATATTTTGGTGATTTCAAGGATTATGATGAGATTGACGGCGCTCCTGAGGAGAAGGCTCGCGGTATCACGATTTCAACGGCTCATGTTGAGTATGAAACGGACGCTCGTCACTATGCTCATGTTGATTGCCCGGGTCACGCCGACTATGTTAAGAACATGATTACTGGCGCGGCTCAAATGGATGGCGGAATTTTGGTGGTAAACGCTGCTGACGGCCCTATGCCACAAACCAGAGAGCATATTTTGCTTGCTCGCCAAGTTGGCGTTCCTGCGCTTGTTGTGTTCATGAATAAAGTTGACCAAGTTGATGATGAGGAGCTTTTGGAGCTTGTCGAGATGGAAATCCGCGAGCTATTAACTTCATATGATTTCCCTGGTGATGATATTCCTATTATTTCTGGCTCTGCTTTAGCGGCTTTAGAAGGTCGTGACCCTGAGATTGGCGAGAATAAAATCCGCGAATTAATGGCAGCAGTTGACAAATATATTCCTCAACCTGAGCGTGAGATTGACAAAGATTTCTTGATGCCTGTTGAGGATGTGTTCTCTATTTCTGGTCGTGGAACTGTTGCTACTGGTCGTATTGAGCAAGGCGTTTGTAACGTTGGCGATGAAATTGAAATTGTTGGCATTAAAGACACTCAAAAAACAGTTGTGACTGGTGTTGAAATGTTCCGCAAACTGCTTGATCGCGGTGAAGCTGGCGATAATGTTGGTGTTTTACTTCGTGGAACTAAGCGTGAAGATATTGAGCGTGGTCAAGTTTTATGTAAGCCGAAAAGCATTACTCCGCATACAAAATTCACAGCAGAAGCTTATATTTTGTCTAAAGAAGAGGGCGGTCGCCATACTCCGTTTTTTGCGAATTACCGTCCGCAGTTTTACTTCCGCACAACTGATGTGACTGGTGAAGTGAAATTGCCAGAAGGTACGGAAATGGTTATGCCTGGTGATAATATCAATGGCATGGAAGTGACACTGATTGCACCAATTGCAATGACTGAGGGTCTTCGTTTTGCTATCCGTGAAGGCGGCAGAACTGTTGGCGCGGGCGTCGTTGGTAAAATTATTGAGTGATTAGCTTCGTAAGTTAAAGTACGGTCTTCGTCAAATCAAGCCTTACGTATAAACATACGCTGCGCTTGATTTTCCTAGCCGTACATAAATTTATAGTGCGTCTTATTCTTAATAAAAGTTACTATACTTTGCTATGGCTTACCGTATTTAAGTAATTATTTAAAGCTCCGCTTAATATAGTGGGGCTTTTTTTATGACCGTAATAATGTTATGATTAAGACCTTATATGAAAAGGTTTACTATTATGAATTTTGCGGTCCTGCTTAGTGTTTTGTTTATAGCATTTTCCATGCCTGCTTATGCTGAACTATCTGATATTAAACAAAGCATGTCTCCAAGAGAGCTCAATGTTTGGAAAAGCAGAATTCCTAGATATACAAAGCAGTATGATGAGCTTTTGAAGGAAATATACAAAAACCCAGATATTATTAAAGATAAAGTGCCTTTATTGCGCTCATATTACCCATTAACGCAGCAATATCAGCCATTTTCCAAGGAAATTTTAGATAAAATAGCAGCTCATGCAATGGTGCTTGATTCCACTTCTGATAATGAGATCATTAATGATGCTTTGGCATCCTATAACGGCTTAATTAGAAAACATTTAATGAATTTTGACGTTGCGTCTTTTGCTTTAACTATGGCTCGCCTTGATGGTCGCTTTGGCGATGAATTCTTTTATAAAAAAATCCGTGATACATTAATTAAAACTTTCAATAGAGATGGAATGGGGACACGCTCTGAGACCGCTTATAATATCTTAAGCTATGGTGAGGAAACATATGTACTTGAGCATATTGCTAAAAAAATTGAAAGCAGTGAGATTTTTGAAGTCCGTAAAAAATATTACAATGTTCATGAAATAATTAATAATGATGGGAATTATAAGCAAATATTTATGAATGTAACCCAGCCAATAAAAAATATTTTCTATAACAAGGCAATTGAAGAGCAGAAAAATAAAACACCTCTAAGACCTATTCAATAACTTAAAGTCTAATTCGCCTTAGACTGCTTATCATTTTCCATTCCCTCAATGATAAGGGATTTAGCCTTTTGGGAGCCTTCCCAGCCCTGCATTTTAACCCATTTACCTTTTTCAAGATCTTTATAATGGGTGAAGAAATGCTCAATCTCATCCAGCAATATTTGCGGCAGGTCACTATATTCCTTAATATCAGCAAACATAGGGTGAGTTTTATCAACGGGAACCGCCAAAATTTTCTCATCTTGCCCGCCATCATCCTCCATTACCAAAACCCCAACAGGGCGCGCTTGAATTACCGCGCCTGGTATAATCGCGTGCTGCGCATAGACAA
Organism: Micavibrio sp.; assembly: GCA_026989265.1. Classification (GTDB taxonomy): domain Bacteria; phylum Pseudomonadota; class Alphaproteobacteria; order Micavibrionales; family Micavibrionaceae; genus UBA1672. The sequence continues at coordinate 49,086 of JALSJP010000015.1, forward strand.
GCACATCAACAGGATCGCCGTCACCGCCAAGGGTTTGAGGAATAAATCCGTAATTTGCAGGATAGAACATCGGCGTATGCACAAATCGATCAACAAATAAAGCGCCTGACTCTTTGTCTATTTCATACTTAACAGGCGCGCCTCCTGCTGTATTTTCAATTATAACATTAACATTATTTGGAGCATCGCTGCCGACAGAAATTTTAGATATATCCATGATTCATGTTACCTTTTACGGGGGTCAAATATTATTACCATGAATTAATACAAGCCTTACCCTTTAACGGCAAGGGTTTTTATTGTATATGCCAGAAAAAAACGCCCCGAAAATATCGGAGCGTCTAAGAATTCTATTTAAAGCTTGTAAAGCCTATTAAGCGGCTTTCAAATTACCAGCAGCTTGCTTGCCACGGTTTTCTGTAAGCTCATACTCAACTTTTTGACCTTCGTCTAATGATCCCATTCCAGCCTGTTCAACAGCAGAGATATGTACGAATACATCCTGTCCGCCATCGTCAGGTACAATAAAACCAAATCCCTTAGTTGGGTTAAACCATTTAACGGTTCCTGTAGCCATTTCTGATACTCCTTATATAAATTAACAATCAGCTCTTATTAGGTATTCGGCTGATGTTTAAGTCAGGTATCGAAGCTATTAAGAGTGGGAAGACTAAACGTTTTACTAAGGCTTTGTCAAGGAAAGAAATTATTTATTTGAAAAAACTCTAAAACGCGATATTGAATAAAAATAATATTAACTGATTTTTCCAATAAATTCTGTTAGAATCACTATGATATCTTGAATAAAAAAGGACAGAATATGCAAAAGGGTGCTGATGTTTTAGAGCGTAAATGTTTACAAGCAGGCAAGGTGTTTATAAAAGAGGGAGAAGAAAATTCCCGAGCATATATGGTGCAGGTTGGTGAGGTTTTATCCTTCACAATGGAGGGGGGTCGTAAAATAGAGATAGAACGTCTTGGTTCAGGCTCTATCATCGGGGAGCGTCACCTTGCTGTAGACGAGCCAGCAACCATTAGCTATGAAGCTATCGTATCAACAACAGTAGTTATTATAACGCGCCAAGAATTTCAAAAGCTACTATCCAAAGCGGACAAAACCATCAAAACTGTACTAGATCATGCTATTGAAAAAGTTAGATATTATGAGCGGCTTTCAACCACTCGGGCTGTTAAAAACTCACAAATAGATGACGCAACATATGCGCTTATGCAAGGTTTGCTCACGGGCGTTCCTGAGAACAAGAAAAGTCAGTATGAAGATGCGATATTGCCGCATATAAACGGTATGATAACTGCTATAAAAGATATTAAGAAAAGCAAAAAATAATATCTCTAAACCGTAAAAAATATAAATTGAGTAACTTGCAGCCACCTCAGATATTATATAAGCTTTGCAATAAGGGCTTCGACTTGCTCGGGATTTCCTGCGTTTTGACAAGATATAGAGCGATCAATGCGCCGCGAAAGACCGCATAAAACCTTACCTGCGCCAAGCTCAATCATTTCATCCACGCCATTATCACGCATATAAAGCACAGATTCGCGCCAGCGCACAGTCCTTGTCACTTGCTTAACCAGCAGGTCTTTGATGGTTTCAGGGTTGTTTTCTTGGCTAGCGGTAACATTAGCAACCAACGGAACAATAGGAGCGTTAAAGTTTGTCGTGGCTAAAGCTTCTTGCATTGCATCTGCTGCTGGTGACATAAGCTCACAATGAAATGGCGCACTTACCGCTAGGATAACGGATTTGCGCGCTCCGCGTTCATTGGCTATCGCTACCGCGCGCTCAACCGCTTCTTTGTGACCGCTAACCACCACTTGCCCATCAGAATTATCATTTGCAGCAACGCATATCTGGTTTTGAGCGGCTTCTTTTGCTATTTGCTCAACCGCATCAAAATCTAGCCCAATTATCGCCGCCATAGAGCCAATACCAACGGGCACAGCCTTTTGCATGGACGTCCCGCGAAGTTTTAAAAGCCGCGCCGAATCGGGCAATGAAATTACTTCCGCAGCCGTTAGGGCGGAATATTCACCAAGTGAATGACCAGCAACAAAAGCGCAGCTATCTTGCAGATTTATATTGCCCTGCTTTTTTAATATATTAACAACCGCCATGGACATAGCCATAAGTGCGGGCTGCGTGTTTTGCGTCACGTTAAGCTCAGCCTCATCACCGCTAAACATCATTGCGCTTAGATTTTGCGATAATGCATCATCGACTTCTTGGAATATCTCGCGGGCTTCTAGGAAATTCTCGGAAAGGTCTTTGCCCATTCCTATAAATTGCGATCCTTGTCCAGGAAAAACAAAAGCACGTGTCATTTTTATCTCATTTCTAAAAAGTTATACAATTAGCAGATATGCCTGAATGACCATATTTTATGCGGAGATTTTGTCAATATATAATATCACACGCGTAAAAATTAGACTTTAAGTTGCATTTATATTTATTTTGTGTAATTGTTTCTTTCTTAATGGAATTTTTGAAACATTATTTCAAGTAATTATTGGGAGGTAATTATATGAGTGATTTAATAAAAAGAGATGTCAGGCACGTTATAGAAGAGCTAGACGCCGCTTACCATGGTTCTACCGAATATAGTGGGATGAATGCCGACTATGCCAATTTTGCGGGAATGGCTATTGGGCAATTTCGCACTGCTATGCGTGATCCTGATTTAACACGTGATAGACTTGAACTATTATTGCGTAAAGGTATTAACAAGCACCGCGCTAAACGCTGTGACAGTAGCTGGACAAAGTTCGTTGCGTCATATGTTGCAAAATCATCAAATACTAATATAGCTTAAGAGCCGTATTTAGAGATTTTTAAAGAAATAACTTGCGTATAATGCATATTTCGCTATAGTTCAGCAACTTTAAATATAACCTCGCTAGCGATAAGGTTCGTTAGCTATGCTAAAAGGTCGGGTTTTCTGTCATTTAGCAATAACTCTGGAGGAGCGAAAATGCCTTATTATGAAACCGTGCTTATTGCGCGGCAAGACCTAACGGATACGCAAGTAAAAGATATTATTGCGCATCTATCAAAAATTATCACAGACGCAAAAGGATCAATCCACAAAACTGAGTTTTGGGGACTTAAAAACTTTGCATACCGTATGAATAAGGGTCGTAAAGGTCATTATATATTGCTTGAAATGGACACTGCACCTGATGCTTTGCATGAGATGGAGCGTCAAATCCGCTTGCATGAAGATATTGTGCGCCACCAAACAATCCGCATTGAGACACTTTCCGAAGGTCCGTCCGTAATGATGGATAAGGGCGGTCGTGATGATGACAAAAAGCCATATAAAAAACCATATAATCAAGAAAAGGATGCTGCATAATGAGTGCTTCTGATGCCCCAACTGTAAAACGTCCATTTTTCCGTCGTAAAAAGACATGTCCATTTACTGGTCCTAATGCGCCAGAAATTGATTGGAAAAATACACGTCTATTAAGCCGTTATATATCTGAGCGTGGGAAAATTATCCCTAGCCGTATTACCGCAGTATCTCAAAAGAAACAGCGTGAGCTTGCAAAAGCAATTAAACGCGCACGTTTCATGGGTCTATTGCCTTATTTGCAACATGAAAGCAACGAGCGCCCACAAAGCCGCCGTTAAGCTTAAAAACTTAGGAGAAAGATGATGTCATCTACACAAGTTATCCTGCTAGAGCGCGTTGAAAAGCTCGGCAAAATTGGTGAAATTGTTAATGTTAAACCAGGGTTTGCTCGTAACTTCCTTCTGCCACAGAAGAAAGCATTGCGTGCAAGCAAGGCAAATATCGCATATTTCGAAGCTCAAAAGAAATCTATTGAAGCTGATAGTTCTAAAAAGCAAAAAGAAGCAGAAAAACTAGCGAAGAAAATTGAGGGTTTAAAAGCCCCGCTGATTCGCCAAGCTTCAGAATCAGGTCAACTTTTCGGGTCTGTTAATTCTCGCGATATTGCTGCGGTTATATCAGAAGTTTCTAAAGAGGCTATCGAGAAAAATATGGTGCGTTTGAACGATAACATCAAGACAATTGGTCTTATCCCTGTTGAGATCACCCTTCACCCTGAAGTTAAGGTTGAAGTTATTATCAACATTGCGCGTTCGGTTGAAGAGGCGGGCATTCAAGCCGATACTGGTCGCGCTTTGATTGCTAGTCATTCTCATGAGGAAGAGATTCCTGAATATATAAGTGAGGGTATTGACGCTGATGAATCTGCCGATGAAGATGAAAATCTTGATAAAAGTGACGCTACTTAATTAAAAAACAACTAGAGTTAGAACCCGTTAATTACAGCCGTTCTGCTCTAGTCAAATTTTTAATAAGGCTCTAAGCTAGAAAATATTGTGTTTTCTAGATAATTTCCAGAGTATCTGGAACAAATTTTTGCCTCTATTGCTATACCTAAACTCACATTCTTTCAAGTGTAGATATGGCTTATATTCTGCCAAACCGTTAAACTTGGCAAGTCATCATTTTCATGGCTTTTTGCGTCATAGGGACATCAAACCCAGCCTTGCTTAGCTTCCTAAGCCTATTAGGTAAAAGAGACGCGCCAATAACATATGCAACAACAGCATCCCCATTATATTCATCTTCATCACAATCGCGGTAATATACTACGCGATATCCAAAGGGGTCTTCCTGTAGATCACATTGTTCAACAATAACATCACTGATATCCTCTTCCCAATTAGCAAGAGAATATCCAAGTGACCGCGGCGTTTGAGCCGAATAACCTAAATTAAGCATATATCATACCTCCCCAGTACAGCACACAACTTGTATAATTAATATAACGATTAAAGACATTTTTCCAAACAAACGAGGTAAAGTCAATAGCAATTTCAATAACACTATAATAAAACGCTAATATGTACCAATTTATAGATTATTTGCAATAAAATACATCACCAATGTATAATTTAATTATGATGACGTGCTGTGGCGCAACGAATCATTCACAAAATTTGAGATAATCAGCATAACTTTTCGCTAACCCATCTTTAAGTGATATATTACGATTCCACCCTGCCCCATGTAAAAACCCATTATCCATAAGCTTTCTACAAACCCCATCAGGCTTAGAGCAATCAAACACAATATCGCCATCATATCCAACAATTTTGCAAATAGATTCCGCCAATTCCTTTATGCTAACTTCTTTGCCAGAGCCAATATTAACATGGCTATCCCCACTATAATGTTGCAGCAAAAACACCAAACCATCCGCCAAATCATCAACATAAAGAAACTCGCGCAAGGGCGAGCCGCTTCCCCAAACAGTTAAAGAAGCATCACCTCTAACCTTAGCATTATGAGCCTTCATAATTAGCGCAGGAATAACGTGAGAGCTGCTCTCATTATAGCTATCCCCTACCCCATAAAGATTACACGGCATAGCAGAGATAAAATCACAACCATCATATTGAGCGCGGTAATATTGCGCCATCTTAAGCCCGCCAATTTTTGCCAGAGCATAAGCCTCATTAGTCGGCTCTAATCCCCCAGATAATAAGGCATTTTCCTTTATCGGATACTCACAATCACGCGGGTAAATACATGATGACCCAAGGAATAGCAATTTTTCTACCCCCGCTTTATAAGCACTATGAATAATATTAGTGGAAATCATAATGTTGTCATAAAAAAACATGGCTGGATTTTGCGAGTTAGCCATTATCCCGCCTACCAGAGCCGCTGCAATCACAATAACATCAGGTTTATTAGAGCAAACCCACGCCGAAACCGCGGCTTGATCGCGCAAATCAATCTCATCACGGGTTGCCGTCAAAATTTGGCAGCTTTCATGTGATAACCTGCGCACCAAAGCCGAGCCAACCATACCGCGATGACCTGCCACCCAGACACGCTTACCAGCAAGTAAAAATGGCGAGCTTAGCCAACCTTGCGACATTTTCCATCATCTTTCAAGCTGGTATTTTCTTGCAAAAGATCAATATCTTCATCCACCATTTCAGCAACCAGAGCATTAAAATCATAAGAGCTATGCCAGCCCAATATTTCCCGCGCCTTTGACGCATCACCAAGCAAATAATTAACTTCTTTAGGGCGGAATAGATTCTCATTAATGCGCACCAAAACCCTATCATTTTTTGCATCACAGCCAACTTGACGCACGCCAAAACCCCGCCATTCAATCTCAATATCTATATGAGCAAAAGCTTTTTCCACAAACTCACGCACAGTTTTACTTTGACCAGTTGCCAGTACAAAATCTTGCGCCTCATCTTGCTGCAACATCATCCACATGCCGCGCACATAATCTCGCGCATGCCCCCAATCACGCACTGAATCCAAATTACCCAGAATTAACGGCTCGCCGCTACCTTCATATATTTTTGCAACTGCCCTTGTGATCTTGCGAGTAACAAAATCTTCTCCCCGCAAAGGGCTTTCATGATTAAATAAAATACCATTAGCAGCATATAATCCATAAGCATCACGATATGTGCGCGCCAGCCAATAAGCTGCAAGCTTTGACGCGCCATAAGGGCTGCATGGCTGCATAGGCGTGTTCTCATTTTGCGGGGCAGGAGCGCAGCCAAACATCTCAGACGACGAAGCTTGGTAAATCCGCGTAGTCTCCACCATATCCAAAAGCCGCACAGCCTCAAGCACAGCCAAAGTGCCTTTAACATTTATATCAAGAGTAGATGCAGGAACATCAAAGCTAACCCCCACTTGCGAAAGCGCGGCAAGGTTATATATCTCACTCGGGCGTATCTTTTTGATAATTCCAGTAAGGCTTTGCGCATCGGTTAAATCGCCCATATGCAGAGAAATTTCACTAACTATATCAAGATCAAATAACCGCCCCGCGCCATCCCTTTGGTCAACATAACTATCCCAGCGCAGCAAGCCATGAACCTCATAACCCTTATCCAGCAATAACTCCGCAAGATACGCGCCGTCCTGCCCTGCAATTCCCGTTATGAATGCTGTTTTTTTATTAACCATACCCCACCACACTATAATACACGCGCCAGTATGCATTAATTACAATATAAAACCAATGGTTTTTACCTTTAAAAAAAAGCCGCGCGGCGTAATCGGTCATTAATGGCTACGCCAATGCCGCTTTCGGGGATATTCATCACCGCTATCGCTTTGTGAGCAGGGCTATCAAGCTCACGCATCATTGCAAATAAATTTGCCGCCGCCTCGTATAAATCACCCTCAACGCTTAAATGACGCACCATATCATCAGGCAAATCAGCAGCAGCGCCCCCGCCTTTTACCCCCATAAATTTCGCCGAGCCAAAGGATAGCAACGCCTCACCCTGTTCCAAATCAATGGCATTAAGCCGAACAGGGATAGACGGCGCGTAATGTTTTAATAGCTGCCCCGGAGATTTTACAGCCCCGCCATGATACCCTAAGTCATATTCTATTTCAAACCCCAAACTATCGGACAGATTTTTAGCCGTTATTCCGCCAGAGCGCAGTATAAGCGGCTTACCACCAGTGCAATCCACCACCGTGGACTCTAGCCCAACCAAGCAAGCTCCATCTGCTAAAATCAAATCAACCGCATTTCCAAGGCTTTGCGCAACATGAGCGGGAGTTGTAGGGCTTAAAGATCCAGACTTATTCGCACTTGGCGCAGCCAGAGGAAATCCGCAAGCATCAATAAGCGCGCGCGCAGCTCTATGCGATGGAATACGCACCGCAACACTTGGCAATCCCGCACTTACAAGATCAGATAAACCACTATCATGCTTGCGCGGCAATATAAGCGTCAACGCCCCCGCCCAAAATTTATGCGCCAGAATAAGAGCATGCTCGTTTAATTCTGCTATTTCAGATACGGCTTTTATGTCATTCACATGCACTATTAATGGATTAAATTGGGGACGACCTTTTGCTTCAAAGATGCGCGCTACTGCCTTGCTATCAAACGCATTTGCAGCAAGTCCATAAACCGTTTCGGTAGGCATACCAACAATCCCGCCACTCTTTAAAATGGCTGCGGCTTTAGATACAGAAACAGAATTAAATGATAAAATACGTGTCATAAGCCCATAAAAAACCATCAAAACAACGGAAAATCAAGGCTTTATTTACTACTCTGGCTCTGGCGCGGGACTATCTTCGCCACTAAGCTTTTGCTGATATGCAACCTCTTGATAATATACATCAACTTGCTCTGCTATAATCGATAATGGCGACGCCCCTTCTTTCATGCAAGAAATAGCATGAGCAACAATAGAGCGGGCTACAACATCAGGCATAGCACCGTCATCCTCATCACCTGAAAACTTATAATCCGCGCTATATCCTGCCCCCTCACATAAGGCGGCGACCTCATCAAAGCGCCCATATTCACCAGCTAAATCAAGGCTTCTCATATAAGTAACAAACCAATCAAGCGTCTCACCATGCCCGTTTTCCAATGCTTCGGGCAGCCTATTAATAACGTCATTTATAGGCTCTATTTTATCATTATTACTCACTTCAATCCCCCTTAATTTTTCATACAAAACATTCTTAACATAACAAAAGCTATGTAGCAAATTTAAAAACCCTACCCCCGCCCAAAGGCTCAGGCGCGCCCGTGGTGCTTGGCAAAGTTAATGGCAAGCTAAGCAATGATCTTACTGCTAAATAAGCAAAGCCCTCTGCTTCCATTGCATCACCATCATAGCCTAGAATATCAATAGATCTAACGGGGATATTAAGGACTTTGGCAAGCCGTTCCATCATAAAATCATTCTTGCGCCCGCCACCCGCCACATATATATGCAATGGCTTTTCGGGCAAATAATCCATAGCGCGTGCCACTCCTGCTACGCTCATTTCAAGCAAAGTAGCCATGCCGTTTATATCAGATAAGCCAGCGACCAAATCAATCGACCAATTATCACGATCAAGCGATTTTGGCGGGGCTTTATCAAAATATGAGTGGGATAGGAATGATTTAACTATTTGCCCATCTGCAACGCCCCTAGATGCTAGCTCTCCATTTTCATCAAAGGCAAGCCCTAAACGCTCTACCATAAAATCATCCATAAGCGCGCCCGCCGTTCCGCAGTCAAATGCGATTAAACTGCGGGCTCGGCGGAAATCCCCCGCTTTTGAAATATAAGTAATATTAGCAACGCCGCCCAAATTCAAAACCATAACTGGTTTAGCGTGGCTCGATAATAACGCACTATGATAAAGCGGGAGTAGCGGAGCGCCCTGCCCGCCCGCCGAAATATCTGCTTGCCTCATATCTGCAATAACGTCAATTCCAGTAGCTTTTGCCAGCTCCCCAGCACCACCAATTTGCCAAGTAAAACCATTATCAGGATCATGAGTTATTGTTTGACCGTGAAAGCCTATAATATCCGCGCTCTCACCTAATGATTTAACCGCATCAATATGAGCTTTCGTAACAAGAGCTTCCGCCTCTTCCACCTGCGCATCACGGATAGTCTTACCAAAACAAGCTCGCACCTTATCGCGGATATCAATATCATAAGGATGCGCCAAATATCGCTTTGGGCGCACAAAACCATGCCCATCGGTTTCGATTAAGGCTACGTCAATCGCTCCGTCAAGCGAAGTTCCTGACATTAAACCAATTGCCCTATAGACTTTATGCTCGTTCATTAGTATAAAATTCCTTATGAGTAGTTATAAATCGGATTTCTTAAATATACTAGAGGAACGTGGATTCATTAATCAGTGTTCTGATTTTGAAACGCTAGATGCAAAGCTATGCGAAGGCGTGCAAAGCGCCTATATTGGCTTTGACGCTACGGCGAAATCCCTTCATATTGGCAATCTAACTGGCATTATGATGCTGCACTGGTTTCAAAAATGCGGACATAGACCGATCACTCTTATGGGCGGTGGTACAAGCAAAATTGGCGATCCATCTTTTAAGGATGAGCAGCGCGTTCTTCTTGATGACACCATAATTAATGAGAATATAGACCATATACAAAACACCTGTTTTAAACAATTTCTAAGCTATAGTGACGATCCTAACGGTGCATTGATGGTCAATAATAATGATTGGCTGGACAGCCTCTCATATCTATCATTCCTGCGTGAATATGGGCGATATTTCACCATTAATCGTATGATTGGCTTTGATAGCGTTAAAACGCGGCTAGAGCGCGAAAGCCCGCTCACCTTGCTGGAGTTCAACTATATGGTAATGCAGGGCTATGATTTTTTAGAGATAAACCGACGCCATGGCACTATCTTGCAGATGGGCGGCTCTGACCAATGGGGCAATATCATAAATGGCGTTGATTTGGGGCATAAATCCGATAAGGTTAAGCTGTTTGCTCTTACTGCGCCGCTGCTCACCACGCCTGATGGCAAGAAAATGGGCAAGACCCTTAATGGTGCGGTGTGGCTTAATGCTGATATGCTAAGCCCTTATGATTATTACCAATATTGGCGAAATATTGATGATATGATGGTAGGAACGCTGCTCCGCCGCTTTACGACACTTCCTATAATGGAGATCCGTAAACTTGAAACTCTGCAAGGCGCGGAAATCAACGAAGCCAAGAAAATACTAGCCTTCGAAGCAACAAGAATCTGCCACGGCGAAGCTCTTGCATATGACGCTGCGAAAACCGCTAGTAACGTATTTGAGCTAGGCAGCATAGGCGATAATCTGCCAAGCATTCAAATCCAAGCCGATATGCTGAAATCAGGAATTGAAGTGATTGAGCTTATGGTCGAAACGGGGCTGTGCAGCTCCAAAGGTGAGGCTAAGCGCCTGATACAAGGCGGCGGCGCGCGCATTAACGGCGAAAAAGTGCAGCGCATCGATCAAAAAGCATATATAGAAGACTTAACCGACGATGGGCATATAAAGCTCTCTGCTGGTAAGAAAAAACATGCGCTTGTTAGGGTTTAGATATGCACCCATATTATGAACAATGGCTAAAAAACAGAAGGTATAGCAATCAATACTTCATTGATATCAATAGGTTTGAAAAAGAATATGGTGATCTAGAAGCTCATTTCAAAAATGAAACTTATCAAAGCATCATTGAAGACTTCACTTACTCTAAGGCAGATGAACGCGCACAAAAACCTAACCCTTCAAAAATAATACCAAAAAAAGAGCTTAAAAATGGTCTTGCCTCCTTTATCTCTAGCTATAAAACTCCACTAAATAACTACCTAATATTCCTACAAGAACAAAATATCAAGACATATGATGGATATCTAAAAAATCTTAATGCTGGAATTGCAAACTCTCTAAATGATAATCCTAAAGCAAGGGCGAAACGATTAGAAAAGGCATCCCCCAAACCAAATAAACGCACCGTAACCATCACCGTCTACGACAGAAACCCTGATGTTGTGGCAAAAATTTTACTTCGCGCTAATGGCATTTGCGAGAGCTGCAAAAATCCCGCACCTTTTATAAGAAGAAAAAATAACACACCGTTTTTAGAAGTTCACCATATTAAACAACTTGCAAGTGGCGGAGATGATACGGTTGAAAATGCGCAAGCCCTATGCCCTAACTGTCATAGAGAAAAGCATCACGGATAAGATTAGGCAAATGTTCACCCTATCTATTTTGTGCAATGAATTTATCCAGCTCATTTGCAAATTTTTGCACCTCTCGCTGACCAAAGCTTTTATGCCCCCCAGTTTCAATACCGCTGCCGCGCATGCTATCCATGAAGTCGCGCATATTGAGTATTTGCCCGATATTATTTGCATCATACACCTTCCCACGAGGATCAAGAGCCAACGCGCCTTTTTTCACAATGCGGGCGGCTAATGGAATATCCGCAGTGATAACGAGGTCTCCTGCCATGCAGTTTTCTACAATTTTATCATCTGCTATATCCGCGCCCTGCCCTACCTGCTCCATATTTATGAAGTCAGAGTGAGGCAGGCATAGCCACTGATTAGCAACAAATATCACATGCAGCCTTGCCCTATCTGCCACACGAAATAAAATCTCTTTTATTGCCTTCGGACAGGCATCCGCATCAACCCATATACTAATCACAACACTACTCCCACAATATTCGGCGTAAAATCCCTGGTGTTAGGATAGAAAGCGGATTTACGAATATCTCGGGATCATCACTGCTGCCCTTAATCGAGTAAGTAGCAGCAAACACACCGCCAGAGCCACCAGTTAGAATATCACCAATAATAGGGATAGAGCCAATGGCTTTGTTTAATCCAGACATAGGCACAATTGTTCCTGAAACATCAACTTTGCGCTTTTGATTATCGAATGTACCATCAAAAAGCAGCCCTATGGAATTCCCCGAAGTCCTCCCATTTTTAAGCACAAGCAAGCTCCCACCACGGCGATAAAGCCAGTTAAAATCAGCCTCTAGCTTTTCAAAATTAAGCCCATCGCCAGCCATAATCTCGCCAATACCGCTCAAGGATAATATACCTAATATCTTTGTCAAAGCAGGCTCATTAACCACCTTAAAGTTAGATATTTCTGCCTTGCCAATCAAATTACGATCAAAAACTCCGCGCATAGGCTTGCCATAAATGACCATAGTGCCGCCGCGAATATCGCTATAGACCTTAAATGCCTTCAAGAATGCACCCGCATCATCCGCCACTAGGCTAAATGTTCGCTTACCCGCCGCATCAGGTTTAAAGCGAATCCGCAAGTCTCCCGCTCCAATTTTTGCGTCCATTTCCATTTGGTTAAAACGCCCCGCGCCATCAATATCCAAAAACAGCTTCGCATTATTAATAACCTCATTAGGCGCAGTCCTCATTTTTGCAGCAGAAACAGAGATAACCATAGGCGGCTGAGCATATTCTTTTTGCTTTTCCTCTTTGTCCATAAAGGGCTGTGCATCTAAAAAATCAGCCTCCATAATAATCTTGGCATTACGAAACGTATCGTAAGCGAATTCAAGAGCACCCCTGTTTTCTCCTAAAATGAAATGACTAACCTTACCGCTAGCAAGCAAAGATTCCTTAAATAGGATTTCAGATTTGTATAATTTAAAATTCGCACCTTTAGCCGTTAGGTTTGTAATTTTATGGATCTCACCATTTTTCAAATGAGCAGTTAGCCTTGCCGAAGCGGCAACCCCAGCGGGTTTTTCAAAATTAAATGGATCAACAAAGAAACGCGCAGGCGTAGCATTAACAGTAACATCAGCCTTAGCCGTGCCATTATTATACGAAACATAACTAACATCAACGGGAAGCGAGCCTTCAATAAAATCACCAAGATCAATCCCCATAGCCTTGCGCAAGTTAGGATCAGCGGTAATTGACGCACTCACTTTTTCCTTGTAAGACTTGCCCGATGAGCTTAAAAACTCCTCCCAAGCAAATTTCATAGGGCGGTTTTCAAGCATAGCATCGCCGCTCATACTAACCAGCCCACCCTTAACCGAAAAAGCCAAACTCTCGCCGCTTAAATCCATTTTGCCAACAACATCATGCAGTAAAATATTTTTAAGAGTTCCATCAACGCCAATCTTAAAATCCTTAATTTCAACATTTTTACGCGCAGGGAATTTCAAATAAACATCAAGCGCTGCGCTCCCCTTAACCTTATTAATATCCACATCAATATCATCATCAATATTAATCGGATCATCAGAAAGATAATGCATAATATCATGCAATGAGCCGTCAAGGCTTACTTTTATATCAGCGTCGCCCTTGCCTTTCGCCGTTATTTT
>JALSJP010000016.1 GCA_026989265.1 Micavibrio sp.
AGCATCATCCTTGAAAGGACCTTTAACAGGCACTCCGATATAATCCGCTTGTTCTTGGCTTAAAACAGTTAGCTTCGCTCCAACCTTACCAAGATGAAGAGATGCAACTTTTTCATCCAAATGCTTGGGAAGCACATAAACCTTATTCTCATAATTGGCATGATTTTTCCAAAGCTCAATTTGCGCCAAAGTCTGATTAGTAAATGACGCGCTCATCACAAATGATGGATGACCAGTAGCACAGCCAAGATTTACCAAACGACCTTCAGCGAGTAAAATAATGCGCTTACCGCTTGGGAATTCAATTTCATCAACTTGTGGCTTGATATTAGTCCATTTCATATTACGCAGTGGCTCAACTTGGATTTCATTATCAAAATGACCGATATTACACACAATCGCGCGGTCTTTCATCTCACGCATATGATCGACAGTGATGATATCTTTGTTACCAGTAGTGGTCACGAATATATCAGCTCTAGGAGTTGCGTCTTCCATTGTTACAACTTCATATCCATCCATAGCAGCTTGCAAAGCGCAAATAGGATCAATTTCAGTAACCATCACGCGCACGCCTTGTGAAGACAAAGATTGAGCCGAGCCCTTGCCAACATCACCATATCCGCACACGATTGCAACTTTACCAGCAAGCATAACGTCCGTAGCACGGCGAATTGCATCAACAAGTGATTCGCGACAACCATATTTATTATCGAACTTAGATTTAGTAACAGAATCATTCACATTAATAGATGGAACTTTCAATGTGCCGTCTTCTTCCATCTTTTTAAGGAATAATACGCCCGTAGTTGTTTCCTCGGAAATGCCCTTAATATCAGCCATAAGCTCTGGATAATCTTTATGAGCAATAGCAGTTAAATCGCCGCCATCATCCAAAATCATATTAGGAGTCCAGCCATTTGGCCCTTTAATAGTCTGGTGTATGCACCACTCCGCCTCTTCCTCTGTCTCGCCCTTCCAAGCAAATACAGGAATTCCAGCCGCCGCAATTGCCGCCGCCGCTTCATCTTGAGTGGAAAATATATTACATGACGACCAGCGAACTTCCGCGCCAAGCTCTGTCAATGTCTCAATAAGCACCGCTGTTTGCACCGTCATGTGAAGGCAACCTGCAATGCGCGCGCCTTTAAGAGGTTGCTCTTGCTTATATTCTTCGCGCGTAGCCATAAGTCCAGGCATTTCATCTTGCGCCAAATCAATTTGCAAACGCCCAGCGTCCGCCAATGATATATCTTTAACTTTGTAATCTTGCTCTATTGCTTGTGGTGCTACTGACATTTTAATTGTCTCCTTAAATATATAGTAAATTTCTTGCTTCTTTGATAAAGTTGAATGAATTAAACATTTTTTATAATAAAAACCAATGGTAATATTAAATTATGAGCATAAATTTTAACGAATCAAGCAGAAAAGGGGCAGATAAACTAACCCCCGAGCCTAAAAATACTGGCGAAGACCCTTTGGAAAAAGCCAAGCGCACGGGAGAACGTACGCGCTTCATACATAGATTGAATCCGCAAATTGATCGCTCATACCAAATATTTGAATATAATTTCAAAAATGGTGATTATGAACACGCTGGTGATTACGTGCTTATTAATAAAAGTGAAAAAACTGAGATTACAGAGAAAAAACTTATAAATCTAATGACACTTTTAAATGGGAAAGATAATTTAATAGACATATCAAACTTGACAAAAGTACGTTCTTTGTTTACATTAGTACCAGAGGCACAGGCAGGCGACCAGACAAAGATAATCCTTAAAGATTACGACGGCTCCGGTGTTTCTAAAGAAAATGCAGTATTTACAATAAGAAAAGGGGTTTTTGATGAATAGTTTAACAAATGGTTTTTCAGATGTTAATGAGACATTTCCTAAAGTAGGCAGTGTCGGCATGATAATGGGGCAATTCGCTGGTGCTTCCGATGGTTTCACTAATAAACCTAGTGCTAGCCTAGATAATATCAACTCTCATGATATGTAATTTAAAAATATAACTAATCAATAAAAGGCAGCTCTTATATGATCTGCCTTTTTGCTATTTGAGCTTTAACATCATTCACATTGATAAAGTACATATTTCTTATGTGTGCGGCAGTGTGATCTTACCCAAAAGACAGAAAACAAGCTCCATCCCGATATCCAAAAAGCTATAGATTGAGGGCTGCCAACCTCAAAGCCACCTCCTACACCCCCCATAACGACCAGCAATAAAAGCCCCATAAATGCATTTCCAATATACACCCCGCCTTTTGCAAACGAATAAAATAGAGCAATGATGCAATAAGCGATAAGGAATATAAAGCCATCACTATATGAAATATTAATATCGGTAAAATTAATAGATCCAATAATATTAAATAGTGAAATGCCTAACAAAGCCAAAAATATAACAAAAAGCAACTTAGATGCATAATCACTATAGGAATAAGTTTGCCCCGCCCAAAAAGCTGCGCCAATCATAAAAAATATTGATATATCTTGCACCAAAGTAATTTGAGAAACCAAACCTTGTGATAAATAAAAATTATAAGCAACATACATAAAAGCCAGAGCGAACCATAATAGACTGCGCCCCTCTATCGCATGCATAGCAAATAACCCCCGCTTCATATGGTTTTCGCCGCTCATTCTATGCAATAAATCATGAGCAAGGGCAGAGCCGCAGCCGTTACTAACCTTAGAATACGACTTTTGAGTGAACGAAGCAAAATGCTCGCTCACCTCATAGAGTGAGAGGATTCGCATAAATATAAAACCACCCCATAATATTGATAATATACCAATTTGAGGTGCGCTTATTTCAAGCAATAAAAACGATAAAACGCTAATAACCACCAATGCAATATAAATAAGCAAACCAGGGTGCTTTGAATTATAATATGAAATCATTTAACTTCCACCGCCAGTTATAAGGAAAAGACCTATAACTATTTGAAGAAATGAAACCATAGCAATAAATAATATTGCCCCGCGCCTTGAATATTTAATATCTGTATTTTGCATGTGGTCATGATATTTGATTCGGCTATTTATTTATAGCTACCATAATAGTTCACAGCCTCGCCATAGCCCAATTGCACGTGCTTTTTAAGGTCAATATTCGTTAAAACCGTTGCTATCATTGCATTTTCAAATTGCGTGAATTGAGAAATTCCGTTGTGGACAATTTCTCGGGAAGTTTTATTCCAAGACACCGTATATAGTAATTGATCTGACAATTTCTCAAGCGCCCGTGCATCTGACACCGCCATGCAAGCAGGAGAATCAATAATAACCAGATCATAAGCCTTGCGCAAAGAGCGGATAAGCTGCTCCATCTTATCCGATGATATCAAATCAAGCGCACTATTAGGGACTGACCTGCCATAAATTATATGCAATCCCGATGGATCGCTGCTATCTATCACTTCCTCAAGCTTGTTTTGCCCGCTTAAATATTCAGCCAAAGATAAATTATTAGGGTGACCAAAGCTTTTGTGAACGCTAGGGCGGCGCAAATCCGCATCTACTAAAATAACCCGCTTACCTGACTTTGCCGCAAGCTGCGCTATCCATGAAGATAGTGTGGTTTTTCCTTCATTAGGAAGTGATGAAGTGACCGTTATGACCTTGCAATCACGCCCTTTTGCCTCGGCACATAATTTTATAACCAGTTTTAACGCGCGCACCGCCTCAGAAGTAGCAGAAGACGGATTATCGACAACATATCTTGATAATGGCTTATTCTTATCACCCTTAACCCTTGGTATAAGAGCATAGCATGGGATATCCAAATATTCCTCAACCTGCCTTGCGCTTAAAAAACTATTCCTTGTTTTCTCAACAAAAATCGCAAGTAACAAGCCAAATATGAAAGATATTAACGTCCCAATAGCAAGTATTTTAGGCTTATCAGGAAAGCTAGCTATTTCAGAAACACTAACTTTTGATAAAATTTTTGCAGGAATTCTTACTTCATCCTCCTCCTCTAATGATTTTTTATAAATGGCTTTATAATCATTAAATATGCGGCGCGTCTCCTCGGCTTGTTCTTGCAGCATTTTAAGCTTTTTACGCATAAATGCATTATAATATTCATTGGAATTATCATTAATTTTTGTCTTTGGAAAAGATTGGAGCTGGCTTTTAGCACTAACATAATCAGCCTTAATAAGATCTATAATATCCATTTTTTTGTAAAATATTTGGCTGTCTATGTCCGCTATTTGTGATTTCAGATGAATAATATCAGGGTGCTTTACTCCATAATCAAGTGAAAGAGCGCTAAGCCTTTGCTTTAATGCATTACGCCTCGATTTAAGTTTTCGAATAACAGGGGAAGTTAGACTATTTAACGCAGTTTTATTATCACCTAAAAATGGCGCAAGCCTTGCCTTTGCTTTGATATATTTAGATTTTGCCTCACCATATTCTTTTGAAGGTTCACTGATATTATGTTTTGGCTTTAACTGACCTATGCGACTCTTTAAAAGCTCAAAATTAGACTGCGCTGCTTTAGAATTTTCCTGAAGCTTTTCAAAAATTTTAGTTTCATAGACATTATCTTTTATATGTGTACGGGGCGTTAAAGACTCTAAATAAAGTTTAATAATTTCATTAAGTATTATTGCCGCCTTCTCAGGGCTATGCGCCTTATATTCAACATTAACAACCAAAGAATTAGGAATTATTTGCGCCGTAAAATATTCACGAAAACGCGATATAACTGGCTGCATTTCTTTTGCGATGATTTCACCCGATAAATAAGAAAGCTTTGTATTATAAACATCAATAGCCTTAAATTTGGACTTTTCCTGTAAGGGCTTAACTTTTACGTTAAACTCAGGATCATTCATTAATTTAAGTTCAGCTATAACGCCTTGCGCAATATCAGAAGAGCCAAGCCGTGCCTTTTGGCTTCCTATAAAAGATGGGTCAGTATCATCAAATATAATTTGCGCATTTGCCGTGTAGGTAGCTTTAAGGTTTTGCACCACCAAAGCTGTTAATGAGAAACCTAAAAACGCCACGCCAAATACAAGCATTTTCCTGCGCCCTAAAAGGCGTAGAATGCTTTTACAATGTCTAGAGTTATGATGGTGTTTAAAGGATGCTACCATCTGCGCATAATAATCTTTTTATCCACAGGGGGCAAGTGCGTGCATGTTATTTTGTGATATTATGTTCTATAATGCGCGCACCAACGGGAAGATCAACAAGCTTAACTTGAACCTCTGGAACTATGCCATCGACCTTAAATAAATCACTAAAACCATTTATAGACTCAGCAAAACGGTTGGCCGCTTCATTTGGCTCTGTTTCATATACGGGTCTTTGCAACAATAAAGCATATTCATATTTTTCTGTTTGCGCGATTATGTCTGATTGCCTGCGCAAGCGACTAAGGAATTTAGATAGTTTTGCAACCTTGTAATCGGCGGCAGATCCCCCTTCTGCTACTGCTATTTCATTATAATTTGTAATTCCGATAAAAACTATAAATGTACGCTCACCATATCTATCCGCCCTATCAATTGCAGAAAGGAATAATTGGTTAAAAGCAGATTTTGAAATAATTCCGCCCGCGCTTGGAAAATCTTCACTATCATCGCCTAATCTATTTATTAATGATATTAAATATTTCGCGTTATCAATAGTAACATCTAAAATATCATTATCAAACGGTTTAGAAATTGCGGCATTTGCTCCAGATTGCACAGCCTCAGTTAATTCAAGATCATGTCCCATTTGCACAATATACGGATAATGCCCCGTAGAGCGGCGTAAATTCAAAATAAGCGGACGCGCGCTAGTTAATGGTGATGGATCAACAAAAACCATTTCATGTTTTTCCAAAGCCAATAAATCAACCGCATCATTCTTCGCAGCTTCTAGGGTTATCTTATGTCCCAAAGGTTCTAGGCGACGGCTCATAAGCCTTGCTGTAATATCTTCTCTATCAATAACCAATATTTTCATTTTAGTGCCTTTGCCTATTTTGCCATGATAAAATAACATGCCCCCCTATAATGGCAAAAAAATCATTAAAAAAAAACTAATAATTACAAACTCATGGCTTTTATCTTGCTTGATGGTGCATATGTGGTATTTATTTGGTCATATTTTTTAATTTAAGGATTTAAAATGAGCATTACACTACATAAAAATGATTTACCTGATGACCTTGATTTAGGTAATGTTATCGCCATTGATACAGAGGCTATGGGACTGCAATATGGTCGTGATCGTATTTGCCTTATTCAATTATCAAGTGGTGATGGCAATGCTCATTTAGTACAGATGCTTGATAAATCATATGATGCGCCAAATTTAAAAAAGCTTATATCAAACCCTGATATCATGAAGTTATTTCATTTTGCGCGCTTTGATGTCGCAATAATAAAGAAATATTTAGGTGTTAATTGCCCTAATATTTACTGCACAAAAATAGCTTCCAAGCTTGCACGCACCTATACGGATAAGCACGGTCTTAAACATATTTGCAAAGAGCTAATCGGCGTTGATATAAGCAAGCAATGCCAATCATCTGATTGGGGCGCAGAAGAATTAAGCACAGAGCAGCTAAATTACGCGGCTAGTGATGTTTACTACCTTCATAAACTAAAATCCACGCTTGATAAAATGCTGGAACGCGAAGGACGCACGGCATTGGCACAAAACTGTTTTGACTTCATGCAAACGCGCACTGATCTTGACTTGCAAGGCTGGTCACAAGATATTTTTGAACATTAAAGTGATTATATATAAATGAGCAATTCTAAAACTAACATAGATTCTGCAATTCGCGTTTTAACCTCAGAGGCTAAAGCATTAAATGCTCTTGCTGATACTATCGACGAAGAATTTCATAAAGCCGTGGAAGCCATTCACGAGATGAAAATCTCACAAAAAACCTCTGGTCGCTTGATAATTGCAGGAATAGGCAAAAGCGGGCATGTTGCACGCAAAATCGCAGCAACGCTAGCTTCCACAGGAACGCCAGCCTATTTCGTCCATCCCGGTGAAGCAAGTCACGGTGATATGGGCATGATTACCGAACATGATATAGTGCTTATGCTCTCTAATTCTGGTGAAAATTCAGAATTATCAGACCTCATACATTACGCAAAGCGCTATGATATTACTTTGATATCTATAACATCTAACCCAAATTCAACACTTGCCCAACATTCTGATATAAATTTGGTAATGCCCAAAGTTGGTGAAGCTTGCCCTAATGGTCTTGCGCCGACCACATCAACTACAATGATGATTGCTCTTGGTGATGCGCTTAGCGTTGCATTGCTAGAGCGCATGGGACTTACGCCCGAGCAATATAAAGTCTTCCACCCTGGTGGCAAGCTAGGGCAAAAGCTAATGAAAGTATCAGAGCTTATGGTTAGCGGCGATGATTTACCGAAAATAGCGCAAAATACCTTTATGGATGAAGCAATAATCACCCTCACCGAAAAAAATCTTGGTACAGTTCTTATATTTGACGAAGCAAACAACTTGCTAGGGATAGTCACAGACGGCGATTTGAAACGCCATATGTCACCCGATTTGCTTGCGAAACCCGTTACCGATATCATGACTAAAAACCCGCAAACCATATCTAAAAATGCCCTTGCGGTAGAAGCACTTGATATAATGACAAAGCAGCAAGGCAAATATATTACCAGCCTAATAGTCAATGATGATAAGGGACAAATATGCGGAATAATCCGCCTGCAAGACTGCCTGCAAGCGGGCATAGCTTAGGGCTTTATAATGGTGATGGATAATAACGAGCAGCAAGAAAAAGCCAGAATAGATAGGTTGTCGCGCCGCAGCAAAAACTCTACGGTTAATATAGGATATACAAAATTTGTCCGAACCATGCGCCTTGCTTTGCCTATCGCCGCCATGGTCGTCGTCGCTATATTATTTTTGCGATCAGGAGTTGAAGACAAGCTTACAATAGATGCCCCTCAGCTTGATAATAAAGACATTAAAGAGCGTGAAATATCTCAAAATGAACTTATTAACCCAAAATTTGAGACTACGGACAAGAAAAACCAGCCATATAAAATCACAGCCGAGCGCGCTATTCAGGGCGAGAAAAACAAAGACCTCATCATGTTAGAGCAACCTGTCGGAGAAATGACCATGAAAGATGGCGTGCAAGTTACCATGCAATCAAAGACAGGCGCATACAGGCAAGATACTGAGCGCTTCTTTTTACAAGGTGACGTTATTGTAAAACATGGCGATGGATATACAATATACAGCGAAGAAGCTCATATCGACCTTAAACAAAATCTTGCATGGTCAGAAAAAGATATAAGGGGCAAGGGCCCTGAAATAACCATTGATGCAACAGGTGTAAAAGCAAATGGCGATACAGGAGAAATAATTTTCCAAGGACCTGCAAAGCTTATCTTAGAAAATGGTCTTAAGGGTATACAATGAGAAACACAATATTTATATTTTGCTTGATATTCTTATTTTCTATTACAAGTGTATTAGCTCAAAATCCCGATAGCAATAAGCCACTGAAAATCACAGCAGATGAAAGCTTGGAATGGCACAGAAATGAGAAATATTTCAAAGCCAAGAAAAATATCCGCGCAAGTCAGGGGCAAACTACTTTATTATCCGATATATTAACTGCAAAATACCGAGAGGATAAAGGCAAAGCCATAAGCATCCACACTATTCAAGCTGATGGAAATGTTGAGATAATATCCCCCGAAAGCAAGGCATATGGCGATAAAGCAATTTATAATATAGATAAAGGCTATGCCGTTATGACGGGAAATAACTTGCGACTTGTTTCTGACGACCAAAATGTAACGGCGCGCGATAAATTCAAATATTGGATAAATCAAAACCGCCTCGAAGCAATAGGAAAAGCAAAAGCCGTGCGCCTTGGAGATACGCTAGAAGCTGATAAAATCATCGCTATATTCAAAAAAAATAAGCAAGGAAAGCAAGCCTTAGAAACTCTTGAGGCTATCGGAAATGTTATAATCACCACCCCTGATGAAGTTTTAACAGGTGATAAAGCAATATATAAAACCACAACTGATATCGCGCAATTACAGGGCAATGTAGAAATAACCCGCGGACCAAATATTGTTAATGGTGATAAAGCGCAAGTAAACCTAAAAACGAATGTCAGTAAAATATTCGGAAACAGCAAGCAAAACGGCAGAGTAAGAGCCATATTCTATCCGAACTCCGAAACCAAACCCAAAGCTAAATCAGAATAGATTTTACAATGGATTAATATTAGCGCTTATAGTAAAGTTAGCGAATGAACATAAAAACCATAAAAAAGCCCCGCCTAAAGACTGTCCATAAAGGCTTATCTGCGGTTCATATATCAAAATCATATAAGAAACGTCCCGTCCTGCGCGATGTTAGCCTAAACATAAATCGCGGTGAGGCTGTGGCCTTGCTAGGGCCTAACGGCGCAGGTAAAACCACGTGCTTTCACATTATAACGGGGCTTATAGGCTCTGACGGCGGGGCAATATTGCTTGATGGGCAAGATATAACGGATTTGCCTATGTATAGGCGCTCCCGCCTTGGCGTTGGCTATTTGCCACAAGAAGCATCAATATTTCGTGGATTATCAGTAGAGGATAATTTGCGCGCAGTAATTGAGCTGCAAAATATAAGTAAAGCAGATCAAGAGCTAATGCTTGAAGACCTTTTAGCAGAGTTCAGCGTGGGTCATTTAAGGCGCACCCCTGCCCTTGCATTATCAGGAGGAGAGCGCAGGCGCGTTGAGATTGCCCGAGCGCTTGCTGCTCGCCCCGATTTTATATTGCTTGATGAGCCATTAGCAGGAGTTGACCCGATCGCGGTTAATGATATCCGTAATCTTATATCTCACCTAAAAGATCGCGGGATTGGCGTATTAATCACCGACCATAATGTTCGTGATTGCCTTGGCATTGTTGATCGCGCATATATACTTCATGATGGCAGAGTCCTTATGGAGGGCGCGCCCGATGATATTGTAAATAATGAAGATGTGCGCCGCGTTTATCTTGGCGAAGGCTTTTCTTTATAAGAAAGGTGATATTTTTACGCGCTCATGCTAGAATAAAAATATGAGCAATATCTCTCAAAAACTCAATATAACGCAATCTCAAAACCTTGTTATGACGCCGCAGTTACAACAAGCCATAAAGCTATTGCAGCTAAATAATATTGAACTTGGCGAGTTCATAGAAGAGGAGCTGGAAAAAAACCCGCTTCTTGAAAAAGATGAATCTACGCAAGAGGAAAAACAAGAAGCCGCGACAAACGAAGAAGGCAAAGATGAAATAGAGACAGCCTTCGAAACTCCTGATAGCTCTGATTTTGACGCGGGATCATCCATGAGCAGTGCAGGCTCTGGCGGCGATTTAAAATTTGAAAATTCCGAAGATAGCTTTGAAAACCGCATGAGCGCAGAAAAATCATTGCGTGAGCATCTAACAACCCAGCTAAACATGGCTTTTTCTGATGATCGCGACCTTATTATCGGAGCGCTGCTAATAGATTTACTCGATGAAAGCGGCTATTTGCGGGAAGACCCTCAAATATTGATCGACCGCCTTGGCTGCTCCTCTGAACGCATAGAAAAATTATTATCTCGCATGAAACAATTCAGCCCAACAGGAATATTTGCGCGCAACCTCTCTGAATGTTTAGCCCTTCAGCTAGAAGAGCAAGGCAATCTCGACGCTCCTATGAAAATATTTTTGGAAAATATATCCATGCTAGGCGATTATGATTTTAAGGGGCTAGCCGAAAAATGCGGAGTAAATGATACTTATCTAATGGATATGGTTGAAGAAATTAAACGCCTCAACCCAAAACCCGCCGCAGAATTTGATCATTTAGTGGTGCAAACAGCCATTCCCGATGTTTTAATGAAGCGCATGCCAAAAAACTTAGGCGGCGGTTGGCGCGTAGAAATTAACAGCGAAACCCTGCCTAAAGTCCTTGTAAATCAAGAATATTACACCCAAATATCGCATGGCTCTAGCAGCAAAGAAGATCGCAAATATATAACAACCCAGCTATCCTCCGCCAATTGGCTGGTGCGAGCGATGGATCAACGCGCACAAACCATATTAAAAGTAGCAAGCGAGCTAGTCGAGCAACAAGAAGCTTTCTTTGATTACGGGATAGAATTTCTAACCCCACTAACTCTAAATGATATAGCTCAAAAAATTGAAATGCATGAAAGCACAGTAAGCCGCGTTACAACCAATAAATACATTGGTACTCCCCGCGGAATATTTGAGCTAAAGTTTTTCTTTTCAAGCGGTCTAACCGCAGAAGACGGCTCTACCCACTCATCCGAAGCAATAAGGGCGCGGATTAAGTCTCTAATTGATGGTGAAGACCCAAAAAAGATTTTATCAGATGATAAAATCGTTAGTATCTTAAAAGGCGAAAATATCGATATAGCCCGCAGAACCATTGCCAAATACCGCGAAACGATGCATATTGGCTCATCAGTACAACGGCGCAAACAGAAAAAATCTTGCATCAAATAATACGGTTTAAGTATGCATAAACTTATTTGTGATATATAATAAATTAATCAAAACTTTTATAAACTTCAAGAAGAAGGACGAATACTATGGAAATGACCGTTCAAGGAAAACAAGTAGATGTCGGCAATGCATTACGCGAACATGTAACAGACAAGCTAGAAGATATCGATCAGAAATATTTCAACCACGCAACCGCGGCAACTGTAACCTTTTCACGCGAAGGTCATGGTCATTCTTTATTTAAGGTGAACATATCATTCAATATTAGTAAGAATATCGATGTGATAACAGAAGCTATTGAGAAAGACCCATATGTTGCTTTTGATACTGCATCTGAAAAAGCGGCAAAACGTCTTCGCCGTTATAAAAGAAAATTGCGCGATCACCATGGGCGCGTTGACAAAACTCCAGAGTCAGAGCTAATGAAAGCCCGCGCATACACATTTGCACAAGCAGCATTTGAAACATCCGGGCAAGATAATAATGAAGAAGAAGTTCACGCTGATCCTACAATCATTGCAGAAATTCAAACCCATATCGAAAAAATGAGCGTATCAGAAGCTGTAATGCGCATGGAACTTGCGGATCAAAACGCTATGATGTTCCGCAATGCAAGCAATGATAAGCTTAATATGGTTTACATGCGCAAAGATGGTAATGTTGGCTGGATTGAGCCTGACGATCAATAAAATTTACTAATATATTGAGATATAATATCAATTATCACCCCCATTAATTTTTGCGGGGTGATTTTTTATATTCTGCCCTTTCTAACGCGCTATTAGGACTTGGTAGTAATGATATGTTCCCGCCGCGGGGGCTACATTGCCCTCAAAGCAATAGGCGGAGCTGCCATCCATAACATTGCCGCTATCTGATATAGCTAGCCCTGAATAAGTGCCTGCAAATTTTGTCAATGTGATGGAGTCTTCTTCTTGGGGGATTGTCGTAGTGCCATGTAATTTTTTATTGAGTTGCTGGCAAACGCCCATATCCACATTTTGTAAAAGCATTATAGAATCAACATTTGTTGTTCCTATATTTACTAAATTATTAACCGTGAATAACCAAGGCGTTCCATCATTTGCGTTTGGCGGAGGGTGCATCCAGTTAATGCCGCCGCCATTTATGTGGAATATCTCGCATCCATCCTCTGTGCAGTTTGCGTTTGTGTATCCAGTAATTTTTGTGTTTTCAAAGCTTATTTCTATGTCTTTATAGCCTCGCAGGCGGATTTGCGATACGGCTTGTGATAGTATATTGCCATATTCAATTATTTCAGTAGCATAAAGGGCGGCTTTTTCTTCACTTACTTTGCCAATGCCACCGCGCCCACTTTGCGCAACGCTGTAGGAAAGCGCGGCAAGCAGTGCTACTGCTATTAAAATATAGAATAATATATTTCCTGATTGAGGTTCATTCATTATAGTGTTCTTAATTTTCATTTACACAACTCTCACTTTAACTCGTATTCATCTATTCGTGAAGTTTTCTTGGAAATATATATAATGTTACTGTATAATATTATATAATTCACATATTTTTAGAAGAGGTCGCCGTAATGACAACGCGTTTATCTTTATTCGATAACCCGCTATTTCTGGGTTTTGATGATTTTGAAAAAACAATTGACCGCTTGCGTAAATCTGGCGCGGATGGATACCCGCCATATAATATTGAGCAAATTGGAAATAATGGTTTATGCATCACATTGGCTGTGGCTGGATTTTCTATGGGCGAACTTGACGTAGAAGCCGATAAAAACCAGCTTACTGTGCGCGGAAAGCAGCTTGATGATGAGCAGCGCATTTATCTTCATAGAGGTATTGCGGCGCGTCAATTCCAAAAAAGCTTTGTTTTAGCTGATGGCATTGAGGTGCGGGGTGCTAACCTAGATAATGGACTTTTGCATATAAGTTTGGAACGGATTATACCCGAATCAAGCGCGGTTAAGATTAAAATTAACAAGGTTGATAAGAAAAATCTGATAAATCAAAATTAAATTCATAAGTTTCAACTAGGGTCTGACACCTAACATTTTTAATGCTTTTATTATGAACCGGTGCATTATCCATTATTATAGTACTTGGTTTTTTGATCTCTTTAAGTAAACACTCCCTGATCCAGACCTCTACAGTAATAGCGGTGCATGCACCTTAGAATAACGGGAATATTGTTTTGTGGCCTCAAAAAATCTCTGTGTGCATCAGAATCATAGACTTTATCTTCTAATATGTAGCAACCATAAATGCCCTCAAACAAGCGGTTTGCAACAGATATACCGCAGTGTTTTCGCCGATAAGTATCCCTTCAACAGCATGTCCTTCGGATTTCATGGCAAAGTGGAATTTTATCGTAGTAGAATCTGCCATCACAAAAAGAATAATTACGGATTTGGGAGGGGTTTTGTTAATCAGCTGCCATCTGGCCGAGCGGTTTTCCGCCCAATATTTCCGCCCAATATATGAACATGGAAATGTGCAACTTCTTGCCCGCCATGAACGCCCGTATTGGCGATAGAGCGAAAACCCGTTTCAGCAATTCCTTTTTCCCTAGCTATTTTAGCCAAAGCAGCATAAAAGCCCTTAATTTCCTCAGCCGATCCATTAGCACCAAAATCATCAATTGATATATAAGATCCCTTTGGGATAAGCAAAACATGCACGGGGGCTTTTGGAGCAATGTCATTAAAGGCAAGTACATAATCATCCTCATAAACCTTATCGCAAGGTATCTCACCCCTTAATATTTTGGCAAAAATGTTATTATCATCATAAATATGCATCATTATTCCCTTTAATTTTTTCATATATTATTGTATAGCTAAGCTCATAAATAATAGGAAGTAAAGTGATGTTTTTAACAATGCTTAAGTGCAAATTGCACCGCGCAACAGTGACACAAGCTGATCTAAACTATGAAGGCTCTATCACTATTGATAAGGACTTGATGGATCAAGCGGGCATTCTTGTTAATGAACAAGTCGAGATTTTGGACATTACTAACGGCGCGCGCCTTACTACCTACGCGATTGAGGGTGAGCGCGGCTCTGGCATAATCGGCATTAACGGCGCGGCGGCTCATCTGGTTAAAACTGGTGATCTAGTTATTATTTGCGCCTATGCAGGTATGAGCGAGGAAAAGGCACAAAATTATAAGCCAACTATTTTGCTACTTGATGAAGATAATAAGGTTAAGGGAAACTCTATTTAGTCACTTGACGAATCGCAAGCCATATTCATAATCAATAAATACAATGATAAAGGAGTAACTATAATGTCCATTAAATCCGTAGATGATACTAATTTCGAAGAAGAAGTAATAAATTCAGACATGCCAGTGCTTGTTGATTTTTGGGCGGAGTGGTGCGGTCCTTGCAAAAACCTACTACCAATCATCGAAGAAGTCGCAAATGAAATGGGCGATAAAGTCAAAATCGTAAAAATAAATATCGAAGAAGCTCCCGAATCCCCAACAAAATACGGCTTGCGCGGAGTTCCTACATTGATGCTATTTAAAGGCGGTAAAGTTGTAGATACCAGAGTTGGCGGAATGCCAAAATCTCAGCTAACTGACTGGCTAACCGATAAAGTTTAAAACTATTTCTACTTAGACAATTATAAAGCATTAACGGGAGCAAGTAGAATTTTATTGATAGATTTCAGCTTTGATTTATTATTCTTATGGGCGAACTAGGGTTTGGTATAGTTCTCGGCAATAGAGAGCCTTAATACATATTAACTAGGAAACATAACAACGTTATCCGCTTCAAAGCCAGTTATTGGTGGCGTTAGTGAAGCACCCGCGCCAATAGATTTTTGCTGCATGGATATAACTTCATCAATAATAATCATATGTGACTGAAGTTGCGGCGTTATGATATTTAAGAATTTTACAATATTTGGGTTTGTGATCTCGAATGAAAGTTGGCAAAGCTCAATAAGTTCAATGAAATCTGCGATATCTTCATATATGATATCTACCATATTTATTTGTGCTTCTGACCATATCTCGGGGTTTTCTTCGGCTAGGCTAGTTTTAGCTGAATAACGCTCTATCAGGCGATCACATTCCATATGCAAGAATGTTAAATCATTGGAGCTTATGGTCTCAAAATTTGCAATCTCCTTCATTACAAAAGCAGAGCATAATAATGCTTCATCTGCGCTGAAATTCCCTAAAAGTTCGTGCAGGGCATAATTTTCCTCCGCGTTTGGAATCTGATTAGTAATTAGCATATCACGCACTATTAAAGGCATTTGCATTTTATTTTTAAGTAGTGCCATTTGTTTGTTATCTTGAGCCATATCATTTCTCCTTGTCCTTTCCTTCTTAATGGTTGAAAGTGAATAAATTGTTAACAAAGCTATTATTTTTTGTAATTTAAGAAGGTCTTGCCGTGGTTGCACATATTAATACTGTTTCATTTCATGGCGTTGAGGTTAAGCCTGTTGATGTGCAGGTGCAGTTATCTAATGGCTTGCCAGCGTTTAATATTGTTGGATTGCCTGATAAGGCGGTGGCGGAGAGTAAGGAGAGGGTGCGAGCTGCGCTTCATTCGCTGGGCTTGGCTTTGCCACCAAAGCGTTTGACCGTGAATATGGCACCTGCCAATCTTGGTAAAGAAGGCAGTCATTTTGACTTGCCTATTGCGCTAGGCGTGCTTGGGGCTATGGGCGTTATTCCATCTGATGAGCTTGCAAATTATGTGGTGCTTGGTGAGCTATCACTTGATGCATCTATTCGCTCTGTCTCGGGGGTGTTGCCTGCTGCTATGCATGCGAATGAGAATGAGCGTAATTTGATATGCCCTAAAGCATGTGGCAGTGAAGCCGCGTGGGCTGGTGAGCTTGATATAATTGCGCCCGCTGATTTATTGCAGCTTATAAATCATATTAAAGGTACGCAAGTTTTAAGCAGACCTGAAGCTTGCCTTGCTAATGAAGATATAGTCAATGTTCCTGACTTATCGCATGTAAAGGGGCAAGAAACTGCCAAACGCGCCTTGGAAATTACTGCGGCGGGAGGTCATAATTTGCTTATGATAGGCGCACCTGGTAGCGGTAAATCAATGCTAGCGAGCTGCCTTTCTGGGATATTACCGCCATTATCACCGCGCGAAGCATTAGAGCTTTCGATGATACATTCTTTGGCTGGAATGTTACCAGCGGGCGGGCTTATACGCCAAAGACCTTTTCGCGCTCCGCATCACTCTGCCTCACAGCCTGCACTTGTTGGCGGAGGGCAGAAAGTTAAACCAGGGGAGATATCTTTGGCTCATAATGGAGTTTTGTTTCTTGATGAACTTCCAGAATTTGCAAGGGCTACGCTGGAAGCTTTGCGCCAACCGCTTGAGACAGGCGACGCTCTGATTGCGCGGGCAAATGCGCATGTGCGCTATCCCGCAAGATTTCAGTTGATCGCTGCTATGAATCCGTGTCGGTGCGGATATTTGGGTGATGAGGATATGGAATGCACAAAAGCCCCTAGATGCGGCGTGGATTATCAATCTAAAATATCAGGCCCTTTGATGGATAGAATTGATATTCACGTTGACGTGCCGCCCGTTAGTATATCTGATCTGCAAGGTGCCTGCACTGGTGATGGCTCTGAAATAGTGGCGCAGCGCGTGGTGGTGGCTCGTGATATTCAAGCGCAGCGTTACGGGGATTTGGGGGTTAATGCGACTATAAGCGGCGATATATTAGAAAAGGTTACAAATATGAGTGATAAAACCCGCGCTATTTTGGTTAAATCTGTTGAACAAGCCAAGCTTTCGGCGCGTGGATATTACCGCATTTTGCGCGTGGCACGCACTATTGCTGATCTTAATGGTGGGGCGGAAATGCTCTCAACATCCGATATAGCAGAAGCCTTAAGTTATCGCCGTATGGCTATATAGTAATTTATTTGCTCTTTTGGTGCGTTTTAGGCTATAATATGGGTATAAAGATATAAATAAAATAAAAGTGGTGTGGTTATAATATGAGTTTTGGCGATCAAAAAGATATAGATGCATTTAAAAAGGGCATGGATTCCTTTATTAATGACCCGAGTTTTACGGGGCGTGAAGAGGTGCAAAGCCTTGATAAGGTTGTTCCAAATAATAATATAGTTGTGGGCGAGGGAAAAACAGTTCTTCAACAGCTTGATGCTGGAAATCCAGTTGATCGCAGTGTTGCTCATATCCAAGTTGGTACGTTTTTAAGTGCAAAAAAAACAGTAACAAATGGCGCGCAGGCATCAGCTAGCCTTAGCGCAGGAAAGCAAGAAGTCGCAGCAAAAGCGGCGGCGATGAAAGAAAGCTGGGTTTCTAATAAAGCGGATGCTATGGCGTGCTTGAAAGAAGCGGCAGATGAACAAGGATTTGACGGCGCATCCATGGTAGAGCAGCTTGCCTCATCTGATAGCTCTAACAGTAGTGGACTTGGGTCAATGGTTACGGCAAATAGCCCAAGCGCATCTATTGGGTTTGAACCGAGCAAGCAAGATAAGAAGCTAAAACCTGAAGAGGTTAAGGCTCTAATTGAAAATACTGTAAAAATCGCACAATCGGGCGGCGCTAAAGATACAAGGTCACAAGCTTCTAATTCATTGGGAAATATTACTCCTAAAGGTGATATAGCAAAACTTAATGAAGAATCTATGGAGCAGCTATTAACGCAGGATATAGAGGATCAGCCAGAATATAAGGCTGCTCTTGATATTAGCGCGGCTCTTGATGATGTTGCTAATAATTATGTCTATGTTGCTAATAATTATAACCCTACTGATGTTGCGGAAAGCAAATATGATTCTGTTGATGTGAATCTAACAGGGCAAGCATTACAAGGCATTGCTGCTATTAAGTTAGGCAGCAGCGCTGTTGCTGCTAATGATGCTCATTTTGATGTTAGTGTGTCTGATATTTCGTCTAAAATGGTAAGGGCTGGGCTTGGTGATGATGCTCCTATTTATAAGCCACCGCAAATTACTCTTGATAGAGCGATCGGTATACCCTAATATGCGACACTACACTGCTAATTGCAATTAAGGTTCTTTGTTGTCTTATTCAAAATCCATAGATAATGCTCAGAAATTTGCTGATCTTGCGCTTAAACGTATTCAGAGTGATTGCGTTATGCCTACACCAGAAAATTATGAGTTGTGGTTCGTTTATTATGCACAATCTGATACTGAGCTTGTAAAAGAAGTTAATAAGCACCTTAAGAAAAATAATGACAAATTAACTGATGAGCAATGCTATGAAATATTTCAGAAATTTTTGAGCAATCATCGTGAGGAAAAAAGCGTTCAACAAGCCGGCGATCAAATTAAAAAGACAATAGATGATGTTAATGTCGCGGTAACTTCTGCTAAGCAATATGCGGTTAAATATAATCAAAACCTTGATAATGTTAATAAAGAGCTTAAGACAAATAAAACTAAGGGTGAAATTAGTAATCTGCTATCAGAGGTGATGTCTGATACTGATAATATGATTGGTCATAGTAAGCATTTAGAAGATATGCTGGAGCATTCTAATAGAGAAATGGAGAATATGCGCCGCGATCTTGAGGTTGCACGTAAAGAAGCAATTACGGATCCATTAACGGGTTTGGCAAACAGAAAAGCATTTGATCAAGAGTTACATGATTTGATGTTATTATCAAATGGTAAGGATGTTCATTCATTTAGTATGATTTTATTGGATATTGACCATTTTAAGAAATTTAATGATCGCTTTGGGCATCAAATTGGTGATCAGGTTTTAAAATTAATTGCCAGAACATTAAAAGATGGTCTTAAAGGTCGTGATCTTGCTGTTCGTTATGGCGGTGAGGAGTTTGCAATCCTTCTTCCTGAAACAAATATACAAGGTGGCATGAAGGTTGCTGAAATCTTGCGTAAGGAAGTTGAAACAAAAGAACTTATTAATCGCGCCACGGGCAAGAAAATAGCAAAAATAACATTTTCTGCTGGCGTTGCTGAATATATCCGCGGTGAGGCAAATGATGATTTTGTGGCGCGCGTGGATTCCCTTCTTTATAAAGCAAAAGATGCGGGTCGTAATCAGGTTATTGCCTCAAAATAGCTTGCATATATAGTGCTTAAATGCATATTTATATCTATGCATGATATATTTGAAATTGAAGAAACTGTTGGAAAAACTGGCAAAGCAGAGTCTGAAGCCCCTTACCTTGAAACATTAAACACCCCGCAACTTGACGCTGTCGAAACGGTGGACGGCGCAGTTTTGGTTTTGGCTGGCGCTGGGACTGGTAAAACGCGCGTTTTAACTACTCGCTTAGCGCATTTGATTAATAGTGGGCGCGCTTACCCTTCGCAAATATTAGCTGTTACTTTTACTAATAAAGCAGCCCTTGAAATGAAGGAGCGCATTAGTGCGATGATGGGCGGAGTGGCTGTTGAGGGCTGGTGGCTTGGCACTTTTCATTCATTGGCAGCAAGAATGCTGCGCCGCAATGCGGATTTGGTGGGGCTGTCTAGTAACTTTACTATCCTTAATCCTGATGACCAAATTCGCCTTTTAAAGCAACTTATGGAAGTTGAGGGCGTTGATACCAAGAAATGGACTCCGAAATCTTGCATAAGCATTATTGATCGCTGGAAAGATCGCGGACTTGTGCCTTCAAGCGTGTCAAATGAGGATGTTAGTGATATTGCCGATGGCAAAATGCCGTTGCTCTATTCCAAATATCAAATGCGTATGCGAGCAATAAATGCGTGTGATTTTGGTGATTTAATGCTTCACATGATTACTATACTTAAAAATCCCGCTAATAAAGCTGTGCTGGATGAATATCACCAAAGATTCAAATATATTTTGGTGGATGAATATCAAGACACGAACGTGGCGCAATATTTATGGCTGCGCTTGCTGGCTGGCGGGACGGGTAATATTTGCTGCGTTGGTGATGATGATCAATCTATCTATGGCTGGCGCGGCGCGGAAATTGGTAATATCCTTAAATTTGAGCAAGATTTTAAGGGCGCAAAAATTATTAGGCTAGAGCAAAATTATCGATCTACTAATAATATTCTTAAGGCTTCGGGCGCGTTAATTGAAAATAATGGCTCTAGGTTGGGTAAAACGCTGTGGTCAGATCAAGGCGACGGCGATAAGATCAAAATTGGCGGGCTTTGGGATGGCGAGGCAGAGGCGCGTTGGGTTGGCGAAGAGATTGAGCAGCTTCAACATAAGGGCAACGCACTTAAATCTATGGCGGTTTTGGTGCGCACAGGTTTTCAAACCCGCGAGTTTGAGGAACGCTTTGTTAAGTTGGGTTTAGCTTATAAAGTAATTGGCGGGGCGCGTTTTTATGAGCGCATGGAAATCCGTGATGCCCTCGCATATTTCCGCGTTGTTGCGCAACGCGCCGATGACCTTGCGCTAGAGCGTGTGATTAATACACCTAAACGCGGTCTTGGCGATGCTACAATTAACACACTTTATTCTCATGCCCGCAGGCATGGAATCCCCCTTCATGATGCGATTATGGATTTAACTCAAAGTGATGAGCTGCGCCCTAAAGTTAAATCAACATTGATGAAATTGCTTGATGATTTTGGACGCTGGCGATCATTAATGGATAATATGAACCACGCCGAGCTTGGCGCACTTATATTGGAAGAATCGGGGTATATGTCTATGTGGAAGCTAGATAAAACCCCCGAAGCGGCTGGGCGGGTTGAAAATTTGAACGAGCTTATCGGCGGGATGCAAGACTATGATTCAATGCCAGAATTTTTAGAGCATGTCGCACTTGTGCTGGAAAATCAGGGCGGCGGCTCAGGTGATTTTGTAACTCTTATGACTTTGCATGGTGCAAAAGGTTTGGAATTTGACAATGTGTTTCTAACTGGTTGGGAGGAAGGATTATTCCCATCCCAACGCAGCATGGATGAAAAGGGTACAAAAGGCTTGGAGGAAGAGCGCAGACTTGCATATGTTGGAATTACGCGCGCACGCAAACGTGTATTTATCTCTTATGCATCATCTAGGCGCATATATGGAAGCTGGGTAAGCTCTATCCCGTCGCGCTTTGTCGATGAAATCCCTGATGATTTGGCTCTGCTTAATTCACAAAGTGGAATGGCTGCGGCTGGGCGTTCACGTCATTGGGATTCCAGCGGATTTACGCCAAAAGTTAAAACTCCATCTATTGGCGTTAAGGTTAAAACTGATAGCGGTGATGTGCTTGCGCGAGGTGATCGTATTTTTCATGATAAATTCGGCTATGGTAAAATTATTAATATTGACGGTCATAAGCTTGATATTATATTTGAGCATAGTGGCAAGAAACGCGTCATGGATAGTTTCGTTACTAAATCTTAAAATTCTAATTTACCAGCAGCAATGATTTTCTCATAGCCATTTTCTTGTGCCAATATAATGATACCATCAAGAGGTTCATCTGGTTTTTTGAAGCTTTTAGTCAGGGAAAAACCTTGCCATGCGCCTAAATTAGTGTAGCTAGTGGCCGGATTTATATATTTGGCTGTTTCCCTAGTGTTCATGTAGCTAAATGCCCATAAACGATACGACCCGTATATAGTTTTTGGCAAGATGAACTGGATAATATCACCATCTTTGACCTCTATTTGAATTGTTTGAACTGGTGCATTTTCGGTGCTTTTTAGTGCGGTTTCTAGTTTTTCATTATCCGATCCTATGAATAAATGCTCACCATTTACTATCATTAGCGGAGTATATATGCGTCGCTCTTTGGTTAATCCAACATAACCATGCTGGCGGATATCACAAAATTCTTGTGATAATGTGTCTTTAAACCGAGCATTATTCATATATGAAACATGGCAGCCAAGGACAATAATATTTTCTTTTTGTGAAAGATCCAATAATGTTTGATCTGCTGGCGGGCAAGCGGGGCAAAGCATTGAGGTGAAAAGCTCTACCACTATCGGTGGCTGGCTTTTTGCTTGCGGTATAAAAGCTAGTAATACCAGCGCAGCAGTGAAAATATTTCTTATCATTAGATGTTTCATCCTTTGTTAAATATCTGTATTGTATCTAGTAACCCTAATTAAATATACGGATAAATTTAATGGCGCATAGAAAAGAAATTGTAACTATTTTTGGTGGTACAGGCTTTTTAGGCAAGCAAATTGTAGGTGACCTTGCTCGCCGCGGGTTTATTATTAAAATTGCAACGCGAATTCCAGAAAGTGCTTATTCACTAAAGCCATATGGCGAGGTTGGGCAGATTGTCCCTATAGAGTGCAATTATTTGGATGCTAGTAGCATTAGGGCGGCGGTTAAGGGCTCTGACTTTGCTGTGAATTGTGTTGGCATTTTATTTGAAAGAGGCAAGCGTTCAAGGTTTGCGCGCGTTCATATTGATATTCCAGCAATGATTGCCAAGGCTTGCGCGGATGAACAGGTAAAAAGATTTGTTCATATTTCTGCGCTTGGCTGTGATAAGGCAACGTCTAAATATGGTAAGAGCAAGTTAGCAGGCGAGGCTGCTATATTATCAAATTATCCTGCTGCTACTATTTTGCGTCCTAGTGTTATATTTGGTGAAAATGATAATTTCTTTAATATGTTCGCCGAACTTTCGCGTTTTACACCGTTTTTGCCATTAATTGGTGGCGGTAAAACAAAATTTCAGCCTGTTTATGTTGGTGATGTTGCCGATATTGTTGTTAAAGCCCTGACCTCTAATATGAACAAATATTTGGGCAGCATATATGAGCTTGGCGGGGCTGACATCGTGACATTTAAGGAAATATATGAAAAACTCTTCGAATATACTGGGCGGCGGCGCAGACTTATACATGTTCCTTATTGGGCGGCAAAAATTCAGGCTGTTTTTTTAAGCTTGCTGCCAAAGCCAATATTCACGCCCGACCAAGTTGAGAGCTTGAAAACTGATAATATAGTTAGTGAAGGGGCGAAAAATATGCAATCATTTGATATTATGCCTAAATCAATGGATTTAATTTTGCCTAAATATTTGAAAAACTATAAGGCAGGTGGGCGTTTTGCTTGGGCGTAATGGTTTGGGTGGCTTAAAAGGAAAAATGGAAATGAATTTATATATTACCCAAAGATTTAGCATGCAATTATTTGCTTTGGCTTTTTGTATCGTGGTTTTTAGTGGTTTTTCCAAACCAGCTAGCGCGGCAGTTCAAGAAATTATTGCAGTTGTTAATGAGGATGCTATTTCTGCTCGTGATTTTAATAAAAGAATGAAATTGATTATTATCTCTTCAGGTTTGCCTAATAATAAGGATATCCGTCAAAGAGTTAGCCCGCAAGTTTTAGGCTCGCTTATTGATGAAAAGATTATGGTACAAGAAGCGCATGGCATGAATATGAAAGTTACGCGCGCGGAAATAGATGCAGGATTTGCAAAAATAGCAGCGCAAAATAATATGGCGGCAGATAAATTTAAGGCTCAGCTAAAAAGGGGCGGCATTGATATCACAACTATGTATGATCAAATAGAAGCGCAAGTAGCATGGTCAAAAGTTGTGCAAGCTCGCCTTAGACCTAAGGTTATTATATCTGATCGCGATGTTGATGCAGAGCTTGAGCGCATTAAAGCTAAGATTGGGACTAAGGAATATTTGGCTGCTGAAATATTGCTCCCCGTTAATGATGATAAAGATGAAAAGCGGGTTAAGCAGTTTGCTGCTAGCCTTGTTAAGGAAGTTAAGAGCGGAAAAGCTAGCTTCTTTAAGCTTGCCCAACAATTTTCTAAATCTGCGGGTGCTAATAATGGCGGTGATAAAGGTTGGCTTAATGAGGCGCAAATATCTACGGAAATTTTGAAAGCCCTTCGCTCTATAAAGAAAAATCAGGTTTCAAGTCCCGTGAAAACTCTTAATGGCTATCATATTTTATTTTTAAGAAATACGCGCATGGTTAGTGAAGAAACAATGCCATCACGCGATCAGATTTATTATAATATAGGGGCGCAACGCATTGAAAAATTGCAGCGCCGTTATTTGCAAGATTTAAAGGCGGCGGCTTTTATAGATGTTAGAGCGTAGAGCTGCTATAGAGGCTCTGCCTGCCTTGCGCGATATTATTGCGGCGCATGGTCTTAGTGCGCAAAAATCCTTGGGGCAGAATTTCCTGCTTGATATGAATATTACCGATAAAATTGTGCGCGAGGCAATGCTGCGCGATGGGGGCGATTGGTCAGGTGTTCATGCTTTCGAGATTGGCTCTGGTCCAGGGGGATTAACGCGCTCAATACTTAAAACTGACGCGGATAAACTTACCTCTATTGAATTTGATAAGCGCGCAGTTTTGGCATTACAAGACTTGGTGATAGCGGCAGGAGGTGATCTTGAGCTTTTGCAACAAGATGCACTTAAAACCGATTTAACGCAAATAGCAGCCGCGCCGCGCGTCATTGTTGCTAACCTTCCTTATAATATAGCAACCCCGCTTCTTATTGGCTGGTTAAAACAAATTAGAGCGGATAATAATGCTTATAAATCTATGAGTTTAATGTTTCAAAAAGAAGTTGCAGATAGGATTTGCGCTGCGCCAAATAGCAAAACCTATGGGCGTTTAGCCGTCATTACGCAGTGGCTTTGCAATGTGATAAAGATTTATGACTTGCCGCCATCCGCCTTTACACCGCCGCCAAAAGTCATGTCAGCCGTGGTGTATTTCTCGCCAAAAGTTCTTGGGAAAAATGCTCCTGATTTCAATATGGTTGAGCGCGTTACCGCGGCAGCATTTAATCAACGCCGTAAAATGATCCGCTCTAGCCTTAAAGATTATATGGAAGCGATAGAGGCTTTGGGCATTGATCCGCAAAAGCGAGCGGAAAACCTATCAGTGCAGGATTACATTAATATAGCAAGTTTTTGACAAGATTGTTCTACTTTTGTAAGATGTTTTGTAAAAAAATATGGTAACATTAGTTTATGAGAAGAGTGCAGCATTTTTTAAAAAAATCGTATAATACTAGATGGATGAAAAATAATCCTGATGCATTAGCTGTAACTAAAAGCGATTTGCTCGGTAGTTTATGGCGCGATACCATTAGTACTGTTAATGATAATGGCAGTGGTATTGTGCTTATGTTGAAAGGTGATATGATAGGGGTAATTGTTCCAGAATCTTTGTTACGTGAGTTTTATAATAATATTAATAATCCAGAAGAAAGTGATGCTGTCACATATGTAACGAAAAGTGAATTAAAGAATAATTTTGAAGCTTGTGCCAATCGCCTTAGTTTAGGGGAAAACTTAATCGTTTTGGATGAAAATGAAGAGCCTTTATTTGGTGTTGCCTGTAGAGAATTTTCAACTTTTATAAAAATAAATCAAAAAAATATTGTTATATTTAAGGAACATGTTTTTGATGATAGTGACAGCACTCATCAAGACCCGCTTAGTGATTTATCATATTAAAGCCCGTCTTTAAGACCGCGCACGAAGCTAGACATTCCCACTATTCTGCGGCGCTTTATGCGCTCTGCATCTAATATGGTTTGAGCCTTGCTAATAGCTTCATCAATATCATTATTTATAATAACATAATCGTATTCGGTGTAATGAGACATTTCATCTGCCGCCTTTGACATGCGCCCTCTTATATCGCTATCCGATTCAAGAGTGTCTTTTGAGCGATTGCGCAAACGAGTTTCTAAGGCTGAGCGCGTGGGGGGAAGGATAAAAACAGTTACAAGATCTTCACGAGCAATCTCGGATAGTTGCTGCGTCCCTTGCCAATCAATATCAAATATTACATCTTTCCCCTCGGATAATGCTTTGTCAATTGGCGCGCGCGGCGTTCCATAGTAATTATCAAATACTTTTGCATGTTCAAGCATTTCATTATTATCAATCATGTTGCGGAATTCTTCGGGATTTATAAAATAATAGTCTTGTGAATGGACTTCGCCAGCGCGCCTTTTACGCGTTGTAGCAGAAACCGAAATTATCAAATTATCATTATTTTTCAATAAAGAGCGCGTGATCGTTGTTTTACCAGCTCCCGAAGGTGATGACATAACATACATTAATCCGCGTCTTTTTATATTATCCAAAATATTATCTTTCTGCTTTTATTTTAATAATATAAACACGGAATGACTTAAGAGCAATTCCAAAGTTATAAATTTACACAGAACATGGAAAACTGTCCGTTAAACTGTTGCCACATCACACACAAAAAAACTACCAAAACAATTTACATTAGATTATTCACTTTCTGCCTTTAATAAGATTTTAAGTAATCTAAACTAAATAATTGATTTTGATTAAAAAATAGGGGCTGACACCTAATATATGAAATGCTCATTTATTCTCCTTATATAAAATATAGACTTTCCAAAGACAAAAAATACCCCTATTTTAATTTCTATGAATAATGATTCCTTAAATCCTGTAATAATGCAGATCATCCCTGAGCTTGGCGCAGGCGGGGCAGAGCAGGGCTGTATAGATATAGCCACAGAAATAGTAAAAGCAGGCGCAAAAGCTATTATTGTTTCAAATGGAGGATACCGCGTATCTGAGCTAGCGCGTAATGGCGCAATCCACATTGATATGCCAGTACATAGCAAAAACCCGCTTATAATGTGGAAAAATATTTCTCGCCTTCGCAAGATTATAAAACGCCACAATGTTGGGATAGTCCATGCCAGAAGCCGCGCCCCCGCATGGAGCGCATGGCGAGCTTGCAAAGGCACTGATGCTCACTTTATGACCACATGTCACGCACCTTATAATATAAATAACGAGGCGAAGCGTATATATAACGGCTCTATCGCAAATGGAGAGCTTATAATCGCCATATCTGAATATGTAGCGCAATATCTAATTGATAATTACTCAGTAGAGCCAGAGCGAATTCGCTTAATTCATCGCGGAATAGCAATAGAGCGTTTTCACCCCACAGCAGTAACGCCAGAGCGCATGATAAATCTTGCAACCCAGTGGCGAGTGCCTGATGGCGCGAATATTATCATGCTACCAGCTAGGCTTACACGGTGGAAAGGTCACCATATTTTAATAGATGCGCTTGAAAAGCTAAACCGTGATGATGTGTTTTGCGTCATTATAGGCTCTGATCAGGGGCGGTTCGAATATCGCAAAGAGCTAGAGACTGCAATAGAAGAAAAAAACCTTAGTGCGCAGGTGCGTATTATCGACCAGTGCGACGATATGCCCGCGGCTTATATGCTCTCAACCGTTGTTGTTTCTGCATCTACTGATCCCGAAGGGTTTGGGCGCGTACCAGTAGAAGCGCAAGCAATGGGCAAACCAATAATAGCAAGCGATCATGGCGGAGCGCGTGAGACAATCTTGCGCGGCGAGACAGGCTGGCACGTTCCTCCATCAGATTCGGACGCGCTTGCTAGGGCTATTAATGAGGCATTATCTCTAGATTCAACGCAAAGAGCTGTTCTAGCAACAAAATCAATGGCTCATATTGCGCAAAACTTTACCAAAGATATTATGGCAGATAAAACGCTTGGCGTTTATGCGGAGCTTTTACAAAAATCAATAATAACGCAAAAGCCCTCAAACCCATTGCAACGCGCAAAAGCAGGTTAATTAATATGAATAAAATATTGGTAATAAAATTAAGCGCACTAGGGGATTTTATGCAAACCCTAGGGGCTATGGCGGCAATAAGAAAGCATCATCCCGATGCTCATGTAACATTATTAACAACCAAGCCGTTCAAAGGCTTTGCTGAAAAATGCGGCTATTTTGATGAAATATTTATCGATACAAGACCAAAATTTTTCAATATTTTAGAAATATATAATTTTAGAAAAAAACTAATTAAAGCAAATTTCACGCGCATATATGATTTGCAAAATAACAACCGCACCTATCTTTACTCCAAATTCTTTTCAAAAAAAATTGAGTGGGTTGGGACAAAAAAAGCTATCTTTAATAAAAATAAAACAGAGCAAAAAATACACGCTTTTGAAAAGCGCAAACAAATGCTTGAACATGCTGGAATTAAAAATATAAAAATTGATAATCTTGAATGGATGAAAGAAGATATTTCATCATTTGATCTAAAACCTCCATATATAATATTTGTCGCAGGCTGCGCCCCGCAGCATCCACAAAAACGCTGGCCTATGGAAAAATATGGAGAGCTTGCATGTAAATTAACCGATATGGGCTATCAAATTATCCTACTTGGCACAGCAGCAGAAAAAGGCGTGACCGACGCTATACATGAAATATGCCCTAAATCCCTTAATTTAACGGGCAAAACTTCTTTATTCCAAATCGCAGCCATTGCTCATGACGCGGTGGGCGCAGTTGGAAATGATACAGGCCCAATGCATATTATCGCCCCAACGGGCTGTCCAACACTTGCGCTATTTTCATCAAGCAGTAATCCAATACGCCACGCTCCCATGGGCGACAACGTATCAACATTGCAAAAAGATAATTTAGATGAATTGGAAGTAGATAAAGTGTTAAGTGAAGTTAAATGTTTACATAATAACTAATGCCCTGCTATAAAACCATCTTATTGAATTATAATTTTAAAAAATGGTGGTAATACTCCCATTTTTAACAGCTATTAAAAGTAGAAACTTGTTAAGCTACCATGGGCAAGTCCATAGCTATTTTTTGTGCTGGTGTAATACCACCGATAGCCATATTAGGTCTTTCGTTATTATATGTCCATAGGAATTGAGTTGCATCATTTTGAACATCCTGAATATCCTTGTAAATATGCTGATTAAGCCAGTCATAGCGTACAGTTCGGTTGTATCGTTCGACGTAGCCATTTTATTGCGGATTGCCAGGCTGGATAAATTCTAGCTGTATATCATGTTTTTCTGCCCAGTTTGCAAGCCTTGCTTTCACGGAGGCAAAGCACGCCGCTGCTTTTTTTAATATATCACGCTCCAACTTAACCCTTGAAAGCTCTTTCTTTAAGCGCCTGATCTCTTCAGAGGCAGGCTCTTTTGCGCGACCAGGCACCTTATCTGACCCTGAAGATTCCCTGAATTCTGCGGAATACTGCTTGTATTTTCTTTATGACATTGTTTCTA
Organism: Micavibrio sp.; assembly: GCA_026989265.1. Taxonomy (GTDB): domain Bacteria; phylum Pseudomonadota; class Alphaproteobacteria; order Micavibrionales; family Micavibrionaceae; genus UBA1672. The sequence goes on from JALSJP010000016.1 coordinate 29,578, forward strand.
TTCCTTGTTTTAGACTTTATACATTTTCTGTCCGGAATAGTGTAGCCACATCAAAATGTTCTATAACCCTAAAAGAAAACATGGTAACAATAATATGTTGTCGCCTATAGATTTTGAGCAACAACACAATTCGAAGCAATAAGGTGTCCTACTTTATAGTGGCACATCAATATTTGGGAAGTTAGGAAGATGGATTCGAATCCACCTTCATTTTATAGGTGAAAAATAATGAGCAAATCAGAAACTAAAAAAATCAGCAAAAGCGTTTATGCGCAAGCCCCAACTCAAAAATCGGATGAATCGCATATTATTGCTATCCTAGTAAAGAATGAATCAGGGGTTTTGGCGCGTGTTATTGGGCTATATTCTGGTCGTGGTTATAATATTGAGAGCCTAACCGTTGCTGAGACCAACCAGAGCGAGCATTTATCGCGCATAACTATAGTTTGCAAAGGGACGCCATCAGTTATCGAACAAATAAAGTTGCAGCTAGCACGATTAGTTCCAGTATTAGAAGTGTCAGACCTTACCGTTGAGTGTGCATATATAGAGCGTGAGTTAGCATTGGTAAAAGTAGCTTGCACAGGTGATAAACGCATTGAAGCTCTGCGGAGCGCTGATATTTTCCGCGCCCGCGCGGTCGATAGCACGTTAGAATCATTCATCTTTGAAATAACTGGTACAGCTGATAAAATAAACGCTTTCATAGATATAATGACTCCATTAGGGTTGGTTGATGTTAGCAGAACTGGCGTTGCTGCAATATCTAGAGGCAAAGACGCAATGGGAGCGTAAAAATATTTGCAAAGGTTTTGCTTGATTATTAATGCAAAAACCTGTTTCATGCGGTCATTCAACAGAACAATATTAAAAGGGTTTACACCATGGGACAAAGCAATGCAGCGCAGGCTACACCTGCAAATCAATCACCATTAAATGTTTATTATGATAAAGATTGTAATACCGATCTTATCAAATCCAAAAAAGTTGTGGTAATTGGTTATGGTTCACAAGGTCATGCACATGCGCTAAACATGAAAGATAGCGGCGTTAAAAGTGTTGTAATCGGTCTTCGTGATGGCTCTTCATCTGCTCAAAAAGCAAAAAATGCTGGTTTTGAGGTACTTCCTCCCGCTAAAGCAGTCAAAGACGCCGACATAGTTATGATACTTGTTCCTGATGAGCATCAAGCCGATCTATACCGCGATGAGCTTGAAGCTAACCTTAAACAAGGCGCAGCGTTAGTATTCGCGCATGGTCTTAATATTCATTTTGACCTGATTAAGCCACGCGCTGATCTTGATGTGTTTATGGTTGCGCCAAAAGGTCCGGGTCACACGGTGCGCGGCGAATATCAAAAAGGCGGCGGCGTTCCATGCCTTATCGCTGTTGCGCAAGATGCTACTGGCAATGCAAAAGAGCTTGCTCTATCTTATGCCGCCGCTGTTGGTGGTGGTCGCTCTGGCATTATCGAAACAACATTTAAAGATGAGTGTGAAACTGATTTATTCGGTGAGCAAGCAGTTCTTTGTGGCGGCGCGTCCGAGCTTGTAAAAGCAGGCTACGAAGTTCTAACCGAAGCAGGCTACCCGCCTGAAATGGCATATTTTGAGTGCTTGCATGAGCTAAAACTTATCGTTGATCTAATGTATGAGGGCGGACTTGCTAATATGCGCTATTCTATCTCTAATACTGCGGAATTTGGCGATTATGTTTCAGGGCCTCGCGTTATAACAAAGGAAACCAAAGAAGAGATGAAACGCATTCTTGCCGATATTCAATCAGGTAAATTCGTTGAGGACTTCATGGGCGGAAATGGCGATGGCTTAAAACGTTTGGTAGAAATTCGTGAACGTGAAGCAAAGCACCCAATAGAAGAAACAGGCGCAAAACTCCGCGCTATGATGCCTTGGATTGGTGCAAATCAATTGGTTGATAAAGAAAAAAATTAATCATTACAGATGTTTAAGCAACCTTAAAGTCCTGTAATATTGCAGGACTTTTTTAATGGGTGAAACAATGCTAGATCCTTTATACCAAAGTGAATTTTTTATAATTTATGCCGCAATAGCTGCATTTTTAACAGGTCTAATAACTGCTATGGGCGGGTCTGGCGGTCTGGTTATAACGCCGTTTCTTATATCATCAGGTTTGCCCATTCATTTAGCAATAGGAACAGCAAAATTCAGCTCATTGGGTTTATGGCTTGTTACTCTATTTAAGTTTAACAAAGCCAATAAAATTGAATGGGGGTTTGTTAAAAAGCTTACTGTAATTGCGGTTGCGGGATCAATCATAGGATCATCAATAACTATAAATCTGGATCAAAATATAATCTATTTTGTCGCAGGTATAGCCCTTATAATAATTGCACCAATAGGTATGTTGCAAACAAATATTGGTTTATTACAGGTTAAATACAGCCAAAAACGCGAAACTATCGGCTATATTCTTTACTTTTTCACTATGGTATTTGCTGGATTTTTTGGAGCGGGAGCAGGAACATTTGCGCTTATTGTGCTAACCTCATTTCTTGGGCTTACCGCTATTCAAGCTAGCGCGACAAACATCATGCCCCTTATGTGCCTAACAATTGTGAGCTCGGCTATATTTATGTGGAATGGGTATGTCGATTATAAGCTCAGCATAATCATATTCGTAGGAATGACAATAGGTAGCTGGATAGGCTCTAACATCGCAATAAAAGGCGGGAGCAAATTAGTGAAGTATTTTGCGCTATCATTCGCCTTTATTGTTGGCGTAAAAATGCTTTTGGAAAGTTTTCATTTTGCAATCGGATAAAACCATATGCCCCAGCAGCAAATACCAGCTCAAGGGCGCAAAAAGCAAAGAAACTAAACGCTGCACCCTCTGTAAATCCATAGGAATGCAGACCAACACTAAGTAAATTCACACCAAACCACGCAATTGCAATAATAATATTTGTGCAAACCATGCCAACTGCAAAGCCTAGCTCACCAATATTTTTACCAAAATAGCCATGAATAAGCATTATGAGCCACAAAACAATCAATAAAGCTCCATTTTCCTTAGGATCCCACCCCCAAAAACGCCCCCATGATTGATCTGCCCAAATGCCGCCCAGAATAGTTCCAAGCGCAGTAAAGAGCAGCGCAATCAAAAGAACGCCGCGCATTATGCGGAAAAGCTCAGATAAATTCTTTCTATCATTCGGTTTAATAATACGCCTAATAAGATAGATATGCCCTAAAACACCGCCAACCAAGCACACTCCATAACCAATTGTAATAGTTACAACATGGGTGGCTAGCCAAAAATTCGTGTCTAAAACAGCGGCTAGCATACCCATAGTGTCGCCCTCAGCATCAAATTTCATGGCAATTAAATGCAAGAAAGCACCCATAGATGCAGCGATAATAATTCCCAATGTGTTTTTAAGCCGCCATTCAAGAAAAGCTCCAAATAATCCCGTAATAAGGCTAACAAAAATAATGGAATCATATAAGTTAGTAACAGGCGGTCTTTGCATAATGAACATGCGTATACCTAGACCTGCCACATGAAAGGCAAGCCCAGCAATTATAAATGCAAATGCAAGCTTACGCAGCCCTTTTGACCAAAGCATGAAGCTTGCCATGACTACAAGAAATGCAGAAAGATAAAAGACAAAGCTAATCATAAATGGATCGGCTTTATTAAAGTTAGCCTCAAGTGATAGCATTTTCCTTAAATCAATTTTATTCACCATATTTATATCAAAGACAAGACCATTCCATCTATCAACATCTCCCGCGCGATAAGCTTTTATCAGCTCCCCCCACATATTCATGAATTTTGCACTATCGGGTGACCCTTGCCCATAAGCACCAATACCCCAAGGTGAAAACCATAAATCAGCACTATCTTTATTAGAATTACCCTTCCAAAATGGCGGAATAATTTTAAAAATATTACTATTTTGATGCCTGTTAAGCTCATTAATATTAGAAACTAATTGCCCTAATATTAAATCCTGCTTTGATATTATATAATTTTTATCATTAGCTTTTTCTTGTAGTTCTTTAGACATTTTCTCTATCAAATTTTGATGAGGACGCAATTTAAAAAAACTAACTGTAGTTTCAGGCTCGACATCTAAAGCCTTGCTTAGCTCCCCTTCTGGTATCACTAAGTCAGGGAACAGCAAAGATAACGAACGCGACAAACCTGCAAAAAGATCAATTTTACCATATAATTCCAAGAGCTGCTTTTGCGGCAAGCTCATGTCACTTTCGTCCATTGTAAATAATGAAGCCCATATTTTGGAATTAGCAGAAAATGATGTTGTTACTTCTTTATATGAATAGCGATGCCCCTTGCGGCGTTCTAAATCTAAAAAATCAACAACATCTGGGTTTGATATATTAAATATCTCGCGCCTATATGCTCGCTCTGGATTAAAAATAACCTCCACTAGCCATTCAATTGCACTTTTATCTGGTAAATAATCTCTCCCGTAAATTATTTCAAGATAGGTGCGCGCGAAGGCATCAAGCGGTTTCACCCTCCCCTGATCTAAAATAGGTATATGAGAAAACTCAGTAAAATCATATTCATAGATAGTGGTTTTGGCTTGCGACGGGGATGCCATTGGCATGACCATTGACATGGTCGTCGCTATTAGAAATAAAGCTACCTTAACAGCTCGGCTTTTCATCAATTTTGGTAATCTAAGAATTACATGCACCAACAAACCAATGCACATTACGATACTAGCAATATACGGGAACATCCGCCCTGCATTTTTAACTACCGCAAATACAGTGGCTTCTTGCTCACCATTTTGAATGAATGAAGATTGATAAAATGTGTAACCGCGGTAGCGCAAAGGTTCATTCATCTGAATTATAGAACGCCACTCCGCCCCATTTTCATATAAAATAACCTCAGATTTATAGCTTTTAGGCTTATTAGTAGCAGGATATACCCGCTTCTCAAAATCTATAAGCTCAATTTCAAATGGTAAAATTGTTTGCTTTTTTCGCAGGGCTATATTGTACTTAATGCCATCAACTTCAATTTGCGGACTAGCATCTATAAAATCAGCAGTAAAGTAAACACCATCCACATCATCGCTTGCGCCGCTAACTCTAAATTGCAAAGCTCCGCGATTTTCCTCATTAATATTTTCTAGCGGCAATGGAGATATATCCATTCTTTGCGCCATACCTCGGAATTCTGAGTTATCGCCTAATTCTTCACGTATAAAAATATCACAGTTTTTGCAAAGCTTGACTATTTCTACACGTACAGGCAAATCAGAAACAGGCAAAATAAGCCCTTTTTCTAACTCTTCCCAATTAAATGATATAATATTACGCTTAGTATCACTTTCAAATATTACAAACTCATTAATATGATAATCAGATACAAGATTAGTGCGCTCGCCCTCATATATCACCATGTTGCCTTCTTGTGCGTGCAGATAAGTAACCAGCCCACCAATGAGCAATAGCAAAGCTCCAATATGTGTAATAATAATCCCTGAATTTTGCAGATTCCAACGGCTAGCCAGAAATAACTTAGCCATTAACGCTAATGTTAGCAGCCCCATTGCTGGCATTCCACTAGGAAGCGGCACATAGCCAAGCCATAAAATCCATGAAGAAAAAAACATGCTTTGCGCTGCATATAATCCAATATATTTCTGAGCAATTGTTCCAACAAATAAAAGAACCATAAGCCATATCATAGTATAAAAAACCACCTGAGGATTAGCTAATAGCAGGAAAACATTCTTAACTTTGCACATAATGTTCTTTCTAAAAATTTGCATGGTAACATAAGGTGTTTTTAAGTGTAATTAGAAACAAAATATGCGCAAGCCCTGAAACTAATATTAATATGAGAAATAATGTGTTTAGAATCACTATATTTATATGGGCTGGAGCGCAGGTGATGGTCACACAAAAAGGAGTAGTGCTAGCTACACTACCCGCAAAGTTTATATATATAAACACCCTAAAAACTCAAACGTTTTGCACTTCTCACTTGTTGCAGCTCTGCGATTTTATCAAATAAATCATCAGGTAACGGCTCATCCAAAGAGACTAGACATATTGCATTCTTGCCGCATTCTTGCCTGCCCAAATGAAAATTCTCTATATTCTGACCAGCATCAGCAAGAAGAGTTCCAAGCCCGCCAATCAAGCCAAGCTTATTCTCATTACGAATAAACAGCATATTTTTAGAAAGCCTAACTTCAATAGGAACGCCCTCAACATTAACAATGCGAGGCTCTTTACCTGTAAATAAAGTGCCAGTGACGTTGCGAGTTCGTGCAGAGCTTGTAACAATAACATTAATCATAGAGCGCCAATCTTTACCGTTATTATCATAACTTTGCTTAATGTGAATACCGCGAGATTCTGCCACTTGCAAGGCATTTACCATATTCACACTCTCAAGCTGAGTCTTCAATAGATTAGCTATCAATGTGGAAGTAAGCGGATCAGTGTTAAGAGCCGTAATATTACCGCAATACTCAATTTCTATTGTTTCAATCACATGATCTGTAATCTGCCCAGCAAAAGAGCCAAGCTGCGCGGCTAGTACCAAATAAGGTTTAAGCTTTGGCGCATCCTCGGCAGAAATCGACGCCATATTAAGGGCGTTAGTAACACCGCCATTAACCAGATAATCAGACATTTGCTCTGCCACTTGAATAGCAACATTAACTTGAGCCTCAGTAGTAGATGCACCCAAATGCGGAGTGCATATAACCTTATCATTACCAAACAACACATTTTCTTTAGCAGGCTCAACTTCAAACACATCTAACGCTGCGCCCGCGATTTTACCAGAATCAATGCCGTCCTTAAGATCAGCCTCAATAACTATGCCACCGCGCGCACAATTAACAATACGAACGCCGTCCTTCATCTTGGCGATGGATTCTTTATTAATAAGTCCCGCTGTATGCTCATTCTTCGGCACATGAATAGTGATAAAATCAGCCCTAGCAAATAGCTCGTCTAGCTCGACTTTCTCAACGCCAATTTCCTCGGCGCGTTCTTCTGTTAAGAACGGGTCAAACGCAATTACCTTCATACGCAAACCAAGCGCGCGATCCGCAGCAATAGAGCCAATATTACCGCAGCCAATAACGCCGCAAGTCTTGTTATAAAGCTCCGCGCCCATAAAGCGCTTCTTCTCCCACTTACCAGCGTGGGTGCTAGCGTTAGCTTGCGGAATGTCACGCGCTAGCGCCATCATCATAGATATTGCATGCTCCGCTGTTGTAATAGAATTACCAAACGGCGTATTCATAACCACAATCCCAGCCTCAGTAGCAGCAGGGATATCAACGTTATCAACGCCAATGCCAGCTCTACCAACCACTTTAAGGTTTTTGGCTTTAGAAATCATCTCAGCCGTCACAACAGTAGAGGAGCGAATAGCAAGCCCATCATATTGGTCTATAATTTCTAATTGTTCTTGTACTGAAAGACCAGGTTTGAAATCAACTTCAATCCCATTTTTTTCAAAAATTTCTACGGCAAGTGGGTCCAGCTTATCGCTGATTAATACTTTTGGCATTTTCATACTCCTATTTTTGTCTTGTTTAGGAAAACAGAATTTAAGGAATATGTTAGTTTTACAATGATGTCAAAGAAGTTTTCTGATTAATTTTTTTAAATTCAATTATCACAATCTAATTGCACTATCTATAAATCATAAAATTGCGCTTTGCCTTCAATGGCTTCGAATAAATTATGCTGCGTTCCTGTTAGCCAAGCTTGCGCCCCTATATCTTGCAATATTTCATAAAGAGCGCCCCTACGCGCATCATCTAAATGCGCTGCCACCTCATCCATAAGTAAAATAGGAGGCTTGCCGTGCTCTGAATTTATTAACTGCGCATGAGCCAATATTAGCCCAATAAGCAAGGCTTTTTGCTCTCCCGTTGAGCATTGATCCGCTTTCATGTTTTTTGCCGCATATATAACTTCAAGATCAGATTTGTGAACCCCGCTCGCAGCCCCGCCTGTTATAGCATCGCGCGCGCGGCTTTGCTCTAGCTGATACTTAAATGCATACTCAATTTCAAGGGCGGGTGCATTGCCAAGCTGTTCTTCTATGCTTCCCTTTACTCTAAATTTAGCCAATGGAAAATATGAGTGATCTGCGGCTATGCAAGCGGATTGCAGTCTTTCAGTAAAATCAAGCCGCGCGGCGGCAATTGCAATTCCTGCCTCGCTCATTTGCTGCTCTAAACCAGATAGCCATGCATTATCATTCTTGCCATCACGAAGTAATTTTGAACGCTGAGACAATGCATTTTCATAGCGCGTAATTCGCCCCGAATGACCAGTGTCAAATGCGAAAATCAGGCGATCAAGGAACTTCCTGCGCTCTTTGCTGGAATCCATAAATAGCCGATCCATTTGTGGGGTAATCCAAACGCATGATAAATGCTCGCCCAATGCTGCTTGAGACTTAACATTATTGCCGTTAATGCGAACTATGCGCTTTTCTGTGCCTTGTTTCATGGCTTTGGGATCAAGACCAGTGCCAAGCCTTATTTCTGCGCCATAATTACCCTGCAAAATGCCCGATACTGCCCAAGGTTTATTAGCATCATTTTTTTGAATCTCCATAATGCGCGCGCCGCGCAAACCTCTGCCCGTGCTAAGCAGGGAAATAGCTTCTAAAATATTGGTTTTACCCACGCCATTCGCGCCTGAAAGCACAATCAATCCTGCCGATAGGTCAGTAAATGACATTTCATCATAACATCTGAAATTATGGAGTTTTAATGTCTTTAGAGCGCTCATGCTCTATCTTTTAAATTAGAAAAGCCAAAAAACAAAGTGATTTGCAAAAAATTTAAATCTTTTTATCTGATATAGGCTACACCCCCTCAAATTTTCCTATCGCTACGTTTTTTACAACTTTACCAGCGTCAAAAAGGCTGGCATTCATCGCGATATATATACCTGCATCGGCTGTTTGTACGCTCGCCATGGCATAGCCAAGATTAAAGCCTGCGTCGCTCATGGCAAATTCTTTAAGCGGGATCATAGCTCCCGTTAGAACTATGGTTTTATCTGTCTTGCCTAAATGTTTAGCAAGATACACAGCCGTATCCTCCATAGTTGACGTTCCATGAGTGACTATAATTTTTTTAGCCAATGTTTGTTTTATAGAGTGCAATATATTTGATCTTAAATTATCAGTCATATCCAAAGAATCAATTTGGGATACAAAATCAAAACTTAAATGCGGATAAGCTTTTATAACATCGTTCAAATAATCGGGTAGAATAGACTTACACAAGAAAGCTGTTTGCTCTGTAACTGGATTATATGATTTTTCAATCGTCCCGCCTGTTAAAATTATATGGATATGTTCTTTCATTTTTTACTCAACCTCACCGATTCTTAAAATATTTGTTGTTCCTGCAATACCAAACGGCATTCCTGCGGTCATAATAAAGCGATCACCTTTTTTTGCAAAGCCTTTGCTCAAAGCTATCTTTGCTGCGTGGCGGGCGGGGCCTGTAAAATCTTCTGTACCTATATCATCATGCACAGGAAACACGCCATATGAAAGCACAAGTCTTCGCGCTACCTCTATATTAGGAGTTAGGCATAATATCGATATTTCTGGTCGCTGCCGCGCGGTTCTTAGAGCCGTTGAGCCTGACATTGTGTAATTCACAATCAGCTTAGCATCAACATCTTGCGCGACATAATAAGCCGCCGTAGTAATAGCGTCCGATGGATTGCTAAGAGCGTCAGGGCGGGCAGCATCCATCATTTCAAGATAATTACTATCCGCTTCGGTTTTTCTTGCTATTCTATCCATCATCTCCACCGAGCGCACAGGATATTCACCCGCCGCAGTTTCAGCCGAAAGCATAACACAATCTGCCCCATCATATACAGCCGTGGCAACGTCCGATGCCTCCGCCCTTGTTGGGCGCGCATTTGTTATCATGGATTCAAGCATTTGAGTAGCCACAATAACGGGCTTGCCCTTATCACGAACAAGGCGGATAACATGTTTTTGCACTGATGGCACATCTTCGGGCGGTATCTCAACGCCTAAATCCCCGCGAGCCAGCATAATTCCATCCACTAAATCTACGATTTCCTCAAGATATTCTAATGCGGAAGGCTTTTCAATCTTAGCAATAAGCCGCGCTCGACCATCTATAAGCTTTTTGGCTTCCACTACATCTTCAGGTTTTTGCACAAAGCTTTGCGCGATCCAATCCACGCCCATATCAAGGGCTGCTTTTAAATCTATGCGATCTTTATCGGTTAGCGCAGGAATAGGCAGGATAACATTAGGCAGGTTAAAGCCCTTATTATCACTCAAATAAGAGCCAGCTTGCACAATTCCCTCAAGATAGCCCGCGCCCTTATTCGTAATTTCTATGCGCACTTTGCCATCATCAAGGAAAATAAGACTGCCAGTATCTAGTCCTTCGATAACGTCTTTATGGGGCAAATAAACGCGATTTTTATCACCTAAAGAGCTATCCGAATCGAATCGAAATTTCTGCCCTTTTTCTAGTTTAACAGATGAATTTTTAAATTTGCCGATTCGAAGTTTCGGGCCTTGCATATCAGCAACAACGCCGATGGGAGAGCTATATTTAGCCTCTAAGCTTCGGATATGCTTGATTGCGCACCTATGATCTTCATGCGTGCCATGAGAGAAATTAAGGCGAAATGTAGAAACTCCTGCGCAAAAAAGAGCATCTATCATCTCTTTAGAATTAGATGCGGGGCCTAATGTTGCCAATATTTTTGTTTGCCGATTCTTCATTATGCTTTTTCCTTTAGTAATAATGCTTACTATAGCAGAATTAAGGGCTGTTTTCGTGAAATAATATTACAATTTCACTTTTTTCACAGGTGGATAAATCTTTGGATATGTCGCTTTTTATATGCTGAATCAGGGCGTTCTTGGGCAAGGTAAACAAGCATAGGAATAAATTCAATTTGGTGATATATACGATATGTAGTATCTTACATACAAGATGATCACAACAGATTGTGTTTTGCGGTGCTTCATCTTCTTTATTTAAAAAGCATTCCTTGAATAACTTTCATTAGAATGAGTAACTACAACCTGAAGGAGCATAGCTCATGTTTGACCTCGCGCAAATGGAGAGGGGAAATCGTGTCCGCATCGATAGATCAAGAGACGATAACCTAACTGATTTTGGTAAATCAACACTAGTTGACAGGTATTTACTGCCCGAAGAACAGCCCCAAGATTTATTTGCGCGCGTTTCAATGTATTATGGCGATGATAGCGACCATGCGCAGCGCATCTATGATTATATGTCTAAGCTATGGTTTATGCCTTCTACTCCTATTTTATCTAATGGAGGGACTAGCCGCGGACTACCTATATCTTGTTTCTTGAATGAGACAGGCGATTCTCTTAATGATATAATGGAACTTTGGAATGAAAATGTTTACCTAGCGTCGCTTGGTGGGGGCATTGGCTCTTATTGGGGAAATGTGCGCTCTATTGGTGAAAAAGTTGGACGTAATGGCAAGACAAGCGGCATTGTTCCATTCATCAAGGTTATGGACTCCCTAACTTTGGCTATATCTCAAGGCTCGCTTAGACGCGGGAGTGCGGCCATATATCTTCCTGTATGGCATCCTGAAATTGAGGAATTTACAGAAATTCGCAGACCTACAGGCGGTGATCCAAACCGTAAAGCCCTTAACCTGCATCATGGCGTTCTTATTCCTAACCGCTTCATGGAAGCAGTTGAAAATGACGAGGAATGGGCGCTTAAATCTCCAAAAGATAACTCTGTTGTCGATAAGGTAAGTGCGCGCGATCTATGGATACGCCTTCTTACTGCACGCGTTGAAACGGGTGAGCCGTATTTTGTGTTTATAGACCATGTTAATGGCGCTATTCCTGATCATCATAAAATGGCGGGCTTAAATGTTAAAATGTCTAATCTTTGCTCTGAGATTACTCTGCCGACTGGCAAGGATCATCTTGGTAATGAGCGCACAGCCGTTTGCTGTTTGTCCTCGCTTAATCTTGAGAAATTCGATGAATGGCAAGATCACCCAACATTTATTGAAGATGTTATGAGATTCCTTGATAATGTACTAACGGATTTCATCGAAAAAGCCCCAGATTCGATGAAACGCGCGAAATATGCGGCAATGCGTGAGCGCTCTGTCGGGCTGGGCGTTATGGGGTTTCACTCATTCTTGCAAGATAAAAAGATACCATGGGAAGGTGTAATGGCAAAAGTATGGAACAGGCGCATCTTCCAGCATATTAAACGCCAAGCTGATGATGCCTCGGTTAAGCTTGCTCATGAGCGCGGAGCTTGTCCTGATGCCGCCGATTACGGGATAATGGAGCGGTTTTCTAACAAAATGGCAATCGCGCCCACGGCTTCTATATCTATTATTTGCGGGGGAGCTTCACCTGGCGTTGAGCCAATTGCCGCCAATGCTTACACGCATAAAACATTGTCAGGATCATTTCCTGTTAAGAACAAATATCTGGAAAGACTGCTGGAGGAAAAGGGCATAAATACTGATGATGTATGGAGCTCTATATTTACCAATGAAGGATCTATTCAGCATTTGGACGCTCTTTCGGCGGAAGATAAAGACGTGTTTAAAACCGCATTCGAGATAGACCAACGCTGGATTATTGAGCATTGCGCAGACCGCACACCATTTGTCTGCCAAGCGCAGAGCGTAAATCTGTTTTTGCCCGCCAATGTTCATAAATCAGAGCTGCATGGTCTTCATATGAGTGCATGGAAAAAAGGTATTAAATCTTTGTATTATTGTCGCTCTAAATCCATACAACGCGCAGAAAGCAACGCTTCTTGGATGCGCTCTAAGTCAGAAGATGGCGATAAGGACAAGGGTGAACAAGGCAGCTTCAGCGAAACTGGCAATTATGAAGAATGCCTCGCTTGCCAGTAAATATTTATAGCGACTTTAATAATGGCGGGGGGGGCTTGAATAGGAGTTAATATGCAAGATTTTTTAAATATGTATTATGATTGGTTGCGAAGCTTCCACATCATAGCTGTAATTTCATGGATGGCAGGTATGTTATATCTACCTCGGCTATTTGTTTATCATGCAGATGCCCCAACAGGATCGGATATGTCCGAAACTTTTAAAATTATGGAACGCAAGCTTTTAAGGATAATAATTAATCCAGCGATGATAATAGCATGGTTTTTTGGCATTCTTATGTTATATGCGCTTGGTAGTTTGTTTATGGCAGAGCCATGGATGCATGTAAAATTATTACTAATTGTTTTAATGACAGCTATGCACCATGTTTACGCTCGCCACGTGAAATCATTTGCAGAAGATAAGAATAAAAAATCAGCAAAATATTTTAGAGTTATCAATGAACTACCTGCAATACTCATGATTATAATAGTAATTATGGCCGTAGCAGAGCCATTTTAATATTCGCACGAAAATATAGCTTATCAAAGCTCACCATAATCCGCTTCGTAAGATTTACGCGCGGGGTGAGCAATATACGATCCTAGCAATTTCACATCTTTTGCAAAAAAGCCCAGCTCTTCTAATGCGCGATTAAAAGCCTGACTTTCAGGATGACCTTCAATATCACAATAAAAACGCGCGGCTTGGAAGTTCTCATCAACATAGGATTCCAATTTGGTCAAACTCAAACCATTTGTAGCAAAACCACCCAAAGCCTTATACAAAGCAGCAGGAATATTGCGAACTTCAAATAAAAGACTAGTTATGACATTCTGCGCATCTATCGGCGGATAATATGGTTCAGGAGATAATATTAAAAACCTCGTCATATTATGGTCTTGGTCTTCAATACTTCTTTCCAGTACCTCAATATTATAAATCTCTGCTGCTAATGATGAGGCTATTGCCGCATGACTTTTGTCATTTTTATCCGCAATTTCTTTTGCCGCGCCAGCCGTATCGACGTGAACATAAGACTTAGCGCTTATCCCTTTTAAAAATTCACGACATTGCGGAATAGCGTGAACATGGCTATGTACGTATTTTATGTCTTCTATTTTAGCGCCCGCAACCCCAAGCAACATATGGTTAACAGGCTGGAAATGCTCACCTATTATGAATAAATCCCCTTCGGGCATAAGGTGATGAACGTCAGCAACGCGCCCCGCTATCGTATTATCAACAGGAATCATAGCCAGATCAGCCCTGCCATCATTAACCGCATTAAATGCATCATCAAAAGACTCGCAAGGAATGGTCTTAAGCTCAGGAAAAACGCTGCGACATGCCATATCCGAATATGCTCCATGCGCACCTTGAAATGCTATTGACTTGTAATTACTCATATTATCATCTTTCATAAATTATATGATGCATATAAACATATATATCCCTCTCGACAAGAATAATAAAGCTATGATATATTTGGCTTGTCTTAATTTACAAAGTTTTTTAAAATGATCGGTTCAGGAATGATTAAATTTTTCTCAGCAATATTAGTTGCAGGCATTACACTAACGTTAATTAGCTTCATTGGCAACAAAGCCATTATCGCGCAAGAGCTTGAAAAAGATGCCGTCCCTATTGAGGTTATAGCCAAAGTTAAGACAGAGCCTAAGCAAGTAAAAACAACAAATAACGAAGAAGTAGCAATTGAAACAGCCGAAGAAGCCCCTGCTTCACTCGAAGAGTTAATAGCTAGTGCTGACCTTAAAAAAGGTGCTAAACTATCAAAGAAATGCGCAGCATGTCATTCATTTAATGAGGGTGGAAAGCACAAAATCGGGCCAAATCTATGGAATATTGTTGGCTCAAAAGCAGCCACAAAAGACGGCTTTAAATATTCTAAAGCCCTAATATCATTCGACGGGGAGTGGAATCACGCTTCGCTTAACGAGTTCATATTAAAGCCCAAGAAATTTATTTCAGGTACAAAAATGGGATATGCTGGCATGAAGAAAATAGAAGATAGAGCCGCGCTAATCGCATGGATGCAAACTCAATCTGAATAATCATTATAAGAGTGCTTACCCCCCTTATAATCTTCCACGCAATATTTACCATCATCATTGGGTATATTAATATATGGCGCATCAATGGGAATTTTCCCATGACCATGCGGGATATCTAGCATATATTTAGGAAGACAAATGCCTGAAACCCTGCCTTGCAATTCCTTCATAATTTCTTGCCCTCTCTTAATTGAAACACGAAAATGCGAAGTGCCTTTGGCTCGATCCAGATGGTGCAAATAATATGGTTTCACATGCATAGATATAAGTTTTTTGAACAAACTCTCAAGCGTATTTGCATCATCATTAACCCCATTCAAAAGGACTGATTGCGACAAAATAGAGCAATTACTTTGCCTAAATTTAAAAATTATAGCCCTAACATCATCCGTAATTTCAGCCTCATGATTTACATGCAAAACTATATGCACAGCCTTGCTTGAGCTCTTAAAAACAGATAGTAACGTATCGTTAATTTTAAGCGGATTTGACACTGGAATGCGTGTATGAATGCGAATAATTTTAACATGCTCAATTTCATCAAGAGCATCAAATATTTTGCTTAAATGGCGAGCCGATAAAATGAGCGGGTCACCCCCACTTAATATGACCTCCCACACCTGTTTTTGCGCCTTTATATATTCAATGGCACGATTAAAATCATCCTCACTAAGGTAAGCAAACCCCACCCCGACCATATCGCGGCGGAAACAATATCTACAATAAGCATCACAAACATTACTAACTTTGAATAAAACCCTGTCAGGGTATCTGTGGATTATCCCATTAATTGGCGAGTGAATTTCATCACCAATAGGATCACTATTCTCATCATCAAGTATATTAAGCTCTGCTTTATCGGCTATATATTGGCGAGTAATTGCATCTTTTTCCGCCCCCGAAAGACTTTTAATAAGGTTTAAAATATGGTCAGGAAGCTTAGTGTCAGGATTCATAATTATCGGCAACAAATCGATCTAAAATACGCACGCCAAACCCAGTGCCATATTTTGGTGTGATATCCTTATCAGACTTAATCCACGCCGTTCCCGCGATATCCATATGCGCCCATTTCATGTCTTTATCTATGAAATGTGATAAAAACCCAGCGGCAGTGCATGAGCCTGCTCCCTTGGATTTCGACATATTTTGTACATCTGTAATAGTTCCCTCAACATCTTTTTTCCAAACATTATCAAGGGGCATGCGCCATAATTTCTCGCCCGTATCCTTGCCCGCCTTATCCATTTGCGACCATAGCTCATCATCATTAGAAAAAGTTCCACAATATTCATGACCTAGAGCAACAACTATTGCCCCCGTCAAAGTAGCCAAATCAATTATAAGGCTAGGCTTATAGATATCTTGCACATATGAAAGCGCGTCCGCCAAAACAAGCCGCCCTTCAGCGTCCGTATTTAAAACCTCAATAGTTTTGCCTGCATATGAAGTAATAATATCCGCAGGACGGTAAGCCCGCGCCGAAGGCATGTTTTCAACTAGACCAACAATGCCAATAACATTCGCGGCAGATTTTCTTCTTGCTAAAGATTTCATCAAACCAACAACAGCAGCAGAGCCGCCCATATCCATCTTCATATCTTCCATACCCGCGGATGGTTTAAGAGATATCCCGCCAGTATCAAACGTCACGCCCTTACCAACAAAGGCAATCGGCGGATTAGTATCATCCTCATCACCATTCCAGCGCATAATCACCATGCGCGAGTGATTATCAGACCCCTGACCAACCGCAAGCAACGCGCCCATACCTAATTTATGCATTTTCTTTTCATCGAGAATTTCAACCTCAACGCCCAAAGGCTTTAATTGCGCTTTTATGCGCTTAGCATAAATCTCGGGATAGAGCATGTTTGGCGGCTCATTAACCAAATCACGAGCCAAAAACATACCATCAATGATAGACGCTTGAACATCATATAGATCTCTAGCCTCATTATTATCCAATAAGACAAAATCAGCCTTTAACAATATATTCTTTTTCTCATCATCGGGCTTATCAGATTTATATTGCTCAAACTTATAAGAACGTAATTTCATACCAGCGGCTATATGAACAGAAATATCCATGTTATTGGCAAAATCACTATCAGAGTAAAACTCGAGCGTTTCAATATCTCTATTCTCAAGTGCAACGCAAAGCTTACCGCCAAGTTTTTCAGCCTCTAACTTACCCAGATCATCTTTACTGCCGCAACCAAGCAAAACCACATAACTATAGGAAGAGCCCTCAGGCAACATTAATATTTCAGTCTGCCCGAATTTACCCTTAAAGCTTTTGTTTTTCTCAAGAACATGGTCTATAAATCCGCTAAACTCGTAATTTAGCGAACTAACAGGCGCGCTTGGCTCTTTCCCATCATAAAAACATAAAATAGCAGCTTCTGCATTTTTATTAGGGGCTTGTGAAAATGAAATATTCAATGTCATAATATATTTCCTAAATAATTGGGTGTAGCTTTGAAACAGTTTAATAGTATAATCTACAAAACAAAATGGCTAGCATGAAAATTTTTAACTATTATATTCTAAAGAACTTATTCATTGCCACGGCTTTTATAGCCGTAATACTTGCTCTTGTCATTTTCCTTACGCAATCTCTTAAGTTTTTAGAAATCGTCATTAGCTCAGGCTCATCAGGCAGTGCTTTCCTAACTTTAACAATACTTGCTTTGCCGCGTTTTTTTGAAATTATATTGCCGCTATCTGTTATGGCTGCGACATTGTTTTTATATAACAAAATGACAATAGACACAGAGCTAATAGCCATGCGCGCGGCTGGTTATTCTTCTTTTGCTTTAGCGCGCCCAGCAATAATAATAGGGATAATTGCAACAATCATCTTGTGGGCAATAACAATGTGGATATCGCCATTATCATTATCCAAAATGCAAGAAATGCGACAAGAGCTGAAATCTGATTTTTCAAGCCTATTATTCAAAGAAGGCGTATTTAACCAGCTTGGCAAAGGCTTAACCGTTTATATAAATGAGAAAACCAAAAGCGGAGAGTTAGCAGGTCTAATGATCCATGATACTCGCGATAAAAACAATCCCCCATCTACTGTTTTAGCAAAGCGCGGGGTCATAATGATTGGAGAAACAAGCCAGCAAGTAATAGTTTACGATGGATCACGGCAAACATATAATACTGAAACGGGAATATTACAAAGACTTAGCTTTGACCGCTACACCATTGACTTACCAGAAGGCGGAGTAGCTCGCAAACGATGGTCAGAGCCAGATGAGCGTACAATGTCACAATTATTAAACCCTGATTACAGCATAAAACGAGATGTCGAGAATTTAAGAAACTTCTCTATTGAATTGCACCGCCGCGCCACTGCGCCTTTGCTTGCACTTGCCTTTCCCCTAACGGCATTAGCAATTCTGCTCTTAGGGCCAGCAAATCGCCGCGGGCAAACATTAAGAATAGGAATATCTATTACTGTGGTTATGCTTATTCAAGGAGCATTTTTAACCGCATATAACCTTGCCCAAAATAATAGCAGCGGGCTTATATTAATGTATATATTGACACTTGCCCCAATATTACTTTCACTATTCATGCTAAGCAGCTTTAGCGAAAACATACGCAGGCAATTCCTCTATACAAAAAAAGAGATAGCCGCATGATAAAAATAACACCAACATTAAGCGGTTATCTGGCAAAAAAATATGTCATTAATTTATTGATATTGCTTGGCGCACTTCTAACTATAGTCTACCTTTTTGACACAGTGGAACTTATAAGGCGCGCAAGCAAAAAGCCTGACGTGCCAATGATATTAGTATTGCAAATGGGGCTTTTAAAACTTCCAGAAGTCGGACAAGTGTTATTCCCTTTTGCTGTTTTATTCAGTGCAATCTTTACATTTTGGCAACTCACCCGCAAATATGAGCTAATTGTTGTAAGAGCAGCGGGATTTTCTGTTTGGCAATTCTTACTACCAATAGCCGCCGTCGGCTTAATATTTGGCTTAATGCAAATAACCGTTATAAATCCAGTCGGTGCGGTTTTTATTGGTAAATTCGAAGAATTAGAGCGCACACATTTAAAGCATCAAAAAAATCAAATTGCCGTATTCCGTGAAGGGCTATGGCTAAAGCAAGCCATATTAATAGAATCCGATAACGTATCAAGCGAAGATAAGGCGGAATTAGTAAGCGGATATGTCATATTGCATGCACAAAAAATCCAACAACTTAAATGGGTTCTCAATAATGTTACAATTTTTTACTTCACTGATAATAATAGGTTTCTTCAACGCGCCGATGCAAAAACAGCAACTCTAAAAGATAAATCATGGCATCTTGATAATGTTGTAATTCATAAAGCAGGTGGGTCTTTTGTTAAAGAACCCACATATAAATTGCCAACCACTCTAACCCGCCAAGAAATAGAAGAAAGCTTTGCCTCACCCGAAAGCATGTCATTTTGGAAATTGCCCGCTTATATAAGGACATTAGAGCGAACAGGGTTTGATGCAACAAAGCTAAAAGTCTATTACCACAGCCTATTGTCACAGCCACTAATGTTTTGCGCAATGATATTACTTGCTGCAAGTGTATCTATGCGCCCGCCAAGATCAAAGGGAACATTTGCTATGGTTGCGACAGGAGTATTTATCGGGTTTATAATTTTCTTCTTATCAAGCTTTTTGCAAGCCCTTGGATCATCGCAACAAATACCTATTGCACTTGCCGCTTGGTCACCAGCACTTATTGCTTTTTTATTGGGATTGGCGGTGATGATGAATATAGAAGACGGATAATTAACTTGTTGCTTTTTAGTTAACTAATTGATAACAAATAAATGATATCTATAATAAAGTGTCTTTTCTGAGTAACTGATATTATTATATACGAAATACAAAGGTTTTATAATGAAATTTACTTCAAATCTATTGCTTATCGTGCTTTCAACTGTGGTTCTTACATCATGTGCAAGCACAAAGAATAATGCGATATATGACAATGGGATAGTTATTAGTGACCCAATGGAAGAAGCAAATAGACAAGTCATGGCATTTAACCAAGCCGTTGATAAAGCAGTTATAAACCCCATTGTAACAGGGTATAGAGCCATCACTCCAAAACCAGCAAGGAGCGGTATTAGAAACTTCCTGCGCAACTTAAAAAGCCCAATAATACTTGCAAACCAGTTATTACAAGGTGATATCCAAGGCTCGCGTGATGCCCTGCTTCGCGGAATAATCAACACAACTATCGGTATTGGCGGCATTTTTGATGTTGCCGGGTATGAAGGAATAGAATACGAAGCCGAAGATTTTGGACAAACCTTAGCTGTATGGGGCGTAGGTTACGGTCCTTACATGGTGCTTCCATTTATAGGCCCTTCATCACTGCGTGATTATGGCGGATATTTAGCCGATGGCTTTGCCGACCCTGTGCGCTTACACCTGTTCAAGCATGACAATGAATGGCTATATGCTGGGAAATTCACCGCCGATTATTTAGATCTAAGGGAATCATTAATAGATACATTGACTGAAATAGAGGCGAGCTCTATTGATTATTATGCCGCGGTTCGCTCAACATATTATCAACATCGCGAAGCACTAATTCATGATAAAGATAGTTTAGCACAAAGCTCTATGCCTGCCTTCCCATATTATGAAGATGAATAGAAGAGGAATTATCTTTGCTAAATTATAAATTAATTTTATCCCTAAGCGTTGTCACAACATTATCTATATCAACGCCAGCGCTAGCTTTTCAAAGCTCCGCCCCGCATATTGATAAGAGCCAAAGCTTCATATATGTTAATAATTCATCCCTCAAAGATGACGCACATGAATTTATATCTGACCTAATGAGTGAAGGCATAAGCACTTTAGAGAATAAAAATATGTCAGAAGAAAAACGTCAAAAGAAATTCAGTGATTTATTGCATAACAATTTTGATATGAAAACAATTGCCCGCTTTTCTTTAGGCAAATATTGGCGCACAAGCACAAAGCCTGAGCAAAAAGAATATCTAAAATTATTTGAAGATATGATAGTTGGAGTATATTCAAGGCGCTTTAGTAATTATGACGGTCAAAAAATTGAAGTCACTGAAGCTCGCGCCGAAGGTAAAGCAGATATAATTGTTTCCTCTGTTATTATTCCCGAAACAGGCTCTAAAATCGATGTTGACTGGCGCGTTCGCAAAAAGAAAAACGGGCAACTTAAAGTTATCGATATAATAGTAGAGGGCGTTAGCATGTCAATGACTCAGCGCTCTGACTTTTCCTCAGTAATACAGCGCGGCGGCGGTAAAATCGAGGTTTTGCTAGCGCATTTAAGACCTTGAAATTTAGGTCTTACTTATAGCTTGTCTGCATAAGTGCATGTTCCATCTCTCTGCCATCTGACGTACCTTTAATACGCGCAACCATCTGCGTTACTTGTGCATTCGTCATTTGGGTGGCTCTATACATCTTACCTGATAACTCGCCCGCAGGATCACCAGAATTCTCGCGGAATGTACTAACTGTTACCCCCATCCAGCGCATGATATTATTAGGAATCTCATCAATAAGCTTAAAGCATGATAAGCCAATCATATATACTAACATAGCGTAGATGGCGGTATAAAACAGCTCATCAAGCGGGCTACGCCAATATCCCATTGTAGATCCACCTCCCGTCAGTGCCGCAGAAGATGTAAATATTTCAGCGTTCATATCATAACCAGTAGCAGTTAATGTTAGAATATGAAAAACCTCATGCAGAACATTCACCAGAGCAGCGAACAAAGATATGCTTATCAAAAACCCAAATATAATTAATGTTGGTCTTAAGAAAATCTCAAAAAGCAGGAAATATCCATTTGTCGCCAAAGGTCCGGGCAGCCCTTCCCCATCAATCTTAATATGCGCAAGCGCCCATAGAGGCATAGCGACAACAGCTTCAAATATACTCTTAATCCACCCACCAAAAGCAAAGAAGAAATAGATAAATGGCATAAATGGCAAAACATAGAACAGCATAAACCCAATAGAAAGCATGATCAAACTAAATTGAACAAGAAACCCGCCTATTGCAACGGCAAGCTGCCCCGCTGCATTATCATCTAGAATTTGACCAATACCTTGCCCAACAACGCCAAGAAATAAATTTCTTATAGACGCATCAACCATAGTTTTTCCAGCATAACTAAGCATTGCCAAAGGATGCACACCATCATTTTCTAATATATTCAGCAACCCTTGTGTCCCAAATACCGTATTAATAATATCTATTATCGCATTTTTAGATGACCTTGTATGAACACTTTCCTGAACGGATGACGTGCGCCAAAAATTATAATCATTATAAAGAATTGCTGCAATATATTGATCACCAGGGCGAGGCAAACTTGCAAGCTGACCACTTTGCAGCCTAGGGTTAAAACGATCAACATATGAGAAATTACCATCATTTGCCTTATGCTGGTCTGCTATTTGCTCCATAACCTTAGGATATTTAAAGGGGTTTGGTAAATTATTAATAGCCGAGGCATTTATACCATTTATTTCTGCAATTTTATTATACCAAAGGGCAGCCCCAGCCCAGCCACGCTCTCTTATCTGCGCGGGCATAAGAAGATTCTGATCAGCTGCCGTATTTTGCAGAGAAGCCTCTATATTGTTATGTATGTTAGTGCTTATAGTTGAATAGCTCCCCCAATCAATAACCTCACCAGAAATATAATATTTGTTTGCTGAATTAAATCTCTCAAAAGCTGACCTAGCTGCCTGCGTATTTAACCAATTTGTAGCAGATATATAACCAAAATTAGATGGAGGGCCGCCTGATGTGACTGTATATGGCGTCCCAACACATGAATGATCTAAGTCATAAGGCAAAACAGATCTAACCATACAGCGAGACGTAATATCAATCATTGGGTGAACATCAGTAAGGTACTCTTTAATAGATAAGTAGTAATTTTCCTGAATACCAAAATTTGATCCCGAGCCAATTACATGTTGGTCCATGGATGTTATCTCAAATTTTATTTCACCGCATGTAGGATCAACATAGCCCATTTCAGAGCTATACGAGCCTAATGGATTATTCAATATATCAGTTCCAACTCCGGGGGGGTTACGATGCCCAAATCTCAATACTACAGTATCATATCTTGAAAACTCTACCGCCCTAGAAAAATCTGTTGTTAGAAAATCAAGGTGATTATCCGTTGTCCCGCCCATTCCAGCCATTCCACCAGAAGAAGTAGAGCCATCAGCAAGCCTAATGGCATCAGTATTGCTATTATTTTCTCTAACTATATAAGGCAGGACATCAATTCCATTGATAATTTTTTCTGCATACATACACATGCGCGCGACATGCATAAATTGCGTTAATCCACCAACCTCGGGCACATTACCAAAGGCGAGCATAGATTGCTCCTTTCCAAGGAATTCGCTAACAGCAGTGGTTGAATCATCATTAAACCTAAGCCAAGCATTGGTCGCCATGTTAGAGCCAAATTTTGCAACCGAAAAAACGATCATCTGCGCTACGTTAATACCTGCATTATTACCAGAAGTGCTAATAGGGGCAATAAGTGCAAAAAACACAATAAGCCGCGGAACAAACCACGCTTTATTAAAACGCTGACCAAACGGCGTGCCCGTTGTAACTGTCTCACCAATAATCGCTATAACGAAATAAATAATGATTAACCCAGCAATAAATGCAATCCCCATAGTATAGAAATGCAGCATTTTATGTAATGCAATATGCATAGGCAGCGGATAAGATGTAGGTGATGGAATGGTATTTTGAGGAGACGACATATCTAAACATGGGGTAGATAAATCAGATATGCATGAATTAAAAAACCCATTCACATTTCCAGAACCAGACATATATTTAATACCAAAAACATTATCCAGCACAATAAATGCAATATCTTGGGATGAATTATGCCCAGTAGGAGTTGTAAGAAACATACTAGAAAATGTGCTCGCCATGACAGGGCTCATCACAACAGAAACAATCAATAGCACAATTTGCAAAACAACAAGGGCTAGACCCATTAAAATTGTAAAATACAAAATAATTTGATCGATATTTTCTTTTTTAAATACAAGATTATTACCTGCCTCTGCTACAACATGCCTTATAC
The DNA here is from genome assembly GCA_026989265.1 of Micavibrio sp. Classification (GTDB taxonomy): domain Bacteria; phylum Pseudomonadota; class Alphaproteobacteria; order Micavibrionales; family Micavibrionaceae; genus UBA1672. The sequence continues at coordinate 53,738 of JALSJP010000016.1, forward strand.
TATATCGTCCAAAATTATTAGATTTAAGATATTCATGCCCAGCAGGAAGCAATCCAACATTATGATATATAACCGCAATCAAGCTTGCTAGAAAAGAAAACCCAGAGCCAACAAAGCTTTGCACCCTAGGTATAATACCCGGTAACACGCTATATCGTACAATTCTTTTCTTAGTTATGGCCATAAGCTCTTTTCTTAATATTAGTTATTTACTTGCCAACAGCGCCAGCGCCTTGAACACCAGACTGAAGCCCGCCACCAATTTTAGACAAGGCTTGCTGTGATCCTATTGTTGATCTTGAAACCAAGCCTTCGGCTGGGTTTTCACGTTGATCCCCAAATGTTGCAACGCTTTGCCCCATCCATCTCAAGATATTATTCGGGATTTCATCTATCAACTTAAATGACGACATACCTATTAGGTAAACTATAATTGCATAAATAACCGTGAAGAAAAATTGGTCGATTTTTGATTTAGAATATTGCAATACACTAGATGTCGTAGCAGGGTCTAACTCCGTAGCCATGTCAAAACCACTAACATTATTAGTAACAGTTCCAAATATAACATTTAAAACACTAACCAATGCCGAGAATATAGAAATACTTGCCAATAACCCAAATACAATAAGTATAGGTCTTAAGAACACCTCAAATATCAAGAAATAACCATTTATTGCCGCGCTACCAGGCAGACCATGCCCATCAATCCTAATATGAGCTAATGCCCAAAGTGGAGCGCCAACCATTGCCTCGAATATTCCTTTTATCCAACCACCAACAGCAAAGAAAAAATAGATAAATGGCAAAAAAGGTATGACATAGAACAAAACAAACCCAACGGTTAGACCCATCATCGCAATAGATACAAAGAAGCTACCGGAGACAACGCCCAAAGAAGTAGCAACCCCCGAGGCAGCAAACACAGAAGACATGGCTGCATATCCAAGAGAGTTAACCGCGCTATCAACCAAAGATTTTCCAATCCCCACCAACATAGCCAAAGGATGCGCATTCGGATTTCGGCGCATATCATACAAACCATTAAGCCCTAATAATGATGATATAGCATCAAGAATAGCATTGCCCGTTGGCTCTTCTTGGGTTAAGCCACTGGCAGACCACTCAACATCTGCCTTATATAAAGTTGTGGCAAACTCCATGCCTTGCGAACCCTTAAGAAGGTTGGACATATCTCCAACACCTGAAACTTGCGGCTTGAACTGCTCTTTCTCATCCACCGTTTTGTCATATTTATTCTTAAGAGAACCAACCTGCTCTTGTATCTTGGGGTATTTTACAATCGATGGAACGGCAAATGCCGCCGCCATAAACGAGCCATTCATCTCTGCCACCCTATTATACCAAAGCCCTGCGGCAGCCCAGCCCTTACTATATAAAATCGGCAAATCAGCCTGAACACTGTCACTTAATCTAGTGCTACTGCCCTGAGTTTGCGCCGCACTTTCAAGCACAAGCGAAAGATACTCTGAAACACCATCATTAATATCTTGAACATATGCCGCATCAAGCATAACCGAATGAGCCGTTTCAGCCACAAGACCTTTGGTAGAGCGATTAGCAATTTCCCTATGGCGTTGAGCAAAGGCTGGGGTTTCAGCAGGGTTAGGAGGATTAGGGGACAACGCAGCAAATCCAGGGAACCATAAGAGTTTAATAATGTCATAATAAGCCTCTTGCACCTCTAATATCCCAGGCTCACCAGTCCCTGATGGTCTAGGGTCAGTCAAGGCTAAATTTATTTTACCACAAGCAGGGTAAACTTCATTCTTGCTTTTAGAATTATCCGCAGGATTTTTTGTTCCAAAAACGAAACCAACACTTGTAAATTCTGGATCAATGCCAGCTATCAAATCATCATAAAATGTTGTTGTCGTTATAAGTAGAGTATTATTAGTTATTTCTGAATGTTTCTTCCATATGGCATACATTTCAACCTTGTAGTCATCAGGCAAAGCGCCCACGTTATTAACCCCATCACCATCATCGTCCTCCGCAAGCCATTTTTGATGCTCATAAAAATCATTAATAACCTTACAAACACGCGCCACATACATAAATTTTGTTAACTTACCCAAATCGGGTGTATTCGGAACAGTTATAAGATTCTGGGATGCGCCCAAATAGCTATCAGTTAATGTAGTATTAAACATGCGCCAGCCATTAGATGCAAATGCCGACCCATATTTAGCAGCGTATAAAACCACATATTGAGAAGAATTAAGCCCAATATTAAGTGGCATCAAGAGCCCAAACGCCACAACAATACGAAGGGGAACCCATGTTTTGTTAAAACGCTTACCAAATGGAGTGCCAGTCTGAGCTGTTTCAGCCAAAATTGTAACAATAAAATATGACGTAATAACAACAGCAATAACCAACAAACCATTACTATATACTTTAAATAATTCATGCATACCAAGATGATATGGGAATGGAAAATTATTATATGCGCTAGAGGAAAGTGGGCCAAACTGCCCTGCCAAACTGCCAGAAACAGTTGTTAATCCTAGATCAGTATCAGTTATAGGGCCAGTGTTGCCCTGACAATTTGTAGCAGAACCAACGCATGATTCAAAAAATCCCATAGAGCTGATACTTGGGTGTGGAACGCCAAAGACCATATCAAGCATCATAGATGCCAAATCATGTTGTCTATATGCAGGATCAACCGTAAAAAATCCAGCCCAGTTAGTTGGCATTGCCGCCAATGCTGGCTGAAAAAACACAAACGCACCCAAAGACAAAATCTGCACTAAAAATATAATAAGCCCAAGCAAAACAGCAACAAACAAAATTATTTGATCAATATTCTTAAGGCTAAACTTTATATTGCTAGCAGCCTCAAAAACCACATGCCTTATGCCATAGCGCCCCATATTCGATTGGCTTAAATATGGGTGATGGCGAGGCAAAAGCCCAACCATTTGATAAACAGTTGCGATAAAGAAAGGAATATAATGAAATCCGCTCATAAACAGGCTGTGAAACCTGCTACCGATTTCAGGCATAATTGCATAACGGAATACACCCTTTGGCATTAATAATCCAAACATTAAACCTCTCTTTTTTTACTCTTAAAAACCATATTATATTATGTCCCCATGTTACCACTAGGAGGCATTTTTGCAGCCGCGCTAGGCGCTGAATCCGAAGTAGAATTCCTAATAGTAGTCCCCAAACTACTACCTGCTCCACTGCCAAGACCCTTAACCGCGCCCGCCGCTTGATTACCAATAGTCATACCGCCCATCGCGGCATAACGACTTAAGGAATCCACATTATCTTGATTAATATCACCGAATGAAGTAACTCCAGATCCTGCCCAACGTAATATGTTATCAGGGATTTTATCAATCAACTTAAACGAAGCCAAAGCCATCATATAACAAACAATTGTATAAATCACAGTGAAGAAAAACTGGTCAATAACGCTACGCTGGAACCTTGAATCATCGGCATTATTCATGCCCAATATATCATTACCTGTTGGTGTATGCCCAGAAGTATTAGATACTACCAAATCCCACAACAAGTTCAAAACCCTAACCTGCGTTGAGAAAATAATAACAGCCGCGACCAAACCAACCACTGTTAGAATCGGTCTTATAAATATATCCAAAATCAAGAAATACCCATTTTGCGCCGCCTCACCTGGCAAGCCGTCGCCGTCTATTCTCAGATGTGCAAGCGCCCATAATGGAACGCCGACCATTGCCTCGAATATAGCTTTAATCCAGCTAGCCACAGCAAAATAGAAATAAACAAATGGCATAAACGGCAATATATAATATAAAACAAATCCAGCGGTAAGCCCCATAAATGCGGTGGAAAGAAGAACATCACTCGCCGCGTTTAAAACAGCGGCAGATTTATCATATCCACCCATTGCCTTAGCCATACCACCAAGAAATGCAGAGCCAGTAGATCCCGCCAAGTTTGTAACAGCAGAATCAACCAAACCTTTACCAACCATAACAAGCTGCGCTAAAGGATGAAGGTGAGCATTAGATGTCCGCATAGCAGCCAAACCACCAGTTCCCATCAAGCGATTAAGTGCTTCCATAAATATATTCTTGCTGGTCTTACGAGTTGCAATATCAAAGTTTTTATCATCTGAATTCCAAAAATCATAAACTTTTGAAAGTGGTTTAGCCACTTCTGACAAAGGCTCACCTATTTTAATTGCAGATGGACCTGCGCTACTAGACTGCGCCTTAACAGTAGGATCGAATCTTTTGTTATGTTCAATAGATTCGTTTTGCTTCTTTTTCTCAGCATAGACCTGCTCCATCGCCAAAGGATATCTATCCATAAGAGGTATTGCGGCAACCGCGCTAATCCACCCGCCATTAACTTCTGCAATTTTATTATACCAAACACCTGCACCACCCCAGCCATATTCCATAATATCCGAGCTCATACCCCCATAAACAGAGTTGTTCACATAATCACTCCACGCTTCCCGAATCGCAACTTTAAGCTTAGTTTGATATTTAACTATAACATCCTGCCTCCAATCCACTGGCTTCCAATCACCAGCCTCACAAGCCGCACTACTTCCATAAAACCCAGGTACCCCAGAACCAACACCAGAAGCGGTAGTGTTAGCGCAAAACCCAGAGCTACGGAATGTATTTTTACCCATTGACATTTCAACATATGATCTTGCAAATTGGCGCATAGACTCATCATCAAACCAAAGCTCCAAAATCAGATTGTAATAAAACTTTAACATAGCATCTGATCCACCGCGCGAAGGAGTGGCATTTGAGCCGCCAGGATCCCTAAGGTCAACAACAGGTATTCTTATATCACCACAAAAAGCCTTCACATTGCCCGTTTCTTTTCGATAGAGAAAATCGTCAGCACTATTATTCCAGCCAAACTCACCGAAGCGAATAACAATATCACTAGCAAAATAAAAGCCCAGCGCATCCATGTGGGTAACATTTGTGTTGTCATAAATATGTTGGTATTTATTTGTATAGCCTATTATAGGGGAACCTCCAATAGCTCCATTTACCATACCTGCTTCTACATTTTTGACAAAATAAGGCATCACTCTAAAGCCAGAGAAGGTTGATGCATCTGTATAATTAGCATCATAAGCAGCGTAATTAGGTAAGCTAGGTATAGCTTGATTTGGTTTTCCCGCAAACATTCTATGATATGTGTAGGCACAAGCATGAACGAGGCTCATCGCCTCAACAACTGTAGTAATATCAGGGGCTTCAGGAATAGCGAGCATAGTATGACTCTCACCTGCTGGATTTGCACCACCAGAGGCAAATGTAGAATGACCAGCTATCCCATCGTTAAATTGCTTCCACCCCGTTGTAGCAAAGCTTGATCCATACTTAGCAGCATATAAAACAAGATACTGCCCTGAACCTAGACCATGACCCACAGGCATCAGTAAGCCTAGCGCAACAACAAGGCGAACAGGAACCCATACATTTTGAAACCTCTCACCAAATGGAGTGCCGCTTGTTGCCGTTTCAAATATAATAACAACCACAAAATATAGGAAAATCAAAACAGCAATAGAAAGCAGCGCCGTTGAGTAAAACTGAAACAAACCATGTAAAGCTGTATGATATGGCAATGGTATAACCGCTGCCCCAGTGGCTGGTCCCGCCACACCCCAATCTATTCCAGTTGCATAAGCCGTGCAATTTGCAACAGTAAATGATGAACAAAAAATACCAGGAACACCAAAAACTTGGTCTAGCAAATTATATGCTATGTCTTCACTAGGGTCTAGCGTGTCAAACCACGAAAAAGCCATAGCAGGCGATATAATAATCGCATATATAAAAACAAGAAATTGCGCTAACAGCATCAAAACGCCAGCTAACATCGCAAAATATATAAATATTTGATCTATATTCTTGATTGAAAACTTTAAATTTCTAGATGCCTCCACAATAACATGACGTACACCAAAACGACCTATATTTTCAGGTGATAAATATGGATGCGTCGCAGGAAGCAACCGCGCCATAAAATAAATATGCGCCATTAAAAATGCAATATAAGAAAAACTTGAAGAAAATAAGTTCTTTACCCGAGGCACTATGCGCGGCATTGTCGCATAAACCAAAACATCTCTTTTTTTAATATCAAGCACTATAGCTACCCATCACCTAATTAAAATTTAACTAACTCGTATAAATAACGAATTTTAGATAAAATATTATTAATGATAGCATTCTTTTCATGAAAGATGCGAACTTTTATGACATATTTTTGACATTATTTAACATACCGCGCGAAAAACTTACCCAGTTTTGCGCAATGGTCTGTACTTAATACGCCTTGGAGTATCGGCATCATGCCCCATTCGTTTATGGAAATCAGCTTCATAATCCTGATAATTACCCTCAAACCATGTGACTTGCGAATTCCCCTCAAATGCCAGAATATGCGTTGCTAAGCGATCTAAGAACCAGCGATCATGTGATATTACAACAACGCACCCAGCAAAACGCTCTATAGCTTCTTCCAATGCCGCTAGCGTTTCAGTATCCAAATCATTTGTTGGCTCATCAAGCAATATGACATTAGCCTCACATTTAAGCATTTTAGCCAAATGCACGCGGTTACGCTGCCCGCCCGATAAATCCCCAACTTTCTTTTGCTGATCGCCGCCACGGAAGTTAAAAGCAGACACGTACGCCCTGCTTTGCATTTCAATTTTACCAAGCTTGATGATATCAGTGCCGCCCGATATTTCTTCCCATACATTATTATCGGCGTTAAGCGCGTCACGGCTTTGATCTACATAGCCAAGCTTCACCGTATCACCGACTTTAAACGTACCTTCATCAGGGGTTTCCGCGCCTGTAATCATCTTAAATAAAGTTGACTTACCCGCGCCATTCGCTCCTATAACTCCAACAATTCCCCCAGGCGGAAGGCTAAACGATAAATCATCCATTAGTAATTTATCACCAAAACCTTTGCGAATATGCTTGGCTTCGATAACCAAATCACCAAGTCTTGGCGGGGTTGGAATAACAATTTGTGCATTACGCATATCTGTTTTTTCACTCTCAGCAAGCAATTCCTCATAAGCATTAATCCGCGCTTTAGACTTTGATCTACGTGCAGAAGGGCTTTTCCCCATCCATTCCATCTCACGAGCTAATGTTTTTTGACGAGAATTTTCATCACGCGATTCTTGTTTCATGCGCTTGGCTTTTGCGTCCAAATAAGCAGAATAATTCCCCTCATAAGGAATGCCGCTCCCGCGATCTACCTCTAAAATCCAGCCCGTAACATTATCAAGAAAATAACGATCATGAGTAACCATCACAACCGCGCCCTTATAATCAAGCAAGAAACGTTGCAGCCACGCTACGCTTTCCGCATCCAAATGGTTCGTAGGCTCATCTAAAAGCAATAAATCAGGGCTTTCCAGCAACAAGCGACATAGCGCAACCCTGCGCGCCTCACCGCCTGAAAGATTTTCTACAGAGCTATCAAACGGAGGACATCTCAATGCCTCCATAGCAACCTCAACAGTGCGCTCAAGCTCCCAGCCATCAACCGCATCAATTTTTTCTTGCAGTGCGCCCATCTCTTCGGACAGAGCATCAAAATCTGCGCCCTCTTCGCCCATTTCCATGCCAATAGCATTAAAACGATCAACCATAGCCTTAGTCTCAGACAAAGCAATCATCACATTCTCACCAACAGTTTTGCTAGCATCTAGTTGCGGTTCTTGCTCTAAATAGCCAACGCGCGCGCCCTCAGATGCCCAAGCCTCACCCATATAATCCTTATCCACCCCCGCCATAATCTTAAGCAGCGTTGATTTACCCGCGCCATTAGGGCCTAAAACACCGATTTTAGCACCAGGTAAAAAGCTAAGTGTCACGTCTTCGAGTATTTTCTTACCATTGCCATACGCCTTGCTAAGCCCATTCATTACATAAATATATTGATAAGATGCCATATTTTATACTACCCTTTTAAATAAATTTTCCCGACTATAAAGGATTTATCATGACAGACAAAGGATTAATTACTGGAAGTGACGGGCAAGCCCGTTGCTGGTGGTGCGGTGAGGATGAGCAATATATACGATACCATGATGATGAATGGGGCAGGCCCGTTTATGATGATATAAGATTATTCGAAAAAATATGCCTAGAGGGTTTTCAAGCTGGTCTTAGTTGGATTACTATCTTGCGAAAACGCAAGAATTTCCGCGACGCTTTTGATGGGTTTGATTTTAATAAAGTTGCTATTTACGACAATGATGCTATAAATACATTAATGCAAAATACAGGAATAATCCGCCATCGCGGTAAAATATCTGCCACCATAAATAACGCTCAGTGCGCTATCAATCTAATTGAAGAACATGGGTCATTAAGCAATTATTTCTGGAGCTTCAAGCCAAGCGAGAAAACCACAATAAAACATAAGGGTGATATTTTATCGAAAACAGATGAATCAATCGCACTATCCAAAGATTTAAAACAAAGAGGCTGGAAATTTGTAGGCCCAACAACATGCTACGCCTTCATGCAAGCAATGGGCATGGTTAATGATCATATTGATAGCTGTAATTTCAAATAATTATCTTACTAACGAGCCGTAGCTTGGCTTAAAGGGCGCGCAAGGTTTAACAAATCAGCATTATGCGGATTATATTCATCCTCATTGGCTGCATCTACATTCATATCACCTGCATTTTGCTTTATCTCTGCACTAACATCAGATGCATCATCACCAGACCCATTAAACAAACGAGCTATCCAGCTTTGCTTTTCTTCCTTAACTTCAGGCTCATTTAATGGTCTTTGACCTGCATTAACGATAACGCCCTTATGCTTCTCAGAAGGCACTCCGCCTGTATATTTCATATCTCTTTGAACTTGCTCATAAGCCGAGCGCGCATTAAATCTGTTTTGATATCCAGATGAATATTTTTCTATCGCGCCTTTTTCATCATATGCATCCTGATAAACATAGCGCATACCGTTTTGTGAAAATGTCCCGCCATTGACATCAGAAGCAATAAACTTTATGCCTGCGAATCCAGTGGTAACATTAGCAGCCTCCCTTACCATGCCGCCCGAGCTAACGCTAATATGATCAAGAAAATCATCTATGCGAAGCTTGCCAAAAGGGTTATGGATTTGCGACATATCAGACATGCCCGCCGCGCGTTGCTCTGATAATGGTTTAAAACCATCCTTACCATAATTCACAACGCGGTAATCAATATTATCACCATCACGCATCGCAATGACAAGGTCAGGAAGCTCTGCGCCTTTCAAACCATGCGCAGAAGGCTCAAGAATAACAAATTCTGATACACCGTGATCTTTAATAGAAATATGCTTTTCAAATAATTTCTCAACGTCAAGCCCCGCATCTAAAAGATACTTCGCCTCACCTTCGGTAAGCCTGCATAAATCTTTGAATGTTTCAGGATTGTTTGTGCTGCATCCTGATGCGCCATTAAATGAAGATGAAATTTGTGTAACTTTTACACTAACATTAACCTCAACATTAGCAGCGCCAACAGTAGTAACATCAACGCCCACCTTAACTCTAGACGTTGCGCCATCAATATTGTCCGCAGTAACAGGAACAGCTTCAGTTTCAGCCCCCGAGTTAGTCACAGGAGCAACCTCAGTTTCGGCATCACTACCCAAGGCAGGAACAATTTCAGCCGAAGCGCGCGGAGCTAAAACCAAGCTCGCCGCAATTTGGTTTTCTAAGAATGACTGCTCTAAAACACTGATCTCTTGTATTGGATTATCTGGCAGTGTAGTAGAACGATAATCATTTGCAAGCTCGCTAGCATTTTGAATAAATTTATTTACATCAGCGTCTGACAAGCCTTTTGCTTTCATATAAGCTTCAACATCGCCAAGATTATCATTTGATAATTTATGCTCCAAGCCCTCAAAATCACCCTCAGGAATTTCAACGCCAGATTCTGTAAGAGCATGGATTTGTGCAAGTATAGCTAGTTCTTCGAATATTGCGCTAGTATTTCTAGTAGCCATCCCCGAATATTTTCCATCAATTTTCATATCATTAGGGGCGATTTCCAAGCCAAGCAATTCGCGGTTAGCCTCATTTCCTATAACCTCTTGCATGGCTCTAATTGCATCTTCAGAAAAGCGCATTGGCTCTTGCTCATAATCATTTGTATCAGGGGTAAAGGCAAGCACGACATGGCTATCATTTTCAACCGCAGCAGGTTTATTAGGGGTGACATTACCCGCATCAATTTCCGCCTGAACTATTTTCTGCATTTCGGGAGATTTAGCCAAAGCCGTTGTGCTGGTCAATGCCTCGCTCATTTTATCTAATGTAAGGTCACTATTATTTTGATAATCAGCGCCTGCTTGTATCAATGAATCAGAAAATGCAGTTCTTGCCGCGTCATAATCACCAGCAGCAATCGCCGCGTCCATTGCATTGGTAAGGGCTTCTTCTATGAATTCCTCACCTTTACCATCAAAGATTTGATTCATAATCTTATCAATAGCAGATTTCTTAATTCCGCCGACGATGCTACCATCAGAATTTTTCAGTTTATCAAGCATGTCTTGCTTTGCTAGACTCATAACTTCTTGAAAACCAGCCCCATCGCCTAATGTTGATTTTGCATGATCAACAAATAGATCATAACCTTTTTCAACAATAGGGCGAGCCGCCTCAACGCCCATATCATTTTTATCACCCCAAAGGCGATTAACATTAATCCCAAACATTGACAGCATCGCGCCAATCATTTTACCACTAATGCCAAATATTTCTTGATCACTATTGAAGAAATTTTGAAGCATGCCTGACATACCTGGCATAAATTTATCCATCGCAGTGAACATGCCATCAAGCATGATATTCATCTTGGTAGTAGAGCGCGCTTTTTCTTCATTAATTAATTTAGCACCCTCTATATTATCAAGGGCTTCAAACATGCCATTAAGCACACCTAGATTAAGATTTGTATCAACTCTTTTCTGATGTTCTTCATGGGCTAATTTTTGTTCGTCCGTTGCGCTAGGGCTAATTTCAAAATATTTTTTAGCCTCATCTTCACTCATCTGTGAAATTTCAAGAACATCACGGATTGGCTGCAACGCATCTTTGGTAAGGATAGCGCGTTTTAATGCTTCGCTATCACCCGCAGAATATAAACCATTTGGGTTCTTATCGCCGTCTATGGTTCTGATAAGAGTAATCGCCTTTGCCAAAATATCTTGAGAATTTTCGCCAAAACCATCATCCTCTAAATCAGCTAGGGTTAACGGCGTTACAATTGATTCAGATAATCCAAACTTATCAAAATCTTTTATGTTTCCACCTAGATCAAAAAGGATTTTTTCAATGAGCGCAACGTCACCAGCAACACCCTCATCATTAGCTGCAGATAAAAGCTCTTCTGTACTTTTAGTGCTAGTGGCAGGAGGCTTGCTATTATCACTATTTCCTTGCGGCGCAGAATCTTTGGGGGTAGGAGTTTTTGTAGGATTGTTAGTTGTTTGAGCCACGACCTCTATCGGGATTCTAACAGTTTTCCCTGTCACAGTAACTGGATTCGACAAAAGACCAGCAGACTCTAATGCAACAATCTCTTTCATAATTTGTGGGATTATTTCTTCTTTTAAGACACCTAATTTTTGTATTTCAGCATCTAATTCAGCTTTTTTTGCAGGATCAGTTTCTTTTCCGAAATCCTCGCCCTTCTTAACTATGCTTTCATTAACACCGTCAATAAGCATAGACATCATATCATCAACTCTATTTGGATCAAAATCCTCACTGGCACTGTTTTTCATGTCAGTTAAGAATTGGTCGCTAGCATTTGCCTTAAACAAATTCATTTTGCCATTTTCTTTAAAATCAAGCAAGAAATTCAAATGCTGTATAGAACCATTATAAGATTCCAGCATTCTAGCATCAGCAAAACCATCTGCCGCGTCAGGTGCTTTAATATCTTGTACAGGTCTAAGATTTACACCTAAATAATCATCAAGTGTATTTAATGTCGGAACAATCTCTGCCAAGGCATTTTCAAGGCGTTGTATGCGCTGATCAAAGTCAACTTCGTTGCCATTTGCTCCAACACCTACCGTTTTAGTGACTTCTCTATATTGTTGTGGCTGTCCATCATTGGTATTTGTTTGAGCATTTACAGGAGCAACAGGCTGCCCGCCCGCTTTAATTGTTAAGTGATTAACATAAGCAGGGGCTTGCGTAACAAGCCCATATATATAGTTACCCATTTCTTCTGTAGGGCTCTCTATACTAGAAAGCAAGCTTCTGGTCAAAACCGTTTCAACTGTTTCATTAGGGTCTTTATTATCTGAAGTATCAAGAATCACCTGAGCTTGTGCTAATAAACTATTATAGACATCATTAACCTGACCAACTTCTTCTTCGCTGTATGAAATTTTATCAGGATCAGGATTTGGAGGCGGCAAATTAAACCCAAGAACATTGGCAAGATTATGAAAATTATCCTGAAGCCTATGCTCATGCACATCAGCAATCTCAGAAATAACCAGCATATTAGAATCCGCACCGTCAATAGCAGCACTAACGCGCGCAAGTATTTCAGGATCACCTGAGTATCTCTTTTTAAGCATATCATCTAATACAGACTCAGCCTTTATAGGGTTATCCCTAAGACCTCGCCTTGTTTGAACTTTACTAGGAATAGAACCATCAGCCAAACCTTTATCCAAAAACGCTTGTGCCTCTGTTTTTATCATATGCTCTCTTGCTTCGCGGACTTGCGCCACATCTGCCTTTGTATATGGGGAAGTCGGCGGATGCATGTCAACACCAAGCATAGTCGCAAGGTCATGAAACTCTTGATTTGCTTCTTTTAATTGCTCTGGGGTTATATCAACCATTACTACCCTTTATTATAAGTTCGAAAGGCTTATCTAGCACTTTCTTAAATCACCATATTCTTCTATCTGTTAGGAACGCTTATTTTTATTATTATTGCGCTATTCCCAAGATTTTTATACGAAGTTACGGTTATTCTTACATATAATCATAAAAATTACAAATTTAATTTGCATATATGCAGGGGGGAATATCATTATTTTTGATTTTTTTTCATAAGATTAGGGTAGCTAGCCAACGTTGCCCTAAGCATTTGGTTCATACTATCCTCTGTCTCATCCATTTTACTAAGCATAAACTCGCACGCTTCGGGGGTAGTCACGGGCAGCGCCTCAAAGCGAGAAGAATTAACGCTGCGCACTCTATCCACTAAATCAAAAATCATTTTAACTTCTGATTGCGGAAGATATGTCTGAGCCAAAGACAAATTATTCAAATTCGCATATGCTTCTTTCATAGTGCCGCCAACAGAATCCACCCATTTGCCATACCGTCTATTAATATCATCAGCCATATCCTTATTATTTTCAGCGCAAGCATCAACAGCTTTGCCAACATCTTCGCTAACGGCTTTTACCATGCTATAAATATTGTAATTTGCATACATAACAAGGAAATGAGTTGCCTCACTTTGAGAAAGGTTTTTCAATAAACCTGATACTTTATTTTTAAGAGCCTTATTTTGTGCGTTAGAAATTTCAGCAGCCGGCTTTTCTGCCATTGACGAGCTAGAAAACCCAAAAAACATAACCAATACAGAAAAAAGAACCATTAAACGTAGCATCACAATAAAACCTTTATATTTATAGAACCTAAATTTGGCACAAAATATCATGACAAACAAGCTATAGCATATAAATTATTTTTACCCCTTGCAAGTAAACTAAAAACTGACAATCATATATATATGAAAGATGCTCTTCAAAATCAAAATGGTAATGCTCTATGGTTTATATTATTAGCCGTAGCGCTTCTGGGTTTTTTAGCAGGAGCAGTAAGTCGCAACAGCTCATCTGTTAATCAATCGGGCAGCATTGAGCAAGCACGAATAAAAGCAAGCGCATTATTGCGATATTCAAAATCAGTAGAAACAGCGGTGCAGCAAATGATGCTAAACGGTGTAAGCGAGAATGACCTCGACTTTATAGCTATAAGCGCCGCTCATGATAATACGAATTGCAGCGACGCGCAATGCGAAGTATTTGATATTAAAGGCGGCGGAATTCAATATAGAAGCGTTGCAAATATATTAAGTGACAGCTCACATTCTGATATTTGGCATGTTTCTACAGAAAACCGAGTATATCAATTTGGATGTGATGATGCTAATAACGGCTGCACCGAGCTTTTACTGCTCGCCAAAAATATTCCTAAAACCGTGTGTTTGCAAATAAATAAGATACAATCAATTACAAACCCAAGTAATGATGCCCCTAGACAATCAGAGATATTAGAGGGATCAGAGTTTACAGGCTCATACAGCGCAACCATAAATTCTGTATCCATTGGCGGAACAAATACAACAAACGAAGCTCCGCAAGTTAAGGGGAAATCCGCTGGCTGCGTTTATGAATTTGGCAGCTCACAAAATATATATCACTTCTACCAAGTTCTTGTTTCAAGGTAACAATCCAGAGCTATATGCCACTAATGCACAAATGAGGCAATGTAAAGATAAATGCAAATTGCTGTATTATTTACTTGAATTTTTCTGACCTCTTGTTTTTATCATGGAAAATATAAAACCTGCGGCGAGGACGCTTAATGTTACGGTTAGAGAGACATTAGGGCTGACATGCCCGAAAAAACCACTATAAAATACTTTTGCGCCGATAAATATAAGTACAGCGGATATCGCATATTTCATAAGCTCAAAGCGGGTTATAATATTCTCAACTGCAAAGAATAAAGCGCGCAAGCCCAGTACAGCAAAAATATTGCTGGTAAAGACGATATATGTATCAGTAGTAACTGAAAGGGCGGCGGGTATGCTGTCTACTGCAAAAATAACGTCGCTTATCTCTATGACTATCAGAGCGAGGAATAAAGGCGTTGCTATATATTTTGCTTTGTGACCGCTTTTTTCTTCATCACTTAGCTTGTCTTTGTGGACAAAGAACTTATTGCCATGAATTTTAGAAGTAAATGCGAAATGCTTTTTCAAGAAAACCACAAGCGGCTTTTCCTCAAAGTTATCAAGGTCATCGTCATCATCCATAAAGACCATTTTAAAGCCTGTATAGATTAGTATTGCTGCAAAAACATAAAGCACCCAATCGAAATTATGGACAAGCGCCGCGCCAGAGCTAATCATAATACCGCGCAGCACTATAACCCCAATAATTCCCCAAACTAGGACTTTATGTTGATATTGCCGCGGGATTGCAAAGGCAGAGAATATAACCGACATGACGAATAAATTATCTAAGGATAAGCTCTTTTCCAGCACATAAACGGTGTAGTAATCCATAGCACTATCCGCGCCAAAATCCCTCCATACCAATAAACCAAAGGCAAGCCCCGCAGCGATGTAAAACAGGCTTAGATACATGCTTTGCTTAAAGCCTATAACATTATCTTTGCCCTTATTAAAAAGCTTCAAATCAATGAATAAGAGTATGGGTACAAGAACAAAAAATATTGCCCAATCAGTTATTGCCATGAAAAGAAAGCCTTTGTTATTACATTGATTAGTCAATCTAGCATGAGGATATGCCAGTTACTATTAAAATTGGATTAACTATTACATTTTTATTGACAAGCCATGTGAAAGCAATGATTTTTTAGCGCGTTATAATAAGCATCAGTTATTTTTGGCTGGTGAAGAAGGCGGAGAGCAATTTGTTTGCGGTTGTCGTGAGGTTTTACCAAAATATCTAGGAAATGCTAATCTGAGTGGTTCTAAAATATATGCATTCTCTTTGCTCAATGAGGTAGAAGTATTTGAAAATACTGACCTTACAAATACACAATTACATGTGGGTGGAAATTTGTTATTAGGCATTGAAAAATCCCGTAAACTAATGATAAAAATATTGGTTGAACGCGGCGTTACGACGGCTAGAGGGCTTGGTGATGAATATCAAGCCGCACTTATTGATGCAGAGCTTATTGCCCCGCCTAAAAAAAGTGAGAGTGAATTAGCGCCATCTCTGGCAGCAGCCGGTTTTACAATTGCAAGTATTATTAAGATCTCTCCATTTCATGTTCGAGATGACACTTGGTGACTTCGAGTCTTAGTAGTAAAAAATAAAATAGCAACCGTGTTTTTAAGTTAATTTACTATATCAATTTCAAATATATCAAAGCTTCTCAACTGTGATATTTTCATTTGTATAAACGCAGATATCAGCGGCTATTTTTAGAGATTTGCGAGCGATTTCCTCTGCGCTTAAATCTTGGTCATATAAAGCTCTTGCCGCCGCTAAAGCGTAATTCCCGCCAGAACCTATACCGATAACGCCATGCTCTGGCTCTACCACATCGCCATTACCTGTCAATATAAGCGAAGTTTCTTTGTCCGCCACCGCCATTAATGCCTCTAATTTGCGCAAATATTTATCGGTGCGCCAATCCTTGGCAAGCTCAACACATGCGCGGGTGAGCTGCCCAGGGTGAGCCTCTAGCTTTGCCTCTAATCGCTCAAACAAAGTAAAAGCATCAGCGGTAGAGCCAGCAAACCCAGCAATAATATCACCATCACGCCCAAGCCTGCGAACCTTGCGAGCATTGCCTTTTAACACAGTATGCCCCATAGAAACTTGCCCATCACCCGCGATAACAACGTCTTCGCCCTTGCGAATTGAGATAATTGTAGTGCCGCGCCATTTCTGCGCATCTGCGTAATCTTGTGTCATTGTAATATAATCTTTCTCAAAAAAATCTACTTTAACTCAATATATAAATATTTCAATGCATCTTCGATAGGAATAAATAAATTAAGCCCTGAATCGCCCTCACCTAGCTCCCTATACATGCCAGCAACGCTAACCCCTATAATATTGCCATTAGCATCAAGCAATGGTCCTCCGCTATTTCCGCCGCGAATTACGATATCTCCTTGAATAAAATTCATTTTAGTGCCAAATGCGCGGAAATTTTTACGATGCGCGCTGACAATTCCTTTGCTCAAAGTATCTTGCAAGCGCCTATGTTCGGGCGCTCCTAGCGCATAAATATCCTCGCTAACTTGCGCCCACTCGGTTTTTATCGGCAAAGTGATAATATTAAGCCCCTCAGCTACTTCTTCTAATTTCAGCAGCGCAATGTCGCGCTCCTCATCTTTGCGCAAAACTTCGGCTATAAGCTTTTTCTTATTTCCCGCCGTTACTATCCTAACGCGCATAGCATTGCCAATCACATGCGCATTAGTGATGATATGCCCCTGATTAGTGATAAAAAAGCCAGAGCCATGCCCCGCACCTGCTTGCACAAGAACGGCGGCTTTTCCGCTACGTTTTATATGCTGGGTAAGCGGAGAATTAGATAAAGGAAGATTATCTATAACCACCTTTTCTTGAGAATCAAATATCCGCGGGCGACTCTCTTTTTTCTTCTTTTTGCGCCAATCTTGAGGCGGTGGCTTGCCATAGAAAATCAAATCATGGAAGCTCTTTTCCGCAGCCAAATTATGCGCAGCCATAGCAAATGCCTCATTTAGCATCAATGCCGAGCCTTCCTTATTTAGCACCTTGCGATTAACATAGCCCTCGGTCACGGTTTTATAGACAACCTTGCGGCGCAAACTATCATAAACCGCCCATCGGATTTTCAAGTATAATTTACCGCCCTCACCGCCGCGCCCTATGTGCCTTGGGTCTAATATAGGTAGATAAAATAACGCCATTCGCTCTGGCGTGGCGCATACATTAATTTGCGCATCTATGATTTTTGCGCCAATTTTATATTCCGATCTTAAAA
Organism: Micavibrio sp.; assembly: GCA_026989265.1. Classification (GTDB taxonomy): domain Bacteria; phylum Pseudomonadota; class Alphaproteobacteria; order Micavibrionales; family Micavibrionaceae; genus UBA1672. Next base: position 71,576 of record JALSJP010000016.1, read on the forward strand.
ATTCCGCTTCATATTCTTCATCGAAAACAGTATTTATCCTGCTTGCAACGTCAAAACCTTGTGCTTCTAATGTTTGTGCAAACTCATCATTAAGCTCTAATTGATTGATATTACCTCTGAAATAATGCCTGCCAATCTCACTATATGATAGCAAGCAGCTCTGGCGATAAGTGCCGATTTCTGCGCCAACGGGAAGCCGCACTGTAAGCTTATCAAATCTTATAGGCGATGGGTGCGCATCTTCGGGGTGTTCAAGGCTTTGTGAGTATTCGACTTCTTTAACATTGGCACATGATACCAAAAAAGACATTGCGGTAATTAAAGCTATTTTTATTGTAAAACCGATCATATTTTTATGATAAGATGCGATTAATAAAAAGCAAGCAAAGAAAAGTTCAAGAAAGAAAAATAAATGAGCAAACGCATAAGCAATATATCCCGTAAAACTAATGAGACAGCAATTGAGGTTTCTATTAATCTTGATGGCACTGGCAAGTTTGATGTCAAAACTGGCATTGGTTTTTTCGACCATATGTTAGAGCAATTATCCAAGCATTCCTTAATTGATATGGTAATTAAAGCCGAGGGCGACTTGCATATTGACGGGCATCACACGGTGGAAGATATCGGGATTACTCTTGGGCAGGCAATAAAGCAAGCCGCAGGCGATAAAATTGGCATTCGCCGCTATGGGCATTTTGATTTAGTGATGGATGAGGCGCGCTCAAGCGTTGCACTCGATTTATCTAACCGCCCATATTTAGTATGGGATGCAGATTTTAGCGCCGCGCGCCTTGGTGAGATGGACACGGAATTATTTCAGGAATTCTTCCAAGCTTTAGCAGGAGCGGGAGGCCTTACGCTGCATATCACTAATATTTGTGGCTCGAATAACCACCATATCATCGAGAGCATATTTAAAGCCGTTGCAAAATCTCTGCGCATGGCAGTAGAAGCAGACCCGCGCACCGCTGGGAAAATCCCAAGCACTAAAGGAAAGCTTTAGGTTTTTATTCTTTATCAATGTTAAACAGGCGCAATATTATTATTCAAAAAATCAGCTATGAAGCCACTTTCTTTGAGTGTATGAATAACTCCACGCAACAAATAGTTGTTAGCAAACCGTATTGTATATATTCGACCACCTTCTGTTATAGGTTGTACCATTTTATTATTACGAAGCTTTGTCATTACATATGATTTTTGCTGCGAACTATTAATACCAAATTTGTTAAGATCACTGGATTTTATAGTCATATCCTCGCTTTTAACAAGATAAGACAAAATGTCAAATTCTTGTTTTGTTATATTCTCTCTATCTAATGCAATTTTAATGGTTGGCAAAAGTATTTTATCTCTTGTGAATTCTAGCTGCATTAGGCTATCAATTTTTTCAATCTCATTTTTTAAGCCGTCTAAAAAATATTCTGACCACAGTAATAAATCTTCATCAACTAAAGAATCTGCCTTCCCCAGCATTTCGTAATACTTATCTCTATCTGTGTAAAAAACAGAAGATGGATTTATAATTCTTTCTGATTTTACATTAAAACCTAGCTTTATCAAAAACGCATAATTTAAAAGCCGCCCCATCCTTCCATTACCATTATCAAATGGGTGAATATGCATAAAGCGGTGATGAGCAATAGCAACCATTAAAAGTTGATTTTGCTCTAAATGTTGTTGATTAACAAATGTTATGAAGCTCTCAAAGTGTTCCTGTAAAACCTGAATAGAAATTGGTTTGTGAATTGCTCCTTTGATACTAACATTATTTTTCCTTAACTCTCCTGAGTAACGTGACCCCTCACCTTGCGGCGGTGGGGTAAGATTGTTAGTTACTATCCTATGTAATTGTGAAATATAAGCCCTATCTATATTTGAAGTCTCGTTAGTATGTTCCTCAATAAATCTTATTGCTTTTTCAATATTTTCAAGCTCTTGACGTTCCTCATCCACTATTTTATCATTATCAATGATTTTTTCAATAAATTCAGATAAGGTTGTGCCATTGCCTTCAATACGCGCGGAGCCTAATGTTTCTAAAAGTTGAAAAATTTCCTTTAATTGGAAAAATATATAAGGAGGGACTTCTGAATATAGCGTTTTTGTCCTTAATTTTTCTAGATCAAGCACTGACCTAGCCAAACCACTATTCCATTTTGGTTCTGGTATTTCTATTTTTACAGACATTTACTTCAAAATCCTGTTTTTATTACTTCAAAAGTATACCCCTATTTTCCAAATATTACAAAGCATTAGATAGAGTTAATTTTAAAGGTTACTTCAAAACCGGTTAGAATCTTACTTCAAAACCCCCTGATAATAGCCATCTAAACCTTCCGTCGCCTTAGAACTTCGCCATGCATTGGAAAGTTTTCATAGTCCGTGATTGTGCAAACATCATCTTTCAGGGCTTCAAACCCCTGCTTATCACAGCGCGATATTGAGGTGCGTTTAAGGAAATCCCATACGCTTGTACATGAATATGTGTGCGCCCATCCGCCCGTTGGCAAAACATGATTAACCCCTATCCCATAATTGCCCAAGCTTGAGGGCGTATATTCACCGATTAAAATCTCACCCGCATGTTTAAGACGGTCTAGCAATTTCTCGCCATCACGAACCTTTAAATGCAAATGCTCTGGCGCATATTCATTTGCCAAAGCAATAGAAGCGTCCAAGCTCTCGGTTAATATAATCCCGCCATAGCTGCTCTCACTATCACTCATAACTGATACGCAAATATCGCGATGTTTTGGCGGCAGGCTGTTAATCACGGCGGGCATATTATCTCGCACATATTTTGCCAAAGCCTCATCATGGGTAACTAATAACGCGCCGCTATCCATGCCGTGTTCCGCCTCATTCAAAACATCTAATATAGTATTATCGAAGTTAGCCGAGCCATCCGCTAGCACTATAGACTCGCTTGGGCCTGCGGGCATTCCTGCGTCCATTACATCTGATAATATGCGCTTTGCCGCCGCGACATATGGACTTCCCGGCCCTAGGACTTTTCTGACTTTAGGCACGCTATTTGTCCCATATCCAAGCGCGGCTATCCCTTGCGCTCCCCCGCATTTATAGATATTTTCAATGCCGCACAACTTTGCTGTATAAAGCGTTGCATCATCAATAGAGCCATCAGGAGTGGGCGGCGTAACAACGGCTATATTTGGCACGCCCGCAATTACCGCGGGCAGGGCTAGCATATATAAAGCCGAGGGAAACGCGCCCTTACCGCGCGGCACATACAGCCCAACCGAGTCTATGGGCGAGACTTGCTCACCCGCCCAAACGCCTGCCTCGATCTCCACCATCCAGCGTTTCTCCACGTTCTCCATTTGTTTCACGTGAAACATTCGAACATTTTCAGCGCATCGTTTAATTGCAGATTTTAGCTCATCATCAAGATTATGCTCCGCCCGCGCAAATTCCTCCGCGCTAGCCTTTATATTCGTGATATCTGCGCCCTCAAATTTCTTGGCATATCGGCGCAAAGCCTCATCGCCATTATCTCGCACATCGCCAATGATTGGCTGCACCAATTTAGCAACCCCGTCAATATCAATTTGCGCCCTACGCATTATACGTTTGCGGGTATTCTCATCTGTTTCATTCCAACGATAAAAAGCTATAGCCATTGATTTAATTCCCTAACCCACTTATAAAAAAACATTGAAAATATATACACCGAAAACCATTACATGACAAAAGAAACAATTCACATTATTGATTATGGCTCTGGTAATTTGCGTTCCGTAGCAAAAGCGTTTGAGCATATAGGCGCAACCGTAAATATAAGCAATAATCCAAAAGACTTACTAAAAGCAAACCGCATAGTCTTGCCAGGGCAAGGGGCATTCCGTGATTGCATGGAAAGCCTAAGCTCTATTGAGGGCATGATAGAGACCTTAAATGAAGCAATATTACAAAAAGCCACGCCATTTCTTGGGGTTTGCGTGGGTATGCAGCTTATGGCTTCGCGAGGGGTGGAACACGGCGCAACCGCTGGGCTGGGCTGGATTGAGGGCGAGGTCATCCCCATTAATCCAGCCGATAAATCCTTGAAAATCCCGCATATGGGCTGGAATGACCTGCATTATCTCTCCGCAAATAATGCCCAAGATAACCTCCATATTGTGCTGCGCAATATAGATTCTTCCGCAAATTTTTATTTTGTTCACTCTTTTATGTTTAGTTGCGTGTATAATCATAACTGCCTTGCAATGGTAGATTATGGAGCGCTTATCCCTGCCGTGGTTGGGCGTGATAATATGATTGGCGTTCAGTTTCACCCTGAAAAGAGCCATAATGCTGGGCTGCAATTATTATCCAACTTCCTTGATTGGAAGCCATAGATAAAGGAAAATAAAGGAGCAATTAACATGGGCGATCAAACAAAGTTAAAGCCGCTAGAACCTACGCCAAGCGTTGAGCATATTAAAGAATTTCGCTCTGGCGATCTAAATGATCTTTGCGATGCAACCGATGCAGCCATAGAAGGCGGCGGCGGTTTTGGTTGGATAGAACCTCCCGCCCGCGATGTTTTAGAGCGATATTGGCAAGGCGTTCTTGCCATGCCAAAAAGAGAGCTATTTGTTGCCCGCCTTGATAATGTGATTTGCGGAACATGCCAATTGCTAAAACCTCCTGTGAATAACGAAGTTCAAAGCTTTGCCATGCAGCTAACTACTAATTTCGTAACCCCTTGGGCGCGTGGCCATGGCTTAGCAAAAATGCTGGTCATCGCTGCAGAAAAATACGCAAGCTCAGAAGGCTTTGAAGTTATTAATCTTGATATCCGCGAGACCTTGGTCAAGGCTAAAGACCTTTACGAGAGTATGGGGTATATCCGCGTTGGCGAGCATCCACATTACGCAAAAGTCGATGGTAAAATCCTAAAAGGATATTATTACTGCAAAATAATAAATTAAGAGAAAAAATATGATTATATATCCCGCAATAGATTTAAAAAACGGAAAATGCGTTCGCCTTTATAAAGGTGATATGAGCAAAGATACGGTTTATAATGATAATCCATCGGATCAAGCAATGACTTGGGCGCGGGCAGGATTTCCATGGATTCACGTGGTTGACCTTGATGGAGCATTTAGCGGTAAATCTATAAATCACGAAGCGGTGCGAGATATTATAAGCGCAACAGATGTCCCCGTGCAGCTTGGCGGCGGTATTAGGTCACTTGAGCAAATAGAAAGCTGGCTGCATGAAGGGGTTAGCCGCGTAATACTTGGCACGGCGGCTCTACGCGATCCTGATTTGGTTAAACGCGCTTGCTATGAATTTCCAGATCAAATAGTCGTTGGCATTGATGCCCGCAAAGGCATGGTCGCCGTTGAGGGCTGGGCTGAGCAATCCGATATGCAAGCAACCGAGCTTGCCAAAATATTCGAAGATGTTGGCGTGTCCGCCATTATCTATACCGACATTGACCGCGACGGCACTGGCAAAGGCGTAAATATTATCTCAACAATATCTTTGGCTGGGAGTACATCCATCCCCGTTATAGCATCAGGCGGAGTTGGCTCTCTCGAAGATTTAGAGCTTGTCCGTGATGCAGCGCAATATGGCGTTAGCGGCGTGGTGGTTGGCAAAGCTCTTTATGACGGCAGAATATCCCCACAAGATGCAATTAAAACCGCCGCTGGTGGTTAATGGTTATTTTGTAAAATGCTTACTATATTCACCACAAAGACTCAAAGCACCACGAAGTCACGAAAATCAATAAGTTAATCTTTAAAGCGCATGAAAATTGCTACAAACGATTCCACCAGCCTTTTTTCTTTTGCTTAGGTGCTTGGTTTACAGTCTCATGCAAACTTGCCTCAGATGGCGTATCATCAACAGCTTTTATCTCAGCTTTTTCAACCTCTTTGGGCATTTTTGCCTTGCTCTTTGGCGTAGTTTTTTTAGAAGCAGCCTTCTTTACTGGCTTTTTATCCGCTACTTCATCATCATTAGCAGGATTAGATGTTTTAGCATCTGCTTTATTGTTTGGCTCTTTGTCATCTGTTTTAGGAGGATTACTTTTCACCTTGCTTCTAGTTACTTTGCTGCGAGGCTTGCTTGCACGCTTTGGCTTAGTTGAAGACTCAGATTTTGCTGGTTTATTTCCATCAATATCATCATTTTCATCTATAGACTTTGCAACATTGCCATCGGCATCATTGGCTTGCGCCACGTCAACATTATTACCATCTTGTGTTGCTTCGTTATCAGGGCGACTATTACGATTACGCCCACCTCTGCGACCACGACGACGAGTGCGACCATCTGCGTTATCATCATCAAGCTTTTCTTGCCCAGATTTTTCTTCCTTAGAATCCTCCATAACAGGAATTTCATCAGAAGCATCACCATCAGTATTATCTTTTTCGGCTGGCTTTGATACTTCCACATTATATTCTGATGCTGGAATCTCATCATCAATGCGAATTAGCACTTCTAAGTTATAACGCTCTTCAATTTGCGCCATCTTTTTACGTTTATAATTCAAAATATAAAGCGCGACATTCCCCGTAACCTGCACAATAATTTGCGCAGCGCGTCCGCGAATTCCTTCATCTTCTATCGCCCGCAATACAAGTATAGACATAGCATCGGCCGTACGTGTTAAACCAACGCCGCGACATGTATTACATTGCTCAAACTGTGCTTCAGTCAAACTAGGACTAAGGCGTTGGCGCGATAGCTCCATCAAACCAAATGAGGAAATGCGCCCAACTTGAATACGTGCCCGATCACTTGAAAGAGCCTCCTTCATACGGCGCTCAACCTTTGCATTATTACCACGATTTTCCATGTCAATAAAATCAACGACAACCAAGCCGCCCAAATCGCGCAATCTTAATTGACGCGCAAGCTCTTCGGCTGCTTCTAGGTTCGTTTTAAGGGCAGTTTCTTCAATATGGCGACCTTTAGTAGACTTGCCAGAGTTCACATCAACAGAAACAAGGGCTTCTGTAGGGTTGATAACCAAATAACCACCTGATTTTAAACGCACCTCAGGCTGTCCTATTTCATTAATTTGGCTCTCTATTTGATAGCGATTAAATAATGGCAATTTCTTACCATCATAAAATTTAACCTTTTTAGCATGAGAAGGGATAATCATCTTCATGAAGTCTTTTGCTGTATTATAGCCATTTTCTCCAGCGACATAAATTCCCTCAACATCACTTGTATATAAGTCACGAACTGATCTTTTTATAAGGTCGGCTTCTTCATAAACAAGCGCTGGCGCAGTAGATTTAAGCGTTAAATCACGTATATTATCCCACAGGCGCATCAAATAATCCAAATCGCGCTTAATCTCATCTTTAGTACGACCAACACCAGCAGTGCGCACAATAACCGACATGCCTTTAGGAACTTCAAGATCCTTAACTATTTCACGCATACGGGCGCGATCTTTATGATTAGCTATTTTTCGGCTAACCCCGCCACCACGAGGAGAATTAGGCATTAAAACGCAATAACGCCCTGGCAGAGAAAGGTACGATCCAACGGCTGCGCCTTTATTACCGCGCTCCTCCTTATTGGCTTGAACCAACATAATTTGACCGCGTTTTATTACTTCTTGAATTTTATATTTACGGCGTAAATTAAAACGAAAGCGGCTGTCTTCATCGGCTTCCTCGCCGCCAACGACCTCTACACTACGATTGCGATATTGAGATCGCTTACCTCCGCGCCCGCGCCCGCGGTAATTACCACGCCTGCGACCAGTCTTTTTATTTTCATCCGATTCGGACTCAGTGTCATTATTGCTATCATCAGCGACACAATCTTTCACCTCACCATCGCTATCATCAGCAGATTTTTCAGCAGCAGCAACCTTTTCTTTATCCTTAACCTCGACTGCCGCCTCACTTTTTTCAGTTTCAGATGGCTTTTCTTCGTCCTTAATTTCTTCTTCTTTTAGCTTAGGTGATTTACGAGTTTTAGTTTTAGGCTTAGGCTTAGGCTTAGGCTCTGGATCTGGTTTTTCCTCACTAGCATCCGTGTCTTTTTCAACTACATCAGCATTAGTAATAATTTCTTCAGATTCGATAGGCTCTTCTTCATTATCTTCATTATCCACCCCATCAGCAAGGTCTTCTTCTTCCTCTGCATCATGTTGCTGGATTAAGGCTTCTTGCTCCGCAATTAATGCCTCACGGTCAGCCACAGGAATTCTGAAGTAATCAGGGTGTATTTCCGAAAATGGCAAGAAACCATGTCTATTACCACCAAAGCTTACAAATGCAGCCTGCAATGACGGCTCAACGCGCGTAACCTTTGCTAAAAATATACTACCTTTTAAAGGTTTTCTGCTTTGGCTTTCGTAATCATACTCAACCAGTTTATTACCATCAGTAATCGCAACCCTTATTTCTTCTTTATGGGTTGCGTCAATTAACATTCTTTTTGTCATATTATTTCCGTTCTCGCACAAAGCAGCCTGCCCTCAAATGTCATTAAAAACAAAAAAGGCGGCGCAAAAGCGCATATAAATTAAAATTTAATGCTTACAGCCGAGCGGAACTTTTCAAACTTTACTATAAACGCAAAGCCGCATGCATATAAAACCTCTGCCACCATACACAGTTGTTAATAAATTCTCAATCCTAAAACGAAATTCTTATAAGAAAAATAATGAAAACAAGCCTAAAGCATTGTTAAAGCTCATTTTTAGCAAATTTTAAATCTTGCGCGAGGACAACATATTTTTGTTTAACAGCAAGGATGCGCGCTTGAAAATCTTTTAGCTTCCTTCCAGCGAGCTTTTCCCCTGAAGATGATCTAACGGATTTAGGGTTAATTTGCTTACCATTTTTTATAACTTCAAAATGCAAATGAGGTCCAGTAGAGCGACCAGTAGTGCCAACATACCCAATAACATCACCTTGCGAAACGCGCTTACCTGATTTCATGCCTTTAGCAAATTTACGCATATGCGCATATGCGGTTTTAAGTCCATTATTATGGCGGATGCGAATATAGTTTCCATAACCACCGTTGCGCCCCGCTTTTTCAATAACTCCATTACCAGCAGCATAAATTGGCGTTCCCCGCGGCGCTGCAAAATCAACACCTTTATGCATCTTGTTATAGCCCAAAACAGGGTGGCGGCGCATACCATATCCTGAAGACATGCGCGCACCATCAACTGGGGTTCGCATCAAAGCACGCTTTAAACTTGCACCATTTTCACGGTAATAGTCAACGTAACCATCTTTACCACCATAACGGTAAACTGGGATTTCACGACCACCAACCTTTAAGCTAGCGTAAAGAATATTACCATATCGTACAAACATACCGTCTCTTGTTTCATATGTTTCATACAATATCTCAACTTTATCACCGCGCCTTATATCACGCTGAAAATCAACATCATATGAATAAATTTTAATCATCTCAGCGACTATAGAAGCAGGGACACCCGACTTAGCAGCCGAACCATATAATGAAGTTTCTATAGAAACCATAGCTGCTTTTGTTTGTAGAGTAACTTCTGCTTCATTAACCTTAGCAGAAAAACGCTCAAGCTCATCGCGAGTAATAATAAGCTCTTTAATAGGTGTTATTTTCATATCAAGACCAGTAAGCTTTAGGTCATTTTCACTAGGATCGACATATATAGAAATTACCTGCCCTGGTCTAATAGAGCGAGGATCATAATGCTCGCTCATAACTTTAACAACTCTATATGCTTCTGCGCCGCTAACCCCAGCATCTTGCAGCGCGCCCGCGATAGTGCCGCCCGAACTTATTTTAATAATTTCCTCGTAAGGTGATAAATCCTTAACCACAATTTCTGCAGCCTCTTCGATAATATTCAAAGGCAGGGGCTGTAACATATCAATGTCATATTTATCATTGGTTGTTATTGCCACCGTAGATATAATATCATTATTAATTGGCGCAAAAGCAACTGAAGAGCTTGTAGCTCCCATAAGGCTCGCAAACATCATAGACATAACCACGGCGCTGCTAGCTAAATAACGCAAGCGCGGCCAATTGCCTTTTGTCAAGACATAGCGACGGCGCAGCCTAAATACGCGGTAAAGTGATATCTTATTGTTCAATATATTAATTAAGCGCAAATTATTAACTCCGATGCCCTACATATCATAATTCATTCTAACTTCTAAAAAGTTTAGAACTGGTTATCACAACACAAAATCAATTCCTAGTCTTTAAACTCAGAAAGTTAACAAATTAAATACCACATTCCTTAGAAATAGCCTTATAAGCAGAGCCAGAACCTTTCAAGCTATAAGTATCCGTGGTTAGTGTACCGCGAGCAGACGTACCCTTAACAACCATTTTTGAACCTGTTTGTATGGCTTTTGCGAGCTTAGAGTCCGCGTTAGCATCTGGCGCCCAAGCGGTATCATCTTGTGTAAACAGCACATAACGCTTACCATCAATAGTAACGGTAGCATCACTGCCCGCCTTATAAGTGTAGCCAGTAATATAACTAAATACATTCCGTGTGTTTTCTGATGGGCGGTGCGTGATAAGGGCAAAAATCTCACCACGATTAGTATATTTACCTTGCGCTTTTACAGGCTTACTCACCATATAACATACTTTACTGCCATTTTCGCTCAAGCTATATGATGTCCAATCCCCATGCTTACCAAGCTGTTTAGGGTTGGTCGCATAAGATGCGGAAGACATTAAAACCAAAGCACCGAGCGCAAAAAGAGAAAACCTAAATATTTTTCCACACATAATAAAACCTAGCTATAACCCCTGTTAAATACACTCATCGCAGTCTATATAATTCACCTTATTGTGCAAAACTGAAAATACAATTGAAACAAATTCATCCACAATACTATTATAATTTAGATGGATCAAAATCTGACACGTCACCCTCATCAGCGCCCAAATCTTCATCTAGAATGTCACCATCATCAGCTTCAGGGGTATTACTTTCCCCTTCATTATAAGCAGCCATTTCCGCAGCATATACTTTTTCTTTTGAATACCTATATAATTCCAGTATTTCAATTCGCGGCACTTCAAATACAGCTCGACGCTCATCAATGGATGCCCTCAATTCTTTTGCGCTCTCTCTAAATGCAAGGCTGCGCCCATATATATCGTAATATTCATTATCTATGTCCGTTGAAACAGTGCCTTTCACAGCATCCGAAGAAGTCGGTATTGATTCTATTAAGGCTTTTACCTCTTCAAGATTAAGGACTTTATCATTCTCAACCTCTTCAATTTCAGAATTAGAGGTTTCATGATTAGCATCTTCCTCGGACTCTACATCCTCATCAAGAACAACCTCCTCAGGCAACATATCATCAATCGCAGAATCTTGAGCATGCGCATAATGAATAGGCAAAAGGCTGAAAGCTACAAAAAGGAAGGTAATATAAGTAAGAAATTTCATCGAAGAACTCCGAAAATAGTAAAACAATCTATATAGACTACATTATATTTTAAACTTAATCAATTTATCTATAATGATAAGCGCACATAAGATAAACAAGCAATAGCAGCCGTCTCTACGCGCAAGATATTATCACCCAAATTAATTGCCGCTACTTTTTCACTAGAGAGTAATAACTCTATTTCCTGCTGATCAAACCCTCCTTCAGCGCCAATTATAAACGATGCCCCATCCTCATACGAATATGAAGAAATTAGCTTTGCTCCATTATTGCGCTCTAAACACGCATATAACCGCTCTTTTGACAATATATCACCTAGCTTTTGCATGGGATATAACATGGGCAAGTCAAGACGTTCGCATTGCTCGGCTGCCTCTATAATTTGTGCATTTATACGCCCTTCATTAAGCTTGCGATTTTCTGTGCGGTTCATAATTATTGGGTAAAGCCCCGTAACGCCAAGCTCCACCGCTTTTTCTATCAAAAAATTCATACGATGCTTTTTAATTGGTGAGAAAAATAAATTAAGCTCAATTGGCGCAATAGGCTGTTTTTTAATCTGCTTTGTTAAAGTAATAGTGCCATCTTTTTTCCCGAGTGCATCTATTAACGCCAGCCACTCACCATCTTCTCCATTAAAAATGCGCAATATATCGCCTGCGCCCTTACGCAAAACATTCCTCAAATAATGCGAATGCTCCGCGCCCAAAGAAATTTTTGCATTTTCTTTAAACGAAGCATTGAGATATAGGCGTGGATACTTGTATAAATCTACCATGACAAAGCCAGTGAACACCAAAGAGCATACAGATATCAAGAAAATTATATGGGTCGAGCGATTTTTGCCCGAATATTTGCGCCCCTATGCTTATCTTATGAGGCTTGACCGCCCAATTGGAATTTGGCTTTTGCTGATACCATCCTTATGGGGGATAACCCTTGCATCTAATGGATCATTAAATATTAAAATCATTACACTATTTATTATTGGTGCAATAATTATGCGCGGAGCGGGCTGCGTGGTAAATGACCTATGGGATCGTGATTTAGATAGACTAGTAAAGCGCACAAAAAGCCGTCCAATAGCTAGCGGCGCAATATCACCAAAAAAAGCTACGTTGTTTTTAGCTACATTGTTGCTAATTAGTCTAGTTGTATTATTACAATTCAATATAACCACCATAATTCTAGGGTTTTTAGCCATACCTTTGATTATATCCTACCCCTTAATGAAGCGTATAACATGGTGGCCTCAGGCTTTCTTAGGTTTGACATTTAACTTCAGCGCATTAATGGGGTGGAGCGCAGTAGCGGGAGAAATTTCAGCTCCCACCATATTACTATATATAGGAGGAATATTCTGGACGCTTGGATATGACACAATATATGCGCATCAAGATAAAGAAGACGATGCAATGGCTGGAATAAAATCAACTGCTCTTAAATTTGGTAAGCATAGCAAATCATGGGTAGGCTTATTTTACTCTTTAAGCATATTATCTATTTTTTGCGCCAATGTCATGGTAAATGGTGCAGATCCAATGTCATTACTCATAGCCCTACCAGTAATTCACTTTATATGGCAGATAAAAAAATGGAATGCAAACGACCAATCCAGCTCCCTATATATTTTTAAATCCAACAAAATTGCAGGATTGTTAATCCTTATTAGCCTCTTATAAGTAGCAATTATAAGTAGCAATAAAAAAAGCCCCCGAATATTGGGGGCTTAAATTTAAATCATATATTCTAGGCACTAAAATAATTAATGCCAGTGAGGCATCCGACCTAGAATTTGTAAGCTGCTTTCAGATAGCCTGAATGCGCTTTATAAGATGAGCTAACATCAAGATCATAATTCGCTGTCAATTCCCAGTTATCTGCTGAGAAGTAAGTAATACCGGCATCGATATTGAACTCGCTTCTTTCAGCGTCAGCACCTTTGGACTTGAATGATGTTGCGGATGCACCAGCTAGGCTTGAAGAAGTTTCAACTTCATCAGCTATAACATCATATGTGTAACCAACACCCAAAACAGGCTTCAATACTGAACCATCAGATTGCTCTAAGTTCCATGATGTCTTAACTGCAACACCAAGATCAAGAACATTGAAGTTTTCTGTATTTACAGTCAAGTTCGCTCCACCAGCACCAGTTTCAGTATAATTATCAACTGAAACATATGTGTAGTTAGAAGATACGCTAGGAGTTATAACAAAACCTTGGCTTGTCTGATAATCACGTCCAACTTCAGCCCCAATAGAGAACTGATTGCTGTCTGTGTCACCATTAGCATTAAGACCTGAAATACCACCAACATCATAACGAGTTGAATCAATGCTGTTCCATGCATAAGCAACTTGACCACTTAGATATGTACGATCATCAAGGTCAACATCTCCATATGCTGTCAATTGGTAAGAATCAACATCAGTATTGGTTCTTGTCGCATTCTTTGATGTAACGTCTGTATTACCATAGCTAAACGCCAAGCCTACAACCGCTTTATCAGAAATGTTTGAAGTATCAACACCAACTGCAACGCCATATGTATCAGCATCAAAGCCATCAACACCATCGCGCTTGTCCATCTCAGCTAATTTACCGAACGCTTGTCCCCAAACTTTCAGACCATTAGACATGTCACCAGCAACCATTCCAGTTTCAGAAGAACCGTCACGAAGAGAGGCCATGCGGTAGGAAACAATGTCAGAAGCCTGACCTGAAACCTGAAGACCAGCTAATACAGAACCACCATCAACAGTAGGAGCAACAGCTTCCAACACTTCATTAACAGCAGCCTGATCAACAGCATCAGCTACATTATCAACAATCGTGTCAAGATCAGTATCAGCACCAATAACTATACCATCAAGAGCAGTGGCAACGCCGGCATTACCAACATTATCACTCATTGAAGCAATAGTTTTCTTAGCAACTGTTACATCAGTATTAGCACCATTATTAGCAACTGTGAAATCATACTGATATGAATTATCAACCAATGTAGCAGCACCAGTCTGAATACCAGTCAATAATTGAACCGTACCTGCCGTCATATTACCAGTAACATCAATTGTAAGGTTAGTAGCAGTTAATGTTCCACCAGCGCCAGTATCAGTCAATGAACCAAAGTCAGCGGCAGCCAATGTACCATTGGCATCATTAGCCTTTAACACATAAGAACCAGTATCGCTCAATGTAGTAGCCTCAACCGTAGCGCCAACACCAACAATAGACGTACCAGTGTTAGTAAAAGCAGCATCAGAAGTTACGTTAGCATTAAAACGAGCAGTTGCAGCAGCCGAAACAGTAATTGCACCAACATCAAAGCCCGCGCCCGTACCAACAATACCAGCAAAAGTAACGTCTGATGTTGTTGTACCATTACCAATTGTCAAGACACCGTCGCCAGCGCCATTACCAACTATAGTACCAGAAACTGTTTGAGCAGAATTACCCAAGAATTGCAAAATATCAGCATCATCTAGAGTAACAGCGTCAACAAACAAGTTGCCAGTTGTAGTAACTGTCTGCGTTGTGCCACCGCCCAAAGTCAAAGCAGCAAGTGAATTAGCTGTACTCGCACCTAAGTTACCAACGATAGTAGTTGTACCAGCGCCATTAGCAATAGTAATAGTACCTTGACCATCTGTTGTGTTTGTAAAGTTACCAGTCACAGCTTTGTTACCAGCCGCTAAAGCCAATGTACCAGCCGCAGAAAATGTTGTAGTGCCAACATTATATGCATTTGTGCCACCAGATTGTGTCAATGTAACCGCCGCGATATCAGCAGTTCCTTGCGTAATAGCACCTGCAATAGTAGTTGCAGCATCAACATCCAACGCACCCGCGCCAGTAATAGCACCAGTTAAACCACCAGTACCAGTAAACTGAATAGTGCCAGAGTTAGCAACAGCGGCAGTAATTGCGCCAGCGCCTTGATCTAATTTAGCACCAGAAGCGATAGTAACCGTTGTTGCAGCAATAGCAGCATCAGAGTTTAACACCGTATCTGTGCCAGTTACGCTAACTGTATCAATATTTGAAGTAGCTGCGCCACTAACAGTAATTGTTTTTCCACCAGTAAACACTAACGCAACAGTATCCGCCGCGCCACCACCAGCAATCGCGCCAGCAACAGTAGTATCAGCAGAACCGCCGAATGTAGCAGTAACAGTGTCAGTTCCAGAGTTATCACCAAGTGAAATACCGCTTGCAGTAGCAACATTTGCCGTAAATGTCACAGACTGATCATTACCGTCGTTATTAACAGTAATTGTATCAACAGTAGTCGCACCAATAATACCAGAGAAAGTAACACCATTAGCATTGGTAACAACGATATTACCCTCACCAGCAGCACCACCAGCAATCGCGCCAGCAACAGTCTGAGCAGCAGAACCAGATAATGTCAATATAGCAGAGCCATTAGTACCATCATTTAATGTAATAGCGCCTGTATTAGTCGCACCATTAAGTGTTAGCGTAGCATCAGCAGCAGCATTAGCACCACCATTAACAGTCATGCCACCAGTAAATGTAGAATTACCAGTTACTGTTAATGTAGTAGTAGATGCAGCAGCAGCATTACCTGCAGTAATAGCAGACGTGCCAGTAACCGTTAACGCACCACCAACGCTCATAGCGTTTGTTGCAGCAGCATCAGGCTCAACGTTAGTCATTGACAAATTACCACCAACTGAAACATCACCAGTAATTGTTGAAGCAACATTTCTAGTAGTTTGGTTAGTGACAGATTGAGTTAGGTTACCTGCACCTGATATATCAATTGAACCAATAGTAATTGACACAGCAGCATCAGTTACCGTCGAGATCGTAACAGCGCCAGTCGTAGATGTAACCGCGCCGATAGTTGTAACACCAGTCTCAGATCCATCAACAGTAAACGCATTTGTAGTAGCGATAACATTATCACCAGCAGTCGGAGTAGCCACCATACCATTCCCAGCAGTTCCCCAAGTAGCAGCGCCCGTAAGCGTTAAATCAGCCGCTTGAGCCTGCCCAGCAAAAGAAACAGCGACCAACGCCGTCCCCACCAGTAAGGTTTTTTTCAAATTTAGTTCCATTTTAGTTCTCTCCTAAGATTTTAGATTAATTGAAGGCAATAATACCAAGACCTACACCACGCAAACCCCAGCCCCTTATTTAATAAGGTAAAACACAGAAAACACCGCATAAACACATTAGATATATCCACGCATCATAGTTGTATCACCACAAAAGATTCGCACCAAGTCTCTTTTTTGATAAATAAACAATAAAATCAAATATGTTGCAAAAAAGCCACAATTCATATGTACAAGCAATATTACAAAGACTTATAGTTTTTAGTAAACCCCTTCAAAGACATTTCTATATTTATTGGCTGATTAGCCGCGCCCCTTGCCGTTACCAAAACCTTATTCCCAC
The DNA here is from genome assembly GCA_026989265.1 of Micavibrio sp. Taxonomy (GTDB): domain Bacteria; phylum Pseudomonadota; class Alphaproteobacteria; order Micavibrionales; family Micavibrionaceae; genus UBA1672. Next base: position 88,433 of record JALSJP010000016.1, read on the forward strand.
GCTTAAGATTATCAATCACTGTCTTTTTAAGCGTAAGATTTGACAAACACCCACCAGGAACGCAATATTTGATCTTAAAGCTTACGGGCTTATTATCATCAATCTTCATAATGACCTTTTCTTGAACCAAAATCCCCAGCGGAAGCATAATAACAGCTTTAGACGTGCCACCTTCATCAGGAGAGCCAATAGAAAACTCCGCCACTCGCTGCCCTGTTTTTGCCACAGAGATTCTTTGAACCATCTCGCATAAATTTTTGCCCTCCACCTCAGCACACCTAACATTCCACGGCGAGGGGGGTTCTGCAAGCACCTTAGAGCTTTGGAATAAAGCGCCCGCAAACACAAAAGTGACAAACAAACAAATAAAATATCTATTAAGATAAGACATAGCGATCCTCTGAAATCTATTAATTAAGCTGTTACGATAATAAATATAAAGCAACCACGCAACACTGAATAAACAGACGTTATCTTTACCCTCATAAAAATAACATTTAGGGCCTGACACCTAATATTGTTGTTTAAGGGGGATTTTGAGTTCACCCAAGGGTTGTTTTGGCTGACGGCATTGGGGTGCGAGGCTCTAACCTAGATGATGGATTTTTACATATAAATTTGGAGTGAGTAATACCCGAATCAAGCGCAGTTAAGATTAAAATCAATAAGGTTGATAAGAAAAATTAAAACCTTCAAGCCATTGATGTTGAAAGATTAAGGGGTAGTTGTTAAATGAATTTTGACAAACAGGGTGTTTTTTAGGTATAGTCTGATAATTAAGGGAGATAATTAAGGGAGATAATTAATGACAGATAGACATGCCGCAATAAATCATAAAACAAAAGTGGTGTTAAAGAATCTATCTATTCAGGATTTTAAAAATTTTGGCATTCAGCAAATTGCCTATATTAGAGCTGTGCAAAATGGGAGTGAAATTAATTATTCCGTTCATACTGCCGATGGCAAGAAAATCCATATGATGGATAGCCTTGATGAAGCAATAATCACTACTCGTCAAAGTAATCTTGAGCCTGTTACCGTTCATTAATGTTAGTATGGTACTTTAGATTTTAAATAGTACATATTATAGCACAGTATAACGTATCAATATAACGTATCAATTACCCAACAGGAAAGCCGTCGTGTCCTATATAAATAACGGTGGAAATAAAGTTGAAGATTTAGCACCTAATGCTCTTGTACATAGAAAAAATATTATTGGTAAAATGCTTAAAAAACATGGGCATGTCTTATTGTTAATCTAGACCACTATATATCTTTTCCAAATCGCACCATCCGCCGTATCTTCAATTGTAACTCCCATAGATATTAGTTCATCGCGGATTTCATCAGACCTTGCAAAGTCTTTATTCATCCTTGCAGCCGTTCTTTGCTGCAGCAAATTTTCGATATATGGCACATCAAGATCACCATCAAAAACCTTGCTTTCAAGCCATTTTTCGGGGCTATGCTGCAATATTCCAAGTATATTACCCACAGCAATTAGCTTTGACTTAAGCTCTGGCGAGTTTTCTTGTTTAAGCAGATTATTCATCTCTGTAATAGCTAGCGGAGTATTCAAATCATCGCATAAAACATCTAAAATCTTAGATGAATTAATATCGACAATATCCATATCTTTCATTTGATTTAGGCGTTTATAGAATTTATCCAATGTCTTTTTCGCATTGGCAATCGCATTTCCTGTCCAATCAAGCGGTTTGCGATAGTGAGTGGATAACAAAGCCAAGCGCAAAGTCTCGCCCTCATGGTCTTTTACCAAATCATGGGCAAGCACCACATTACCAAGAGATTTTGACATTTTCTCGCCGTCTACCGTGACAAAACCATTATGCACCCAAAATTTAGCAAATGAAGATAAATCATCCGCCGAGCCATGAGCGCAGCAGCTTTGTGCTATCTCATTCTCATGATGCGGGAATTTCAAATCAGCGCCCCCGCCATGAATATCAAACGGCAAGCCCAAATGCTCCGCCGCCATGGCAGAGCATTCAATATGCCAACCTGGACGACCCGCCCCCCATGGGCTACCCCAAGCTGGCTCACCCTTGTGGCTAGGCTTCCACAACACAAAATCCGCAGCATCGCGCTTATATGAAGCAATATCCACCCGCGCGCCTGCCATTTGCTCATCATGGCTGCGCCCTGACAATCCGCCATATTTGGCAAAAGACGGCACGTGAAACAACACATGACCATCCGCCTCATAAGCATGATTTTTTGCGATTAATATCTGAATAAGAGCAATCATATCCGCAATATGCTCTGTCGCGCGTGGCTGAATATCAGGAGCAATAACTCCAAGGCTTGCCATATCCGCATTATAAATATCAGCATATTTTTTGGTTATAACGCTTATTTCCTCACCGCTTTTTTGGGAGGCTGCAATAATTTTATCGTCAATATCGGTTATATTAGATACATATGTCACTTTTGGATAAATAATGCGCAAAATCCGAGATAGCACATCAAACACTACTGCCATGCGCGCATTACCAATATGAGCATAGCTGTAAACCGTTGGTCCGCAAGCATAAATCCGCACATGCTTCGTGTCAATCGGTTCAAATACTTCCTTTTTTCGGGTCAATGAATTATATAATTTCAACTCAGCCATGATATAAAATATTCCTAATTAATTTTTTACTGGAAAATAAGCTAAATAAACGCTAATACCAACACTTAATTTAGGATTTTACAAATATGGCGCTTAACATGCAAAAACAAGAATTAGTTGTCCAAGATAATAAACCGAGCCGAGCCGAGGCAATGAAAGCCGTAGAGGTGCTATTGCGTTGGGCTGGCGAAGACCCTACGCGCGAGGGCTTGCTTGAGACTCCCGCCCGCGTTGTAAAAGCATATGAAGAGTTCTTTTCTGGCTATGATAAGGACGCTGGCAAAGAGCTGCAAAAGACTTTTGAGGATATCAAAGGATTTAATGACATGGTTTTGGTCAAGGATATTGATTTTGTATCCCATTGCGAGCATCATTTAGTTCCGATTTTGGGCAAGGCGCATGTCGCTTACTGGCCTGATGAAAAAGTAGTGGGAATTTCAAAGCTCGCGCGGATTGTTGATATATACGGACGCAGGCTGGTATCTCAAGAAAACATGACATGCAATATCTTAAATTGCATTAATGACACGCTAAAACCTAAAGGCGTCGCGGTTTATATTGATGCAAACCACCAATGCATGTCAACGCGCGGCGTTAATAAGACGGGTTCATCTACTGTAACCTCTATGTTTTGCGGCGTTTTCAAAGATGATATAGAAGTGCAGCGGCGTTTTCTGGACATGATCCGCTTTAGAGGATAGTCTAACCCTATGACAAGCTTTGATATCCCCAAATGGTACGACCTCCATACTCATTTTAGACAAGGTGAAGTTTTGTCCGCATATATCAAGGCTCATCTTGATATGGGCTGTGCGGGCGCGCTTGCTATGCCAAATACTAAGCCACCAACCGCCGCTATATTTGAAGCAAATGAGGGTAAATATTGGAGCATAGAACGCTACAGGCGCGATCTACTCAATGCGGGGGCGGATAAATTTGGGGAGCTAATAATCCCGCTATATTTAACTAAAGATACCAGCATTAACATGATCCAAAGCGGCGCAAAATCGGGTCATTTAAAAGCATGTAAATACTACCCTCCACATGGCACTACGGGCGCGGAGTTTGGCGCTCCACTTAGTGAATATATCGAAAATGGCGTTTTAAAAGCTATGGAAGATGAGGGGGTTATTCTGTGCATTCATGGCGAGCAGCACGCCCTTGGCCCTGATAAATATTTTGACCGCAACACCAATGCGGAGGAGCTATTTTATCAAGAAGACATGCCACAACTCCGCGATAAATTTCCTAATTTAAAAATAGTGTGCGAGCATATCACAACTAAAATCGCCGTGGATTTTGTGGAGGAAAGCAACGCAAATATAGTTGCAACCATAACGCCGCAGCACCTTCTTTATACTATTGGCGACTTAATCCAAGGGCTTAAATATCATCTATATTGCTTGCCAGTTTTAAAACATTGCGAGGATAGAGCTGCACTACAAAAAGCCGCCACATCGACGCAAAACACCAAATTTTTTGCAGGAACAGACAGCGCGCCCCATGCGGTTAAAGCCACTGAATGCGGCTGTGCAGCGGGATGTTTTACTGGCGGCATAGCCCCGCAATTATATGCCATGAGCTTTGAGCTAGCAGGACTTGATTTAGCAAATGCAAGCTCACAAGAGATATTCAAAAACTTCTTATGTTTAAATGGCGCAAATTTCTATAATCTCCCCATTCCACAAGAAACATTCACATTGGTAAAGCAACCGAGCAAGCTTGAGCCATTACAAACACCAAATGGTGAAATAATCCCACTCCCGCTTGGGCTTGGCTTAAAGACATTGCCATGGTCAATAAAGCTATAAACCAGATACTCATGCCCGAGATTCAACGCTTCATCTTAAAGCATGAGCATGATGATGTGCGCCTGCTTGCACTTAAAAAATCACCTGACCCATCATGGAATTATGCTCTGATAATGGATCAAATAAAGGTACGCCAAAAAGCCAAGATAAAGTCACCAGACTTATACGATACGGATGGATTTATATTCCCGCCAAATGATTTATTCGAGCAAGCCTCATCATCTGCTTGCGCTAAATATAAAACAAATTTAGTAAGCGGCGTTTCGTTTATCGACCTAACCGCAGGGGCGGGCATAGATGGCTACTATATATCTAAGAATTTCGAAACTGCCACATTGGTAGAGCGAGACAAAAACAGCGCGGAATTGCTGGAACATAACATGCCTATATTAGCAGGTAATATTAGCGTTCATCATGGCGATGCGCTGGAATACATGCAAAAATCTTCAAAGATAGATTTTGTATTTATCGATCCGCAGCGTCGCGAAAACGGGCGTAAAGGCATATTTGATTTATCATCTTGTGCGCCCGACATAGCCTCCCTGCTCCCCCTGCTCAAACAAAAGTCAAAGTCAGCAATAATCAAAACATCGCCCGTCCTTGATATTGAAAGCGCAATCATGGCTCTTGAATATGTGGCTCAGCTTCATGTGGTGCAATGGCGCGGTGAATGTAAAGAGGTTCTATATCACCTCGATTTTACCGCCGCGACAAATCCCGATGATGTAATTATTATGGCTGTTAATATTGATGATGATGGAAACCCATTACAAAAATTTAGCTTTAAAATATCAGAGGAGAAAATTGCCGAGCCAAAATACTCAATGCCGCAAAATTATATTTATGAGCCATACCCCGCATTCATGAAATCGGGTGGTTTTAAATCTATAGCCACATATTTTAATATCGAAAAAATCGATAGAAATTCTCATTTATATACGAAAGAATCGATAGTAGAAAACTTCGCGGGCAAAATTTATGAGTTCATAGAAATAAAACCAGCCAAAGCAAAAGGGCTAAATATCAAAAAAGCAGACCTAACTATTCGCAATTTCCCAAGCAGCGTCCATGACTTAAAGAAGAAGCTTAAAATATCCGATGGTGGAGAACATAAAATATTTGCAACCACATTATGTGATAAATCAAAAAAACTAATTATTTGCAAAAAGATATAAATATTCATGGCTCTAGACTAGCAAAGCAATCCATGATAGGAGTATTTTGTATGAATAACAAAGCATTAAGCACTTACAAGATTAAAAAGATAATGCATTGTTTTGCAGAGGATATTCCAGCAAGCAAAGCGGCACAAATTTTGGGTGTAAATCGTAACAGTGTCAATAAGTATTTTAACCTCTTCCGTTTTGTAATTCTGCAAAATGGAGGGATGGGAAAGGTTAAAGAATCAGGTAAATTTGAGCTTGACGAGAGCTATTTTGGAGCAAAGCGAGTAAGAGGTAAACGTGGGCGCGGAGCTGCTGGTAAGACACCTGTTTTTGGTTTGTTAAAGCGCAATGGTGATGTATATGTTGAGATAGTAGAAAACTGCTCTAAAGCGCAATTAATGCCTATAATTCAAGGGCATATACTGGAAGACTCAGCCATACATACTGATGACTGGAAGGCTTATGATGGACTTGTGCTCAACGGATATGATCACTACAGAGTCTACCACTCACACGACGAATTTGCCCGTGGAAAGTGCCATGTAAACGGAGTTGAGGCATTTTGGTCATTTTCAAAAAGAAGGCTTGCCAAGTTTAACGGTTTGGCAGATAATAAGCTATATTTACACTTAAAAGAATGCGAGTTTAGGTATAACAATAGAGGCAAAAATTTGTTCCAGATACTCTGGAAATTATCTAGAAAACACAATATTTGCTAGTCTAGAGCCAATATCATTTATTTGAAGAGATTAAGCATATGTCAAAGACCAAAACACCAATGAATGTTTCATCATTATCACCGCGCGAAATCGTGAGTGAGCTGGAGCGCCATATTATCGGGCAAAATGATGCAAAACGCGCGGTAGCTATTGCGCTTCGTAATCGCTGGAGACGCTCTAAGCTTGATCCTGAGCTGCAAGAAGAGGTTTATCCGAAGAATATCTTGATGATTGGCCCTACTGGTGTTGGTAAAACGGAGATTGCTCGCCGCTTGTCAAAGCTTGCAAATGCGCCATTTATCAAGGTAGAAGCCACTAAATTTACCGAAGTTGGTTATGTCGGCAAGGACGTGGAATCAATTATCCGCGATTTAACAGAGGTTGCCATTCGTATGACACAAGAAAATATGCGCAAAACGGTTAAAGAACAGGCTGAAATTTATGCTGAAGAGCGCGTTTTGGACGCTCTTGTTGGTGATACGGCGGGCGAGGGAACTCGGGCTAACTTTCGCAAGAAACTCCGCGATGGAGAGCTTAATAATCGTGAGATAGAAATTGAGATTACAGATAGCTCAAACCCTATGGGCGATATGCTGGATATCCCTGGAATGCCCGGCTCATCCATGGGCATGATTAATATTGGTGATATGCTTGGCAAGTCGCTTGGCTCGCGCACAAAAAAGAAAAAACTAAGCGTTGAGGATAGCTATGAAGTTCTAATCGCCGAGGAATCCGATAAATTACTTGATGAGGATAAAATTGTCTCTAGCGCTCTTGATATGGTGCAGCAAAGCGGCATAGTATTTATTGATGAGGTCGATAAAATCGCAGCTCGCCAAGATGCGCGGGGGGGCGATGTATCGCGCGAGGGGGTGCAGCGTGACTTGCTTCCACTGATTGAGGGAACAACCGTTAGCACAAAGCATGGCTCGGTTAAAACAGATCATATGTTATTTATTGCTAGCGGCGCATTTCACTATGCTAAGCCCTCGGATTTACTGGCAGAATTACAAGGGCGTCTGCCTATCCGCGTTGAGCTTCGCGCCCTTACGGTTGAGGATTTTAAACGCATATTGAAAGAAACCGAAGCAAGTTTAATTACTCAATATGAAGCATTGATAGGCACAGAAGGCGTTACTCTTACTTTCGAAGATGAGGCAATTAATGAGATTGCTCGCCTTTCTTTCGAAGTAAATGAAAGCGTGGAAAATATCGGCGCGCGCAGGCTTCACACGGTTATGGAACGGTTACTTGAGGAAATTAGTTTCGATGCAAGTGAACGCGATGGTGAAAGCATTGTAATTACCGCCGATTATGTGCGCGAACATGTGGAAGAGCTTGCCAAAAGCACTGATTTAAGCAAATTTATTTTGTAATACAGAGCTGAACTCATAATTAATTAGCCTTTCCTATCCCCGAATATAGCTGTTCCAACGCGGATATAGCTTGCACCAAGTGCAATGGCCTGTTCAAAATCACTGGACATACCCATGCTAAGCTCTGGCAAATCATGCTCACGCGCCATTTTTTGAAGCAGGGAAAAATACATCGTGGCTGGCTCATCTGCGGGGGGAATACACATAAGCCCCCTAATGTCCAAAGAACAATCATTTCGGCAAAACCCAAGAAAATCGGTAATATCTTGGGGGGGGATGCCTGATTTTTGCTCCTCATCGCCGATATTTACCTGAATAAAACAAGGGATAGAGCGATTTTGAGCTTTTAGCTCATTGCCTAATTTATGCGCTAATTTCTCGCGGTCTATTGTTTCTATAAGGTCAAAAATTTTCAATGCCTCTTTAATCTTATTAGTTTGCAACGCCCCTATAAGATGAAGCTTAAGGTCAGGATATAATGGTTTTATATCGCCCCAATGCAAGATGGCTTCTTGGACTTTATTTTCCCCGAAAAGGCGATGCCCCGCATTAAGTGCGGCTTGGATTTTATCTTGCGATTGACGTTTACTTACCGCAATAAGATTTATATCTCTGCTCTTCCTGCCCCATTTAAGTGCCGCTTGATTAATTTCTTCATGGATTTGGTTTAGATTTTCTTGTGTGGTCATATGGGCATTGTAATGAAAAAAAGGGCGCTAATAAAGCACCCTTTCATAATTATTTATAAAGTTAATCTTCAATTAGAAGTTAACTTGAGTACCTAGAAGAACAGCAGTACCGTTTGCACTGTTAGTACCAATTACATTATCAACGTCCAACTGTTGGATAGATCCGCGGAAAGTCATTCCTGGACCATATTCATATGTAACGCCAGCAGTGTAACGGTCATACTCAACGCCATTTGTTGATTTATCATCATTGTTATAGTAAGAAGCACCAAGTTTGAAAGCACCAGTTGTGTAGTCAACACCAACAACAAATATTTCATTGTCACCAGCATTCACGCCAGTACCATCTTCAGCATTATTGTCTTCAGAGTAAGAAGCACCAACACCAAATGGACCGATATCTAGATCAAGACCGATATTCCATGCTTTACGATTATCAATTGCTGTATCTGTGTTCTCTTGTGAACCATGAGAATAACCAGCACCAACGATAACGCCAACATTTTGAACTTGACCTTCATAACGAGCGGCAATTTCATATGTTTCATTGATAACATTAGCAGTATCAGCAAGTGTTGTATCTGTATCATTAAATACACCGCCAAGATCACCAGCAGCACCTGTAGAATCAGGTGTGAAAGACGCACCAAATTGGAAACCACTTATGATTGGTGATAAATATGATAATTTGTCATTTTTACCGTTACCAGTAACCATATCATAGTCAAGACGAACACCGTCCATGTTACCAGAAGTAACAAATGGTTGGATATATTGACGAATACCATCAATGTTTGAGTCAGCAGAAGGAGCAGCAACTTGTAGTAAGTAAGCAGCGCCATCTTCATAACCAAAGTTTACGCGACCCCAGTCACCTGAGAAGTAAGCATATGATTCGTTAGCTGTAGTTGCGCCATCAGTTGCATCAGCTTCTAATTCGATCCATGCACCAACAGTTAGACCATTGTCTAATGTTGTTTCAAGACCGATATGGATTTCTGTATCACGTAGAATATCAACACTAGCAGTATCAGCATTGTTAGCAGTATCTTGGTTTACGAACGCGCCGTAACCTTTAAAGTAACCACCGACTGTAAGGTCGAATTCAGAAGCGTGAGCAGGAGCAGCAAAAGCTAGTCCACTAACAGCAACGCTTGCAAGTAAAAGTTTTTTCATTTTATTTCCTCCAACCATATTTTAAATATGATTATTTGTTTAAAGTTATAATCCTTATGGATCAAATTAAGTAGAATTATTCCCCACAATGCGAGGAATATCGCTATTACGCCATTTAATAGAATCGCCGTCAATATAATTTTGTGTTTTTTTTGCAACATTTTTTGCATCGTTGTATTTTTGCAACAGGTATCTGTCATTGTGAGGAGGGAAAAGCCGACGCGGCAATCTAGTGGGGCGATCTGAAAATACAATTAGGGGCTGTTGCAAGATGAAGTTTTTATCTCATTCATCATCCTGAACTCATTTCAGTATCTATATATCACAATTACCTATGGATACTGAAATAAAACATCGCCCGTTTCATACATGTGATCTATGGATTTACACTACTATGCATTATTTAGCACGTAAAAGACGCGCAATGACTGACATGCTTGTTCTTAATTAAATGCAGCTTCATCCATAGCCATCATACTATCCCCGCCAGCCAATACCATTTTAAAGCGGGCATCGGATTCGGGCAGCACGCGATCCATAAAGAATTTAGCCGTTTGAATTTTTGCTTCATAAAATGCTTTATCACCTTCACCAGATTTAAGTTTTTCTTGCGCCGCAATAACCATCTTACACCACATGAAGGCCATGGCAACAAGCGCGAAATGGCGCAGGTAATCAACACTTGCCGCCCCAGCTTCATCAGGGTTTTTAAGTCCTTTTTGTGCGATAATAGCCGTGCTTTGCTGCAATTTCATAAATGATTTAGCCATAGGGAATATAAACTCTTGAAGCTCTGCATTGCCTTGATGCTGCTCAATAAACTCCTGCACGGGGTGGAAAAAGCGACGTAGCAACCTCCCAAAATTTTGCGGCATTTTACGCCCGACAAGATCAAGGGCTTGTATGCCGTTTGTACCTTCGTAAATTTGAGCAATGCGCGCATCGCGGACATATTGCTCTACTCCGCTTTCCCAGATATAGCCATGACCGCCATATATTTGCACGGCGAGATTAGCAATTTCTGATCCCATATCAGTAAGATAAGCCTTTATGATAGGGGTAAGGAGCGCAACAAAATCATCGGCTCTTTGACGTTCTTTCTCATCCGCATGTTTAAGGGAAATATCAAGCTCCATCCCAACTAAGTAGCTAAGCGCCCGACCGCCTTCGGTTACAGATTTAGATAGCATTAACATGCGCCTAACATCGGGATGCACAATAATCGGATCGGCAGGTTCATCAGGAGCTTTTACGCCCGCAAGAGAGCGCATTTGCAAGCGTTCCTTTGCGTAAGCCACGCCATTTTGATATGCAACTTCGGCAATGCCAAGCCCTTGCATAGCAACGCCAAGCCGCGCATCATTCATGAAAGCAAACATAGCGCGAAGACCCTTGTGCGGCTCTCCGATAAGCCAGCCCTTAGCTTCATCGAAATTCATTACGCATGTGGAGTTCGCCTTAATCCCCATTTTATGCTCTAAGGTGCTGCAAATTACTGCATTACGCTCGCCAATATCACCCTTATCATTTGGCACAAATTTAGGCACAACAAATAGTGATATCCCGCGCGCACCCTCTGGCGCATTTGGCAATTTTGCCAGCACTAAATGCACGATATTTTCGGTTAAATCATGCTCACCCGCGGAAATAAATATCTTTGTGCCTGTAATATTATAACTGCCATCATCATTTGGGATGGCTTTAGTTTTGATGAGCCCTAAATCTGTTCCGCAATGCGGTTCGGTAAGGCACATAGTCCCAGACCACGCGCCTTCAGCCAGTTTAGGGAGATACAAATCTTTAAGCCCACCGCTCCCGAATTTATGGATAGCCTCATACGCGCCAAAGGAAAGTCCCATATACATTCCCAGCGACATATTGGCAGAGCATATCAGCTCTTTCATGGCAGTATTAATCAGCATCGGCATGCCCATACCGCCATGCTCTTCGTCGCAAGCAAGCCCGCACCAGCCATTTTCTGCAAAGATATCATATGCCGCCTTAAAGCCTTTGGGCGTTGTAACTTCTCCATCTTTCAAGGTGCAGCCCTCTTTATCGCCGCTTTGATTAAGTGGGAATAGAACTTCGGCGCATAGCTTACCGCCTTCTTCTAATATCTGCTCACCAAGCTCTAGGGAGAAATCCTCATAGCCTGATAGCTTGGATAATTTATCCGCGCCAAGCACATCATTAAGCACAAATTTTATATCATCTAATGGAGGGTTATATACGGGCATGTTTTAAGTCCTATCCTAATTCCTAAGTGGTTTACCAGTGGTTAGCATATGTTCAATGCGGTCAAGAGTGCCATCATTATGCAGCAATTTCATAAACTCGGTTAGCTCAAGCTTTAGCATGTCATCCTCGCTTAGAGTTTCGGTGTAATCCGCGCTCCCGCCTGATAAAACGGTTGAAAGATGGTCAGATACGACAACGTCATAGGGCGTTGCTTTGCCTGATTTTCTAAGGTCAGATACTGCCAAATCAAGAGCCGTTTTCGCTCCCGCCCCGCCAAGCCTTATATCGGTGACTTTATCAGGGGCTTTATAGCCATCAGCTAGCTCTAACGCGCGGCATTTAGCATCATAAAGCAGGCGATCCCTATTCATGGATATGCCGTCACTCTCGCGGAAATAACCGATATCTACCGCTTCGAATGCGCTTTTAGCCACGCTAGCCATGCCGATCACCTCAAAGGCTTTACGCACAGCGCCAACAGGGGTTGTATCAGGGCAAAGCCACAGGCTCTCTTTATCCACTTTTGCTAAATTAGCTTTAAAGGCTTTCTTTTCGCGCTCTTGAAAACGTAATATCATTTCCTTACAGCCACCCCAACCAGGGAGCAGCCCAACGCCGACCTCAACAAGCCCGCAATAAGTCTCACTATGAGCTTGCACCGCGTCACTTGCTAATAATATCTCACATCCTCCGCCAAGAGCCATGCCGCTAGGCGCGCTCACCATAGGAAATGGCGCAAATTTCAAATCCATAAATACCTTTTGCCCGCGCGAGATAAAATTTTCCACCTGCGCCCACATGGCAATATTAATCATGAAAATAGCTAGCCCTAGATTAGCCCCCGCCGAGAAATGCGATCCTTCATTATAAATCACCAAAGCCTTATAATCATCAGAGCCAGATATAAGCTTATTAACTTCTTCTAGCATGTCAAAAATCTGCTCATCAAAAGTATTCATTTTAGAGCAATGCTCAAAACACAGCACGCCGTCGCCAATATCCCAGACTTTCGCCGAAGCATTTTTCAAAACTGGCGCAGAAGTGAGCTTTATATCTCGTAGCAGCAACACGCCGTTTGCGCGCATGACATCATGATACTTGCCGTCACTTCCAAAATATTGCTGTTTTCCATCATTTATGCGATAGAACGTGCCGCCTCCTACTTGGTCAAGTATATCAGGCACGCCGATATCATCTTCCAATAACTTATCTGCAAACCATTTGGGATTTAGCGCGTCCATCATCTCGAAAGGACCCATTTTCCAGTTATAGCCAAGTTTCATGGCTTCATCAATATCATGGATAGTATCTGCGACCTCGCCAACAAGTTCGGCAGCATAGAATAATGTTTGCTTTAAAACTTCCCAAGCATATTTCCCGCCCGCATCATCGGTAGTCACAACTGCTTTAAGCCCGCTTCGCCCCGCTTTAACGGAATCCATCGCCATAGCTGCTTTCTTTATTGATTTGATATAATGCGCATTACTAAAATTATTAACATTAATATCAAGAGCCTGCTTCTCGCGCGCAGATTTTGGCGCATCGGGGTTAAGACGATAAAACCCGCCCTTACCTTTACGCCCAGTATAGCCCTGTTCAATCATTTCATGGATGAATTTATGGTCTATAAATAGCTCGCGGTAAGCATCATCTTTAGGCAAATTACTAAGCAGGCTTTCCGATAATTTAGGCATTAAATCAATGCCTACAAGGTCAATCAGCCCGAATATTCCAGTTTTAGGAATGCCAACGGGCTTGCTCATAACAGCGTCGGCAATTTCAATAGAAACCCCTTGCTTAATAGCCTCATTCACCCCAGCAGTAAGCCAAAATACGCCCAAACGATTGGCAATAAATCCAGCCGTATCATTACAAGTAACAACGCCCTTTCCCAAACGCTCATCACAAAATTTGCGCACTGTATCTATGGCATCTTGGCGCGTATCCTTACTTGTCACAAGCTCAAGCAAACGCATATAGCGCGGCGGATTAAAGAAATGGGTAATCATGAAATCTTGCTTAAACTCTTTGCTTTGCCCTTCTGCAAGTTTATGCAGCGGAATAGTAGAAGTATTAGAGCTTATGATAGAGGTTTTTTTACGATGTTTTTGTAAAGTCTCATAAATTTTATGCTTGATCTCTAAATTCTCGATCACAACTTCGATAATCCAGTCCACATCTGATAATTTATCAAGATCATCCTCTAAATTACCGCAAGTAATAAGCTTGGCATTGCTTTTGCGCATAAATGCAGCAGGTTCGGTTTTAAGCATTTTAGCAACCGCATCACTTGCCAAGCATTTACCCTCAAGCTTGATATCTAATAACACAACAGGCAAACCAGCATTCGCCACCTGCGCGGCAATCCCGCTACCCATTACTCCCGCGCCAATAACAGCAACTTTTTCAATTTTCATTTACATACTCCAACTTTTTTAAACCACAGCGTACACACAGGCGCGCTCATAGCACAAATCTATTAATTCCATCTTTGACTAACTTTTCATTAAAATTTATTAAATACCCCAAACGTGATTTATTAATTTTCATATATGTTAAAAGCTGCGCTCTATGCACTGGCAGTAATTTTGCGCATGCCTTTAATTCTAAAATAATTTCACCTTCAACAAGTAAATCTACTTTATACGCATTTGATACTATTAAATTTTCAAACTTAAGCGGCAGAATTTTTTGACGCTCGACTTTTAGGGATTTATTTTTAGTGAGATCATAATATAAACATTCTTCATATGCACTTTCCAAAAGCCCTGGGCCAAAATTTCTATGAATTTTAAAGACAGAATCGCGAATTTCCTCCGAAATTTTATTTAATGGATGTTGCGGATCATCAAGCACTGAGCGCGCTGTGATTTCGTCTGTGTTCGCTGTGTTTAGACTCATCAAATAGCCTCCAGCACAGTAGCAACGCCTTGCCCGCCGCCGATGCACATGGTTGCAAGTGCGTATTTCTTACCCTCACGCTTAAGCAATGATGCCGCCTTACCAGTAATGCGCGCGCCAGAAGTGCCAAGTGGATGACCAAGGGCGATTGCTCCGCCGTCAAGATTAACCTTATTTATATCAATGCCAAGCTCTTTAATAACCGATAGACCTTGCGCGGCAAATGCCTCGTTCAGCTCAATAATATCAATATCTGCTAGCGTAAGCCCCGCTCTCTCTAAGGCTTTTTGAGTTGCAGGGACAGGGCCAATGCCCATGATCTCCGCAGCGCAACCAGCGGTGGCTATGCTCTTGATCCGCGCTAGCTTTTCCAAGCCGTGCTTATCCGCATATTCTTCCGAGCATACTAATACAGCAGCAGAGCCATCGGTTAGCGGAGAAGAAGTCGCCGCCGTTACGCTGCCATCACTTAAAAAGGCTGGCTTTAATGTTGCAAGCTTTTCCGCCGAGCTATCTCCGCGAATAGTGCCGTCAGTTTTAACCTCGCCGATAGGAACTATTTCATCATCAAACTTGCCCGATTTTGCCGCCGCCGCCGCTTTATGGTGAGAGCCTACTGCAAATTCATCTTGATCCGCTCGTTCAATATCATATTTTGCAGCCAAGTTTTCCGCCGTCTCGCCCATGCCCATATAAGCAGCGGGATATTCGGCGTAGATAGCAGGGTTAGGCATAGGGTTAAACCCGCCCATCGGAATGCGGCTCATGCTCTCAACGCCCGCGCATATAAATACCGCGCCCGCGTTCATTTGGATCATTCCTGCCGCTGTATGTATGGCAGTCATAGAAGAGCCGCAAAAACGGTTAATAGTTGCGCCTGCTACGCTGCTTGGCAGCCCAGCATGACCAGCTACAAGTCGCGCAATGTTAAATCCCTGTTCGCCTTCCGGAAAAGCGCAGCCCATAAGTAAATCCTCGATATCACCCGCATTAACTCCAGTGCTTTGGATCAAATTTTTTATCACTATTGCAGCCATATCATCAGGGCGAATCCTCGCCAATTCTCCCTTATTAGCGAAATGCATGGGAGAGCGTTTAAATCCACAAATAACTACTGATTTTTGCATAATAAATACTTTCTTAATGATGCTTAAATGATAAATTTTTACAAAGCTATACTACAACGATAAGCATCTTTGGTCTATACTCTTTCAATGCAGAGTGATTATAATTGACATGCACTTAAAAATAATGCAATTGAGACTAAAGAATAATAATTACCTTAATTTAGGAGAATATATAGTGAGCACTAATACAGCAATAAACCCTATGGGACTTAAAAGAATTTGCACAAGCTGCGGCGGACGTTTTTACGATTTGAACAAACGCCCAATTAGCTGCCCTGAATGTGATACTGAATTTACAGGCGAGGTTAAGGCTAAAACCCGTCGCGGGCGCGTTGCTGCTGAGCCAGAAAAAGAAATTATCAAAGAAGTTGAGCATAAAAAAGATGAGGGCGAAATTATTGAAGAAGATTCTGAAGTAGAAGTAGTTAGCCTTGATGATGCGGAGGCATCTACAAAGGAAGAAGACGATGATGATACAGTTCTTGGTGAGGATACATTAGACGATATCCCTGATTTGGCGGCTTCTGATGCGGATGAAACGGGCGATGAAGATATACTTCTTGATGATGAAGCGTAATTGGCTTTGTATACAGTTCGGTTTAATATCCAAAAAGATTTGCCTGATGATATAGTTTTTTGCCTATCAGAAGCATTTGTTGATATTGCATTATCTAGCTCTATAGCGCGTATAGATAGGGGATGCGCATTAGAGTGGCTTATGAATGATAAGCCTGATATTAATGAAATTACCTCTAGGCTATCTTTGCAAGCCGCGGCTTATGATATTAAAGATATTGATATTACGGCGCAAAACATAGAAATCATTGAAACGCCTGATATCAATTGGCTTGAAAAGACATATCAAGAATTCAAGCCTTTTTCTATCGGTTCATTTTTCATACATGGATCAAAATATGAAGGAGAAGTGACAGAAGGGCAAATTGCTCTAAAAGTTGATGCGGCAACTGCATTTGGATCGGGTGAGCATGAAACAACTAATGGCTGCTTGCAAGCTATGCTTGACCTGAAAGGCAAGGGCGCTTGTCCATGGAATATTTTAGATATGGGCACTGGCTCAGGAATTTTAGCGATTGCCGCATGGAAGCTTTGGAAAAGCCCTGTTCTTGCCATTGATAATGATGCTGAAAGCGTGCGTGTTTGCTCGCGTCATGCAAATATGAACGGCGTTGCTTTGAGTAAAACTGCAATGACTTGTGAATGCGGAGATGGGTTCAACGCTCCAGCAGTAGATAAATACAAGCCTTACGAGCTAATAGTCGCTAATATATTGGCGGGCGCAGTAATTGAAATGGCACCTGATTTGGTAAGCGTTCTTGATGATAATGGCTATGCCGTACTTTCTGGTATGTTGATCAAGCAATCAGATTTGGTTATCTCGGCTTATGAAGGCGCAGGACTGACATTCAAGAAGCGTTATGATATTGGTGAATGGTCAACCGTTGTCATGCAAAAGTAAATTTAAAAAATCTTGCCTACAATGACCCCATATGAAAAATTCAAATATGCCAATTCAGTGCATCCCCAATGCATAATGGGTATGATCCTAAACCCGCAGCGGCATAAGCACGTACAGCGCGGATGGATCGCTATTATCTTGGATAATTGTCGGGCTGTTTGAATCAGCAAATATTAAGCGGCAACCCTCGCCCTCTATCTGAGATGTGATATCAAGTAAATATTTAGCATTAAAACCAATCTCAACTTCAGAAGATCCATTAACCTCAAGCTCTTCCGTCGCACTTCCCGCATCGGGGGAGCTAGCAGATAACATCATTTGCTTACCATTAACAGTGATTTTCAGAGCGCGGGATTTACCATCAGAAATAGTCGAGACACGATCAATGGCGCGTGAGAATATTTTAGGGTCAAGCTCAACAACCTTGTCATTTCCTTGTGGTATCACGCGTTGATAATCAGGGAATGTCCCGTCAATCAATTTGGATGTAAGGATAATATGATCAAATTCAAAACGGATTTTATGATCTGATAGGGAGATTTTTATAAGATCCGCCGCATCTTCTATTAATTTGCGAATTTCACCAACGGCTTTGCGCGGAATAATAACGCCCGCCATACCGGAAGCACCCTCGGGAAGTGGCATTTCAAAACGCGCCAATCTATGACCATCAGTAGATACAGCGCGCAAGACTTTAACGCCATCATTATCTGCTTCATGTACGTATATACCATTAAGATAGTAACGCGTTTCCTCAGTGCTCATCGCGAATTTAGTGCGATCAATTAACGCACGCAAATCAGCCGCTGGCACTGAAAACTCACTAGGCAAATCTCCCGCAGATATCTCGGGGAAATCTTCGGTGGGCAGGCAGCTTAATTTGAATTTTGAGCGACCAGCGCACACCGTAATTTGAGAACCTTCCGCATTAAGTTCTATTTCAACTTCTGAACCATCAGGGAATTTGCGTACAATTTCATGGAATGTATGCGCAGGAGCAGTGGTAGAGCCATCAGCACTAACATTAGCGGCAACAGATTCGTTTATCTCTAAATCCATGTCAGTGGAAGCCAAGGATAAAACGCCATTCTCCGCTTTCATAAGGACATTAGAAAGAATGGGAACCGTGTTGCGACGCTCCACAACAGATTGCATGTGATTTAATGATCTTAAAAGGTCAGAACGATCAATACTCAACTTCATAGCAAATTTATCCATTTCTATATTACATCTAAAATCGAAGTTTAGCATAGGGGTTGGCGCGGTAAAAGCCCTAAAATGCCACTATTGCTAAATTAAAGCACTTGTGAAAAATCTAATCTCGCAATAACTCATTAACGCCTGTTTTGCTGCGGGTTTTTGCATCAACGCGTTTGACTATTACCGCGCAAGCAAGGCTTGGTGCTGGGCTTCCATCGGGTAAATTCTTAGCTGACGGCATAGTACCTGGTATTACTACCGAATATGCTGGCACGCGACCATAGAAAACCTCACCCGTGCTACGGTCAATAATTTTTGTAGATGCGCTAATAAATACGCCCATAGAAATTACAGCGCCCGTTTCAACGATTACTCCTTCTGCAACCTCTGAGCGCGCGCCGATAAATACGTTATCCTCAATAATAACAGGCTCGGCTTGCAAGGGTTCTAACACTCCGCCAATGCCAACACCGCCAGATATATGGCAGTTAGCGCCAATTTGAGCGCATGACCCAACAGTTGACCAAGTGTCAATCATCGTCCCCTCTCCGACATATGCACCAACATTAAGGAAGCACGGCATAAGCACCGCATTTGGCGCAACATAAGCAGAGTGGCGAACAATTGAATCGGGAACAGCTCTAAAAGCAGCAGCTTTGAACTTGGCTTCGTCCCAGCCTTTGAATTTACTATCAACTTTGTCATACCAGTTAGAGCCGCCATTACCGCCAGAAATAATTTTATTTGCGTTCAAGCGGAATGACAAAAGCACAGCTTTTTTAAGCCATTGATGCACAACCCATCCATTATCAGATGGGCTAGCAACGCGCAGGTCGCCACTATCAAGCAACGCAAGCGCTTGGGTAATAGCATCGCGCACCTCGCCTTTAGTATCAGTGCTTATCGAATCTTTATTATCCCAAGCTTTATCAATAATTGCTTGTAAGTCTTCGTTATTTGCCGTCATGTTATTTGCCTCTTGCGCTTATATAAATTTATGTGACTATATAATTCTATGGTAGAAAAACAAGCAGAAATGCACTCTATATGTGAGATTAAGTGGAACGCCCTTTCATTATGTGAGTGGGAGGCAGCGCAGCGCACTATAAAACAATCAAATTTACTGCAATCATATGTCTATGCTAATGTTATGGCGCACCTTAATAATCAGCGCGTGCGCCGCGGTCTTATTATAATTAATGGCAAGGCAGCGGGCTTGGTTCAAATATTAGAGGCTGGAATTTTTAACAATGCTATACATGGAATCATAATTGACCGCGCCCCTATTTGGTTTGATGAATATGGTAGTTTGAGTGATTTTGAAGCATTATTGCAGGTCTTCACCAAAGAATTTCCAAAACGATTTGGCAGGCGCATTCGTTTTCTCCCTGAAATAGAGAATACACCACAAGCAAAGGCGTTGTTGAGCAAGTATGGCTATAAATGTGTGTCAAAACATGGATATCAGACAATTTACCTTGATTTGCGCCCTGATTTAGAGGTTTTACGCAAAAATTTGAACAAAAAATGGCGCAATATGCTTGTTAAGTCGGAAAAGCAAGGTTTGAATGTTGTTTTTAGCGATAGGGGAGAGCATTTTGCTTGGCTTTTAAACCATTATTCTGCTGATAAAGCAATTAAGAAATATGATGGAGCGTCGCCCAAGGTAATTACGGAGCTAGCAAAAGAATTCTTACGTGGGAAAAATATGCTAATTGGCACTGCACTCTTTGATAATAAGCCAATAGCCGCTATATTACTGTTTAATCATGGATCAAGCGCAACTTATCAAATTGGATATACATCTGATATTGGGCGTGATAAATCTGCGCATCATCTTTTGTTATGGCGAGCGATGGCGGAGCTAAAGAAAAGAAATATAAGTAATTTTGATTTAGGTGGAATTAATGAGAAGCACGCAAAAGGCATTAAAACTTTTAAACAAGGCATGGGAGGGCAAGCTGTTGAAACGCTCGGTCTTTATAATTAGTATATTATTTATATTTTTATCTTATAAGACGGCTTTGGCACAAGAAATTGCTATGTTGCAGCCACCTGCAAAGCCTGACATCAACACTCATTCCGCAGATATCAATTCATATGATTATCAAAAAATGGATTTTAGTGTCTATGCTGGTGGGTTTAATGCTGTAAAAGCTAATATGGTGCTTGATTACCTTAATGAAGGTCGCTATTCCATGATTTTTAATGCCGAAACTAAGGGCGTGCTTGGATCACTTGCACCATGGAAAGGCAAGTTTTTATCAAAAGGTTGGGTCGATAATGGCAAATTATATCCCGAGATACATGAATCCATATCCTTTTGGCGTGATGAAAAAGAGGTCAAATCCTATAATTATACAAAAAATGGCGGGTTTGAAAATATAGTTACTTTATATAAGCATAAAAAGCCAAGAACCTATATTCCTAACAATGATCTAACCAAAGGCACTATTGATGCATTAAGTGCAACAATGATGGTGATGGAGCATGTAGCTGATGGTGGAAATTGCGAAGGTGAAACGGAGGTATTTGATGGTAAGCGCCGCTATAAATTAGTATTTACTCATAAAGAATTTGTGACATTAAAAAAATCTAGATATAACGCATATGAAGGTTACGCCGCGAAATGCACGGTAGAAGTTAAGCCTGTATCAGGGGCTTGGCATAAAAAGCCACGCGGCTGGCTTTCGATACAAGAACAAGGGCGTAAGCGCGGCATGATGCCAACGGTTTGGTTCGCACAAGTGACAAAAAATGCGGTTGCCGTGCCTGTGAAAGTGCGCGTTAAAACTGCATATGGGACAATGTTTATGCATATGACGCGCTATGAAAGTGGAAACACTATTTTAGCTACAAAATAATAAAATGAAGATAAAGAATATGAGTAATAAAAATCCGTTAGCTGTTGTGATTCTTGCCGCTGGTAAAGGTACGCGCATGAAATCTGATAAGCCAAAAGTTATGCATGAGCTTTTAGGACTTCCCATGATTAATTGGCTTCTTAATTCGGTGGAGCAATTAAATCCAGACCGTATCTTAACTGTTATTGGGCAAGGCATGGATGATTTGGCTAGTGCAGTATCCCCGCATGAAACAGTTACCCAAGTTAAACAAGATGGAACGGGCAGTGCATTAAAGATTGCTATGGGAGCGTTGCAAGATTTTAACGGTGATATACTTGTTTTGCTGGGTGATACCCCGCTTATATCTGTGGAGACCATGCAAGGGCTTATTGATGCTCGCCGTCAAAGACCTGATACGGGTATATCGGTTCTTGGCATGTGCATTGATAATCCATATGGCTATGGCAGACTTTTAATAGATAGCGACGGCACATTGCGAGATATCCGCGAGGAAAAAGATGCAAGTGATGAAGAAAAGCAGGTTAATATCGTAAATACTGGCGCGTTTTGCCTTGACGCTGCCCAAGTTAATGATTGGCTTTCGGATCTGGTTAATATTAATGCTAGTGGTGAGTATTATATTACTGATCTTCCAGAAATTGCCGCGCGTAAAGGCGTTAAAACTAGCGTAGCTATTAGTGCAAATCCCAAAGAAGTACAGGGCTGTAATACTCGCATAAACCTAAGTGAGTTAGAACAATATGCTCAAGAAATAATGCGCGAGGAATTTATAAATGCTGGCGTTGTGATACAAGACCCATCAAGCGTTTATTTCTACCATGATACAAAAATAAAAACAGGAACTTTGATAGAGCCTAATGTTTATTTTGGCGGCGGAGTCGAGGTGGGCGCGAATGTTCATATCAAGGCATTCTGCCATTTTGAAGGTGCTAAAATCGGCGCAAACACGGTCATAGGACCTTTTGCCCGCCTTCGCAATGGCTCTGATATCGGGCAGGAAGTACGCATTGGTAATTTCGTGGAAATAAAGAAATCCGAAATCGGTAGGGGAAGTAAAATATCTCACCTAGCCTATGTCGGTGATTGCATAATGGGCAAGGATGTGAATTTCTCATGCGGGGCAATTACGGTTAATTATGATGGCTTTGATAAGCATCAAACAATTATAAAAGACGGCGCGATGGTGGGAAGTAACGTAAATCTAGTCGCTCCCGTTGAAATAGGCGAGGGAGCATTTATCGCGGCTGGCTCTACCATTACAACTGATATCCCATCTGATGCTCTATCAGTTGAGCGCAGCAAAGCCAAAACAATAAAAGGCTGGGCGGCTAATTTCCGTAAAAGCAAGCAGAGCAGCTGAAACAATCCGTAAAACTTCGTTACTTGCATTATAAATCCATATAATTATGATGCGGAATTGTTTAACCGCTCATATCTTTATCTGGACAAGGTATGAGTGACGACAAGTATATTTCATACCTTAGGATACGAAATAACGATGCTCCAGATAAAGATATGAGCGGTTAATATGTGTGGAATTTTTGGAATTATAGGCGAGCAAGACGTAGCCCCTCTTTTATTAGAAGGGCTAAAACGCCTTGAATATCGTGGCTATGACTCTGCTGGCATTGCAAGCCTTTCAAATGGCGTTATTGATCGCAGACGCGCTCAAGGTAAGCTGGTTAATCTAGCGCAAAAGCTAAAAGATAATCCATTATCAGGCACTATAGGAATTGGTCATACGCGCTGGGCTACTCATGGACTGCCGAATGAGCGCAATGCCCACCCGCATGCAACTGATAAAGTCGCGGTTGTGCATAATGGAATTATCGAGAATTACGCTGCTCTTAAAGCTGAGCTGGAAAACCATGGCGCAAAGTTCGAAACGCAAACAGATACCGAAGTTATAATCCATCTTGTGACATATTATATGGATCAAGGCGATGAGCCTATAATTGCCGCTAATAAAGCGATGGATCGCCTTACTGGCGCGTATGCACTTGTGATGCTATTTACTGGTCATGAAGATTTTATAGTAGGATGCAGGCAAGGAACGCCGCTTGCCGTTGGTTATGGCGATGGTGAGATGTTCGTAGCATCTGATTCCTATGCCCTTGCTCCGCTAACCAAGAAAATATGTTTCTTAGAAGATGGTGATCGCGTTACTGTAACTCGCAATAATGTAAGTATTTATGATAAGGATCAAAACCCGCTTACCCGCGATATCCGCATAACAGAGCAATCGGGCGCGATAAGCGGTAAGGGGCAGTACAAGCATTTTATGCTTAAGGAAATATATGAGCAGCCCGCCGTTATTGGCGAGACGCTTAACTCATTTGTTAATGCTGGCACTGGCAAGATATCCATCCCTGATGATGTGTTAAATGCCATTACAAACGCGCCGCGCCTTACATTAATTGCCTGCGGGACGGCGTATTATGCCTGCATGGTGGCGAAATACTGGTTCGAGCAAATAGCGCGAATCCCGTGTGAAATTGACGTTGCAAGCGAGTTTAGATATCGCGAAGCCCCAATGCCAGCGGGCGGAGTTGCCCTGTTTATATCTCAATCAGGAGAAACTCTCGATACATTAGAGGCTTTAAGATATTGCAAATCACAAGATCAGAAAATACTTTCTATTGTAAATGCAATTGAAAGCACGATAGAGCGCGAATCCGATTTTGCGCTGCATACATTGGCAGGGCCAGAAATTGGAGTTGCTTCAACCAAAGCCTTTACAACCCAGCTAACTACGCTTGCATGTATTGTGCTTGCTAGTGCTAGGGCGAAAGGCTCAATTACAAAAGCTAAAGAGCATGAAATGGCAGAAGCTTTGCGCCAAGTTCCAAGCATTGCCGCTGATATTTTATCTCATGATGAGGCTATACTTGCGATTGCCAAAGATATAGCCGATGCGCGAGATGTTTTATATTTAGGGCGCGGGAGCTTATATCCGATAGCTTTAGAGGGCGCATTAAAGCTCAAGGAAATTTCATATATACACGCGGAAGGTTATGCCTCGGGCGAGATGAAACACGGGCCTATCGCTCTAATTGATGATAGCGTGCCTATTGTTGTTGTCGCACCAGAAAATGACCCGATGTTTGAAAAGAATGTTTCAAATATTCAAGAAACAGTGGCACGCGGGGGCAAGGTATTTCTTATATCTGATGAAAATGGCGTAAAAGCCCTTAATGAGCAATCAACGTGGAGCGTTGCCATGGGCGCGGTTCACCCATTTGTTGCGCCGATTTTATACTCAATCCCTGTGCAGCTTCTATCTTATCATGTGGCGGTTATAAAAGGCACAGATGTTGATCAGCCCCGAAATCTCGCCAAATCTGTAACGGTGGAGTGAGTGTTTATATGAATTATATTTTCTAAAAGCTAAGCAGCCTTGCTTGCTTTGGATTTAGAGCGCATAATTTTTGCGGCCTCCACCATATTTTCCAGCGCAGGCTTAACTTCTGCCCAACCTCTGGTTTTAAGTCCGCAATCAGGATTAACCCAAATCTGACGCTCATCAAGATTTTCTTTGGCTTTTTCCAGCAGATCAACCATTTCTTGAGTGCTTGGAACGCGCGGGGAATGGATATCATAAACGCCGGGCCCTATCTCGTTAGGATATTTAAACGCAACGAATGCCTCTAGCAATTCCATTTGAGAGCGTGATGTTTCAATAGAGATCACATCAGCGTCCATTGCCGCAACTTCCTCAATCACGTCATTAAACTCTGAATAACACATATGAGTATGGATTTGCGTAGCGTCATCAACCGAGCAAGAAGTAATGCGGAAGTCCTCAACCGCGTTATCAAGATATGCTTTCCAATCAGACTGACGTAATGGCAAGCCTTCACGGAACGCCGCTTCATCAATTTGGATCATCTTAATTCCTGCAGCCTCAAGATCGGAAACCTCATCACGAATAGCAAATGCAATTTGCTTTGAAGTCAGGCTGCGCGGCTGGTCGTCGCGAACAAAAGACCACTGCAAGATTGTAATCGGGCCTGTTAGCATGCCCTTCATGATTTTATCAGTTTGGCTTTGTGCATAGACAGACCAAGCAACCGTCATAGGATTAGGGCGCGATACATCGCCGTATATAATTGGTGGCTTAACACAGCGCGTGCCGTATGATTGCACCCATCCGAATTTAGAAAAGGCAAAGCCGTCTAGCTGTTCACCGAAATATTCAACCATGTCGTTGCGCTCTGGCTCGCCATGAACAAGAACATCGATATCAACTTCATGTTGGAACTTAACAACGGATCTTATTTCACGCTCCATTGCATCTTTGTAAGTTGCTTCGTCAATATTGCCCTTTTTGAAATCAGCGCGGCTTTTACGTATTTCCTTAGTTTGCGGGAATGATCCTATAGACGTCGTCGGATAAAGCGGCAAGTTAAGCGCAGCTTGCTGAAGTTTTTGGCGCACAGCAAATGGTGATTTACGGCTTGTCATTTCAGGCGTGATATTAGCAACCCTTTCCTTAACCGCGTCATTATGAATACGTTTGGATGTACGGCGATCTTCTTTAACCGCGTCACTAGCAGCAATTTCAGAGGAAATAGCCGCGCGCCCTTCATTTGCGCCTTTAGTAATTACAGCAATCTCATCAAGTTTTTGAGTTGCATAAGCCATCCAGCTTTTGATTTTATCATCAAGAGCATTCTCGCTATTAAGGTCAACAGGGCAATGCAGCAATGAAGAAGAGCCAGCCACAAATACCTTATCAGAGCCAAGCTTAGCAACTGCTTTTTCAACCAAATCAAGCGAGCTTGAAAGGTCATTTTTCCAAATATTACGACCATCAATAACGCCAATAGAAAGGGCTTTATCACCGATTTTGCTTAATGCTTCATCAAGTGATTTTTCTGCTTCATTTGCAGCAGTATTCGCCTGATTTGCTCCGCGGCATAAATCAATATGTAGCGCGTCCACAGGAAGAGCGTAGAACGCATCCGCATTATCGCGCAATGTATCAAAGTAAGATGTCACAAGGATTTTAACATCTGATTTAGCAAGCTCAGCATAAATCTTTGCCGCGCCTTCTTGGAAACCCTCGCAAACATCTAGCACAAATGCAGGCTCATCAATTTGAACCCAATCCGCGCCCATAGCAGCCAGCTTATTTAGTATCTCAACATATAATGGTAGGATTTTTGCAGAAAATTCGGCAGGGCTGAAATCTTCATACTGCGCTTTACCAATTTTAATAAGTGTTAAAGGGCCAATTAAAACAGGGCGCGTTTCAATGCCTAAATCTTTGGCTTCTTGATATTGGTCAAAGATTTTTGTGCTTGAAAGCTTTGGCTCCATGCCCTTTTCAAATTCAGGCACGATATAGTGATAGTTAGTATCAAACCATTTTGACATCTCCATCGCCGTAACGTCTACGCCATCTTTCTGAGCGCCGCGAGCCATAGCGAAATATGTATCAAGATCAACATTTTTGCCATTCCAGTTATAACGCTCAGGAATTAGACCCAATATTGTAATCATGTCCAAAACTTGGTCATAGAAGGAAAAGTCATTGGAAGGAATCATATCCAGCCCAGCGTCTTCTTGCAATTTCCAGTTATGGGCGCGAAGCTCTTTGCCCGTGCTTAAAAGTGTATCGGCAGAACTTTTGCCCTTCCAATAGCTTTCAACTGCTTTTTTTAGTTGGCGCATATCACCTATGCGCGGGAAACCTAGATTTGTTGCAAGAACCATAAATATCTCCGTTTAAAAATTGCTCAACACTTTGGATAGAATGATTTGCCCTAAATATCAAGCAAAATACTTAAAATTTTCTATTGCATACATTGCAAAAATCTATTCCCATTCAATTGTTCCTGGTGGTTTAGAGGTTATGTCATAGACAACGCGGTTAATGCCGTGGACTTCGTTTATTATGCGAGTGGACACCTTACCTAAAAATTTATGTTCGAACGGATAATATTCCGCTGTCATACCATCGGTGGAGGTCACGGCTCTAAGCGCGCATACATAATCATATGTACGGGCATCGCCCATAACTCCGACTGTTCGCACAGGCAAAAGCACGGTAAATGCTTGCCAAATTATATCATAAAGACCTGCCTTATGAATCTCATCGAGATAAACCACATCGGCTTTACGAAGGATTTCCAGCTTTTCTTGGGTGATTTCCCCTGGTATGCGAATAGCTAGACCTGGCCCAGGGAAAGGATGACGGCGGATAAAATCTTCTGGCATATCAAGTTCGCGCCCTAATGCCCTTACTTCATCCTTGAATAAATCTCGGAGCGGCTCGACCAGCTCCATCGCCATATTATCGGGCAAGCCGCCAACATTATGGTGGCTTTTTATCGTAAGGGATTTATCACCGACTATGCTAACGCTTTCGATAACATCGGGGTAGAGCGTGCCTTGAGCAAGGAATTTCGCAGGCTTGCCAAGCTCTTGAGTTATTCTATTAGAGCATTTATCGAACACTTCTATAAATAATCGTCCAATTATCTTGCGTTTTTGCTCTGGATCGCTAACGCCTTCTAGCTCGCCAAGGAATAATTCTTCTGCATCTTCTTTGATAAGCTTGATTTTGTAATGATCGCGAAACATAGCAACGACTTGGCGGCTCTCGCCAGCGCGCATAAGACCTGTATCAACATATATGCAAGTTAGCTGATCGCCAATTGCTTCATGCAGTAAAATAGCAGTAACCGAGCTATCTACTCCGCCAGAAAGACCGCAAATAACATGTTCATCACCAACTTGATCGCGAATTCTTTGGATAATCTCGCTATGGAACGCTGCCATTGTCCAATCACCTGAACAGCCGCAGACCTCATGGGTGAAGTTCTTTAAAAGCTCGCGCCCGTGCAGGGTATGCACCACTTCGGGGTGGAACTGCACGCCGTAATATTTACGGCTATGATCTGCTATAAATGCAAACGGAGCGCCATCTGATTTTGCGATAACCTCAAAGCCTTCGGGAAGTGAGGCTACGTGGTCGCCGTGGCTCATCCAGACTTGCTCATGAGCGCCCTTATCCCAAACATCTGTTGTAATGCAAGAATGAGCCAATACATCAACAAAAGCGCGCCCAAACTCGCGCGATGATTCTGCCTTTACAACGCCGCCAAGCTGCTTGACCATGATTTGCTGACCATAGCAAATGCCAAGAATAGGCACGCCCATATCAAATATTATACCAGGCGCAGCGGGCGCATTATCATCTAAAACCGAGCAAGGCCCACCAGAAAGTATAATTCCCTTAGGATTATAAGATTTGATGCGCTCATCACTCGCTTTATTGAATGCCCATACTTCACAATACACACCGCTCTCACGCAAACGGCGGGCAATTAACTGGGTAACTTGTGATCCGAAATCCAATATAAGGATATGTTCGTGATCTTTGCTTGGGGCTGTAATTTCAATATCATTTGTCATGGAAGCCTTTTTACCCTAGTAATTAACAGATGCAAAGGATAAATTAGTTTTATATAACAAAACCACTTAAAGGATTAACGCAAGTGAGCAAACCTACATTTAGTTTTGAATTCTTCCCACCAAAAACGGAGAAAGGCTCAGATGCTTTGATAAAAGTCGTAGCTGAGCTTGTTAAATTAAACCCTAAATTTATGACAGTGACTTATGGTGCGGGCGGCACTACGAAAGATGGCACTATTGATACTATTATGAAGAAAATGGAGCTAACCGATATTCCTATTGGCTCTCATTTGACATTTATTAACACGCCAAAAGAAGAGCTTTATAAATATGTTGACGGGCTATGGAATCGTGGAGTTAAGCATATAGTAGCCCTTCGCGGGGATATGCCAGAGGGTTTGCAATGGCCATTAGATGATGACGGTGATTATTTCCAATATACTTCTGATTTTGTGGAAGGATTGCTAGAGCGTCACCCGTTCGAAATTTCTGTAGGAGCATATCCTGAAAAACACCCCGATTCTAAAACATTAAAAGCAGATGTCTACGCCCTTGGCATGAAATGCGAGGCAGGGGCAACGCGAGCATTAACTCAGTTTTTCTTTGATAATAATGCGTATTATGACTTTGTTGATAAATGCGCGGGAGCAGGTATTACAACGCAAATTGCGCCTGGTTTGCTGCCTATTCATGATTTTAAATCCATGTGCAAATTTGCCAAAAGATGTGGGGCAAATGTCCCTGATTGGCTTTATGATAAATTTGAGGGGCTAAACAGAAAACCTGAAGAAGCGCGTAAAGTCGCTATTGATTTATTAGTAGCTCAAAGCGAGGATTTAGCGAAAAATGGAGTGGATCATATTCATTATTATACGCTCAATAAATCCGATATTACCACACAAGCAATTCAATCTATTTCCTAGTATATAGTGGTTTAGAATAACATTAGGTGTCAGCCCCTAAAATTAATATGCTAAGATCATAATTTAACAACTCGCTCGAGCCTGACCATGAAAAAAACTCTATCCATAGTTACTATACTAATAAGTGCAACAATAGTTTCATCATGCATGTCAAACTTAACGCACAAGCAAGAAAACACAGCTAATAAAATTGCATCACCTGCATTTTTGCACCAAAGGGTAATCTATACAAATCCCTTTAACTTAACCATCTATGAGCGAGTTAATAAGAAAAAAAGCACCATTAATATATATATAGAAGGAGATGGATTTGCATGGGTATCAAGAAGACAAAAATCCCTAGACCCAACGCCAAAAACTCCTTTAGCCCTAAAGCTTGCGGCTAATGATGGTGCCGATAATGTGGTTTACATCGCCCGCCCATGCCAATATACAAAATGGCAAAATGAGGGAGCTTGCCCCAACAAATATTGGACATCACATAAATATTCTTCAATAATAATAAGCTCTATAAATGAAGCTATAGATCAAATAAAAACAAGATATAACGCGACTGGATTTAACCTAATTGGATATTCTGGTGGAGGCGCGATAGCTGCCCTAATATCAGCAGATAGAGACGATATATTATCCCTAAGAACCGTTGCAGGAAACCTCGATATAGACGCTCATACAAAAATACATAAAGTTACGCAGCTATACGGGTCACTAAACCCAATCGACATAGCTCCAAAACTAGCGACTTTGCCCCAAAGGCACTTTGTGGGAATGAAAGACAAAAATATAACGCCCGCCATATATCGCTCTTATTCCAAAGCTATTGGCAATACAAATTGCCTTAACTATAGCCTTGTAGCCAATGCAAGCCACAATAAAGGCTGGGCAGAGCGTTGGAGCGCACTATTAAAAGAGCCTGTAGAATGCTTAACGGCAAAATAATGCATTAACGTCAGGACTCAGGATTTACGCTTGAGCGTTTAGCAATAAGCTTATTAAGCGCATTAACATACGCGCGTGCGCTTGCTACCAGCGTATCAACGTCAGAGGCTGTCCCAATAATAACCCTGTCACCCTCCTCTAATCGCACGCTAACTTCTGCTTGCGCGTCAGTTCCGCCAGTAACAGCATGCACCTGATAAAGCTGCAATATAGCATCAGGATGCGGGCAAATAGCGCGGATAGCTTTAAATATAGCGTCAACAGGGCCATTGCCTTCAACTTCCATGCATTCTTCTGCGCCGTAAACACTTAAACAAAGATTAGCAACTTGCGGACCTGAAGTTCCCGCGCGTATCTGTAATGATACAAACTGAATATCGTTATTTTCACTAAATATTTCATCTTCAACCAATGCTATCAAATCATCTTCGAAGACTTCTTTCTTGCGGTCAGCTAAATCTTTAAAACGAATAAATGCGTCATTAAGAGCACTATCTTTAAGCTCATACCCCAATTCTTTTAGCTTTTCATGGAAAGCATGGCGACCAGAATGCTTACTCATAACTAGCTTGCTTTCTTTTAAACCAACGCTTTCAGGTGTCATTATCTCGTAAGTATTTGAATTTTTAAGCATTCCATCTTGATGAATACCGCTTGCATGTGCAAAAGCATTTGCGCCTACAATTGCCTTATTAGGCTGCACAGAAAACCCTGTTATGCTTGATAAAATACGTGATGATTTTGTAATCATAGTAGTATCAATATTATTGGTAAATGGCATTAAATCATGACGAGTGCGCAGCGCCATAACAATTTCCTCAAGCGCAGCATTGCCCGCCCGCTCACCAATGCCATTTATTGTGCATTCAATCTGACGCGCACCAGCGACCAACCCCGCCAAAGAATTAGCAACAGCCATACCCAAATCATTGTGACAATGGGTGGAAATAATAGCTTTATCAATATTAGGCACGCGCTCAAATAACATTAATATTTTAGCAGCAAATTCATCAGGAATGGCATAACCAACTGTATCAGGGATATTAATAGTGCTTGCACCCGCATTAATTGCGGCTTCAACACACATACATAAAAAATCATCTTCCGTGCGAGAGCCATCTTCCGCGCTCCACTCTACATCATCAGTAAAGCTGCGAGCTAGTGTTATGCTGCTTTTTACCATCTCCAAAACTTCTTCAGGAGACATTTTAAGCTTATATTTCATGTGAAGCGGGCTTGTGGAAATAAAAGTATGAATGCGCCCTGATTTTGCAGGTTTAATAGCCTTGCCCGCCGCCTCGATATCACTTTCCTTAGCCCTAGCCAAACCACAAATAGTTGCATTTTTAGCATTTCTTGCAATTTCATTAACCGCTTCAAAATCACCAAGAGAAGCCACAGGAAAACCAGCTTCAATCACATCAACGCCAAGATCATCCAAAATGCCCGCAATTTTAAGCTTTTGCTCTAAATTCATCGCGCAACCAGGGCTTTGCTCACCATCACGAAGGGTTGTATCAAAAATAATTACGCGGTTAGGGTCATTTTTTATTGCATCTAAGGCTCTGCTCATCGCCAAATTCCTTTAATATTTTATAATTTACGCGCTTCATCAACCAGCATAACAGGAATACCATCACGAATAGGAAATGCCAGCTTTGCTTGCTCTGAAATAAGCTCTTGCGCTTCCTTATCATAAGTAAGCAGCCCCTTAGTTATAGGACATACAAGAATTTCTAATAATTTTGGATCAACTTCTACACTCATAATCTTATTTTTACCTTTAATTTAATTAAAAATTTCCATAATTTATAAATTTGTGCGATAATAGTTTATTAACATTTAGATGGCATAATACCCATAAATATATGTGTGTACAGGGGAAATAGATAATGCAACCAAATGAATTTTTAGAAAAGCTTGAGGCAAGCGACATAAAGCCAGTAAATAACCAGCTTATAGCCGATGCCATGGCGGGTTGTGAAATTAGCTCTATGATGGGGCCACCACCTGGCGCAGAATCTATAATAGAAGGGGCATTTACCTCAACCATGCCGGCAGCTAACCATGTTCATCAACCAACCACAGAGCCAGACCAAACAATTAATTTCAATCTACCAACAACTCCGGGGATGTCATGAATATAGAGCTAGGAGTATTACATGATGGTGATGTTATGCTTGTCAGTGACACGCCGCTTCCTGATGTTGTATCTCGCGTTGAATATTACCGCGACCAACGCCTATTCATGCTAGTCTATGATGATGAAGATAATGGTGATGAGCTTATGCATTATGAAATACCTGAAAACATGACACAGCCCGTTGAAAACACTCCAAATATATTAATTTATTCACTATTTCCCAACCATGAACCAATAGGTTATAAAGTTCCTTTGGTACAAGTTGGAGCAATGTTCTAACTTTTTATTATTTTTATGCTTGCATTTCATTTTTAAAGATATATATTTCTCTCACTTATTTCTTGGTGTTGTATGCGAGTGTAGCTCAGGGGTAGAGCACAACCTTGCCAAGGTTGGGGCCGAGAGTTCGAATCTCTTCACTCGCTCCAAGGAATTTAGTAATAATATTACAAAATAAAATAATATTTTGACATCTATCGTCCCTCCTGATAGTATTAAAGACAGTAAAAATAATAAATCTAAGGGGATAAAAAAATAGTACAGGGTATTGGAATTATTTCTTGTTGCATGTTCATTATGTACATGACGGCAACCTTGATAAAATTTGCACAAAAACGTGCGAAGGTAAGAATTCAACCTCGAGCGCAAAAACAACAATAATAGCTCGTTACGGTGAAAACGGTTCAACCCGCTGCTAATGAATCTATCTGGTAGATTTATTAGCTTATCACCCCAACCTCAAAGGCCCCGCGACTTGTTCCGGGGCTTCTTTTTTTGTAAAAATAATAGCATGGGGGAAATCAATATTACTATATAGCCTATTGTGATGCACTCCCACAAAAAGTGAACAATTACCAAGTGTTTTGTGCCTCTTATTACTGGGCGTAAGAATCGAAAAGTTCCCATTATATACGATAAATCAGATACTGCATTTTTGGGGTTTATTGCCATGGGCGCAATTAAAATAATGCTAGGATTCATAATTAGCTAACAGTGCCTAAAAACCAAATTCGATAATCCATTAATAAATTCTTGTGATGTGCCAACTGTTTGAGCGCGGTAGTAACCATTTATTCCAATATCGAAAGCGTATTTTTTATATTCAATATCAAGTTCAACCAAAGTTTCAATATGTTCTTGAGTAAAAGAATGCGGATAGACAATAACTGCAACATTATCTGCTGCTGCTTTATTTAATGCATCCTTTATAGAAGGTGTAATCCATTTTAACCGCCCAACGCGGCTTTGATAACATATTTGCCATTTAAGGTTTTTCACACCTAATTTTCTTGAAAGACCTTCAGCTATTTTTTCGGCAGATATCTCACATTGTTTTTGATAAGGATCACCAGCATTAATTATTTTTTCAGGCAAACCATGGGCAGAGAATAATATACGTACATCTTGGTGTATGTCTTTTGCCTGTACGTATTCATCATAAATATTATCAACCGAAGCAGTAATAAATCCATCATTATCAGGGTAACTATCAATTTTCAAAGTCTCAGGATTATAATTAATTTCCTTTAATGCCTTATCCCAAGCCTCAAATGATGAGAAACTAGTAGTGGTTGAATATTGCGGATAAAGCGGCAGTAAAACAACTTTATCCGCCTTCCAAGCCTGTACGTCTTTTGCTGTTTCCAGCGCAAAAGGATGCCAATAACGCATAGATATAAAAACCTTATATTTATTGCCATTATTTTTATAATTTAGAGTTTTTTCCAAAGCTTTGGCTTGAGCATTTGTATTTTCAAGCAATGGAGATTTATATCCAACCTTACTGTATGCATTTCCAGCTTCACATTTAGAGCGTTTGTTACTTATGCGCCGCGCAAGCAAATAACGAAATGGCAGGGGCAATCTAATAATATTCTTATCCATAAAGAAATTCATCAAAAATGGCTTTATTGCCTCTTTTGAATCGGGACTTCCAAGATTAAATAAAACTACAGCAATTTTGCTCATCTAAGAGTTTCCCCGAATTATTTTAACAAGCTTAGCAACATTTTCAGGCGGAGTATCTTTATGAATTCCATGCCCAAGGTTAAAAATAAAATCACCATCCGACAAATCAGTAATTATTTTTTCGGCTGCAATTTTCAACGCATCACCCCCTGTAAGCAAACAAATAGGATCAAGATTTCCTTGCACTGGAACTAATGGCTGTAAATTTTGAGCCGCCCAGTTAGTATCTACCGATTGATCTAGCCCCAGCGCATTAATGCCCGTTTCATTCGCATATGAAATATAATTTGCCCCAGCGCATCTTGGAAAGCCAATAATTGGAATATCAGGATGAACTTCACGTACAAGATCAATAATGCGCTTTGTTGGCTCTATCACCCATTTTGAAAAGCTTTGAGCATCTAACGCCCCTGCCCAGCTATCAAAAATTTGTAATGCTTGCGCCCCTGCATTAACTTGGTTAATTAAGTATTTAGCACTTGAATCAACCAGCAAATCAATTAGCTTTTGAAAAGCCTTAGGATCAGAAAAAGCTAGTTTTCTGGTATTAATAAAATCCTTACTACCCCCGCCCTCAACCATGTAGCAAGCCACAGTCCAAGGAGCGCCGCAAAAACCAATAAGCGCGGTTTTATTGTAACCTTCAGCCTTTAAACCAGACCTAACCTTGCTTAAAGCCTCGTAAACAGGGCTTAAAACCTTATCGAAATTATCAAAATTTAGCTTTGATATCTCTTCCAAATTTCTAACAGGATCAAGTTTTGGTCCTTCACCTTGAACAAATTCTAAATGCTGTCCCAGCGCATGCGGAATAACTAAAATATCTGAAAATATAATTGCTGCATCCATTTCAAATCGCCTGATAGGCTGCAATGTAATTTCCGCTGCCATATCAGAATTATACGCCATATCCAAAAAACCACCCGCTTTTTTACGAAGCTCCATATATTCTGGAAGATATCTTCCAGCTTGGCGCATAAACCAAAAAGGAATATGATCAGTTTTTT
This sequence comes from Micavibrio sp., assembly GCA_026989265.1. GTDB lineage: Bacteria > Pseudomonadota > Alphaproteobacteria > Micavibrionales > Micavibrionaceae > UBA1672. The sequence goes on from JALSJP010000016.1 coordinate 124,220, forward strand.
GTTTATTCAAAGCTTTTAGAAAATTATTTTTTTGATATACCATGTTTTTCTTCCAAATTTAAAAAACTAAACATAGAGACAATTTAAAAAATAAATAGTATTTTTAAAAAGGTTTTTATAGATAGTAGGGGCTGTTAGTATCGGGGATTAAATTTAATTCATTTTTAATACATATGCATGCATATTCAAAATTCAAGAGATTCATTTGGATTCGCATATTGTCTACTAAAATTTATCATTTTTAGATTTAAGCTTTTGCACAAGTGGAATAGTGGTTAGTTTCGCATGAGGACATATTGGGGGTAACTTAATCCCATGATTTATACAAAAGTCACTATTGGATTCGCACACAGAGTTTTACAAGGTTAGGAGGCTTGCTTTTTAGCTATATAGACTTCATTATCATCTTTTATAATCACTTTTGGCGAATCACCTAACATGTTTGACGAATCTTTTACAAAATTAGAAATAAATGAAATTGCTCCTATTATTGATGTGATTAACAATAAAATAGAGGGCAGCACTTTTGATCCTCTTGAAACCACTATTTTGGCTATTGATGTACCGTTTTACTCTGGCTACAGATTTTTAAGTATTTCAGATTACGCAACAAGCCCGCCATTACAGCGTTTTGCCTTTCAAAAAAATAATAGTGATAATTTCATAATAATAGATTGGACATATAATACTATCTATTCGATTAATAAAGAATCACCTATTAACTTGAATGATGAAAATATATTAGAATATGTAAGATTTTTCTTTTCCTATGTTAAAGGTCGCCACGGCAGATTCATTATTTGTGAAAGTATGAGTAATATAGAGTGGAAAGATGAACCAATTGATGATGTACGAAAAAAGATCAATGAAATATTAAAGCCATTAGAGATTAAAGAAAAACGTACAGATGGCACTTATGAAATAAAATCATTAATGATGCTTAAAGATGCTTTATTTAATGTTGATATTTTTGTAGAGCCAAATGGCAATATTACAATGTCTAACCATGAAATTATGATAGAAAATCTTCCTGTTATAGATTTATCATTTTAAACATTGCCCTATAGATTACCATAATGAAGGGCTTGTTAACCCTTTGTTTAGCTTATATTAAAGCCTTGTTAGTAAAGAGCGCATTTTTCTTCAAAAAAACGATTATTTCCTGTTTTTAGTAGTAATTCGTTAACACATTCATCTCATAATAAACCTATGCCGCGCATTAATTGTGATCGTGGCGTTTTATACTTAACAAGTGGTTTAGAGCTATGAGCAAAAAATTTGAAGAATTTTCTAATGCAGCAGCGATGCAAAATAGAGTATGCAGCGTTTCTTATACATTAAATAATAATCAGCCTGTAATTTGCACATATATAGGTGATCAACCACTTCATTACATGGATGAAGAAAATATCGATGAGGAAGAGTTTTTTGATTTTTCTGAGCTTGGGTTTTTAGATCGTGAAATTAAAATACTAAAAGATGAAATTGATAAATTTGATTTAGATGTGATTTTCGAAGATACAATGCAATTAGTTCAAAACTTTGCTGAAAATTCCGAAAGCATCAATATTGATTTTTCTTTAACTAAAAAAGAGCAAAAACAACGCATCAAGCAAATTAAAAATATACTAGGTAATAGTAGATTAGCAGCTTCCTACCTTAATATTGCAGAAAAACATAATATAGAAATTGCGATGAGCAGACAGGTTGAAAAAGCCTTTTATGATCGTAGCAGCGGGTCTATTTTAATAAATCCAGATATGGATATAAATGATCAAATTATTTTGATTTCGAAAGAATTACGTCGCCACTGGCAACATCGCCAAGGGGTTTTGATTAATCCTATGATGTTCCAACCTGAGAATGCAATTTTGGTAAATCGAGCGCAAAAAGCGGATTTGGCAGTATCTGTAATTCGCATTGCTTGGGAGCTGCAATTGGCGGGCAACAAAGATGTGTGGGAGCGGGTTGAAAACTCTTCCATGGCGGATTTATCAAGAGCTTACGCAAGAGAAGCCTTCATAGATTTCCGCACGGTTAATAACGGTACAGCAAGCGCAGCTGTTTTTGAAAGCTGGTTTTTGTCTGAGCGATGCCGCGCGCAAGATAAAGAAATCATTCAAGCAATGCTTGCGGATTATAACGGATATATTTTCGAAAATGAAACTTCATCACAAAAAGTTACAACGGAATTAATTTCTACATTGGGAAGCATGCCATTCGGCAAAAATTACCTCTCTAGCCATGCATATATGATTATGGATGATCCAATATTTACCGAGGTAAGAGACCGCTCTAACGCTAATTTCCTATGGTTCATTAAGTTTGAGCGCACATTTAAAGAAACGGAACAACATTTGCAACTGGAGTCTGACTTATCCACAAATGACATACGTCATGATTTATTAAGCAAGAAAGACCAGAGCTATGACAACCAGCAGGGCGCAGACATTATTCAGCTTCTTGAGTACCAATCAAAAGACAAAAACAACAAAGTCGCAAATGGTGGCAGCGCAGAAATTATCGATCTCAAATTATGGTCAAGCAGCAAATAATACTCGAATAGAATATTTCGATGAAGGCGGAATGATGGAATTAAGAACTAACCACATGCATAAGAATATTATTGATTGCTCAATTATGACCAATAATTCGGCTGTTGATGAGGTACAATGGTATTTTTCAGACTTATACGAAAATATTAATTTAAAAAATAATGGCTATAAGGATATTTTAAGCTGGTGCGTTGATATTTTAAATGAAAGCCCATCAGCTCGCCTAATGTTGAAAGAGGTTAGTGAAAAAGATTGGCAAGTCACATTAGAAGATTTAAATGGCGGTGATTACTGCATTGATGTAGAACAAAAATTATTGATTCTTGATAATAATTCTTTAGAGCCAGAAGCTCTCAGCCGCTCTGATTATTTCAAAAATATAACATTCATAACAATGGTTAAAGCTCTGCGCGATATATGGCAGGAAAAGCGCCATGGCGGCTTTGATGAGCTTTATTCACCCGAATATATATTGCTTATGGAGCGCGCGCGCGCGGCTGATTTGGACGTTGTTTCAATAATGGTAGCGTGGGAGCTTCGCTCTTACGAATATTCAGAAATATGGAGACATATAATTGGCTCTGAAATTGGTGATATGGCAATGGCTTTTTCAGGATATTTGGAGCGCGATCCATCATCTCAATTTAATGGTCAAGCTTTAAGTCATAGCTTTAAACAATGGTTTCGCTGCTTAAGCCGTATTAATTCTTGCGACCGCGATATATTGGAATATATGGATGATTTGCTTGCCTCTAGTGACATTACAAACCCATTTGGCGTGAAAAGACCATCAAAAATGAATATAGAGATTCTTTCCTGCCTTCCTGATAAAACGGCTTACTTGCAAGGCTTTGGGGCAGAAATACTGAGCGATCCCGCTTATTCATCACTTGATAATGAGATAAATCAAACTCATCTATTCCACATTATGTATGATTTAGAAGCTGTAATTATCAATAATGTTCCATTTCGCGACAAAGAATTGGCTCGCAAAATATTTCCCACTGATTAACGCATTTTGCATTTATAAAAACATGTGATACTATCAATCTTAAATATCTTACTTGAGTACCCTATTAAAATTATGAAATGGAGATTTTATGGCTAATATCATAAAACCTACTCGCGTTGAGCAGTTTTTTAAAGATGACGAGGTTATTGTTAGTAAAACTAACCTTAAAGGGCATCTAACCTATGTTAATCGTACATTTATGGATATTTCTGGTTATGAGGAAAAAGACCTAATTGGCAAGCCTCACAATTTGATACGCCACCCCGATATGCCACGCTGCGTTTTTAAGCTGTTATGGGATAGCTTGCAAAATAAAAAAGAGATTTTCGCTTATGTTGTGAACTCATGTAAAAATGGTGATCATTACTGGGTTTTTGCTCATGTAACGCCATCTTTTGACAAGGACGGCAATGTCGTTGGTTACCATTCAAATCGGCGCGTTCCTAAACGCAGTGTTTTGGATGATGTGATTATTCCACTTTATAAGCAATTATTAGATGAAGAAAAGAGCCATAGTAACGCTAAAGACGGAATGAATAGCTCTTATGCAATGTTAACCGATTTATTAAAAGAAAAGGGCTTAGGATATGATGAATTTATCTTCTCTCTCCAAGACTAAAATATTATTGTTATTTGCTATAGCTGTCGCGGTTTTATCAAAAATAGTGGTTTTTGTTAAAGGCGTGGAAATATTTACTGTTAGTAGCTTTTTGCTATTACTAACAATATTTGCATTGATAGCAGTATTTTATTTCCTCCGCCGCACTGAAAAAGAATTGCAGCGAATAACCGAAGTCTGCAATCAAATTGTTAAAGGGAATTTCGAATCTCGCCTTGTTCATATTTCTGAAAAAGGAAATATCGAGGATCTGCAATGGTCTGTTAACGCCATGATTGATCATGTTGATGCATTTATTCGCGAGTCTACTGCAATCATGGAATATGCGGGGCGCAATCAATATTTCCGCCGCATTTTACGCGGAGGTATGCATGGCTCTTTCCTAACGGGCGCTAATATTATGAACTCTGTTATGGGGGGTATAGAAGTTAAAATGAACGGGTTTAAAGATGTTGCTAATGATTTTGACGCATCTCTTAAAGTTGTTGTAGAAGATGTAAATGCAACTGTATCTATTTTATCTGACTCAGCAGAATCCATGGATAACACTGTAAGCATTACAAAAGATGATGCTAGCAAAGCTGTTATCTTATCCACTAGTACATCCGAAGGTATGCAGTCGATTTTATCTGCTTCTGAACAAATGTCGGGCGCAGTTGCAGAAATAAGCCAACAAATAACCCGTACATCTGATATTGCAGGTGACGCGGTAATAAGTATTGGCGAGTCCAGTAAAATAGTAGAAGAATTATCTGAAAACGCTGAAAAAATCAGTGAAGTTGTTCTTTTAATTGAAAAAATTGCCGAGCAAACCAATCTTCTCGCATTAAACGCAACAATCGAGGCTGCGCGCGCTGGTGATGCTGGTAAGGGCTTTGCCGTGGTTGCATCAGAGGTTAAAACCTTGGCTAATCAAACAGCATTAGCAACGAATGAAATAGGGGAGCAAGTCTCTGATATTCAAAAAGCAACGCAAGAAGCAGTTAAAGCTTTCTCCTCATTAGGTAAGATAGTTGGCGAAATTAATGAAGCAGCAACGCTTGTCGCCGCCGCAGTTGAAGAGCAGAGCGCAGCCTCCAATGAAATTGCTCATAATGCAAAGAATGCATCTGATAACACAATATCTGTTACTGATAACATAAGTAATATTGATCAAAGCATGAGTAATGTTGATGAATCCGCTAAAAAAGTTATGTCTGTTACTAAAGATTTCTCCGAGCAAACAACTAAGAAAATAAATAACTTACTTGAAAAAATGGGCGAGTTCATCAATGAGCTAGAAAAAGTTTCTTAAAGTTATTCATGTTTACAAATAACGGCTTCAATGCGATCTAATGCTTCGTTTAGGCGCTCTTTTGATACGGCAAAGCATAAGCGGATATAGCCCGTTGCCTCTTTCCCAAAGGCTGATCCAGGTGAAAGCAAAACGCCAGCTTCATCAATTAAACGTTTGGTTAGAGCGATGCAATCATCCTCACCTTCTACTTTAAAAAATGCGTAGAATGTACTTTTAGGATATGACATTTGTACATTTCCCATCTTTTTGAAGCGCTCGACGACTAAATCACGGTTTGCATGCCATAGTCTTAACTGGCTTTTGAGGAATTCCTCACCCTCTTCTAACGCTGCTATTGCGCCATATTGAGTAAATGTTGGCGGGCATAATTTATTATAAAGTGCAACATCACGGATTTTTGCTTCTGCTTCGTGAGGACCAACTATCCAGCCTAAGCGCCAGCCTGTCATTGCCCAGCTTTTGGAAAAACTATTAACAACCAGCAATAAGTCATCTTCTTTTGCAACGTCAAGAAAGCTTGGCGCGCGAATTCCTTCATATACAAGGCGACCATATACTTCATCGGAAAGCACCCATATTCCGCGCTCGCGTGCAAAGTCTAATATAGCCCTAAGCTCTTCCCTGCTTGCTGTCCAGCCAGTTGGGTTTGATGGCGTAACTATTAAGATTATTTTTGTGCGCTCATTTATTGCGGCAAATAATTTATCTAAATCAAGCACCCACTCATTATTAATGCAATCTAGCGAGACTTGCCGCGTTGTGGCTTGCGTTAGCTCCACCGCGCCAAGCAGGTTTTTCCAAATTGGAGTTATAGCCACAACCTCATCACCTTTATCTACTAAAGCGGCTAGTGATAAATGCATAGCGGTAGAGCCTGATGAGGTCACAAAAACGCGGCTTGAGGGGATGCCAAGGTTGTAAATCCGCTCATAATAATCTGATAGGCTTTGACGCAATTCATGGCTTCCCAATACAGGGCCATAAAATGTTTTACCATCCTTTAGGGCTTTTGCAGTGGCATCACAAATAAAATCAGGGGTCGGAGCGTCGCCCTCGCCTTGCCCTAATGTGATAATATCATCCTTACCTTGGGCATAGCGCATCATTTCAGCGCCCGGATTAGCGGTTAGCGCATGAAGTACAGGGCGGAATTTCCGCTCATTAGGTTTATCTTGTTTACTCATTTTTCAATTCCTCTAAGCCCTTGTATAGCTCAAGACTTTCAGGGTTGGCAAGAGCCTCTATATTTTTAATGCTGCGCCCCATTATTACATCACGTACAGCAATTTCGGTTATTTTACCACTTCTTGTGCGCGGAATATCGGCAATGGCGATTACTTTGGCAGGGACATGGCGGGGAGATGCGCCTTTTCTAATGCTGGTTTTGATTTCCATGATTAGGTTATTATCAAGCTCCCAGCCGCGTTTGAGAATTACGAATAAAATGACACGTACATCACCGTTCCAATCTTGCCCTATTGCGACACTGTCTTGCACTGCCTCTATAGCCTCAACTTGGCGGTATATCTCGGCTGTTCCGATACGTACACCGGCAGGATTAAGTGTTGCATCACTGCGTCCATGAATAATAAAGCCTTGATTTGCAGTTTTTTCGATCCAATCACCGTGACACCAAATATTATCGAATTTTTCAAAATAAGCTTTGTGATATTTTTTATTACCCTCATCATTCCAAAAATATATCGGCATAGCAGGAAAGGGTTTTGTGCAGACAAGCTCACCAGAACCATCTTTTATTGGCTTACCGTTATCATCAAATGCATCTACCGCCATTCCAAGACCCGCGCATTGAATCTCCCCGCGATAAACAGACGATATAGGATTGCCAAGCATGAAGCAGGATACAATATCCGTTCCCCCTGATATTGAGGCTAAATGCATGTCGGGTTTGATAAATTCATAAATATAGTCAAAGCTGCTATGCACTAAAGGTGATCCTGTTGATGCCATTGTTCTTAGAGAGCTCAAATCATGCGTATTTATTGGCGTGATATTATTAGATTTCATAGCTTCGATATATTTTGCAGATGTTCCAAAGAAGCTGCAGCTATATTTCGAGGTATAATCCCACAGGGCGTTCCCATCAGGGTAAAATGGCGAACCATCATATAACATAAGGGTTGCATCAGATGCAATAGCCGTAACTAGCCAATTCCACATCATCCACCCACATGTAGTAAAGTAAAAAACCTTGTCATTTGGTTTAATATCACAATGCAGCTTATGTTCCTTTAAATGTTGAAGCAGCGTGCCACCATGACCATGAGTTATGCATTTAGGAATGTCCGTTGTACCAGATGAAAACATGATAAATAGCGGATGATTAAAATCTACGCGCTTAAATGCTATGATTTTGGGGCTGTATGTATTTATAAAGTCATCTGCACTTATAGTATTCGGCAATGTTGCAATATCAATGTTAGAGCCTGAAAATGGCACGATGATTGTTTGCTTTAATCCTTCTAAAGCTGGCTGTACGTGTTTTACTTTTTCTAAAATATCTATGGTTTTACCATTATAATAATATCCATCTATTGTGATTAATAATTTTGGCTTTATTTGGCTAAAACGATCAATAACGCCTTGCACTCCGAAGTCAGGTGAGGCGCAGCACCATACTGCCCCTAGTGATATTGCAGCAAGCGCAGCAATAATAGTTTCTATCATATTAGGCATATAGCCTGCCACGCAATCGCCCTTGCTTACTCCGCAATTAACCATGGCTTGTTGCCATTTAGACACCGCGTTATAAAGCTGCAATTTTGTTATTTGCTGCTCTGCCCCTGTTTCATCACGAAATATTATGGCAGTTTGATCATTGCGGTTTTTCAGCAGGTTCTCAGCATAATTTAATGACGCATCAGGAAAAAATTTAGATCCAAGCATCATTCCATCATTTTTATCAAGAATGCGCTCGCCTTTATCACCAATAACGCCGCAAAAATCCCATAATATATCCCAAAATAGCTCATTTTCATCAATAGACCATTGCCATAAAGATTGATAATCCTTAAAGTCATTTCCAGTGCGCTTATTAACATTTGCAATAAATTCGGATAATATGCTCGTATCTATTTGCTGTTTTGAGGGAGACCAAATTGGCGCATTCATGTTAATTAACAATCTCTTTGAATTGGATGTAATTCTAACATAGTTATATTGTGCAATTTCATAGAAAAAAGCAAGAATCATAATTGAGGGAATAGCATGAGAAATGACCGTAATAGAAATAAACAAAGCCCAGCCAATATTTATGGCTTTCACGCCGTGAGTGCTGCATGGCTAAATGAGGATAGGGCTATTAATGCGCTCTATATAACAGAGCAAGCCCAGCGCGGCTTTGAAGAAAATATAGTCGAGAGCAAGCGTAATGGCTTAAAACGCCCAAATCCAACTATAATAGATAAACAAAAGCTTGAGAAGATGCTGCCGCGCGGAGCAGTTCACCAAGGGATTGCAATATCCTGCGCCCCATTAGAGGAAAGCGATGTTCAAGAGTTCATTATTCGCTCAAATGGTAAAGATAAATTCACTTTAGTAATGCTCGATCAAGTTACAGATCCACATAATGTTGGCGCAATCATGCGCTCGGCTTGTGCTTTTGGCGCAAATGGAATTATCATGCAGAAAAAACATGCTCCTGAGTTAACGGGTGTTTTGGCAAAGACGGCTTGCGGCGCGGTTGAGCATGTCCCCGCCGCCTATGAAACAAACCTAACCCGCGCAATTGAAGCGCTACAAGCAGAAGGATTTTTTGCTATTGGGCTTGATGAAAGAGGGCAAAATATTTCAGAAATAGATGTTCCTGATAAATGCGTAATTATTCTTGGCGCGGAAGGCGCAGGAATTAGGCGGCTTGTTAAGGATAATTGCGATATTTTGGCTCGCCTTCCAATGTCAGGCACTATGCCTAGCATTAATGTTTCTAACGCGGCGGCAGTTGCGTTTTATGCGCTTATGAGTAAGTAGGCGCAGAGTTAAACTGTCCTGAAAATAGAGCGAAATCCTCATTTTCCTCACCAGTTTCAACATAATGAGCAACGCAATTCCCCATAACAGGGGAGAGCAGATAACCGTGGCGAAACAGCCCGTTACAGCGGATATATTTATCTTGCCCGTCAATTTTTATACGCGGCAAATTATCTAAATATGCAGGGCGAATAGCAGATGACATATCCAAAACTTTTGCCTCGCCAAAGCTAGGGTGCAAGCTATAAGCCGCGCTCATAAGTTCCATGGCTGAGCGCAAGAATACCAGCCCATCATCGGTATTTGAGTTTTCAATAACGCTCGCTCCAACTGCAAAAATATTATTAGTGCGTGGGATAATATATAATGGATAGCGCGGATGCATAAGGCGCACTGGGCGTTTTAGCTCAAATTCTTTGTTCTCCAGCAAAATAATCTCGCCCTTAATACCGCGCAAATTACTATCTATATCGGGGACATAACCGCGGCAATCAATCACCCAATCATAATCTTTATTAAGCTCTTTAGGCGTTGTTTCCTGCTTTATAATATCCCCGCCAAGCTGTTTTAATTTATGCGCTAAAGCTTCTAAGGCTTGGAGCGGATGGATGTTTGCTTCTTGCGGAATATAAAGCCCGCGCCCGAATTTGTTATTAATGCAAGGCTCAAGCTCTGCTATTTCCTTAGCATTAACCCATTTCCAATTATCGGATATGGCGGGCAAATGCTGTGCGAAACGCTCAAGCATATGTTTGTCTTCGGGGTGCGCGATAAATAAGCTCCCCGTATCTTGCAGGCAGTCAGAGAAATCCTCACCAAGGTTATCCCTCCAAAATTCAATGCCCTTAAGACCCGCTTGCACGAACTTCATCGGCAGGGTGTCAATCTCGCTAAACGGCGCTAACATTCCTCCTGCGATAGAGCTAGCATTGGCGGGCGGGAAGTCTTGCTTTTCAAATACACAAACTTTTAAACCTCTTTTTGCAGCCATATATGCAGCATTTAGCCCTAATATCCCCGCTCCTATAACTGCAACTGATTTGCTCATTTCTTATCTATTCTGCCATATAATATGTGCCAAGTTATATTTCCAGCATAGTCTTTATCAAATTTATCACAAGCTTGCTTGATTTGTTTTGGAGTTAGTGGGGTGTAATTTTTGCGTGGTAATCCTGCGCCAATATCTTTTATTGAGTGAAGAAAATCGAATGCATTTACGTAATTTACCAGCATTTCTTCTTGTTTGTAAATACTTGATGGTTCTTGAAATTCTAAAATACCGTTAGGCAAGTCTAAGGATTTTAATGTTTCCTTCCATTCATTAAAGCTATTCTTGCTTGGAATAGTGTAAAATAGTGAGCCACCAGAATTTAGCATGCTTGAAAGCTTCAAAAGCGAGCCTTCCATATTCTCAAACCACTGGAAAGCCATATTAGCAACAATTAAATCATATTTTTGAGAAATATCAGGATTTTCACCATCAAAAATTTTCCAATATATATTTTTATCAGGAAATTTTTCTTTGGCATATTTAAGCATATTGGGGCTTATATCCGTTATACAAAAATTTTTATTTTTATAAAGATATAGCAAATATTGCGTAAGGTTACCCGTACCGCACCCTATCTCAAGGATATCGGATATATCTTTATCGGGAAGATCTGCCGCAAGATTATGTGCTATATCTTTTTGAATTTTGCAATTTTGATCATAAATTGATGATTTACTATCGAAGCTGCGAATAACATTACTTTTCCAATTCGTACTCAATTATAAATTCCCTTATTCTTTCAACGCACCATTTAGGATGCGATAATGGTAGTATATGCCCGCCATCTTTATTTATTTTTATATCAGCTTTGCGCCATTCTTTTTCCATTTTAGGTAATGGCAAAAGCTGATCTTTATCGCCCATAAGCGACATAATCGGAGCATTTAGAGCGTTTAACTCTGCGCTAGCATCCCAATTTATAAGCCACTCCAACCCCTCATGTAATTTATCTATATTAAGCCTTGGGTCAAGGTCATTTTTCAGATTAATCATTTCCCAAAAATCTTGCATTTGCTTTTGAGGGTTTCTTTGTAGCTGCGTTTGCATAGCTCGCAATGTTCGCTCAGGGGCAAAATTTGTAAAGTTTGCAAAACCGTTTATTGCAACTAACCCCGCCATATTTTGTGAGTGATGTTTTAATGCCCATAAAGTGCCGAGTGAATGAGTAATGAATATATGCTTACCGTTGGGGAGGTTTGCTACATTGTCGCTGTTTATAAATCCTAAATCTATTAAATATGTTTGATTTTTTGGCAAATATTTGGATATATCATCCCAAATACCGCTATCCATCCCCCAACCATGTATGAATATAAAAGCCAATTACCCCCTCCCGCGATATGGGGGTACGCCTTGATCTGGTATCCAAACGCCTTTGGGCTGCTCACCTGTTTGGTAGAATATATCAATGGGAATGCCGCCGCGCGGATACCAATAGCCGCCAATACGTAGCCAAATAGGCTCTGACAATTCAATAAGTCTTTTAGCGATCTCAAGCGTACAATCTTCATGAAATGCACCGTGATTGCGGAATGATCCTAGGAATAATTTAAGGGATTTGCTCTCTACTAGCCATTTATTTGGTACATAATCAATCATCAAATGCGCGAAATCTGGCGCGCCTGTTATGGGACATATCGAGGTGAATTCTGGCGCGGTAAAGCGCACTAGATAGTCCATACCTGTCTTTGGATTAGGCACGCGTTCAAGCTCTGCCGCCTCTGGATTTTCGGGCAATGAACTACTGCCGCCAAGCTGGGTTAGATTTTCATATATATTATCACTCATTTATTAAACTCCTTTTTATTTTCACGTCCTAACGGACGCCTCGCAGTCGCTCGGTACAATTTATATTCACAGTAAATGAATATAAATCACACACCCTTTTTATTACCCCATAACATAACATGTAATTGAGGCAAGACACGTACATTAAACCATTTATCTTGCATGACTTTATTTATAAGCCATAACATATGTTTATTCATACCATCAATATCAAGATTTTCTAAGCTGTGATTTGCGGGCTGTAAATAAATAGATAACTTAGGATATTTTGCGTGTACGTCTTTGGCGTACGTGTAGTCTTCATCATTCATAATCACAATTTTTAGCGCTATTTCAGGGTTGTTATCTGCGGCTTTTAAGCATTTATCAAATTCTGCCCAATTAGTTTTTTCGCCGCTTGATGGTGGCTTTGGGCTAAGCGTTAATATATCCAAATCAGCAAACCAATCTTTGGCAATGCTTCCTTGTGTTTCTAGTGCAAATTTATATCCCTGTTTATGCCCTATATCTATTAATGGCTTGAGGTCTTGAATGGCAGGGTTGCCGCCAGATAGGGAGATCATTAGGGGCGCATTGCCTGATAGCTCCTTAATTCGCGCAAAAATGTCTACCGCGCTCATGGCTTTCCAATCATGGCGATATTTGCTATCCACCGCATGTAAAGTATCGCACCAGCTACAGCGATAATCACACCCCCCCGTGCGCACAAACACTGTTGGCTGCCCTATTAATGCGCCTTCGCCTTGAATGGTTGGGCCAAAAATCTCACTCACTTTAATATTCACGGTCTATACTCAGCACAGCTTTTGGGGGTTTCACGTACACGCAGCGCGACAACTTCACTCCACCGATTAACGCACCAATCATATAAATGCTTGGCGATCTGCTCTGCCGTTACATTACCATCACCAAGCACATCATTAAGGTGCCGGTGATCGAGATGCTCATCTATATAAATCTTTAAATCATCAAGCTCTCGGTAATCACGCACAAAACCATATTCATTTAATTCATGTGATTGCAGCTCGACTTCTACCACATAATTATGCCCATGCAAGCGGTGGCAAGGATGGTCTTGGGGCAAGTATTCCAATTGGTGAGACGCGGAAAAGTGATATTCTTTATATATAGTGTACATATTTCTACGCTGCCCCCTTTTTAATAGCTTCAATCCAAAAATCTTGGTCGATATACTGCGTTGGGTCATTAACATTTGCGATATGAAAAGCCTCCCTGCGCTCAACGCAAGTTCCGCACCGTCCGCAATGTGTTTTTCCACCCTTGTAGCATGACCATGTGTCGCTTGGCGCTACATTAAGCTCTGAACTTAGCGCGGCTATTGCTGATTTTGGCGCATTAATGAACGGAGTATATAATTTTATTTCTGATAAACCTTTCAATGCATGGTCTTGCATGGCTTGAAAAGCATTGATAAATTCGGGTCTGCAATCAGGATATATAAAGTGATCCCCGCCATGAACTGCCGTTGCCACCGCATCTGCCCCTCTTGATGATGCCACGCCATAAGCAATAGTGAGCATTATAGCATTACGGTTTGGCACAACGGTAAGCTTCATGCTTTCCTCGGCGTAATGCCCATCGGGAACATCTATATCATCGGTTAGAGCAGAGCCGCTTAGCATTGCTCCAATATTTGATATATCGATCATGTCATAAGAAACGCCAAGATTTTCGGCGCATTTTTTAGCGTATACTAATTCTTTTTTGTGACGCTGCCCATAGTCAAAAGAAATAAGCCCTATAAGCTCATGCTCTTTTGCTATTTTATAAGCAAGTGTTACCGAATCCAATCCACCAGAGCAGATAACTAATGTTTTCATGATAAAGTTTCCTGTTTTGTTATATCGGGTAGGCTGCGACCGATTATTTTCAAAAATTTGTACCATAGTTTATATGAAAATGAAAGCTTTATGCTTTGTTCCATAATGGATCGGTGATTTTATCAAGGAATTCTTTATGAGCTTTAAGCTCTTCTTCACTGGGAGTGTGAGGGCGGGGTTTACGGAAATCTCGTTTATTACTTGAGGCTGTACGCGTCTCCTGTATGTTTGAAATCTTGCCCTCGCTACTAAGCTCTAACCCGCGCTGACGACCGCCAAGCAGCTCAAGATAGACTTCGGCTAGCAACTCCGAATCCAGCAAAGCCCCGTGATGTGTACGCGCCGCATTATCTATGCTAAAACGGCGACATAGAGCATCAAGATTAGCGGGAGATCCCGGGAATTTCTTGCGAGCCATTGTTAGCGTATCAATTACCCTATCCCAAATAATTGGTTTATGATTGATATTTTCCAGCTCCCAATTAAGGAATTTCATGTCAAATTCTGCATTGTGAATTACCAATATTGAATCATCGGCAATGAAATCCATAAATTCCATATAGCATTCATGAAATATAGGCTTATCCTTAACGAATTCATTTGTAATGCCGTGAATTGCTATGGCTTCGGATGGAATTTCGCGCTCAGGATTAATATAAATCTGGCAAGTGCGCCCTGTTGGCATGTGGTCAATCAGCTCCACCGCGCCAATTTCAATGATGCGATCGCCATTAAATGGGTCAAAACCTGTAGTTTCCGTATCAAGTGCAATTTCTCTTGTCATTTATGTTTTTCCTTTATATCGGCGATAATGGTTTTCAGCTCTTTCATGGAATAAGCCATGCCAAGCCCTGTTCTTATAACATAGTCAGAAAGAGAGCATTTTTGCGCGTCAGGCATTTGTCTTTCTAATATAGCGTGGAATTTATCAATGCTCATATTCGGGCGAGATAATGCTCTTGCGCGTTGAATATCATATGGCGCGCTTACTGTTATCGTGTGATCTACGCGGTTTTGCGCCCTTGTTTCAAATAAAAGCGGGATATCAAGGCATATAATATCGCGCCCTTTTAATTTAGATGTACGTATAAATTCATTTTGTGATTTCCGCACCAGCGGATGAAGAATAGATTCCAATGCCTGCCTGTGTTCATCATTATTAAAGATAAAATCACTAAATTTCTTGCGCTTAATATCCTTAGTTTTTCTATCGTAAATTTGGGGATATTCAAAAAATGGAAATGCGGCTGCAATAGCAGGTCGTGCGATACTATCTGGTTGCAGTAGATTATTTACTTCTATATCTGCTTCATGAACGGGTATATTCATGTTTTTCATCATAGTGCCAATAGTTGATTTCCCCATGGCAATAGAGCCAGTTAACCCTAAAATAATCATGATAGCGCGAGATCTTCCAGCTCTTTTGTAACATTCGGAGTTGTACCATTCCATAGCTCAAACCCGCGGCAAGCTTGATATAGCAGCATGCCAATTCCCGTTACAATTTGGATGTTTTTGCTTTTTGCAGTTTTAAGTAAATCAGTATAAAGCGGGGCGTACACTATGTCATTAATCAGAGCATGAGGGCTTATCTTTGTGATATCAATATCAAGATTAGGCTTACCTGTCATGCCTAAAGAAGTTGTGTTTATAATTAAATTTGCGCCTTTAATGGCGTTATTTTTTTGCTCCCAATCAATGGATTTTATTATTCCATGAGCAAGATTATCTGCTTTTTCTTTGGTACGATTGGTTATAATAATCTCTGGAACTGCTTCTTTTTCTAACGCATACAGCGCAGCCTTAGCCGCTCCACCAGCCCCTAATATAACAGCTTTGCCTTTTTTGAAATCAAAGTTCGGAGCATTTATTTTTATATTTTGAGCAAAGCCGTACGCGTCTGTATTTGTTCCATAGAGCTTCCCATCTTTAATAGTTACCGTATTTACTGCGCCGATTTCTTTGGCTAAATCGTCTATTTCATAGCATAAATCCATTATATTAATCTTATGAGGGACAGTGACGTTAAAGCCTTTATAGCCTTCATCAATAAGTTTTTGTACGCCTGATTGTAAGTTATCAGGGTGTATGTCTATTGATTTATATTCGCCGTTTATGCCGTATTTTTCTATCCAGTAATTATGGATTAGCGGGGATTTGCTATGTGATATTGGGTGTCCAATAACGCCAGTTTTTATGAAATTTGTCATTTTTGTAAAAACCCCAATAATGGTAGAAGCGGCATACCCATAATGGTAAAAATATCACCTTTGACAGATGAAAATAGCCAAGCCCCCGCGCCTTCTATTTTATATCCGCCAACACATGAAATAAGAGCGTTAGGATTTTTGCTTATATAATCAGCCAAGAATTCATTATCAAAATCACGCATTTTAAGCTCTGCATTATCGGTGGCAGAAAATATAATTTCACCATTAAGGGCAACACATACGGATGAATATAATGTATGTACGTCTCCACGTAGCATTTTTAATTTGGCTTTGGCATCGCTTATATTGCTAGCTTTGGATAGCAAGTTACCTTGATATTCCAAGGTCTGATCCGAGCCAATAACCAAATGATCTGAATGTTTCTTTGATATGTGCAAAGCCTTAGCATGCGCCAAATATTCGGTTATAGTTTTAATATCTGAAGAGCTGTTTTTAATGATGGATTCTTCATCAATATTGGCGGGAATAATTTTAAAATCTAAACCAACATTTTCTAACATAGCTTTGCGGGCGGTACTTCCCGAGGCAAGAATTATTTGTCTATTATTCATTTTCCCGCGCTTCTTTGTCTCGCTTGCTTTGCAGTAGAGCCATTATCTCGGCAGAAGTTTCCTCAATAGAGCGTTTGGTCACATCAATAACAGGCCATCCATGATCGGTAAATAACCGCCGCGCCTTCCTTGTCTCATCTTGAATCTTCTCCTCATCAAGATATGTGTTTTCTGAAAATGCGGCGGCTTCATTTTTATCAGTGCGCAGCCTTGTGTGACGCAATTGTTTTAGGCGGTTAGGTGATGCAATCAAGCCGACATAAAGCGGGCGTTTAAATGTAAAAAATTCATCAGGCACATCTACATTAGGGACAAGCGGAATATTGGCGGCTTTTATGCCTCTACGAGCAAGAAAAATACTGGTTGGAGTTTTTGAAGTGCGCGATACGCCAACCAAAACAACATCCGCCTTTTTAATACCATCTATTGATTTACCATCATCAAATCGCATAGCAAAATCAACCGCATTTACGCGCTTGAAATATGCATCATCCATAACATGTTGCAACCCTGGAACGCCTTTTGCATGTATGCCTAAATATGATGATAGGCTGTGAATTATTGGGTCAAGTACAGCAACACAAGGCACGCCAAGTTCATCGCATCTGTCGCTTAGGCGTTTACGCATTTTTTCGCATACGAATGTAAAAATTACAGGGCCCGGATTATTAGATATGCGTTTTACTACGCGCTCTAACTGCCTTTCTGTGCGCACCAATGGCCAGAATTTTTGAGTTGGGTCAATATCTTCGAACTGCGCTAACACTGCCCTAGATAACCCAAGCAATGTTGTTCCAGTTGCATCGGACACTAAATGTATAAAAAATTTCTTTTTTTGTTTTCGTGCCATGAGTTATGACCCTAGCTCGCTTGTTCTTGCTCTAATTCTTTTTGCGCCGCAGCGATTTCATCTTTGAAGCGATCCATATATAGTGCCTGAAAATCAACAGGGTTCACAAGCAATGGAGGATATCCGCCTTGAGATGTTAAATCTGCCAATATTTGGCGTGCGAATGGAAATGCAAATTTAGGGATTTCAATTAGCAATAGCGGGTGATGTTGATCTTCTGGGACAATGTCGCCAACAGAGACAATAACACCGTAAATAACTTCTGCAATAAATATTGTTTTATCACCTCTTTTTGCAGTAGCGGAGATAGTAAGTGCAACCTCATAGAGATTATCGATATCATCATCAGGTAGCGGGCGCGCGTCCATGCCTATATTTACATCCATTTCAGGTGCGCCCAAGCCAGCGCGCATAGAATTTGGTGCGTCAGGATTTTCAAATGATACATCGCGGATATATTGCGTATGGATATTTATTGGCAAGCCGAGTGCCTGTAATTTTTCTTCTTTTTGGTCTGTGTCTTTGGTCTCATTAGTTTGTTCGTCGCTCATGGAATTACCCTTATCTATTAGTTATATATTATCTAGTTAGCATGAAATAATGCAAAGACTCAAGTCTTGTCCTGATCTTCTATTATTTCATACTCAACGTCGATAGCATCTGTATCTTTTTTGTATTCAGAACTAAAGCTGCTAGCTTGAAACTTATCGCTAGCGGTTAGTTTTCTGCGCAAAATATTTCTTATGGAGGGAACTAACAAAGCGAATCCAATTATATCAGTGATAAATCCTGGTGTAATTAGAGTAGCGCCCGCCGCAACAATACATAGACCATCAAATAATTCCTTTGATGGAATGTTGCCTTTTTGCATAGATTCTTGAGCCGTTATTATTGTTTGCATGCCTTGATATTTTACAATAAATCCGCCAAGTATTGCAGTAAATAATGCCATTAGCAAAGCCGTGCCAAGCCCTATTTTATCGCTTACGCTCACAAATACTATAATCTCTGATAGAGGTATTATTACAAAAATAATGAAGAATGGCATATTTTTTAAGCCCCAATAAAATTTATTTTGATAAACACCGTATCTATCATATCGAAAACTGTGGTAAAATCTGTTTATTGATTGTATGAATATAAAATCAAAAGCGAGGAATATCAAGTGACTGTAGAATTAATGATTTACGCCCTTGTTGCTGCTGGATTAATTTTCTGGCTGCGTAGTATATTGGGGACTAAAAATGAGGGTGACGTAAACCGCCCTGCTCCTAATTTAGAATTAAGTGAAGATGGTAAAATCGTAGGGCTTGGCTGCTCTGCGGCTTCGGATAAAAATGAGAAAACCATTGCCTTGGTCGAAGAGCTTGCGAAAAACTCAAAGGGTAATATGTCCATTGGCTCAAATGCGGCAGAGCAGGGTCTTGTTGAGATAATTAAGACAGATAAGGGTTTTGACGTTTATGTGTTCTTGCAAGCTGCGCAAGATGCATTTGCTTATATTGTTGAATCATTTGCAGAAGGTGATCGTGAAACCCTTAAGGATTTGCTGGGCGAGGAAGTTTATAATGCCTTTGATAATGCCATTGCCGCGCGCGAAAATTCTGGTGAAACCATGGTTAGTGAGGTTCACGCCATTAAAAAATCTGAGATTGTTGAGGCTCATTTAAACGATAAGAATGCGTTTGTTACGGTTCGTTTCTGGGCTGATGAAACTTCCGTTACAAGGGATGAGGATAGCAATATTATTTCTGGTCATCCTGAAAAAACAACCTTAATGCGCGATGTTTGGACATTCTCTCGTGATTTGAAGTCTCGCGACCCTCGCTGGTTAGTTGTTGAGACTAGAGAAGATGGCGATGAAGATAATGATATAATTCCAAATACTCATTAAAATATGCGCGTTCTTATAATTTTATGTTTGTTTATTTTGACTTCTTGCGATGAGACAAAGAAAGAAGCCGACAAAACGCCGCCTAAATTAGTTTTAACCAAGGTCAATTTTTCTGACCTGCCTAATTGGGGTAGTGATGATTTTGAAGGGTTTTCCGCGGCATTTCTGCATTCTTGTAAACGCATATTAAAAAATCCAGCTAATGCTGCATTTGGCGTGTTAAAGCAAGCTGGGACATATGGTGATTGGCAAATAATCTGCAATAAGTTTAGTGAGCATATTATTTCCAGCCCCCAAACATTATATAAATTCTTTGAAGATAATTTTACCCCATATCAAATAAGCTCTGATAATAAGCCTGTAGGTTTGTTTACTGGATATTATGAGGCATCATTAAAAGGCTCTCGCACTAAAAACCCTCCTTATATATACCCGCTTTATAGCCGCCCCGATGATTTAATCATGGTGCAGCTTGGAGATTTCAGAGACCATCTAAAAGGTGAGCGGATAGCTGGGCGCGTTATAAATGGTCGTCTTAAACCTTATGAGGCGCGCGCTGATATAGTATCAGGGAACTGGGCGCATAATGATAAGGTCTTGCTATGGGTGGATGGAGCGGTTGATGCTTTCTTTGTGCAAATTCAAGGATCAGGACTTGTCCAGATGGATGATGGATCAAAAATGCGCATAGGCTACGCTGGGCAAAATGGTCACCCTTATTATGCCATCGGGCGCGAGCTTATAAAAATGGACGCACTTAATAAAGATGAAATCTCTATGCAAAGCATTCGGGCATGGCTAGAGGCAAACCCTGCGCGCGCTGATGAAGTTATGAACAGTAATAAATCATATGTATTTTTCCGTGAAATTACAGGTGATGGACCAATAGGAGCAGAAGGTATTGCCTTAACGGCGCAGCGGTCTTTGGCAATTGACCGCACACTTATATCTTATGGGCTGCCGCTTTGGGTCGATATTAAGCACCCTATTAATGGTGAGCCTGACATACGCCGTCTTATGATTGCTCAAGATACTGGCGGAGCAATTCGCGGGGCTGTGCGCGGTGATGTATTTTGGGGGCATGGGTCAAGCGCGGAGAATAATGCGGGATTGATGAAATCAAAAGGTCAATATTGGGCGCTATTGCCTAAAACTGATATTGATAATTAATTTGACTATAGGCGAGATATGTTTGAATATTATATAGATTTTAATGGGGGATTATAAAAATGCCTAAAAAAGGAAGAAGCTCTGCAGAATCTTTGGCAGAAGCATCAAAAAGTATTGTTGATTTTTCTGGTCATGGCGCATCGCTGGGCGCGGCTGGATATCGCATGGCAAGTGATCATCCAGAAAATTGCGAGTTCTTAGAAGAGCCTGGTCAATATGTTGCAATATCCCCTGATAAAGATGGGTTTGAATCAATAATGATTGGCGTTGCTTGGGATAGCATCACTGTTGAAGATTCTGGTCTTTTTGGTAAATGGTTTAAGAAAACGCACAAAATAAATATAGACCTTGATATTGGCTGCATGTATGAACTAAAAGATGGCACTCGTGGCTCTATCCAAGCTTTTGGTGAAAAATTTGGCAGCTTTGATAATCCGCCTTTTATATCCTTATCGGGCGATGATCGAACGGGCGATGCGAAGGGGCATGATGAGTTTTTGCTGGTTAATGGCAGAAAATGGGACGAAATAAAACGTATGCTTATATATATTTATATATATGATGGCGCTCCTAGCTGGTCTGAAATAAAGCCACAAATAGTTATAGATGTCCCAGGCGAAGATGATCTGTATGTAACGCTTAGCGCGCATGATGATAATTTATGTCTATGCGCGGTAGGAGAGCTTGAATCTATTCGAGGTGGAATTAAATTAACTAACTGCACTGAATATTTCCCAGGGCATGAGGAAATGGATCGCGCCTTTGGTTATGGGCTTGAATGGGCCGAAGGTCAGAAAAGCTAAATATAATAAAACTTCATAGAAAGTACTTTAATGGAATTGCCTTTTTACGATACTAGTATCCTTGCTTTGGCAGCGTTATTAATCGGTGTTATAATGCTTGTGAAAGGCGGTGGCTGGGCAGTTGATTCTGGCGTTTTTATCGCATCACGTTTTGGTATATCACCAATGGTTGTTGGGTTTACCATTATTGCTTTTGGCACGTCACTGCCAGAAATGATAGTATCTGTATTTGCTAATTTGCAAGGATCATCAGGCATTGCGCTGGGCAATGTGCTTGGCTCAAATATTGCTAATATATTGCTGGTTTTGGGTAGTGTTGCTATATTTGTAACCATAAAAGTTAAAATCTCTAAAATGCTTATTCGTGATTTGATCTTTATGATGGCTGCAACAATATTATTGGCAGCGTTATTGATTTATGGTGATATATCTCGTTTTACTGGTGGTGTTATGGTCGCAATCTTGGCCGCTTATATTTTATTTCAATATAAAACAGCGGATAAAGATGATTTTAAGGCAACGGAAAATGATGGCACTGTTTTCAAAAATGATTATTTAGCATATATAACATTATTTATGGGGCTTATATGTATTGCAATTGGCGCGGAATTTCTTGTAAAAGGTGCAAAAGTTAGTGCAAGCCTTATTGGCGTTCCTGAAGCTGTAATTGCCCTTAGCATTATTGCATTCGGTACGTCATTGCCAGAGCTATCAACCAGCATAATTGCCGCGCGTAAGGGGCAGGTCGGAATGGTGATAGGCAATATTATTGGCTCTAACGTATTTAACATCCTTATGATTATTGGTGTTACAGTCCTGATAAAGCCAATAGCGGCAGGAAGCTTTTCTCCACAAATTATAAATTTTGATATTTGGGTTACATTATTGGTCGGGTTGTTTTTTATGCTTATTTTGTTTATATTTGGACGCATAAGTCGCGTTGTCGGAATTTTATTTTTATTATCCTACATTGCTTATAATATATATATCTACATAATTAACTTAGGGTAATGGAAAATGTCTGATATTTTTGATACTTCATATGAAGATGCGGAAATTGAGATTTCTGACAATAAACTTGTTAAGGGTGAGGACCTCAATTTAACGGCTAAAGATCCTACAATGACAAATATTATTGTTGGTATTGGCTGGGATTTGAATACATTCGATACAGATACTCTTGACCTTGATGTGAGCTGTTTTTTGCTTAACAAAGATGGTAAAACTCGCTTTGATGAGGATTTTGTATTTTATAATAACATGCAAGATCGTGATAGCGCGGTTGTTCATAATGGTGATAACCGCACAGGCGCGGGCGATAGTGATGATGAGACTATCTCCATTGGTTTAAATGGAATATCTTTTGATATCGTAAAGGTTATGTTCGTTTTATCTATATATAAAGGCGAAGAGAAAGATCAATCAATCTCTAGCCTAAAAAATGCTTATATAAGAGTGCTTAATGCATCTAATTCTCATGAGCTATTGCGCTATGAAATTAAGGAAGATGCAAAGAGTATTAAAGATACGGCGATGTTTGTTGCCTCATTAAACCGCGAAGGCCCTAAATGGCATTTTGAAGCTTTAGGAGAAGAGGGCAAGGGCGGTTTGGCGCAGATTGCAACCGATTATGATATGATAATACACAAAGGTTAGGTTTCTGATCCTGAGGATTATTGCTTCATTCCCATTGGTGGTTGTTGTTGCATTTTAAGCCCTTTTTTGCCTACCCTTCCGCGACGCCCGCGACCGCTACTTTTGCTGTCAGTTAATAGGGTTTTTATAAGCTCATCAATATCTGGTATTTCACCCATTTGCAAAGCCCCTATACAGGCGCAGAAAAATTCAGCGCCTCGCTCACCCCAATTATGTATTTGATTGGCGTAGCTTTCGCCTTTTACAAGCATGATAGATGCAGACCATAGCATGTCTTTTGTTGGCAGAAAACGCATCATCATTACTTGCTCAGGGTCATGATAATCATCACTGCTGTCATTTGTGTTTTCTTCATCAAGTAGAAATTGTATTTCTACTTCTACATCTTCAGACCCTGGCCCAACGCGCACTTCTGCACTACATGTTATGCCTTGCTCCTCGTCATGTAAAAACCATGGGCGAGTTTCATAGGGAGAAAGCTCATGCCCTGTCCCAAGTTTTTCCATAAGTTCTTTGTATTCAATGCGCATGTATATATAATAGTCTTTTATATTATAAATTAATATAATTTTTGTATGTTATAATATATTATATTTAGAGTGAAGAATTTGAAAATGAAATATCTCTTAATTTTTATTGGGCTGGCATTAATTAGTTTAATGGCCGATGCATCTTTTGCGCAGGTTAATTCTGACGCTGAGAGCAAGGAAATTTCTATTAATGCCCGTGTTTTAGACTCAACTACACTAATTTCAGGAAAAACAAGAATATCTTTATGGGGGATTGAGAAAATAGACACTCAATCTGCTGTCTTTAGTTTAAGAATAAGGCAAGCTCTGGAAAATAAAATAGGTAATAGCAATGTGCTATGTGTAGTTAAAAGCAAAATTGATAATGATTTTGTTAAGGCGCAATGCATAAATAGCAAAGAAGAAGATTTGAGCATGTTTCTTCTTCACGAGGGCTATGCCAGTGCTGATCGCAAGGAAATATACAGATCAATATATGAAACACCATATTTGAATGCAGAACAAAGCGCACAAGCTAGTAATAATGGTATTTGGGGAGGCGCTGAAAATTCTGATTATAAGCAAAGTAAGAATTTTCTTATGGGTTCACTTATTTTAATTATCGTATTCATTTTGGCTCTTGTTGTTCTTGGCTTCCACCTTATGCGCGGATTTTCACGTGTTGTTGATATTCAAAGTCAATCAATTGATCTCGCGACAAAAGAGCGCGCCCTTAAAGATAAAGAGAAATATATTATTGCCTCTATGATTGATGCGGAAATAAGGTCAAATAAAGCAAAAATAAAAGCTTTCCTCACTATATATGAAGAGACATTGCAGGGGCTTAGCGATTCTGGCAGGGCTTTGGAATATCAAAAAGCAGGTGATATAGTGCAAAAACAGCCTGCGTTAAGCCGCTCTGTTTTTGATGGTAATACAAATAAGTTGGATTTGTTAGGCTCTCGCTTGGCTAGCAGTGTCATTCATTATTATGCACGTATTAAAACATCTCCTGATTATATAGATATTAAGCCAGATACTCCGTATAATGAAGCGAAGAAAATAATTGAAACGGTCATTGATAATGCAAATAAACTTAGTGAAACTTCAGATAGGCTTACAGATTCATTTGTGCAGCATGCTTTAATTAAGAAACTAGAATAATGATCCTTGATCTTGCTGCTTTGCTGGATTATTAGGTGGTTTTTTACCTGTAGTTATAATAGCATTTACTTTTTTATTATCTTTGAATTGCAGGCTTACTTCTTGTCTGCTTTGCAGCGTTTTAGCTTGCGTTATTGGCTTGTTATCGTTATCACGCACAACAACATATCCGCGTTTTAGAATATTTTCAAAGGACAGTATTTCAAGCTTTTCTTGTAGTTGTAGGAGCTTATTATTTTTATTTTCTACTGTACGTGTTTTGTAATGATCGAGTTGTTCTGACCATCTATTAAGAGACGTACGCGCTCTTTCTATATGTTGCTTGGGTGGGAGAGTTCGCGCTGATTGTTTAAGAAGTTCATGCTTTTTAACTGATATATAGTTTTTGAAACTATGGTTAAGGCGGTCAGATATGTGGTCTAATGATTGGGTTCTTATATCAAGCAAGCGCGCGGGGTCGCCAAGTTTCGCCGATAATGTTTCTAATTTATGGCGGTTTTCTGATATTAATCTATTTGCACCATTTATAAGGCGCATTTCATTATCTTTTATCTGAGCAATCAAATCAATACGTACAGGTACAGCCATTTCCGCTGCCCCCGTTGGCGTGGGAGCGCGCATATCCGATGCGTAATCAATTAATGTGGTGTCTGTTTCATGACCAATGGCAGATATAATGGGTATTGCACTATTTGCCGTGGCGCGCACTACGTTTTCTTCGTTAAAGGGCATTAGATCTTCTAGTGATCCGCCGCCTCTTGCCACAATAATAAGGTCAGGCTTTTGATTATCGGGAAGGGCGTTAAACCCATTTATTGCATTTGTTACTTCAATATCTGCGCCTGCGCCTTGAACTTTTACAGGCCAGACAAGAACATGTCTTGGGAAACGGTCTTCTAGGCGGTGAAGTATATCTCTTATAACTGCTCCTGTTGGTGAGGTTATAACCCCGATTTTTTGTGGCAGAAATGGAGGTGTACGCTTTTTCTCTTTTGCAAAAAGCCCCTCTGCTGCAAGCTTGTTTTTACGATCTTCAAGCATTTTAAGGAGTGCGCCCTCGCCCGCTAGCTCCATAGTCTCAATGATAAGCTGATAGTTAGAGCGCGAAGGATAAGTCGTTATGCGCCCAACGCATATAACCTCTAAACCTTCTTCAGGTTTAATGCTTAGCTTTGATAAAACGCCTTTCCAGCATACTGCGTCAATAACGGATTTATCATCTTTCAGGCTTGAATACATATGCCCCGATTTAGGGATTGAAACACGTGACAGCTCCCCGCGCACACATACGCGTGCATAGTTGTCCTCTAATGTACGTTTTAGTGAAAATGCCAGCTCTGATACGGAGAATTCTGGGACATTGCTATTTTGTGTTGGTTGCTCATTCATAAATAGATAATAATCATAAAAAAAGAGGAATTTCCAGCCCTATCATGATATCATAAAGACATGATTTATCCATTTTCCAAATATCTTTATAAAGACGAAGCACAAATTGTTCAAGAGCTACTCGATGGGCTTGAATATAGCAGTGAAGATGCGCAAACTATCAATGGTGATGCAGTTTCTTTGGTTGAAAAAGCGCGCGCGCGAAAAGGCGGCAGCGGGCAGCTAGAAGCATTCTTGCAAGAATTTTCTCTAAATACGGATGAGGGACTAGCCATGATGTGTTTGGCAGAAGCTCTCTTGCGCATTCCTGACACAAAGACGGCTAATGAGCTTATTAAGGATAAAGTTGCGGCTGCAACATGGCTTAATAAGCAAGGCAGTGGCTCAAAAGATTGGATGGCAAAAGCCGCTGGTGTAAGCATGGCTTTGAGCCGAAAGACCCTTAATAGTTCATTATCAAAAATTGGCGAGCCTATAATACGTGAGGCGATGGTTCGCGCTATGCAGATGATGGGCAAGCAATTTGTTTTAGGGACATCTATTGAAAATGCGATTGCAAATTCCAAAGTTTTTGAGCGGCAAGGCTACCGCATGTCATATGATATGCTTGGTGAGGCTGCGCGCGATCAAGAAACGGCAGAGAAGTATTTTGAAGCATATTTTCATGCTATTGACGCTGTATCGGCTAAAAACGGACAAGGCTCTACTCAAAAAGCTAGCATTTCCGTGAAGTTATCAGCGCTGCACCCCCGATACACGTACAGCCAGAAAGATCGATGCATTCCTGAAATTACCAAAAAATTAATGGCTCTATCCATTAAGGCGGCAAAACATGATATTTCCTTAACAGTCGATGCGGAGGAAGTGGCTCGCCTTGATATATCAATTGAGATTATAGAACATATATTAAATGCAAAAGAGCTTGATGGCTGGAATGGCTTTGGTCTGGCCGTTCAGGCATATCATAAGAAAGCATTGCCATTAATTCAATATTTGGCAGAAATAGCGCGTAATGCGAATAAAAAGATACAAATACGGCTTGTTAAAGGCGCATATTGGGATAGCGAGATTAAACATGCTCAAATGGGTGGATTTGATGAATATCCTGTGTTTACGCGCAAAAGCAATACTGATTTGTCCTATTTAGCATGTGCGGAGGCGTTATTTGCCAATAATGATGTTATATATCCAATGTTTGCCACTCATAATGCGCATAGTATTGCGTATATCCGTCATATAGCTGCAAAAAATGGCTGTGAATACGAATTTCAACGACTTCATGGTATGGGGGAAGGGTTATATGCTGCTATTATTGATGATGATGAGCCGCGCGTTAGTGTGTACGCCCCTGTTGGGTTGCATGAGGATTTGCTGCCTTATCTGGTTCGTAGATTGCTAGAAAACGGCGCTAATTCTTCATTCGTTAATCAGCTATTAGATAATAATATAGCGGCAAAAGATATTATATGTGATCCTATCGCTATTTTAAAAGCGCGATCAGCAAAGCAATATCGCCACCCAGCAATTCCATTGCCTAAAGATATTTTTGGTGATGACAGGATTAATTCCAAAGGATTAGACCTTAATGACGGCGCATCTTCGCAAGAATTGCTGGATTATGTTGCAAGCTATAAATCAGATATGAAAATTCATGTTTCCAAATATTCTATTGATGAGGCTTTTCATATCGCAAAGCAGGGTTTTAATAGTTGGAACGCAAAAGACGTACAGGAGAGAAGCAAGGCAATTGAGCGGTTTTCTGATGTTTTAGAGCAAAATACTAATGAATTAATCGCTATTTTAGTTCATGAAGCGGGTAAAACCATTCCCGATGCATATGATGAATTGCGCGAAGCAGTTGATTTTTGCCGTTATTACGCGGCAAGGGCTAGAGAAGATTTCGATAGAGACGGCACAGAAATGCAAGGATATACTGGCGAAACTAATCGCTTAATATTGCAAGGGCGCGGAGTCTTTGTTTGCATTAGCCCGTGGAACTTCCCTTTAGCTATATTTACGGGGCAAATTATTGCCGCGCTTGCCTCTGGTAATGCTGTTATTGCAAAACCAGCATCCCAAACGCGCTATATTGCTACTCGCGTCTTTGGGCTTATGCTAGAGGCGGGATTGCCGCCCGCAGCCCTGCATCTTTTAATTGGAAACAGAGTATTTGGCAGTGAAATAGTCGCCCATAGCGATGTTTCAGGCGTAGTATTTACAGGCTCTACCGCAACGGCGAAGCATATACAAAAGACCTTGGTCGTTCATAATGATGCTATTGTGCCATTAATCGCGGAAACAGGCGGGCAAAATGCGATGATTGTTGATAGCTCCGCCTTGCCAGAACAAGTGGTTGATGACGTTATATCCAGTGCATTTGGTAGTGCGGGACAGCGATGTTCGGCTTTGCGGGTGCTATATTTGCAAGAAGATATTGCCGATAATGTCATTTCTATTTTGAAAGGGGCAATGGCTGAGCTTAATGTTGGAGACCCTTCCAGCATATCTACTGATATTGGTTATGTTATTGATAAAGCGGCAAAATCACGCCTTGATAGCCATGTGGAATATCTTGAGCAAAAGGGTATTTTTATTGCCAAGTCAAATATAGACAATGATACATCCAATAATAGCCAATTATTTGCGCCAATAGCTTATGAAATTCCGCATATTGATATTTTACAAGAAGAAGTATTCGGCGCGGTTTTGCATATAATTAGATATGATGCGAATGATCTTGATAAGGTTTTAAAGCAAATAAATGATACTGGCTATGGTCTTACACTTGGTGTGCATAGCCGTATTAAATCTATGCATGACAAAATTTCAAGCGTGATTAATGTTGGTAATATATATATAAATCGCTCTATGACGGGCGCGGTCGTTGGGGTGCAACCATTTGGTGGCATGGGGCTGTCTGGCACTGGCCCTAAGGCGGGTGGGCCTCATTATTTGCGTGGTTTTACCGTGGAAAAGCTTATCACTACCGATACAACTGCTTCTGGCGGAAATGCTAGCCTAATATCACTTGGTGATGATTGATAGAAACCTTGTATTCTTAAGTTTTCGTTGCTATGAATATGGCGTAATTCATATTCAAAAAGGCATAAAATAATGAAGATATTATTAGTTGGATCAGGCGGTCGTGAGCATGCTTTGGCGTGGAAATTGGCTCAATCTGATAGCTGTGAGGCTTTATATTGCGCGCCAGGCAATGCGGGCATAGAAGATAGCGCGATATGTGTTCCCATTAAGGTTGACCAAATAGAAGAGCTGGTTAATTTTGCCAAAGAAAAATCAATAGATTTGGTCGTTGTGGGCCCTGAAAATCCGTTAGTTGATGGGCTTGGCGATGCCATGAATGCGGCTAATATCAATGTTTTTGGCTCATCTGCTAAAGCGGCGCAGCTGGAAGGCTCTAAAGGATTTATGAAGGATTTATGCGCTAAATATAATATCCCTACGGCTAAATATGGACGTTTTACTGAGCTTGATAAGGCGCAAAAATTTATTGAAAGTGCGGGCTTGCCGATTGTTGTTAAGACAGATGGGCTTGCGGCTGGTAAAGGCGTTATTATTTGTGAGACAGAAGGTCAAGCAATAGAAGCGGCGCGCGATATGCTGTCAGGTGATAGCTTTGGCGCAGCAGGTCATGAGGTTATAATTGAAGAATTTCTCGAAGGTGAGGAAGTAAGCTTTTTCGCTCTGGCTGATGGAAAAACGATACTGCCGCTAACTTCCGCGCAAGATCATAAGCGCGTAGGCGAAGGTGATACGGGCTTAAACACTGGCGGCATGGGCGCGTACAGCCCTGCTCATTTCATGAATGATGATATTGAGCGTCAAATTATTGAAAATCTTATAGAGCCAACAATAGCGGGCATGGCGGCGGAAGGCTGCCCTTTTACTGGAGTATTATTTGCAGGAATTATGGTTAAAGACGGCGTTGCTACATTGCTAGAGCATAATGTACGCTTTGGTGATCCTGAGTGTCAGGCAATTATGATGCGCCTTCAGGGCGATTTAGCGCAAATTTTACTTGCAGGGTCGCAAGGTCGTTTGGATGAAGTTAAGGATCAAATAAGCTGGTCAGATGATGTTGCTATATGCGTTGTTATGGCGGCAAAAGGCTATCCCGCTGCTTATGAGAAAAACACGATCATTAAGGGGATAGACCAAGCTAACAAAGTAAAAGACGTACATGTGTTTCATGCTGGAACTGCAAAGGATGGGGACGGTAATATTATAAGCGTTGGTGGGCGCGTTCTTGGAGTTACTGCCATTGGCTCAAATATTGCGAAAGCGCAAGAGCAAGCTTATAGAGCTGTTGACCTTATTAATTGGGATCAAGGTTTTTGCCGCCGTGATATTGGGTGGCGTGCTTTGTGATTTTACGGCGAATTGTCGCCGAGCCCGCAGTCGCGTGCTTTGTGATTTTACGGCGAATTGTCGCCGAGCCCGCAGTCGCGTGCTTTGTGATTTTACGGCGAATCGTCGCCGAGCCCGCAGTCGCGTGCTTTATGATTTTACGGCGAATTGTCGCCGAGCCCGCAGTCGCGTGCTTTGTGATTTTACGGCGAATCGTCGCCGAGCCCGCAGTCGCGTGCTTTATGATTTTACGGCGAATTTTATATTTATTCAGCGCTTGGATTTAAAGAAATCCTTTAATATTTGTCCGCATTCTTGCGCCATTAAGCCGCTCTCTACGCTTGGTTTATGGTGGCAGGTGGTCTGTTCATAGAATTTACCGCCATGCAAAACCCCTCCGCCTTTAAAGTCTTGCGCTGCGAATACTACCCGTTTTATTCGGGCAAAGGAAATCGCCGCCGCGCACATGGCGCAAGGCTCTAACGTGACGTACAGCGTTGTATTTGGTATGCGCTGCGCCCCTGCTTTTTCGCAAGCTTGGCGGATTGCCAATATTTCCGCATGTGCGGTGGGGTCATTTAATTCACGCGTGGCATTGCCTGATTTTGCAATAATCGTGCCGCTTTCATCTGTTATAACTGCGCCGATTGGCACTTCTGCGCGAAGAGCGGCATTGATTGCCTCTTCCATTGCGGCGCGCATAAGTCTATGGTCTTTGTCAGTAAAGGAATTATTCATGGAACAAGAAAAGCACAAAGGCGATAGAATTGCAAAGGTAATGGCAAGGGCTGGCATATGTTCACGCCGTGAAGCCGAACGTTGGATTGCTGAGAGCCGCGTTAAAGTTAATGGCAAGGTGATAAATTCGCCTGCATTAAATATCATGGTTAGTGATAAAGTGGTGGTTGATGGTAAAGTGTTACCATCACGAGAGCAAACACGCCTGTTTTTATATCATAAGCCGCCAGGGCTTGTGACCACTCATAAGGATGAGCAGGGGCGCTCGACTGTATTTGATGAGCTGCCGAAAAACCTGCCAAGGGTGGTTAGCGTTGGTCGCCTTGATTTAAATACAGAGGGCTTGTTATTGCTTACTAATGATGGCGGTCTATCGCGCCATTTAGAGCTTCCCGATACAGGGTGGAAGCGGAAATACCGTGTACGTGTCAATGGAAAGGTCAACCCTACGCGCCTTGCTAGCCTTAAAAGTGGGATTACGGTTGAGGGCGTGCGCTATAAATCTATTGAGGCTAAGCTAGAAGAGCAGCCAGAAGGGCGCGAGAATGCGGGGGCTAACTCATGGATATCTATAACATTGCGTGAGGGTAAAAACCGAGAAATCAGGCGGGTTATGGAGGCTTTGGGGCTTAAAGTCACGCGGCTTATCCGCACCGATTATGGCCCATTTACCCTTGGTAAGATGGAGCGTGGCGCGGTTAGTGAGGTTAGTATTGGGGTGATGAAAAGCCATATATCTCAATATTTTGAGGATAATAATATTACCTTAAAGCGACAAAGCGATGATGCGGATAAAAAGCGTACATTTGGCAGAAATCCTGAAAAATTCAAAAAATTCTCTTCTAAAACCCAAGAAAAGCGTAAAAACCCATCAAATAGTACCAGAAAATACAAAAAAAGTGATAAATAATGAAAATTGTTGCTGGAAAATTTGGCGGGCGTAAGCTGATGGCTCCTCAAAACAAAGACATACGCCCCACTAGCGATAAAATCCGCGGCGCAATATTTAATATGCTTGGTTCACGCGGGGCAGTTGATAATGCAAGAGTGCTTGATGCGTTTTGCGGCACTGGCGCGCTGGGGTTAGAGGCGTTATCTCGCGGGGCTACTCATGTTACTTTTATGGATAAGGCACGCATTTCTTTGGATTTAGCTAGGCAAAATGTTGAAATTCTTGGGGCTATGAATGATTGTGATTTCACCCTTAAAGATGCTTTGAAAATGCCTGTACGTACAGATAATGAAAAAGCGTACAACCTCATTTTTCTTGACCCTCCTTATAACAAAAACTTTATTGATAAAGCTCTTAAATTATTAATGACAGGCGATTGGCTATCGAAGGAATGCTGGATAGTTTGTGAGAGTGAAAAATATTATAACTACACACCAGTAGATGGTTTTATAATTGATAATGAAAAAAACTACGGTGATACTAAAGTAACTTTATTAACCAATATATCCACTATATAACAAGCCAAGCAATATAGTTCCTAATATTACACGGTATATTGCAAATATTGTAAAGGTGGATTTTTCCAGATATTTCATCATAACCGAAATTGCTATTAATCCAGATATGAATGAGAAAACCACAGCGATAAGCACGTCCAAGCCAAGTGATAAATCGCCGCCTTCAAGAAGGCTTAACCCCATTAATGTGCCTGCACCACTTATGGCTACCATGGCGAGTAACATTGAGTAGCGCGCACTTTCTTTGCGGGTAAAGCCAAGGAAGCGCGCGGCAGTCATGGTTATTCCCGAGCGGCTAGTCCCTGGTATTAACGCTAGCATTTGGGCAAGCCCTATTAAAAGCGCATCTTTAAATGTTAAGTCTTTTACTTCGCGCGTTGATGGGGATTTGGTGTCTACCCACCATAAAATAATGCCGAAAATAATGGTTGCCCATGCGATAACATGAAGCGTTTTAAGCCAGTCAGGTTCGAACATATTTAAGATAAAGCCCGCTATAATAACGGGGATTGATCCAATAATCACATATAATGTAAGGCGGGAATTATTGGATTTAACCTTGCCCGTGGTTATATCTGCTGCGCCAAGCATCATGCTAATAACATCGCGCCAAAAATATAAAAGCACAGATAAAAGCGTACCTACATGAACGGCTATATCCATTGTAAGATTGTCAGCATCCCAATGCTCGCACTGATCGGTGAAGCAATGGAACAGACCTAAATGCCCGCTGGAGCTAACGGGTAGAAATTCTGTTAGTCCTTGAATGACTGCTAGTAATATAATATGGTATAAAATCATGTGGCTAGGATTACTATATATAAGGTAAAAAAACAATGGTTTACGTTGCAGGGATTTTAGGATTTATAGGCGGGTTTTGTTTAGGGCTAATGTTGCTGTATTTTATCCTTCGCAATGTTAGTAAGGAAGACATGCTTAATGATCCATATATTAAATGGAAATATGGCATTTTAAACTGGATAATTGCTATTTTAGGCTCTTATTCTGCTGTTTCAATGTATGAAAGGGTGTTCGGATGAACGAAACAAATAACAATTCCTATAATTTACTGTCTAAATTAATACATTGGATAACTGCTCTATTGATATTGGGGCTGCTAGCGGTTGGTTTTTATATGACCGAACTTGATAAAAGCACTTTCAAATATGAATTATATGACCTGCATAAAGCTCTTGGAGCGGTTGTCATTGCCTTAACATTTTTGCGCATTTTGTGGCATGTTATGAAGCGCAAGCCAAAATCTTTGCATTCTCATAAGGCTTGGGAGAAAGCCATATCGCATTTAACGCATGCATTGCTATATTTGGCTATTCTTGTAGTTCCTCTGTCAGGTTGGGCTATGTCGTCTTCTGGCGGATATGCTGTTAGCTTTTTTGGGCTGTTTGATTTGCCCGCATTGGTGCAAAAAGACAAAGATATGTCTGAGTTATTTGGTGAAATTCATGAAATATCATCTATCGCGCTGCTCTTACTTATTGGCGTGCATATGCTTGGTGCATTTAAGCATCATTTTGTTGACAAAGATGAAACTTTACAAAGAATGACGGCTAAGTCTTTGGGGCTTATTGGCGGAATTATTGTGCTATTGCTTGCTGTTGCTGCTTATACCCCTGCTGGGTTTTATATGGCGCAAGAAATGCTCGATATCGAGGCAGAAGAGCCTCATGATGACGACGATCATGAGCATTAGGCATTAAATTACATAAATTTCAGTCTTTGAGATTGAATTTTTTATATATCTAGTTAGACTGCACATATGAGAACCTTATTTCATTTTTGGCTGAACCCTTTTTCACGCAAAGTTAGAATGGCTTTGAGAGAGAAAAATTTGTCATTTGAGCTTGAGCTTGAAAAAACTTGGGAGCGTAGAACAGAGTTTCTGGCCATGAATCCTGCAGGTGACCTGCCGTTATTGGTTGAGTCGGATGGGACTATATTATCTAATTCTCAAGTTATTTGTGAATATCTGGAAGAGGTATATCCCGAAACAAATTTAATAGGGTATGACCCAGTGCAGCGCGCGGAAACGCGGCGTTTGGTAAATTGGTTTGACCGTAAATTCAATAGAGAAGTCACGGATAATATTGTTGGTGAGAAGCTGATGAAGTCTATCCTTCATTTAGGCGATCCGCATGGTCCATCTGTTCGCGCTGGTCGGGCTAATATACATTATCACCTTGATTATATAGGGTTTTTGACTGAGCGCCGTGAGTGGCTTGCCGGGGATTTCTTTTCACTTGCTGATATAGCAGCCGCGTCTCATCTTTCCACAATTGACTATTTGGGTGATGTGCCGTGGGAGCAGCATGAGATTGCCCACAAATGGTATGAAAAAATAAAATCCCGCACGGCTTTTCAATATATATTTGATGAGCGCGTTCCTAATTTTGCTCCTTCTCCGAGCTACGAGAAAGCTATGTCTTAAATATGGAAAAGCACTTGTTTTGTTTTGGATATGGTTATAGCTGTGATTATCTTGGTCATGAGTTAATGCAGGCGGGGGGCTGGCGGATTTCTGGTACTACTCGCGATTCTGACAGAAGAAAAGAGCTTAGAGCAAGGGGCGTTAATGCTTATTTATTTGATTGCGATATGCCATTAGCAGACCCAGTTAATGCACTTAAAGATGTTACTCATGTGCTTATATCAACTCCCCCATCAAATGATGGCGATCCTACATTTAACCTTCATGCGCAAGATATATTAAACTTGCCCAAATTAGAGTGGGTCGGATATTTGTCTACTACTGGCGCATATGGCGATAGGGGTGGTGGCTGGGTTGATGAAAATTCGGAACTTCGCCCAACAACAAAGCGCGGCTCTCGGCGTATGAAAGTTGAAAAACAGTGGCTATCTTTGTATAAATCTCATGGTCTTCCTGTTCATATATTTCGCTCTGCTGGGATTTATGGACCAGGGAGAAGCGCCCTTGATTCTGTTCGTTCTGTTATTGCACGCCGTATTGATAAAAAAGGACATTACTTTAATCGCATTCATGTAGAAGACCTAACCCAATCACTAATCGCATCTATGCTTAATGTGAATGCTGGCGAGGCATATAATATTTGTGATGATTTGCCAGTGCCAAGCCATGAAGTTATTGATTACGCTTGTAAGTTACTGGATTTAGAATCCCCGCCCCTTATTCCATTTGATAAAGTGGATTTAGCGCCAATACATCAAAGCTTTTATGCAGATAATAAGCGCGTGCGTAATGATAAAATGAAAAAAGAGCTTGGTATTACACTTAAATATGAAAGCTATAAGCAGGGTTTGCAAGCATGTTTAGATGCAGAAAATTATAATAATTCCGTTTTAAATCATTAAGTTTCGGTGGCTACATAAGGAAGGCGTACACTGACTGTTGTTCCTGCTCCAACGGATGATTCAATAGATATAGAGCCGCCATGAAGCTCTATCAGTTTTTTTGTAATTGAAAGCCCTAGCCCTGTTCCTTCGTGGTCGCGCGTATATTGTGATGAGGCTTGCTCAAACGGGCGCAAAACAGATGCTAGCTTATTTGGCGGAATTCCTATGCCTGTGTCACATATTTTTAAGGATATGTAATCGTCTCTTTTATAGCATTCAATCCAAACAGTGCCTTGTTCTGGTGTGAATTTAACAGCGTTAGATAGGAGGTTAAGAAATATCTGTATTAACGCTCTTCTGTCGCCAATGATATCAATGTCGCTGTTTTCTACATTGCTAGTGCGTAGCGAAATATTTTGCTCTTGCGCTCTTCCTATTATCATATGAGTTGCGCGGTCTATTATGTCTTTTATATTAACCTCTTCAGGGTCAAGAATATGCTTTCCTGCTTCTATTTTGGACATGTCGAGTATGTCGCTTATTAAATCAAGCAGATGCTTCCCGCTGTCTTTTATGCTTGTCGCATATTCAAGATATTTTTCATTAAATATAGGACCAAGCATTTGGGATTCAATCATTTCAGAAAAGCCAATTATAGCATTTAACGGCGTGCGCAGCTCATGGCTCATATTAGCAAGGAAACGAGATTTTGCGGCATATGCTTGCTCTGATGCGTCCTTTGCTTGGCGTAATTCTTGCTCATATAACATGCGCTCGGTCATGTCTTGCATAATTCCGTATAGAGCGATTACCTCGCCATTTTCATCTTTTTCACATCTGCCATCACACATTATAAAACGGACATCTCCGCCAGGGCGAATTATACGAAACTCCATATCATAATTTTTTTCTTCGATAATTGCGCGTTGGAATACTTGTACTACGCGCCCCAAATCACGCTTATGTATTAGCTCTATTAATGCATTAATATTTGGTTTGAATTGATGTTGATCTACGCCAAATATTCGGAAGATTTCTTCTGACCATGATATATTTTCATCGCCCACTAACCATTGCCAATGACCCATATGTCCAATTGATTCTGCTTCGGATAATTGCTTTTGCCTGCGTTGTAAGTTATTTTGCTGAGACCTTATATCTGTAATATCTTGACCGAATGAGTATATCTTGCCATTAACATGTTTTTGTCGCCACTTAACCCAGCGGTGATTATGCCCTGACCCTGTTAAAACGCGGGAGGTAAAGTCAATTACTTGGTCAGCGGGCGTGTCATCATCTGCAAGGCTTTGCATAGTGCTTCGGATTTCGTGCTTATCTTCATCATCGAAAAGGTCTAATATGGACGTGTTTTTTAAGTTTGCGGACACATAGCCAAAATTTTGCAAAAAAGCATCATTAGTAGTGATTATGTTGCCCTGCTGATCTGTGATAATCATAATATCATTAGACATAGCCACAAATTCTGCGAAATCTTCATTATCTCTATTTATATCGATAATATTATCTGATTTAGATTCGATGCGCGCGGCACTGCGGCTTATTTGTGAGATTAGGCTGTTTAAATCATTGTCTGTGTTATTAGCAACATTGTCGCTTGCGCTTGATGCAATCAGATAGCGCTTATCATTTGATATTGTTACCCAGTCAAAATTGAACTCTGTTATTATTGGATTACCCTTTATATGAATATCATGATCGCCAGCGGGCAGGGATGATATATCATGGCTATCATTTAAGGCTTCGTCAGAGAATATGAATATATCAAACGCATTGTTAAGATCGCCCTCTTCTATGCCGCAAAGCTGGTAGAAAGCATTACTTGCATAAATTATTTCGCCGTCTTCAGAAATAGCGCATCGCGCAATATCTGACTCATCATGGTCAAAGTGAGGTATTTTGTTATCTAATTTTACTCTATTTTGTATAGACACGGACTCTACCATTAGTTTTTACTATAGATATAGTAATCGAAAAATAGTGATTCTGACAAGTGTCTATTTACTTATAGCATCTTTTAAAGTGGATGGAGTTAGTATCTGTGGCAAGATTACCGTTTCAGGTCGTAATCCTGTGTCATTATCACGCTTAGGATATAATATGTATAAAGGCACGCCGTTCCTGTTAAAACTAGCCAAATATTGAGTAATGACATCATCATGATTCGTCCAATCACCAATTAAATATTGGACATTATTATCCTTAAATAGTTTCTTTGTTGCATCAATATTAATAGCAACCGCGTGGTTAGCCTTGCATGTAATGCACCAAGCGGCAGTCATCTCAACGAAAATAGGGTCATCACCCTTTAGTAACTCTGATAATTTTTCGTTAGAAAACGCCTTGCCAAATTCTTGTGATGTTTTGTGCGCTATATCCGTTGTTTTTATATAAAATAGGCTGAAAATTGGCAGGGCTAAGCACATCACTAAAAGAACTGATGTTAATTTTCTAGCTATATTTTTGCTTTTTAAATGTGAAAGCCATACGCAAAATGCGATAGCAAGCATTCCTAGCAATACAAGTAATACCCCGTAAGAGCCTGATTGCTGGCTTAATACCCAGACAAGCCAAATGGCTGATGCGAACATAGGAAAAGCAAGGAATTGTTTGAATGTATTCATCCATGCGCCTGGTTTGGGTAATGCTTTTCTAAGATATGGAATGTAAGATAATAGCAGATATGGCAGTGCAAGCCCAAAGCCGAGTGCTGCGAAAATGGTTATATTGACTATTGGGCTTTGAGTTAGTGCAAATCCCATTGCTGCGCCCATAAATGGAGCGGTGCATGGCGTGGCAACTATTGTTGCAAGAGTGCCAGTGAAAAATGAGCTGCTTAAGGATTTCCCCTGAGTTAGCTTATTGCCAATATTGCCTCCAAGCCCAAAGCTAAACTCAAAAAATCCGATTAAATTAAGTCCGATTATGAAAAGTAAATAAGCAAGAACGGCAACAACAATCGGGTTTTGCAATTGAAATCCCCAGCCAACGGCAGTTCCCGCTTCTTTTAATATTATGAGCGCCGCCCCGATAGCAATGAAGCTTAAGACAATGCCAAGGGTGTAGGCTATGCCATGCATGCGGGCATGTTTATTTTCCTTTTCACCCATTTTTACTAATGACAGGGCCTTCATTGATAAAATAGGGAAAACACATGGCATTAGGTTTAAAATTAATCCACCAAATAGGGCAAATAATATCGCAGTCATCCATGTGATTTTGTTTGTTCTTGGCGTGGTTTCTTGCGGTATTTCATTGTTTATTACTGCTGAATTTATTATTGGCTGCGCAGTCATAGAGTAACCAAGCTTATCGTCAATGACTATAAGACCTTTTAATTCTGATATTTCTGATAATGGCTGATCCCCGCGCTCATGAGTAATTATAATTTTACTACCATTTGTTTTTACATCTGGCATGGCAGAATTTTTGATAACCCCCCAATCAAGTGGGAAGAACTCAATTTTACCATTTAATATTGAAATATCATCAGGCTTTAGGGAGATAATAAGATTATTATCTTTCTCGAAATATTCAAATTCCCCATTTAGTTTTTGAGGGAGCTTATCTTGCGCTGCTTTAATATAAGAGCTGTTATCTTGATTATTTAATTTATTCAAATTCATAGAGATGCTGTGATTTTCGGGGATGCATATCTCGTTACAAATAAGCATAGATATATTTGCTGTGATTTCATCTGGCAGCGTATTAGGCGTTTTAAGCGTTTGCAGAAGTGTAACTTTATCGTAATAGCCATAATTAACTAAATCGCCATATGAGATTTTTTTAGGCGTTGCCCAAGATATTTTCGAAAACTCAAACCCATCGGGAGCATCCCATTCTATATTAACAGGCAGACCAGAATCTCCGGGATTTTCCCAATATACATGCCAGTGAGGGGCTAGCTTTATTTCTGTTGCTATGACTATTTCGCTATTTGGAAGTAGTGGCGTTTGCCCTGCTATTATCTCTACGCTTGTATATTGATCTTTATCCGCGCCCGAGGCTTTGGCATTATATGACCATATATTGGAATATAAAAATATTGATAGAAATAAGCTTAAATAGCATATGGTTTTATTTATCAAAGTTAATTCCTTATATTTGTATTTGGTTTTTAATGAACATGTTCTAAAAATTATATTCGCGCTAATGGTTTGAATAGTTTCAAAATATGATTAACTATCCTTTTAGAAGGAGAGATATGCAAGATTTATTTTACTTAGACCTCGCCCCTAAGGCCGGAGCAGCTAACAGCGCTTAAGGTCAAGTGTAAACTACAATAGTTCCTGCCGTGCGTCCTTGCGCTATTTCCACGCGCTTATACTCATGCGCTTTGCTCTCAGATTTTTTATATTCATCTAATTCTTTTTTGCTCATTCCATTGAAAGATGTGATATTACCGATTAAATCCTTACCTGTCTCTTCTTCTATAATTACATTTGCAATGCTACTTGCCACACCGATAGCTCCGCCAAAAATCCCACCGCCAATGATTTTACTAATAGGCTTGATTTCATCACCTGTAATTGACCTATAAGCCATGTTTACAATGGGAATATGTTGTAACGGATTTACCATATCAACAATATCCAGAAACCCAAATTTCTTGTCATTTGAGTTAGGAGTTATCTCGACTTTTTCAGGCAAGGGGCTGTATGATGATAAAACATCATCAAAGCTTTTTTGCTTTGGCGTATTTTTTGATATATCCCAAGATGGAATAAACCCGCCCATGCGCTCATTTTTTACTTGGTAAATATTTGTGCTTTGGTTAATGCTTGCCATTTTCCCTCTCCATTTTGTCTTAACAAAGCAATATATGTGCCATTATTTTGAAACAATTGTGCAAACAAAAATTGTGGAGCTTTATGCTGGTGCAAAATTATACCAAAATAGCTAAATAACGGGGGGGGATGGTGCCGTAACCAAGATTCGAACTCGGGACCTGATGATTACAAATCAACTGCTCTACCAACTGAGCTATTACGGCTAGCTATAATTAGCGAATTAACTATCTATACGAATGGTAATTATTTGTCTAGCATAAAATTTATTATTATCATGTCACATTAAATAATCTTTAACTGTTGGTTTTTTATAGTATTTTCTGTTAAATTACCTTTTGGTATATTTTATAAACTTAATGGATTTAAAATTGTGAGTAACGGACAACAATCAGGCGATACATTATATGAAGGCGGTATTGGTTGGGCAATTATGCTTTTCATACTTGCTGTTTTACTATGGATATTTTGGTATTTTTACGCAGTAGAAGTACGTGAGGTGGTGCGCTGGATAAAATATGGTGAAATGTGGTTCATTTCATGGTTTGTCGGCGATAATTACACGATTCCCTTTAAGGGGCGGGAATATAATTTTCATGATGGGCTAGGTGCAACTTTAAAATATTCAAAAGAGGAACTAAAATATGAGCATCTTTCCTATTTTACTGCACTTGCAATGCAGCCTTTGCGCATCCCTGTAGTAATATTATTTTCCTTGGGCGCATTATGGTGTATATTTAAAGGACCAAGAACTCAATATAGAAAAAGAATGAGTCTTGAGGATCTTATAGAGGCTCAGTCCAAGACTTTTCCTGTTATATCTCCCTTTGTTAAGTTTAACCCATCAACGCAGCCGCCGCGCCCACCAGGCGCCCCCGTTCCTGTGGAGCTACCTCTTTTTGCTGAGGCTTTAGGACCTGAGGAATGGCTTGCATTTAATAATATTCAAATCCCCGATGGTAAAATTGATGAGGCAAGCGCATCAAAAGCCTTTATAAAACAGCTTGGGAAACCTTGGCGCGGAGCTAGTAAATTAGCTGATTATAAGCAAGTTCTTTTAGCGGCATTTTGCCTAAAATCATCAAGACAAAGAGAGAAGTCGGATGATTTTCTTGCACGCCTAGCTAAATGCTGGAGCATGAAAGATGGACTAAAACTATCTAAGGATAGGAAATTATTATCAGAAGCTCGCAGCATTCTTAAAGATAAAAAACTAGCTGGTAAAACTTTAGCGCAAGCCAACCGCCATGCATTTGAAACAACGGCAATGCTTCGCGCTCTGCAATATACACGTGAAGAAGGCGGAGTCCTTGCTCCTGCAACTTTTGTATGGCTTCGCGCCCATGATCGCACGCTTTGGTATCCGATGAATAATATGGGGCGGCAGTCTTTCCACATGGAAGCCCTTGGCGCAATGTCACATTTTAAGGTAGAGCGGCTAACAAGAAGACCAATACCTGTCCCTAAAGTTGAGGGTGCATTGCAAACAATTCAGGAATATATGGGGTCATTAATGGCTCGTCCTATTCCTCAATTAGACTACAGTAATTCAAAGAAACGCGGCGTTAAAAAAGCCGTATAAGCAAATATTTTAATAATATAATAGAGATAAAAACATGACAAAAACTAATGATAAAAGCATAACAATTATAGGCAATAAACTTATTGTTTCACTACCAAATGCACAAATGCCTGTTGTTTGGCAAATGGATTTAGAGCAAGCGCAATCAGCTTCATTCACGATCAAAGAAGATAAAAAAGCGAAAAGCTTTGTGCTTATTTCAAAAATTGAAAATGATAAAGCAGATGAAATTGCAAGTTTTAGCGATAAGCAAGATTCAGTAGCTGTTTTGATGGAGATATCTAGCGCTTTGCAAAACATACCTGTTCAAACCAATGTAGCAGACAATAATCCCGAAAGCTTGACAGCACAAAAATCTAACGCAAAGGACAATAAAATAGGCGCTGTTTTATCGTTATCACTAGTTGCTATACTGATTATTATATGGATTTTTTCTGCTTCAAATAATTTAAACACTGTAGAATATAATGACAGAGCTTCAAATGCGCCTTCTAGTGGCTCATCTGGCGTTGCTATTTCTGCCGATGATTTTTTGAGCAATCGTTAATATTTAAAGGTAGTCTTAATTAAATGGCATTAAACCAGAAAAAATATGAACATCAACATGAGGCTATCTTGCGGGATATCCGCCCGCTTAGCGTGCGAATTGCTGATGCTCTGGCAGGCACTACTTACTCAACTGCGCTATTTATAATTCCTGCTGTTGCTATTTTTATTAATGATTGGGCGCTTGCTTTTGCTGATTTAATATTAGTTGTCATGTTGCTATATTTTTTATGGCTAAATACTCGCGATAAAGGCTTGGTCTTTAAACTACCCCTTAGGTCTAAACACGCCGATCCCAATAATGGTCGTAATGGCAAAAGCGGCAAGGCTGAGGGCATTTTATATCTTGGTAATGCCGAGGATAGTAACGAAGAGGTCTGGTTTACAAATTCCGATATCAGAACTCACTTTCTTTATCTTGGAACAACTGGCGCTGGTAAGACCGAGGGGCTGAAATCCCTTGTAAGTAACGCTATGTCTTGGGGGTCTGGCTTTGTTTATGTAGATGGTAAAGCAGACACCGACCTTTGGTCATCTCTTTCATCATTGGTGCGCCGTTTTGGTCGTGATGATGATTTGCTTGTTTTGAACTATATGACGGGTAACTCTGATACTGCCGCGCCATCAAATACAATGAATCCATTTTCTTCGGGTTCTGCTTCATATCTTACAAATATGCTAGTTAGTTTGATGCCTGATGGCGGCGGTGATAACGCTATGTGGAAAGAGCGCGCGGTCTCCCTTGTTGGCGCGATGATGCCTGCATTAACATGGAAACGTGATAACCAAGAAATTCCGATGTCTGTGCGAACTATTCGTGATTATCTATCTCTTAATAATGTTATTAAGTTATCTCGCGATGAGGCTGTGCCAAAAGAGATATTAGCGGGCATGGTTGGGTATCTTGATACGCTCCCGGGATTTGTTGGCGATGCATATGATGATGATGGTAAGGTAAAACCTCCTGGCCCTGATACTCCGCAAGTAAATACTGAAACAGCCAGCCAGCAACATGGCTATTTGGCTATGCAGTTCACGCGCTCACTCCAATCTTTGGGTGATGATTACGGATATATATTTGATACACAAGCAGCCGACGTCGATATGGTTGATATCGTTTTAAATCGGCGCATTTTGGTCGTGCTTGTTCCTGCTCTTGAAAAATCAGGCGATGAGATCGCAAATCTTGGTAAAATTGTATCTGCTTCCATTAAGGGTATGATGGGTTCTGCCCTTGGTTCAACGGTTGAGGGTACTTCTGAAACTGTTATTGAAAATAAACCCACCCATTCATCAACTCCATTTATGACCGTATTTGATGAGGTCGGTTACTATGTCGCCGAAGGTATGGCGGTTATGGCGGCTCAGGCTAGATCA
The DNA here is from genome assembly GCA_026989265.1 of Micavibrio sp. Lineage (GTDB taxonomy): Bacteria > Pseudomonadota > Alphaproteobacteria > Micavibrionales > Micavibrionaceae > UBA1672. The sequence continues at coordinate 168,806 of JALSJP010000016.1, forward strand.
CTTGGTTTCTCGCTTGTTTTCGCGGGACAAGATTTGCCTTCGATGAAAAAACGTGTGCGCGAGGAAGCGCAATCCATCACGGCTAACTGTAACATTAAATTATTTGGTAAGCTGGAAGACCCTACTGATACAAAGGATTTCTTTGAAAAAACCGTCGGTAGCGCAATGGTTACGGAAGTATCAGGATTTCAAATGTCAGGCGGAAGTGAATTTGGATCATATAGCGACTCAAAACAAGCAAGCGTACAATTGCGTCCGCGCGCTAGCTATGACAAATTGCGTGGATTTAAAGAGGGGCAGGCGGTAATCACATTTGGTGAAACAGTTGTTGATTGCGCTGTATTCTACTCAAACCCAGGGTTCGCAAAGGCGATGCGCGTAACGCGCTTTATGTCCCTGCCACCATCTGATGACGCTATTATTAAACATGCCAATGCCATCACTAAATTACGTGATTTAATGGTTAATAAAACATGGACAGCGTTGCGCTCTGATGTCGCCGTTGAAACATCTGCGGAAATTGCTGCGCTTCATGATGGTTTCGTTGATAATAATAAGCCGTCAGTAAATCCAGTCGATGCGGGAATTTGTGCGCTTGTGCAAATACATGCAGTTTCTAATGAAATTCCTCCTCCAAGCGAGGCAAGTGCTGCACCTACTCCCAAACCAGTTTCAGCAAGCCCTAAACCTTCTGTTACTCCTAAAGCCGAAGAAGTCACGCCAGCAAAAGAAAAAGCTGCACCGCCTATATTCGGAGCTAAGCCTACGCCCGCTGCGGTTGAGCCTGTTAAAGAAGAACCAAAGATTGAGCCTCCTAAAGTTGAAATGCCAGCAGCTGAGCCAAAGGCTGAAAGCAAAGCAAAGCCCGCTATATTCGGAGCTAAGCCTGCGCCCGCTGCGGTTGAGCCTGTTAAAGAAGAACCAAAGATTGAGCCTCCTAAAGTTGA
>JALSJP010000017.1 GCA_026989265.1 Micavibrio sp.
GGCTGCCTTTTTCTTTATGTTATCGGGGTTTATTTCCATGATTAAATTGCGTACTTCTTGGCGAGCTGATATTTGAGACAAGGTAAGTCCCCCGTCCTGATCCTCTTTAAGATCAAGCAAAGTAAGACCCTTTAGGAACATTTCCTTAAATACAACGCGCTCCCCAAAACCATGAGCGAGTCTAAATCCTGCTAATTTTGATATTTCATTTAAGAGACGGGTTATGGTTTTGTTATTATTTGTGCTTAGGTGAGTCATGCGGTTTCTCATAACTATCCAGTCAATGGCTTTGCCGCTGCGAGCTTTCTTAATATTTCGCTGCTCTTCCACCATTTGGGAATATATGGAAGGACCAACAACATCATAGTTTTTCATGTCTATATCAGCCAATAAATCAAGATCAATAAAGCTGTCATTCATGGGAGTTATCAGCGTATCGGCATAGCTATGAGCTAGCCTGCTTAAAAACGAATCCGTGCCGGGCGTATCTATAATTATAAAGTCACAAACACGGTTTAGCTCATCCAAAGCCATCATTAAAAATGTCTCTTCTTCCATATGTTGCTTTTTAGTATTTTCTAGCTGGCTGCGCTGGATTGCCATATGGGCGGGGCTTGGCAATTGCTCGTGATTGCGCGTGATAAAATCAAAACGCTTTTTAAGGTAGCGCGTAAGTGTTCCTTGCCTTGCATCAAGATCAATCGTTCCGACGCGGTATCCAAGCCTTAAAAGAGCAATAGCCGTATGCATTGCAGTGGTGGATTTACCCGATCCACCTTTTTCATTGCCAAAGACAATGATATGCGCTGTACTCTTTGCCATAGTAATATTAACCTTGATTCAAAAATTTAATGTGAGATACACCATGCCAGAAAACAATAAGCGATATCAAGAAAGACTTATGAATTTACGAAAAGAAATGAAAAAACATGGTTTGGATGGTTTCCTTATTCCGCGCACCGATGAATTTCAAGGGGAGTTTCTAGCCCCATATGCCGAGCGATTATCATGGCTAACTGGTTTTACGGGAAGCGCGGGCGCAGCCATTATATTACAGGATAAAGCCGCGGTTTTAAGTGATTCTCGATATAGCATACAGTTAAAGAATCAGGTTGGTAGCGAACTATATCACATTGATAACATAACAAAAATATCAGTTGGGCAGTGGCTATCTAATCATGCTATTGCAGGTGATAAAATTGGTTATGATATGTGGTTATATACTAGTAAACAGCTAGAAAATATCAAAGAAAAAGCGGGCGGCATTGAGCTTGTTCCCATGGATATTAACCTTATTGATAAAATATGGCACGATCAGCCCGATAAACCAAAATCCAACGTTACTGTGTTTCCTGATAATATCGCTGGGCAAAGCTCATTAGAAAAAAGGGAGGCTATAGCCAAAGATATAAAAGAGTGTGGCTGTGCGGCTTGCCTTATTACTTTGAGCGATTCTATATGCTGGCTGTTGAATATTAGGGGAGGGGATATAGATTACTCTCCGCTGGTTTTATCTTACGCTTTGCTATATGCGGATGGTTCGCTTGATTTATTCATTAATCGAGATATTGAAATTTTAGATGATGAAATCCGCATTTTCCCTATTGAGGAAATCACGCAAAGAATTAAAAGCATTAAGGGTAAAATCTGGGTAGATAGCTCTTCTGCCCCGCTTTGGTTTGAAAGCCTTGATATTGATATATTAGATAGGCAAGATCCTTGCATTTTGCCTAAATCCATCAAAACCAGCGCTGAGCAAGATGCAGTGCGAGAAGCTCATATTCATGACGGCATTGCTATGGTTAAATTCCTTAAATGGCTAGATGAGAGCAAAGAGCCTATGAGCGAGCTATCGGTAGAGGATAAACTCGAAGGCTTTCGCAGGGAAAATAGTGCATATCTAGGGGCTAGCTTTGCAACAATAGCGGGCTTTGCAGAGCATGGGGCAATTGTCCATTATAGAGCTAATGAGCAAAGCAATAAATCTATTCAGGGCGACGGGCTTTTACTGGTCGATAGCGGCGGTCAGTATCGCTGGGGGACAACCGATATCACCCGCACCATTGCCATTGGAAATCCAACTCGCGAAATGCAGGAAAGCTACACGCTGGTCTTAAAAGGGCATATCGCTCTGGCTAATGCGGTTTTTCCAAAGGGGACAATTGGCAAAGATATTGACGCTCTTGCGCGCGCGCCATTGCAAGATGCTGGGCTTGATTATGCGCATGGCACAGGTCACGGAGTAGGGGTTTATCTTTGCGTGCATGAGTCTAGCTCTAATTTCTCACCGCGCGGGGAAGGTGAGCTGCAAGAAGCTATGCTTATATCTAATGAGCCTGCCTATTATAAAGAAGGTGAGTACGGCATTCGCATTGAAAGTATTGTGCTGGTGCAAAACAGCAACGAAGGTGATTTATGCTTTGAAACCGTAACCCTTGCGCCGTTTGATCCAAAATTAATTGTTATGGATATGCTTGATAACAAAGAAAAACGATGGTTATCCCAGTATTCACAAAATGTAGTAGAAAAAACGTCACCATTTTTAAGTGCGGAGGAAGTTGCTTGGCTTAAAAAAATGTAACATGAGGCTGTTGCAAGATCAAAGATTTGTCATACTGAATTTATTTCAGCATCCATAAGTTATTGTAATATATAGATTACGAAGCGAGCTTAAGAAGGGTGATTGAAAGTATGTGATTATTCCCCCCCTCTCTCTTTCAATATTACTAACATACGTATATAGTCATGAATGTTATGCGCCCATTACTTTTAAATATATCCATTATGATCACTCTTATGTCTTCATCTGCTTTGGCGGGTGAGAGGCTGCAAGGTCGCGCGGAGGTTAACCATCGTTATAGTCAAGACCGTGCTATTACTATGACCGAGTTTTGGGTGCCATTTATGCAAGATGAAAAATCGGTGCTATATGGCGATCTTCGTATGATGGGCGATAATCAAGATAACCGTGAGGGAAATTTAGGGGTTGGCTACCGAAAAATTACAAAGTTTGGTGGTTTTAAGGGTGTTATTGGCGCTCATGGCTGGATTGATCGCCGCATTACGGCGCGAGACTCTACATTTTACCAAGCCACAATCGGCGCAGAATGGTTAAGCGATAGCGTTGATATTTTGGTAAATGGATATATCCCATTATCTACCAAACGTATAATTGATGTGCCAAATACCAATCCGCAAGGCGCGGCCTTGGTTGGGACAGGCATCGTCGTTGATACGGATGGAAAAGTCACAGAAGAGCCGCTGGGCGGCTTTGACATAGAGTTTGGTTATCAAGTGCCGTTTTTAAAAACCCATACGGATAGTTTCCGGATTTATGGCGCGGGGTATTATTTTGACGGGGATAATAGTGAGAATGTTGCAGGCTGGCGCGCGCGTTTTACTGCGGATATAAATTCAGATATTCAAATTGGGGCTCGCTTTCAACGCGATGATGAGCGCGGCTCTCAAGGTTTTTTAGAAGCAACTATCCGCTTTCCATTTGGGCAGAAAAAGAGTTATCGTGATCGCGGGCTTTATGCACGCCTTGATGATAGTCCAGTGCGCGATATTGACATTGTAACTGGCGAAAATGTAATTGACAGCGGTCTGCGCGTGGCTGTGATTAACCAGACAACAGGCACGGCGCAAGAGGTTTTGCATGTTGATAATACAGCCAGCGGCGGCGGTGATGGCTCAGCGGAAAGCCCGTTTAACACTTTGGCGGGCGCACAAAGCGCGGCCTCGGCGCAAACAATTATATATGTTAATCGCGGAGATGGCACAAATACGGGGCAAAATGCGGGCATAGCCCTTAACCAAACAGGGCAGCAGCTAATCGGCTCTGGCTCTAACTTTATCTATGATAGCGGCAGGTTTAGCACTGCAAACGGCGAATCTCCAAAAGAGACTTTAATCAAAGCGGCGGGCGCAGCTCCAGTTATTAGCAATGCGGCGGGGGACGGCATAACCGTTACCGCCAATGATGTCACCGTATCAGGCATCACAATTGATGGCGCAAGCGGTGATGGGATTGTGGTGACAGCCAATGGCGGCGCAGCATCGGCGCAAAATGTGACAATTGATAATATTACGGCGCAAAATAACCGCTTTGGTGTTTATGTTTATGGCGCAAATGGCGGCAGTGTTTCTGCCAAGGTTCAAAACAGCGTAACGACCTCAAATGATCAGCACGGCATAGCGATTTATGATGATACAAGCGGTACGTTTGATGCCGATCTTGGCGGCGGAGCAATGGGCAGCGTTGGTAATAATGTTTTGGCTGGTAACACGCTCGAGGATTTAGCCGTAGATATGGACGGGGCGGCGTTATCCGCCAAAAATAACTGGTGGGGGCAGGCTAGCGGCGCGGATACGGATACGCCCGACATCGGCATCGCCCCCCAAATCTATTACGGCGCACCTATTAATGATGGCTTGGTCGGTAACTGGACATTCGATAATGAATGGACAACCAACACAACCGCCTATGATAGATCGGGGCAGAGTAATGATGGAACGCTACAAGGCGGATTATCTTTGGCAGATAGCGTGGCGGGGCAGAATGGCGAGGCTTTGAACTTTGATGGAGTGAATGATTTTGTAGCAATAGGGGCAAGTAATTTATATATACCTGCGATAGGTTCATCAATCACAATATTGTCAGTTTTCAGCCCCACTTCTATTGCAGCAGGCATTCTCGATGATCGGCTTGTTAATATTAGACGCAGCGCAGGATCCTCTACATTGATTCTTGCTGCAGGTGATGCAAATAATATAACATATTTCACTCAAACCACTGGTGCTGAAATATTGAATGACAGCATTATTAGCTTAGGGAGCTTTTATAGCAGTGCATTGTCTTATGATGGCTCTAATATAACAGGGTATGCCAATAGTGTAGCAGATTTAAATATGCAAGCAGCCTTGTTGGATGCAGGAAATAGCTCCCAAGCCTTGATTGGGTCTTTTACTGGGCTATCTAGTTACTTTAATGGTGCAATAGATGACACCCGCATTTACAATCGCGCTCTCGGAGCAACAGAAATATCAGAAATCTACCGCATGGACACGTCAAGCACGGTGGATACTTCAAGCTTCCTCACCGCCGCCCCTTAAATACACCACGTCATTCCCGCGGCACTTCGAAGAAGTGCCGCGGGAATCCATAATCATTCCACCGCTTTTTCTACCGCTTTATATTTTTCGGGATGGAATTTCATTAAGGAAAACAATGTTCTATTCAATTTCGAATTTGCGTGCGCATTCCCAGATAAAAATTCTTGAATAACAAGTATATTGCCTTTGTACTTAGCTTCGAAGAATACCGTGGTTATATCGGGTAATTCTTCCGTTGGGGTTATAATTAACTTTGTCCTCATTGTTGTAACGCCATCAACCACTGTATTCTCGGTTTTTAGGTTATCTGCTCCTGCATTTTTAACAAATTTTGAAATATGACCAGAAAACAAAATTGATTGGATTTGTTTGTTTGAAAATTTCTTATTATTTTTATAGGAGTATATATTATATTGAACATTTTTCATCCTAACAGGGTCGTAAATTTGGAATCTCATTTTCCCGCGTTTAGGGTTGGCAGAAAATTTAGGTAGCACTGGTGTATAGTCACTATTTTTAGGCGGCAACACAGCAGTGAATATATTGTTTTTTGATGTGTAATCTACCCATCCAACGCCAATTGGGTTTTCTTTTTTTGTAATGCCGTCATGCAGTTCCATTGAGTTGAAAAACTCCTCTGACTTGTATGAAAACATGGTGTTTGCAGGGCCACTAAGAACCTGTTCAACTTTTGAGTAATTAGTCATATAAACGGCTATTCTTAAATTTTGCTTTACCCCTTTTGATTTATATGAGATATGGAAGTTTTTACCTAGGAATCCATCATGTTTTACGTCTTTGTTGGTTATTAATTTTCCACCCATTGCTTTTGCTGCTTGTTCATATTTATATACCTCCCTTTCTAAGGATTCCTTGACCTCCCTATATGAGAGCTCTTCTCCAAATGTTTGAAGAGCTTTAACCAATATGCTTTTCTCCTTTTTTTGGGATTTGTTTTCATCTAGTGATGCAACTATTTCTAGTGTAAATGCGACCGTGTCTTTATTGAATTGGAATGGAAAAACTTTGTATTTATATTTTTTGGGAAACTTGGTTTCAAAAATATTTGTTATGGATTTATGGATTTCCCAATGGATTTTATCATCCTTTTTTTTCTTTTTGCTAGCGGCGATTTCTCGTGAGCTTGATTTTTCATTATTGTCTTGTGCATAAGACGTAGCGGGATAAGCGGCGAGCATGGCAAGGCATAAAAAAACCAAAAGACGAATAGAGTTATTTTTTTTCATGCTAAAATCCTTGTTTATGCAGGGTAGTAGATAATTCTATCATATTAATGTGAAGTTATAACAATAAAAAAAACCGCTAACAATATTTTGTAGCAGTTTTTTATTTTATTTATTTATCTGGAAAACTAATATCCGTCACGATCGCGACGTTTACGTTCCATTTTACGACAACGTCGAATTGATTCCGCATCTTCACGGGCTCTCTTTTCAGAAGGCTTTTCGTAATGACGACGAAGTTTCATTTCGCGGAAGATACCCTCGCGCTGCATTTTCTTTTTCAAAACGCGCAAAGCTTGATCTACGTTGTTATCTCTAACGCTCACACTGACCACAGTGTTCACCTCTTTCTAATTTGTTTAAAATTAACAGTATCAAATAATACTTGCGAAACTATTAACATGCCCAAAATAATAAAGCAAAGTATTTGTAAGTATTTTAAGCAACCTTCAAATTCATAGCGGCGTTAATAAGTGTTTTGGTGTATTCGTGGGTAGGGTTATTAAATATATCCTCGGATTTTCCGCTTTCAATGACCTTGCCGTCTTTCATAACCAATATTTTATGGCTCATCGCGCGAACAACGCGCAGATCATGGCTTATGAACATATATGACAGGTTATGTTTATCTTGAAGCTCGCGCAATAAATCAACAATTTCCGCCTGCACTGATACATCTAACGCGCTTGTTGGCTCATCAAGTACAATAAATTCAGGCGCAAGCACTACCGCCCGCGCAATGGCAATTCTTTGTCGCTGCCCCCCTGAAAATTCATGCGGATAGCGATGGCGCGTGTCAGGGTTCATATGCACATCTTCAAGAGCTTTAACAACCATATCATCAAGCTCATCATTAGATAGATTGGTTTTGTGGAGTTTCAGCCCTTCGCTTATAATTTGTGCAATGCTCATACGCGGGGACAAGGAAGCGTACGGGTCTTGAAACACTATTTGCATATGCGAGCGAAGTGGGCGCATATCTTTTCGCCCTAAATCAGATATATTCTGCCCGTCAAATGTAATATCACCAGTGCTAGCAAGCAGCTTAATAACGGCTAGCCCCAAAGTAGTCTTGCCAGATCCAGACTCCCCAACAACGCCAAGAGTTTCCCCGCGTGCTATGTTTATGTTAATGCCATCAACCGCCTTTATATGGCTTATAGCCTTTCCGAAGAAATTCTTCTTATTGGGGAAATGCACCTTTATATCATTGCCACTAATAAGGGTTTTAGCCGTGGTTTTTACAGCGCGAGCCGTGCCATTTGGCTGCGTAGATAGCAGCATTTTCGTATATTCGTGGCGGGGCTTTTTAAATAATGTCTTGGCATTATTAGTCTCTAGTAATTCCCCATGGCGCATAACGCATACTTTATCCGCCATTTTTTCAACCACGCTAAGGTCATGGGTGATAAGCAGCAAAGACATGTTGAGCTGTTTTTTCAAATCTTCCAGCAGCTCAAGGATTTGTGCTTGCACAGTAACGTCAAGCGCGGTCGTCGGCTCATCAGCAATGAGCAGCTCAGGATTATTCGCAAGAGCCATAGCAATCATCACCCTTTGCTTTTGCCCACCCGAAAGCTCATGCGGATAGGCTTTGAGCCGCGTTTTAATGTTGGGAAGCCCTACCATATCGAGAAGCTCTAAAACCCTAGCCCTAGCCTTGTTCTTGCTCATTCCTTGATGGATTTTCAAAACCTCACCAATTTGCTTATCAATAGTATGGAGCGGATTTAGTGCGCTTTGAGGCTCTTGAAATATCATGCCGATTTGCTGCCCCCTAATAGTGCGCATATAGCTTTCGCCCTTATTCAAAAGCTCCTCGCCTTCGAATAAAATCGATGATCCTTCGCGGTGATATGCAGCGGGATAGGGCAGTAACTTCATAGCCGAGAGCGCAGTAACAGATTTTCCAGAACCAGACTCGCCAACAATAGCGACCGTTTGCCCGCGCGTTATATCAAGGCTAACCCCTTTAACGGCGTGAAAATCTCCCGACGGAGTTTTAAACTCTACGTGTAAATTCTTGATTTCTAGTATTTTGTCTGTCATTTATATTAGTATATATTTTGTTAAAGTAAAATCAAGGGAATGGCATATTATGACTTTAAATAAGCCCACAAGCCCACCATGCGGAATTTATGTGCGGATAGATGATTTTTCAGATATGCAAGCGATCATAACTAGCTTTCGCCAGATGGCTATGGTAATTAATCGCACTTCTGATTATGAGAAAAACATGCATGTGGTAGAACTCGTTTGTGATGCAAGCGATAGCAAAGTGGTAGAGCGCATAACCGACCTTGTCCCATTGATGCAATCTCAAGGCATAGTTGCTATCGTTAGCGGCAAAATGGATGATTTTGAATGCTATGGCGCGGATGGAATATTGCTTGAAAATCCTGATGAGATAAAGTGCGCGCGCGAAAAGCTTGGCGATGATGCTATTATTGGGCTTACTTGCGGAGCATCTAAAGATTCACCTAAAGGCATTGATTACGTTACTTTAAATGCTGACCCATCGTTAATAAGTGGGCATTGCTCGAAAACAGATATAATATGCGTAGCAATGGGCGATCATATTACAAAGGATAATTGCGTGGTTTTGGCTCGCGCTGGTGCAAGCTTCGTCGAAGTTTCAGATTATATTTTTAACTACGAAAAAGGTACTATGCAAGCTACAGTAAATATACTTGATGCATTAGAACGCGCTGCGCAAGTACCTAAGAGTTTGAATTAATTGCAATTTAATAAATGATATTTATGATTGGCGAACTTAAAGAAAATTTTAGGGTAAAAACTATTCCTTTATTATTTGCCCTAAAAGCACATTTATAGAAGTCGGATCGTTCATAATTATATTGTAGCGCAAAATATGCTGGCTTGTCTTTAATTTTGAGCAATCACCCTTGCGCTTTGCTACGGCTTGCATTTTGCACATCATTCCAAACTTTTTTAGCGATTTTTTCAACGTCCAGCGCAGCGTCAGCATTTGGCGAGCGTATAAGTATTGGAGTTTGTGAGCGTATAGTTTCTTTGACTTTTTTATCCACGCGGATCATTCCCGCAAGCGGCGGAGATATTTTCAAGAAATTCTCACATGCTTTAAGAAGGGTTTTATAAGTTTTTTCAGCCTCCCTAACGCTTGATGCCATATTCACCACTATATTCACATTTTTGGACATTCCCGCCGCATTGCCTAATTTTATAAACGCATAAGCATCGGTAAGTGACGTTGGCTCATCCGTAGTGATAAGCAATGTCTGGCTAGCCGTAGCAGAAAGCATGCGCACAGTGCGATCAACCCCCGCGCCAAGATCGGCAACCACCACGTCATATTCGCTTGCAACGTCCATTAACTGGTCACGAAGCAATGCAAGCCGTTGAGATGGGAGCGCGGAAAGTGAAGCCTGTCCAGAGCGTCCAGCAACTATATCAAAATTGCCTTCCTCGTAGGTTTGTATAACCTTATCAAGCCCCAAACGCCCGCGAATAACATCGTTAAGATCACGCTTTGGCATAAGTCCAAGCTGCACATCAACATTAGCAAGCCCAAGATCACCATCAAAAAGCAACACTTTTTTACCCATATTGCTTAAAGCATTAGCAAGAGTAATTGAAAACCAAGTTTTTCCAACCCCGCCCTTACCGCTTGCAACCGCGACTACATTTGTTCCGCGTTTAAAGGAGGTGCTGCCTGTTTGCGGTGCTTTTTCGCTCATATTATTACCCATAGATGTGCTAGCGGACTTTTCTGTCATTGCTTTGTTCCTGTTCTTTGAAGCCCGTTTCTTGAGCTTTCAGATTGCATTATACCAGCTTTATTTAATCGCGGTACTAGTAATTGTGAAAGATATTTGGGCGTAATAGGCATAAGCCCTTGCGCCACTTTTGGGGTGTTGCTTACATCGCAAAAGCTTAAATTACCGTGATGAGCCGCGGCAAGCATGCTCCCTAATCTGCGCGCAATATCAACGCGCGTTGGAAGTATTTCTGTTGCGCCGATAGCTGCAAAAACCCGCGCCATCTCTCCGGCTTCGTCTGCGTCAATGCCAGTAGGAAGCACAAGGACAGCGCGCATATCAGCCGCCCCGATAAGCTTTGCAAGTATTTTAACATCATCCTTATCAAATGGATTAAGCCCAGATGTATCAATTATAACCTGATCATAGGATTGCATCATATCATTGGATATAAAGCGCAAATCTTGCGGGCTATTGGCTTTTTGGAGCTTAATTTTTAGCAAATTAGTGAAAGCTTGGAGCTGTTCAACCCCGCCCGCGCGCATTGTATCGGTTGATATCACGCCAATATCAAGCCCGTTCATAACTCCTCGCGCTGCCATTTTTGCAACTGCCAAAGTCTTGCCAGCACCTGGTGGTCCAACCATTATTATTGGCTTATTAAAGGCTGTTACTGGAAGCGGCGTATATGAGTATAGTTGTTCTAACGTGCAGATAAGCGCGGTTTTCAGGTCATCAAACCCCATAACCGTGGCGCAAGATATTATGTTATCCATGACATTTTCAGGAACGCAATGACGTAACATAATTTCCGTAAGCTCTTCGGCTATTGCATCGCTATCTTGCTCATCATCATATTGAAGCCAACTACTATCGCCTGCAACGCCATCATAGCCAATTTCAAAAGATGGCTCAATAGCGGCAGTAACGCGCACCCCGCCTTTGGCACGATCCTCGCCTGTTGCAACAATTATCGCCTCATCGCCAAGTGCCTCTCTTATCATTTGCATTGCCTCTGTCATATTTTTGGCATGGAAAGTTTTTAATCTCATCTAGTGTTTTTCATTTTCATCTACTCGAATCAATGGCAATTATATGCAATATCATTAACATATGCTAGGGGTATTAGTAATTTAACCCACTATACCTACTAAATAAAAATAACTATGCATCAACCACAAATAGACATAAATAGTAATCAGTGTGTGTCCGAGTTCATCTGCGGTAAGAAATTATGTTATTCTGAATTCCAGCCTGCACTGCTACGCAGCACTTAGCGCTGGAATGACTTTAGAGATGGTAATGAAAATTTACACTTTTACAAATTACTATATTTGTCCTACGGTTTTAATCTTTGCCTTTGGATGGACTTCGTTTTGGCTCATAACCATAGTTTGCGGGCGGAAACGCTCTATCACTGATCTAACATATGGGCGAATAAATGGCGAGGTTAGTAGTATCGGCGTTATACCTTGCGCCGCTAGCGCATCATATTGCTCACGCACCGCCGTTATGAAATCTTGCAATTTGCTAGGCGGCATGGCTAGCTGCTTATCCTCACCATCACCAACCAAAGCTTCCATAAAGGCTTGATCCCAATCAGGGGATAGAGTTAGCAATATAAGGACTCCCGCAGCGTCAGTATTAGAGTTGCAAATCTGCCTAGCAAGCCGCGCCCTTACATGTTCTGTGATTTGGGGAATGCTTTTTGTGAATGCCGTTGCCTCGGCAATACCTTCTAATATTGTGGGAAGGTCGCGCACAGATATACGTTCAGACAATAAAGATTGAAGAATTCGTTGTAAGCTCCCAACCGTTACTTGCGAGGGGATAACGTCGGCGACAAGTTTTTGATAATCCTCGGGCAACTCATTAAGTAACTTTTGTGTCTCTGCATAATTGAGTAAGTCGTGCATATTGTCTTTTATCATTTCTGTTATATGAGTTGTGATAACCGTTGGCGCGTCAACAACCGTATAGCCCTTGAAATGAGCTTCTTCCCTGTAATCTTCGCTAATCCACATTGCAGGAAGTCCAAATGTTGGCTCTGTCGTGCTTTCCCCTGGCATGTTGATAACGTCACCTGATGGATCCATACACATAAGCATGTTAGGGCGAACATCGCCCCGCCCCGCCTCAATTTCCTTGATGCTAACTATGTAGTCATTCGCGGATAGCTGCAAATTATCTTGAATACGCACAGCAGGCAGGACATATCCCATATCCTCGGCAAGTTGACGGCGAAGCCCCTTTATCTGATCGGTGAGCTTATTCCCTTCATCGCCCTGCACTAATGGAAGTAGCCCATATCCAAGTTCTAGCCTTATAATATCCATGGCAAGAGCTTTTGATATTGGCTCTTCCGCAACGGGGGCAGCGCCGCCTTCCTCTGCCGCCGCCTCTATATCACTATCTGCATTTTCATTTGCTAAATTATTTTGAAGCGCATAATAAGCCATAACGCCGGTAATAACAGAAAGAGTAAAGAATGGAATAAACGGGATAGCAGGCACAATCGCCAAAATAAACATAAGCACCGAACTCATTCCAAGCGCACTAGGGTATCTACCAAATTGCTTGAAAATTTCTTGATCGGCAGAGCCTTCAACGCCAGCTTTGGAAACCAGCAAACCAGCCGATACCGATATAACAAGCGCGGGGATTTGGCTAACTAGTCCATCGCCAATAGTTAATATAGTGTAGTTTGATGCGGCTTCTGCCAAGGTCATACCCTGCATAACTGTGCCAATAACTATGCCGCCAATAATATTAACAAACACAATTAGCAGACCAGCAATAGCGTCTCCGCGCACGAATTTAGCCGCGCCGTCCATTGCACCAAAAAATGTACTTTCGGATTCTAGTTTTTTGCGGCGATCACGCGATTCATCTTCTGTGATTATGCCCGCAGATAAATCACTATCAATTGCCATTTGTTTACCTGGCATCGCGTCCAAGGCAAAACGTGCAGCAACCTCGGCTATACGACCAGAGCCTTTAGTGATAACAACGAAATTCACAATAACTAATATCGCAAAGACAATTGCGCCAATAACGTAGTTAGAGCCAATAATAAATGTTCCAAATGCCTCGATAATGCCGCCAGCCGCCGCGCTTCCCGTATGTCCATTTTCTAATATCAGGCGAGTAGAGGCAATATTCAAGCCAAGCCGCATAGTAGTAGTAACAAGCAATATAGTGGGAAATGTTGAAAATTCCAACGGCGTTTTGATGAATAAAACCGTCATTAATATTAATATTGAAAATGTAACTGATACAGCCAAACCGCCATCAAGCATCATGGTTGGCATAGGCACAAGCATGAATAGGATGATTACAACGATCCCAAGCGCAAATAACACGTCGGTGCGCATAAGCGATGCCCCGCTAAATTCCATAGCGTTGGTTGAATTTTTTGGAGTTGTAGAAGGTAAATTATCAGCCATATATTTATGCAGCCCTAAGAACGTAGCAAAGAAGCCCTTACGCGAATGCAAAGAGCTATTTTATATTACATGCGCATTGTTAAATGTGCAATAGCCTGTCTTTTTAAGGGGGGGGGCGTAGATATTATCTTGAACATGAAACGGAGAGATCTTGCAAGTTCAAGATCTCTCCGCTTTGTTAGGAATTACATATGGTTTAGGTTTTTACTGACCCATGCCATTATATGGCAGTGGCGCAATTTTACTAGTTTCACTGAAGTCTGGCTCTTGTATTTTAAGGTCAATTGCATTATCCACAGGATTATCAGGCGCAACGCCATTAAATTGCGCGGCAGGCATTTTAGAAGCTTCAACTTGGAATATAGTTTCTGTCTTTACAAGCCCCTCAACCAAACGGTCATTTGGCTCAATACCCATTTCTTTTAAACCATCTTCAATTTTATTGGATGTTCCAGCATCAATTATCATTGGGTCATTATCAAAATATGCTATACCAACTTCTGATAATATGGTTAAAGTTTCCTCAAGGTCAACAACGCCATCTTCTATAATTGCTTTTGCACCCGGCATAACTTCAAGGAATTCTTTGCTGTTAACTAGACCTGCAAGACCGCCTGCTACCATATTATTAGCAGGTTCATCAAGGCTTATTCCATCTTCAGTGATATTATCAATTACAGCTTGAATTACTAAAGGAAGCTCTTGCGCTTTTGCATCATCACTTAAAATATCGGGCAAAACGCCATTCTCCCATGTTGCTTCTGCTCTAGACTGTCTGTTATCACTGAATATCTTATCGCTCATAATTATCACCCTCATTTACTGTTAAAATACCATTATGGCAAAAAATCGGGGGGGGTGCAAGGTTTTTTTTGAAATACTATAAAAACGACCATGCATATATCATCACATCAAGAGGTTTCAAAGCGCAGACCAATTAACTTAACGGTTAGGTAAGATGTGTTGAGCGAGGCAAAGTCTCTACGGCTTAATGCTTTGAAAGCACATAATACGCGCATTGAAAAATCAGGTACTCTTTTGCAGGCAAGAAATAACGGAAGCAATCGACTTTTTATTTAAAGGATTCTAACTGCTTGTTCTAAGCCGCTTCATCTTTATATTGATTTAGCTTATTGCGTAGCGTGCGAATAGAAATGCCAAGGATATTGGCGGCGTGCGTGCGATTGCCCAAGCAATGATCTAGGGTATTTATAATCATATCGCGCTCTACATCTGCGATAGTTCGACCAATCATATTTTGGTCAGCAGGAGTATCAGTCTTGGTTGCGGGGGTTATTTCCTCGGACAGACCATCACTTTGAATGAATATAGCCCCATCTTCTATCTCATCTTCGCAAGACATTAATATAGCGCGGTGCATGGTGTTTTCCAGCTCACGAATATTACCGCGCCAAGTGCAATTTTGCAGCTTAGTTATAGCTGCCTTTGAAATGTTTTTGCGAGCAACCCCATTTGCCTTTGCATATTTATCAGCAAACATCTGAGCGAGCCGCGCAATATCTGATGGGCGATCACGAAGTGGGGGCAGGGGGATATTAACAACGTTCAGCCTAAAATATAAATCTTCTCTAAAATCACCTTTTCTAACGGATTCTTCCAAATTCCTATTAGAAGTCGCCAAAATCCTAACATCAACCTTTATATTGCCGCTTCCTCCAACTCTGGTAATCTCTTTCTCCTGAATAGCGCGAAGAAATTTAGCCTGTAGCAATGGGTGCATCTCGCTTACTTCATCAAGCAATATTGTGCCTGTATGAGCTTCCTCAAATTTACCGATGCGCCGTCCGTTAGCTCCCGTAAATGCGCCTTTTTCATGCCCGAAAAGCTCTGACTCTAGCAAGTTTTCAGGAATAGCCGCGCAGTTAATGGCAATAAATGGGTTATCCTTGCGCTTTGATTTATTATGAATATAGCGCGACATAACCTCCTTGCCCGTGCCAGACTCGCCAGTGATAAGTATCGTCGCCTCGCTTGGTGCGATTTTGTCCGCCAATGATATAATTGGTTTCATAGACGGATCATCCGCAATCATAGAACTATCTTCTTGCGTAACCGCTTCTATAACGGCGGCTATAAGCTCAGGATCAGGGGGAAGGGGGAGATATTCTTTTGCTCCCAGCTCAATGGCTTTGACGGCGGCGCGAGCGTCTGTCTCAATTCCGCAAGCAATAATGGGCATATGAATACGCTCATCCTTTAAGCGCTTAACAAATTCGCCGATTTTCTGCTTCACATCAACCATAGCCAAGTCCGCGCTTTTGCCATTAAGCAGCGCGCCCATAGCTTGATCTATATCCTCACAATGCGTAACTTTAGCACCGCGTTTAAGCGCGATTTTCCCTGCTAGGGAGATATGACCGTTTAAACGACCTATTATCATTAGCCTCATGGTAGATGTTCCCTTAATTAAAATAATTAATGCGTTGAGAAGGTTGCATCAGAGCATTAATCATCATCTCTAAATTACGAGGATTTTCTTGACGAATAATAGATATAGCCGTTTTAAGAGCCATGGTTTTAGCCGCAACCTCATCCGCTGCATTTTTCTCTATTTTAGCAGCAAGGGGAGACATAACAACCGTTCCTAATATTGCGCCATAAAATGTGGTAAGCAATGCAACCGCCATGGCAGGGCCAATAGTATCAGGGTTTTCAAGGTTAGCTAGCATTTGCACCAATCCAACAAGCGTTCCTATAAGCCCCATAGCAGGGGCAATCTCGGAAGCCCTACGCAATATGCTTGCCGCGCGTTTTTGACGTTCTTCTTCTATATCTATATTTTGCTGTAATATGCGTTTAACATCTTCTTCGTTATAGCCATCAATAACAATTCCTAAAGCTTGCTTCAAGAATGGCTCTTTGCTGGTTTCTTTTTCATAACCAGAAAGATATAGCAGGCCTTTTTTGCGAGCGATGGATGCAATATCCATAAGGCTTTTTGCGAATGCAGAAAAATTCCTTACGGGGCGAAACACTGATCGTGCAATTATCTTCATAGAGCTAGCAAGCTCCGCCCCCGTATATGATATAGATGTTGCAGTCATTGTCCCTAAAACAACAATAAGAACGGAGGGCATATTGAAAAACCTAGCATCACTTTGCCCAATAGCAATAGCACCAGCAATCAATGCAAATGAAAGCACTATGCCTAATATTGTTGCAAAATCTAGTTTTGAAACTGGTAATGGCACGGATACATTTGGTATATTGCCGCCTTGTTGTTTTATATCTGCATCGGAACTCATGCTTTAAATATTATCCTTATATACTCATATAGTTATGTACGGTCAGATTTAACGATTTCTGTCATTGTAATACCAAGCCTGTCTTCGACTACTACGACCTCGCCGCGTGCAACCAAACGGTTATTTACATATATATCAATAGCTTCGCCAACTTTACGGTCAAGCTCAATCACCGCTCCACGCCCAAGCTTTAAAAGCTGGCTTACTTGCATGGTAGAGCGCCCTAAAACTGCGGAAACATTAACAGGAATATCATAGATGGCCGTAACATCATTCGCCATAGGCTCGCCAATAGCGAATTTATTTTCATCGCTGCCCTGAAGCTCTGGCGCTTCTTCTATCTCATCAAGATTAAGGTCACTTCCTGCCGCTGCTGCTGGTGCTTCGTCAAACATGTTGTCGATATCACCTTGATCGGCGGTTTTGCCATTATCTGTTTCATCTGCCATCATATCTCTCCTGCTTCTTGCTTGCCTTCTTTATCATGAACGCTAATGCCGCGATCTGCAAGTGCCTCTTTTATGATTTGAAGTGTTTTTTCAGCAATTTCATCACGGTTACATATGATCCCGCCATTCGGCCATGAAATATTACACTCACTTTTGCTTAGTTTGCTATTAGGTATCATCGTTATTTTTTTATTTAGATCACTTCCTATATCATTAATATTGTCTTTTACCTTCTCCAATATATCACTATGCATCTCTATTTGCACCTGAGACGGCGCATTATGTGTGGAAAGGGCGGTTTTTATGGCATTTTTAAGCTCTTCATTGCCGTTTTCTTGTGAATATAGCGGGAAAAGCTTACTAATTATAGATAGGCTAAGGTGAACTGCTTCGCTTTCATGCTCATTTGCTCTATCATGCTCGGCTGCGAATAATATGCCCATATCGCGCTCGATTTTTTGCAATAAACTAAGCGTAGCCTTGGTCAGTCCAGCTTCACTCTCTTTTATGCCTGCCTTAACGCCCTGTGCAAAAGCCTTGCTTTTCTCGGCTTCTAATTGGTCTTTTGTGAATTCAGGGAGTGCAATTTCCTCCTCTTCCATTCCGACGAGGGGGTCATCATCAAACATATTTTTATCAAATAGAAATTTTTCACCATTCATAATTATGCAATCATTTCATCATCTGAAGAACCTGTTGATATAGTTATCTCGCCGCGAGCTTCAAGGTCTTTTGTAACGCTAACGATATATTGTTGAGCTTCTTCCACTTCTTTAAGCCTAACAGGCCCCATAGCGCCCATATCTTCTTTCATGATTTTTGCCGCGCGTTCAGACATGTTAGAGAAAAACAGCTCTTTCAAAGAATCCGCCGCACCCTTCAAAGCCAATGGAAGCCTTTCTTTATCCATGGCTCTAATAACAGTTTGTATAGAAGCAGCATCAAGATTAAGAAGATCTTCGAATGTAAACATTAAGCCACGTATTTTTTCAGCAGCGTCAGGCGCTTCTTTTTCAAGCTCATCCATGAAGCGGCTTTCCGTAGCGCGTTCCATATTATTAAATATCTCAGCTATAAGCTCATGAGAATCGCGGCGCTGCGTTTTGGCAAGGTTAGACATGAATTCTTTGCGCAGGGTTTTTTCGACTTCTTCTAAAATCTCCTTTTGCACTGTCTCCATTCTAAGCATACGATTTATCACTTCAAGAGCAAAGCCATCAGGCAATATAGACAAAACCCGCGCGGCGTGATCAGCCGTGACCTTAGAAAGCACAACAGCAACAGTTTGCGGATATTCTTTTTGCAAAAAATTAGCAAGAATTTCCTCATTAACATTACCAAGCTTTTCCCACATTGTTCGCCCAGCAGGTCCGCGTATTTCTTCCATAATGGCGTTGATTTTATCATCAGAAAGCCCTGATTTGGTAAGCATGCGTTCAGTGCTATCTTGTGACCCCACTAGAGTGTTTGTAGAACTCATTTGCTCAGAAAAATCAACAAAAAGTCGCTCAATCACATCGGGTCCAATTTTACCAAGGCTCGATATTATTTGTGACATTTCCAATATTTCATCATCAT
This sequence comes from Micavibrio sp., assembly GCA_026989265.1. GTDB lineage: Bacteria > Pseudomonadota > Alphaproteobacteria > Micavibrionales > Micavibrionaceae > UBA1672. The sequence continues at coordinate 18,839 of JALSJP010000017.1, forward strand.
CCATAAGAGCAAAAAGCTGTGCGGTTTGCTCCTCACTTATGGATAGAAGGAAAATAGCCGCTTTTTCAGGGCCGGATAAGGATCTGTAGTCATCTCTTACACGCATATTCATTTGTTACTGGCTCTCCTCTGACATCCAGCTTCTTAGGACTGATATAGTTTCATTGGGATAGCTATCCACTATCTGCTCAACTTTTTTAACAGTGGAGGCCTTTACTTTACCATCTATGCCTTGGATATTTATAAGCTCATCATCGCCTTCTTCTTCGCTATACATACCGCCAGACACAGCTATAGGCTGCCCATCTGCGCCGATTTGCACAGCGCCAGTTGCAGGCGGCGCAAGAGCAGGATTGGCAGGGGAGGCGGATAGTAATTCTTGTTGCAATATATCATCCAGACCAATAGATGGTTTTGATGATTCTAGAGCCATTAATTTTCCGACCATTGGCTGTAATATAAGCAGGACAACAAGTATAACCATAATCGCAATAACTATAATTTCAGCCGCATCAATTAAGCTGCTTTTCTCAAAACCAAAAATAAAACGTTCATCAACTATTTCTTCTGCGGTTTCAGTAGTTGCAAATTGCAGATTGATAACTTCAAGAGCATCGCCGCGATCTTCGTTAAAACCAATAGCGGTGCGCACTAATGAGGTTATTTTATCCATCTCTGCTTCTGGGCGTTCTTGATAGATTCTTTCGCCGTCTTCATTGGTTGTATATCTTCCATCTATTAAAACAGAAACATACAGTTTCTCAACATTTCCCGCTTGATGAACAGTGCTTCTTATGGTTTTACTTATTTCGTAATTAGTTACTTCTTCGTTGCGGCTATTTTCAGCGCTAGGAGATTGTGAGGTTAACAAATCCGCGCCAACGTTGGGGAGGTTGTTACCAACAGAAACGCTATCAGATAAAGGCTCTCTTTCCGTAGATGATTCTTGCGTCGCCTGAGTCGATCTTACCACCTGCCCTTCAGGGTTATAAAGCTCCTCACTTGTATTAGTGCGATCAAAATTCATATCCGCTGTAACTATTGCAGTTACTTTGCCGTAGCCAACTATTCGGCTAACTTGATCTTCGATTTTATTCTGCAAGCGGTTTTCATAGCTTTTGCGAAAATCTTCAGCTTTAATAGATTCCAAGCCTTCTTCCTCGGCTCCGCCTTTTGCGAGTAGCATACCATTGCTATCCACGACCGAAACACTTCGCGATTTTAGACCAGGAACGGCGGAGGCTATTAATGACTGCACTGATACAATTTGCTGCTTATCAACAACAGAACCTGAATTTACACCAAGTACAACACTAGCGGATGGCGGGCGTTTCTCGCGGCTAAATTTTTGTCTTTGGGGCAGCACAATATGAACGCGCGCACTTCTTATATTGTTTAGTGAGCTTATAGTTCTTGCAAGCTCACCCTCTAAAGCTCTTACTTGATTTATATTTTGCACGAAATTAGTTGTACCAAAGCTCGACTGCTTATCAAAAAGCTCATAACCCATTGACCCGCCGTTAGGCAGCCCCGACTCTGCAAGCAACATTCGCGCGCGCCCAACCTCATCACTAGGCACTAATATACGCGAGCCATCAGATGATATTTCATAAGCTACTTGGATTTCCTCTAACTTCGCCGCGACCGCACCAGAATCTATTGATGATAAGTCAGTGTAGAGTAATTTCATCTCGGGCGTAGTTATTCGCATTGAAATGAAAACGAAGAACATTAGCAGCCCAAGAAGGATAGCACCCATAACCCCTAGCCTTGCAGGACCTAGTTGATTTAATGTTGCAACAAAACTATTCACGTTATCTACACCTTGGCTTGTTATATGTTAGATCCCTAAGGAGGGTGGGGAACGTTATTATATTAACGCAGACCATATAATCTTACTGTAGTTTATATAATCTTGCAAACACCAATATTTATTAAAAGGTTAATATTTTAAACTGTTTTGATGTTATACACGGCGCTTCCTGTTTTCCTTGACTTATAACTATGGGTGTTGTAATATGATAGTAGGGTAGTAGGCTTATAGTCCGTGAAGTTCACGGGTTTAGCCATAATTTTAGAAAGGTTAGGGATTCGCAATGATTGAAGCGGTGAACTCATCAGTAGCAAATGCACAGATCTTGCGCGGGAGCGCAGAGCAGTTAAGTGCATCTAGTGTGGCTGTTAAGGCTGCACCTGTTGCTGTGAGCGAAGTTTCAGCACCTCCTAAAGCCCCTTATATTAGTCCTTATATATCCGTTGATACGAAAAGCAATAAGGCTGTTCTTCAAATTAGAAATTCTGATACGGGTGAGGTTGAGCAACAATTCCCAACTAAGAGCCGTCTTGCTCAGTTAAGCCAACTCCAAGCCAAATATGAAAATACACAAAAAGTGCGTATATCTGATGATGCTCCTAAAAATATTGAGGTAGAGGCGTCAGAATCAAGCATTATTACGGTGCAGGATGTAACATCATCCGCCCCGTCTAATTCTTCATTGCCTACACCAGAAGTAGCCGCCGCGGCTTTATCCGCTGGTGCTCAATCAGGGCAAGCATCATTATCCGCAGGCGTTAGCGTCTTTGCTTAAATAAAAATCCTAATAAAGTCACTAAGATCATGAAGTTACTCAAAGTTCTTTAGCTCTCGCGTACTCTGCGGTTTAAGGTTTCTTTAGCATCCCCACCTCTATAGCATCTCCGAGCAATTGGAGACCCAGTTAGATTATGGATTCCAGCGACGGCGGAAATCCATAATATTCCTCACCACGCCATCCCCGCGGCACTTCGAAGGAGTGCTAAAACGGCGGAAATCCAAACTATTCCAGCGCGAAGACACGAAGTCGCGAAGTGTCATCTCGAACATGAAGTGGAGAGATCTTAAATACTGGCTACCTTTATCTGTTGCAAACCACTTGTTTGAGGATGTTTATGGCTGATACATATTAGAAGATAAAGGCTATGATTCTGATGCGCAAAAATATAGAAATATTCTTTGGAAAACTTAAGGAAAACAAAAAATTAGCGTTGAGATACGATAAATCAGATGCTGCGTTTTTAGGGTTTATTGCTATGGGAGCAATTAAAATAATGCTAGGACTCATAATTAGCTAACAGTGTCTAGTGAGCATAAAACAATTAACATATTAAAAAAAAGTTTACGGGGATTACCCTGAAATGTCAGTCCGAGCGCCAGATGGTTGCTGTGGTTTTACGGGTGGTGGGGCGCTTTGCTGATTACGCGTCATAAGACCAGCTGCTATCTCGCGATTTATGTTTATCAATATATTAAGTTTTTCCTTTGCAGGCTTGGAAATGATTTCAAGTTCACGTTTGAATATAAAATTGGCTAGATTAACTATATTACTCCGCAAATCATTTGGTCGCCCGCCATCTTTATTTTCAAGCGCAGTATCATAAAAAAGCAACCATATTTGGCGGTTATATGTAAGAGCTTCTTCGAGCTGATCTTTATTTCTATCATCCCAATTATTAATCAGGGCTTGAAGCTTGCGGTTAGATTTAAGTAATATGCGCCCCTCAAGCTCCCGCTGGTTAGTGGTATGAGCTTGCGCATGATCATCATATGCACTTGTAGCTTTGGCATAAGGGTCGTTTCTATTTTGTGACATTTTCAATAAGCTCCCTTTCATGCTCAATTAATTGTTTTGCGATTTTCATCGCCTTGTAATAAGTACCGTTCATTATGTGATCGTTTATTTGCATGAAAAATATGGAAGTGGAGGGCGCGGCTTTTTGTATTTCATTAACAGCGTCAAAATATTTATCTTGATAATCCTTTGGGCTGGGGGATATATACATGCATTGGATTATGAAATAGATTCTTTTGCAAGGGCTGTTAGCGTCTTCTTCTTGCATAATATCTTTTTGACGGATAATAGGGGCATCGCCAGCAATGTGAAGGCGCGTGCGCTGTGCGCTGTTTGTTATTACAGCCTCACCAATTAGTATTTTTTCTTGGGGTTTCAGGTCGATTACTAGTGCCATGGATTTCTTCCTCTCTTAGAGCTTTCTACGATTAACTGTGGCATTGTTAAATTTCGTCTTACGTATAAAAAAATACGCTGCACCTCATTTGCCTAGCCACATCTAAACGTAGTGCGCTCTACACGCTTTCTGCGATTAAATATATAAATAAGTATATCATATAATGCTATTTAATATAAAGCAAAAAATGGCGGAGAATTTCTTCCCCCGCCAAATTTTGAAAATATATAAATATTCTGTTTTCTTCTGAAATTAGAATAGTCGAAGAACAGCTTGCTGTGATTGCGATGCCAATGACAGGGATGTAACACCCAATGTCTGACGTGTTTGCAACGCTAGCAAGTTTGCACCTTCTTCGTTTTGATCCGCAACCGTAAGGTCATCCGCACCAGCTTTAAGAGTGTTTATTATGCTCTCTGTAAATGTTTGACGTGTTTGGATAATTGACAGATTATTTGCCAATGATGATCCAAATGATCTAACATCTGAAAGTGCGCTTCTTGACTGAGTGGCCGTAAGCTCAATAGCAGAAGAGGTTCTAAACGTTGCCTCATTAAGACCTAAGCCATTTGCAGTAAAGTTTTGTCCATTTGTGACAAGTGAGCTTGTATTATCTTCATTGAAGAAGGTTGTTAAGTTATCACCTTTCAGCAAATTAACACCACGATATTGAGCATCATTAACTAATGCGTCAATTTGCTCTCTCACACGGTTGTAATCAGCGGCAAGATCATCAAGAGACTCTGTTGAGCTGTTAAAGGCAATAACCGTATCAAGAATATCACCATCACTTGTAGTGGTACCTGGAGAATCTAACAGACCGCTTGGATCACCTAGACCAATATCAAATACAAGTGAAGCTACAAATGTAGTATCAGTGAGAGCTATCTCTACATTATCCACAGCATCCGATATGGATGTTATGCTAAATGTTCCAGTGGCACTGTCAAAGTTAGCAGATATAAGTGTGTTAACATCGTCATCTTGGTTTATTGCATCAACAAGATCTTGGAAGGTTGATGTTGCGGCAACTGTAAATGTTGCATTTTGCGTTGCAGAACCATCATCAACATTGACGTTGAAAACATCACCAGCTGCAAAGCCACCAAATATTGTCGTGCCATCACCATTTATGTATGTGCCAGTTAATAAATCGCCAGCCTCTACTGTATCGCCTGACCCTTCAAATAAGGCAACTGATGTGGCTGTGTTACCTGCAACAATAGTAGTAGCGGCAAGCGTTGTAGCATCACGAACCTCATCTTCAAATGCATCACCAATACCAAGAGCTTGAAAACCAGCTAGTGTAATGCCTGTCGCACTATCTTGGATACGGAAAGTCCTTGCATTTGCACTTGATATTTCAAGAAACCCATCAGCAGTAACTGTGGCAGAAATTTCTCCTGCTTGGTTATCAGCAAAACCATTTGTGATTTTTGCAGCTAATGTATTTATGCTGTCATTTGTATTAATAGTGATGGTTTCTGTAATGCTAACACCAGCGTCATTAATGGTGGATATTGTGAACGTATCGCCATCAGCAATTCCTGTAAGCGTTGCGAGGTCATCTACATCACTTAAGTCAACATCACCAACTAATCGGGCTTCACCAGTGGATGAAGCAAGTTCATCACGAGCAGATCCAGCGATTGACTGAGACTGTTCAACAAGATTTGTAAGAGCTGTAATACCGTTATCAGCGGCTTCGATTGTGCGAATTGACTGCCCAACACCATCAAGAAGGCGTGATAAGTCGCTAGCGCGGTTATCAAGATTTTGCGCAGCAAAGAAGCTTGAAGGCCCATCAAGAGCAGAATTGATTTTCAAGCCTGTTGCAAGTCGGAGTTGAGTTTTATCGATAAGATTTTGAGTGCTTTGCAGTGACAGAAGATTATTTCTAAGGGCTGCGGTTAATACGACGTCTGAAGACATAGCGTGTTCCTTTCCTAGGTTGTAATACTGAAATATCCTATTCCAGCTTTATACTCAATCATACTAGCATAATATTTAATAAAAGGTTAATTTTATTTTTTATTCTATTAAGATTCATGTGTAAAAATACCAAAAGGGGGATGTATCAAGGCTTGGTTTCTTCCAAATGCCCCGATACACCCGAGCTGTAAGGCTAATAAATGCTTTCTGCATTACTAACTTATCACAGAGTTTCGGATACTGGGCTTTAGGGGTTAGGGATGCAGGGTAGCATTTTCCTAAAACCTAATATCCTAAATAGTTTCAGCGCCTATCCTGCTTACCTATGGTTTTGATAGGTCTTCTATCTAAATCCTTTAGATGCCATCATTGCCATAGCAAGCGGGAGAATTGCTTTAAACTATATTCTTATTCTATTATCTAAGTTGCAGTAGCTCCTGTGTCATTTGATCCACTGTGTTGATAACCTTTGTTCCCGCCGAATAAGCGCGCTGCGTTACGATTAGCAGAGCAAATTCATCAGCCAAATCAACGTTAGAGCTTTCCAGAGTTGATGGTTCGATAAAACCCGCTCCGCCACTACCAGCCTCACGTAAGTTCTCTTCACCTGAATCTTCGGTTTTGCTGTAAGCCGTTCCAGAAATCTCGGCAAGCCCATTAGCATTAGAGAATGTGGTAAGCGGCAATTTATATAGGGTTGAGCTAGCGCCGTTAGAGAACTGCGCCACTACAAAGCCATCACGGTTAATCTCAATTCCTGTTCTAAGACCAAGCTCCGCTCCATTTTGATCGGAGAAAAGTACGGTATAGTCACTTGCAAACTGAGTGAATTTAGAGATGTCTATATTGATATTTTGGGCATCAGACCCATTGCCCCAATTGATTTGGCTTAACTCAACATCAATATTACCAGAAACATCGGCAGTTGCATTGATAGAGCCATCACCATTAAAGTTCAAAGTACCTCGGCTAAGCACGTTATTGCTGGGGTCTTTAACTGTCATTGTCCACCAGCCTTGAGAATTATACTTTGGATCACCGGGAAGGAATTGCAGCGTAGGAAAGTCTTCAGTGCTGTATGGCGGCGTATCTGCTGGCGTACCGTTTGAAAATGTAGTGCCAGACATATTGTCCGAGGTGTAAGTGCCTGCGGCAAACCCTAGTGTCCCAAGTGCATTACCCGCACCTACTTCAGCTATTATAAAGTTTTCAGTTCCAAGCACGAATTCATCATGTTGTAAAACAAGCTCGCCATTACTTCCTAAAAAGGCAGTCATGTCGGTTACATTTGTATTTATATCGTCTAATATATCACCAATATCATAGACCATAACATCAACCCCACCAGGAAGAGCCGCACCGTCAACGCCGCTTATTTGGTACACTCTGTTTGCCCCGCCATCGACTGATAATGTGAATTGGTCAGCATCAGTGATTCCCAAATCATCAACCATTCTATCTGTAGCCGTTAGAGAATTTCTTGTTGTGGCTTCCGTAGCAGCAGGACCATAAGTTTTAACAAATTCAAATGACATTGGCTGTGGATTTCCAAGCGTATCATATACGGTTAAGCTTCTTGTGAAATCCGCCGCCGCCGTTGTTGTACCTGCCAATAATTCATCAATTTCATTGGCATCTAGATTTACGGCAAGGTCGGCTGTGCCTGTTGGTCTTGTAAGTCCGCCAAGGAACGCAACATCAACAGGGGCAAGCGATGTTAAATCCCCTTGGTTGGAAGGAAGGTCACCATTTTGATCAATGGGCCAGCCATAAAGGTAAAACCCCGCAGAGTTTTTCAAAAACCCTTGCGCATCTTCTGAAAATTGTCCGTTACGAGTATATAAAAACGGCGTTAGGGATGAATCATCTGAATCACGCTTTACCGAGAAAAAGCCATTACCAGAGATAGATGCATCCGTCCCCGAGGCTGATTGCGAGATGGAGCCTTGCTCTGTAACACGCTGAATACGGTTTGCGGTCACTGTTCCAGGGGAATATCTGCTTGTCCCGCCCTGAGTTGTAACAAGAGAGAAGAAGGATGCCTCTGATCTCTTAAATCCCGTCGTGTTAATATTGGCGATATTATTCGAGATAATAGCCGTGTTTTGTGATTGGGCGGTAAGCGCTGATACGCCTGTAAATAATGCTCCAAATAGTCCCATAGTCTTTCTCCTTTACGAATATTTCGTTAAAAATTAATATTATTGCTTATGGTTGACCCACTTCGCTTACTTTAATTACATTGCCAAGCGATACGGCTCGCTCTCCTACAAGTAAAAATGTTGATCCATTTTGAGTTTCAATGCCGCCAACATATCCTGTAACAACAGTAGTAGAGGTAAGTGAGGCATTTTGCCCATCAGTTGCATCAACCCTAATTTCATATGTTCCAGATGGTTGAGCAACGCCATTTTTATCGTTGCCATCCCAAATAAACTCCGTAACATCGGGGGAGCTTTCAACTTCTTGCGATAATATAAGTGTATTATCCTTGTCAAAAATATTAATTGTTGTGCTAACAGCCGCCCCATCAATGGAGTAATTTACTTTCACTGGTTTTGTGCCGTCAAAATACCCTTCAGAGCTTAAATAGCTAACGTCTTTTCCTACATAATTAAGTGATGATGAAAATGACGAACCAAGATTAAGCGACACTAAGCTATCAAGTTTTGAATTAGCGTTAATTTGCTGCTCTACTCCTGCGAATGAAACAAGCTGGTTAGTAAATTCCGTGGAATCCATCGGCGATAATGGGTCTTGGTTTTGCAATTGAGTTGTTAGCAAAATCAAGAAATCATCAAAATCAGATGCTAATTGCGCGGATGATCTTTGAGTGTTCTTTGCAAAATCAAGCGCACTATTTATATTTACATCATTTGCCATAGTTAATTTCCTTTCCTTATGCTGATATTAAACCAGCACATTATAATGCATACGCCCTGTTTGAGGGTCGATTTGCCAGTCCATTACTGTTTGTGTTAAATCTTCATCTAAATCATTGTTGTCCGAGCCATCACCAGCAGCATTTTTGTCATTACCTCGCCCGCCATCATTGCCAAAATCATGATTATCATCGGCTAGCTCAAAGCTAAGATTTCCATCCGCATCAAGCCCCGCATTACTAAGTGCGCGCTGTAATATGTCCGTATCTTGTTTAAGCAGCATATATGTCTCGGGCTTTTCCGCCGTAAGGACTATCTTTGTAACATTGTCCTTGTCTATGCTCATTTTAACTTCAACGCGCCCAAGCTCTGGCGGATCAAGCCTAAGTTTTATATTTGTATCCTGCCCCGCCTTCAGAGCTTTTTGTATTGTCACCGATACCATTTGAGTGGCAGGGTGATTTGCTCCCGCATTTTGCGCTTGTGTTGTTATATTTGTAAGGCTGCTTTGCAATTGCGTTAGACTGTTAGTAGTGACCGCATTTTGCGCTGTTGCTGCATCAATAGCTAAACTAGAATTTTGAGCTAACCCGCTAGCTTGTAAGAAATTTTGCCCCGAGCTATTTTTAGCGACATCCTTTAGAGTAGCTTTAAATTCGGGCTTTGCTGCTTCGTCATGCTTAATGTCTTTGGCTTTAACATCTTTAATGTCATCTCTAATGTCATCTCTAATATTATCTCTAATATTATCTCTAATGTCATATCGTGAGTCATATTTAGTTTCTGCCTTATCCTTTGCTACAAGCTCTTTAGGCGCGGCCGTTTCTAATTTTTCAGGAATAAGTTGTAATATTGCTTGCTCAGTATTTTTGCGCTCAACTTTTGCTTGTGCATTTATTTGCGCATTATTTGTGGGAGGGGTTAGAACAACGAACTGCGCAACTAGGCTTTCCAATGCTTTCACATCTTCTTGGTTAAGCCCTTCATCCTTAGATTTTTGAATATATTCTTGTAGCTCGGTTATCTGCTCTGGCGTAAGGTTTGCGGTTATCGCAGGCGCGTCGCTTGTCGAGGAAATATTTTCTACCTCCTCAATCATAGGTATAAGTGAATTACCCTCTGATTCTGCCTCTTTTTTATCACCAGCTTTATCCGTTGGTATCATCGCCAAAATAGAAATAATATTTTCGATTTTTTCAGGCTTTGTCTCTGGCTTAATATCTGGAGTTATAACTATTTGATCGCTTAATTGAACATCTTTTTCGCTAAGCTTTGTTTCATGGGCTTCTTCTTTAATAGGCTCTACTTTAATAGGCTCTACTTTAATAGGAGCAGTCTCAAACTTTGTTTCAACATCTATTTCCACGGGCTTTGTTTCAATAATAGCTATTTCAGATGCTTCTTTTGTTGTAACAGTTATATCTGCTATTTGCTCTAGTGATGCTTTTCCTTGAGTCTGCTCATTTATTAGTTCCTTGATCTCTTCATTAAGTGCAGCAATATTAAGCAGATCAAGCGGAACATCGCTTTTTGAATCCGTCACAGGAACGGAAACAGAAACCGCCGCTTGCTCTGTTTGAAATGCGTTTATTTGAAATGCGTTTAAATGCGTGTTATCAATGACTAGTTTTGTCAATAACGCTTGCACTGGCACGGCTATTGGCGCTGTAACAGGTTCTTCTAAGGTGCTTTTAAGCTTAACCTTATTATCTTGATTATCTTGAAGTTTATTATCTTGCTGGGAATTATCTTTTTCTTTAAGGGACTTCATCATTTCTTCGAATTTTTTATTTTGCTCGGAAGTTCTTTCCTCATTTTTGTAAGAGCGCACTTCTTCCCTAACCTCATCCTTTTTTAAAGAGGTCGTGTAATCTCTTTTCGCGCCAATGTTGCTCGGCGGATCTATGAGGCTTTTTTGAAACCCAAATTGATCTATAGAAAAGTTGTTGCTCATCTTGTTTTTCCTAAAATTTCCCTAAACAGTTTCGCTTAAACCTGATGAAACGGGCTTTTTACTGCTAGTATTTGATATAGAACCGTTATTGCCATAACTATAACCATTTTGTTTATGTGCATCGCGGATAGCTGCGCTGCGCAATTTATTGCCTAGGCTTTCTGTGCATTTTTGCATGCGCTCCAAAGATTCCATGTTCTTGCGGGATATTTCTTGAAACTCCTCATAAATTTCTTGAAGCTTCCTCTTCATGGCAGGGCTGGTCTTGCTAACTTCGTTCTTGCGGTCTAGAATCTGCACCATGTTTTCGCGATATTCCTGCGCTATAACCAGTTTATTTTCTTGAAGAGATAAAAACTGCTCATTATCTATATTGTTCAATGCACTTGTTTCATCTTCATAAATACCGCCAAGTTTTTTGATTATGTGCGTCATTTCAAGTAACGCTGCATTTGTGTCTTTCGGTAGTGTTTGTGTCTGTTGCTGTGCCATTATTATACCCTTTCCTCTGCTTGTGTGTTTTCATTGCTAAAGCTCACTCTTTGACCTAATTCTTGCACCGTAAAGAGTGTTGATTTTGTGTTTGCAGCGGCGCGATCCTTAAGCTTGCCGATTATAATATTGTTGCTTTGTGTCTTTTCCTTAAGCTCTGATTGATATTTATTAAGCTGAGTTAATAAGGATTTGTCTGCTCCCCTAAATTCTTCAAGGTGGGTTCTAAATTCTTCCGAGGCTTGCACGTAACGCTCTACTAGAATTTCCTTGTCTTGTCCGATGAAGGCAAAGCTTAGATGGTCATTTACAACCAAAGCCTGAGTTTCGCGATCTGTGAATTCCACCAATTTTTTGCTAAGGCTTATAAGTTCGCGCAAAGCTATATTTACATCCTTAGGTGGGGGTTTATTATTTTTATTTAACGCATTGTTCATTTACATATCTCCTTATATATTTCCTGTTGTTCTTGCTGCTTGCATATCTATAAGTTTGCTTTTCACTTGGTTTTGAATTCCTATAATATCTAGCGATGCAATTTCCTTGCCATATTCTTGCACCATCATGCTGCGGAAGATTTCTTCACCTTTTCCACCGCCAAATGTCTTATCAACTTCGATGCCCTCGAACATTGGCTTCATCATCTCGGCAATAAATACCGCCTCGAATTCGCGCGCACTGCTTTCTATGCGCTGCATGTTTTTCGAAGCCATATTCGAGATAACAGATGCAGGGTCTTTTACTTGCGTTGCTTGCATAAGGGCTAGTGATGTTTGCGGGGTTATATTGCTCATGCTACATCACCTCTATTTCTGCTTGAAGTGCGCCTGCTGCTTTTATCGCTTGCAAGATTGTTATGATATCGCGAGGTTTTACGCCCAGTTTATTTAATCCCGTAACAAGGTCTTGTAGAGTAACCCCCGTATCAAGTACGGCTAGCTTTACATCCTCGCCAATATTGGCAGAAACATCAGTGCGCGGAACAATTACAGTATCGCCCTGATCGGCAAATGGGTTGGGCTGTGATACTTGTGGGGCTTCATTTATCTTAAGTGTAAGGCTGCCTTGCGCTATTGCTACGCTGCTAACCCGCACATCTGCGCCCATTACTATAACGCCTGATCGCTCGCTTATTATTACTTTTGCGGGCTGGTCTGGTTGAATGGGGAGCTGCTCTATATCTGTGATAAGATCAACAATCGTGCCGTCATAATTATTTGGAAGGCGCAGCATAACACTTGCTGAGTTCTCGGCTTTAGCAAGCCTTGCATTTGTAAATCCATTAATAGCCTGAGCAATGCGGCGCGACGTTGTAAAATCAGGATTTTTAAGCGACAGCCTAATATGTTGCAAATCTTCAAGCTTAAAGCCAATCTCGCGCTCAACTATACCGCCATTTGGAATGCGTCCCGCAGTTGGGATATTTTGAGTTATAGACGCTGCATCCCCTTCAATGGAAAAGCCGGCAATATTCACCTCTCCTTGCGCAACAGCGTAAGCATTGCCATCTGCCGCTATTAATGGAGTGACAAGCAATGTCCCACCTTGCAGGGATTTTGCATCACCAAGCGCAGATACGCTTACATCTATTTTCGCGCCCTGATTAGTAAATGGGGGCAGGGTGGCTGTAACTATTACGGCGGCAACATTTCCAGTATTTACATTCTCGCCGCGTATATTAACGCCAAGGCGCTCTAGCATCGCAATAAGGCTTTGCTTTGTGAATGGTGAGTTATTAAGCCCATCGCCAGTGCCATTAAGCCCAACAACCAAGCCATATCCTACAAGCTGGTTATCTCTAACGCCTTCTATATTAATAATGTCTTTTATTCGCGAAGTTTTAGCTTCCGCATTATAAGAAGGAATAAGCAGCGATACTCCGACGACCAATGTAAGCCCTAAATTCTTCAGGATTGGTGCGCCGGAGGTAGGCGGAGGGTATTTATGATTTTTTTGTTTAAAACTAAACATTATCTTTTCAAAACTCTCTTTTTCTTTTCGCTACTTAACTTTACTGTTTGATACCTTGCGAAAGTCGTGCCAGTTTTTATTTGTTGCTTTTTACCGTTATTATAGGCGGGAGGGCGGCGTTTTTGCCTTTTAAGCCGCTAGCTAGGCAAATATTACCTGCTTGCCCAAAATGTGAATTGGTGCGATTATATATAATGTAACAATGATGAAGGTGACTATATTATGAAAGTTGGCGGAACTAAAGGGTCTAGCGGTACTTCAGGCACTAAAAAACCATCACATTCTAGCGGTGATTCAAATGTGGATTTCAGCCAGTTTGTAAATAGCGGAGCAAGCGAGACGGCAAGCGCGGGCGCTACGCAATCAATAGCCCAGCTTGATGTTTTGCTTGCCGCTCAAGAAGTCGAAGACCCAATGCAACGCGCGGCAAGAAATAAAATGCGCGCTCGTAGTAACAATATTTTAGAAAAGCTCGACCAAATTCGCCTTAAAATGCTTGGCGGGGATTTAACTATTGGACATATGCTTGATGTTGCCGATGTTGTGGCATCTCACCGTGATCGGATTGATGATCCAACCCTTACCTCTATAATGGATGAAATAGATTTACGCGCACAAGTTGAAATCGCTAAAATGAAATATGCGATGGAACATAAAACTGTTTGATAAATTATCTTGTTTTTATATCCTAAAGCTATTATATTCCTTCAACTTTAATATAAATATGTTCAGTAGATAAGCCTTATATAAGGCAAAAGGACAAGTAAATGACAACAATAAATAGTGTGACACTCCCAATTGATTATGACCCTGAAAATGATAAGGGTGAGTTTATGAATCCTCAAATGAAGGAATATTTCCGCCTGCAACTTATTGCTTGGCGTGAGGATTTGTTAAGGGAATCTGAAAGCACAATTCAAGATACATTGCAAAGCACGGAGCTGCAAAAACCTGATGTTGCTGACCGCGCGGCGGCAGAAACTGACCACGCGCTTGAACTCCGCACTCGTGATAGAGAGCGTAAGTTGATCTCTAAGATTAACTCTACAATCGCTAAGATTGATGAAGATGAATATGGTTATTGCGACGAAACGGGAGAGCCGATATCTATCGGTCGCCTGAAAGCACGTCCAATCGCTACACTAAGCCTTGAAGCGCAAGAACGCCATGAGCGCATGGAAAAAACTCAGGCATAATTTTTCTTGCTTTGTTTATTGTTTTGCTATGAATGTTTCACGTGAAACAAAGGTAGAACACTCACCTGTTTCACGGCTATATTTATGACCGATTAAGATTGCTTAGGTTATAGCGTTATCTGGAATGACGTGGTTGCGGGGGTAACAAAGCTTGCGACTGCAAGCTCGCGGACAATTCCGCGTTTTTAAACTAACAAGCTTGCGACTGCAAGCTCGCGGACAATTCCGCGCTCTTTTAAATCAAAAAGGAAATAATATATCATATAGCTGCTGCCCATATCGAGGTTGCTGCATATCCAAAATCTGTCCTTGACCGCCATATATGATGCGGGCTTCGGCTATTTGGTCATATGACACTGTGTTATTTACCGAAACATCTTCTGGTCTTATAACCCCATCAACTTGCAGCAATCTTTTCTCGAAATTAACTCGGACTTCTTGCTTGCCGTGAATAACCATATTGCCATTAGGAAGTATTTGCGTAATAAGCGCGGCAAGGCGCAGTTTCACATCTTCATTGCGCTTAATCCTGCCTGTACCCTTATGTAAAGATGCGGCGTCAAAATCGGCAAGACTTGTGTTGGTTACGGCCTCTGGCAAAATTGTGTTTAATGTTTGCTCAAGACCAAATAGATTATCTAGCCCTGCGGTTTCATCGCTTGTGCGCTTGCGTTCGGTCTCATTCCTCATATTAGCTTCGTCTTCTATATCGATCATGACGGTAATTATATCGCCAACATCATTTCCGCGTTGATCTTCAAAGAATGTAGTGCGGTTGCTCTGCCATAGTGAATTATTAAGCTTTGTCACTTTTTTAGGGTTAGGCATAGGCAGACTAACTGGTTGATAGTTTGGATCAGTCATGGGGTTTGTGATTTTAGCCATGTCAGGGGCTTTGCCGATATTAGCAATGCGATCAGCCGTAGAGCAAGCTCCAAGCATAGAGCATGTCATTAATGCTATGATAGTTGTTTTTATATTGCTCATTTTAAGACCTTTCCTAATTTTGCATTACCGCAACTTCGTTATCACCTGTAACAATGGCTTGCAGTGTTTTGTTGCTCAAAGTGTTCACCACGCGAATAACATCGCCTTTCGCTCCATTTTCAAGTGCTTTTACTTGCGTTGTTAAGCTCATAGCCCCGCTATTTAGTGATAGCATTACAAGTGACCCGCGCTTTATAATTTGCGTGGCGGTTATGTCGGTTTGCTTTATGGGGCGACCTGCAATAATCATTCTACGCGCGGTCATTCCTATAATTTGGCTCGCATCCGCGATTGTATCTCTTGAGAATGCCCGCTCTTTTATTTTGACATATTCAATATCGCGGCTTTGTATAGTTCTTCCATGCTGCACATTAGTAGATAGCACTGGAACTGTTATAACGGGCTGTATTTGCCCTTTTATATTAAATTGTTGAATAGGGTTTTCAGCCGATGGCGCAACGATTGTAACTTCAAATTTTTTGCGCGAGGCATCAAGACTCAAATTTGTGATAGCCATGCTTGCTGGCTGGTCATATGGCAATATAATTTTGTGATATTGGCTTGGTATATTAATTTCATAATCACCATATATATTTTCTTCATATAAAGCCGTGTAGATGGTTTCCTTTATTTGGTCATATTCTATAACAGTTGCAGCGCGGCGCAAGGTGACTTTGTCTGAGTTGCTAGCAGGTCTCCATGGTAAGTCCATAGCCATAGCAATGCGGAGCAATGTCCGCGCATTTAATACCATATCTTTATTTGGGTTAGGGGCATTACCTAGCACTTTATCATCCCCGCGCGGAAGGTCATAAAACACATCACCAAGCGTAATTACATTGCTTGTTATGATGCTGTTTTCCTTTATCCCTACGGCGTTAGCCACATTGAAAGGCAGGATCATTGCACATATAATTGATGATATAATATTTATCTTTAATGCTTTCATAATATCGCCTTTCTTTAGTTTTGGTTATCTAGTTATTTATCTAAGCTGAGCTACTGACCTTAGCATTTCATCGCTTGTTGAAATTACTTTGGAGTTCATTTCATATGAGCGTTGCGCCGTTATTAGGGAGGTTATTTCGGAGACAACATCAACATTGGATTGCTCTAAAGATCCTTGCTCTATTGCTCCGAACTGTCCTTGACTGGCAATTCCCGTTATAGGAGTTCCTGAGGCAGTGGTCTCTATATAGAAGTTACCCCCTGTTGCTTCTAGCCCTGCTGGGTTGATGAAATCAACCAACTGTATCTGCCCTAAATCCTGCACTGCCGCTTGCCCTTGAATGCTAGCTAGGACTTGCCCTTCTTGGTTAATGTCAATGCTTAACGCATTTTCAGGTATGGTTATGCCGGGATCTACTAAATAGCCATGAACCGTGACAAGCTCGCCATTTTCATTGATTTGGAACGTGCCGTCCCGCGTATATGATAATGTCCCGTCAGGCATGCTTACTTGAAAAAATCCGCGCCCTAATAACGCTAAATCAAGCTCATTATTTGTTTGCAGCACCGTGCCTTGGGAATGCATGCGGTATATTGCGCCGCCCTTAACGCCAAGCCCGACTTGCAAGCCCGATGGAACGGTAGTTCCCGCGTCCGAAGAAGTCGATCCTGGGCGATTGATGTTTTGATACATTAAATCTTGAAATGCTGCGCGTTGCTTTTTATATCCTGTGGTGGTCATGTTGGCTATATTATTGGATATAACATCAACATTAAGCTGTTGAGCCATCATTCCAGTTGCGCCTATATTTAGTGATTTCATGTCCTAAACTCCTAGCTTTTGGTTAGTTTTTGTATGGCAGAGCGCAAGCGCTCATGCTCGCCCTCTAGTAATTTTTGCGTAGATTGATATTGCCTTAATATTTCGATCATTCTTGTCATCTCAAGAATAGAGTTCACATTTGAGCCCTCTAAAAACCCTTGCTTTACCATGGTTTTCATTGCGGGATTTGCTGCGCCTTCAGTTGTAAAAATGTTATTTCCGACGGCTTCAAGCTCTTGCACATTGTCAAATTCAACGATTTGCAACTGCCCGATTTGACCATTTTGATCTGATATCACGCCTTTTTCATCAATTGATATTTCAGTAGAGCTACTTGGTATTGTGATAGGTCCGCCTTGCCCTAGCATTGGAAACCCAGCAGAGTTTACCAGCGTTCCTTCCGCGGTTTTTTGGAAATTACCGTCGCGAGTATATCCAGTCCCTCCATCAGGCATTTCAACGCTCATAAAGCCTGCGCCATTTAGGGCTACATTAAAGGGGTTACCCGTTTGCTCTATTGATCCTGCTGCTGTTTTTTGGTATTGACCATAATCTTGCACGAATGATAGGGGGTCGCCATTATATCTTGGGTCTGATAGATATTCCTTAAAGAGTGGGCTTTGTCCGCGAAATCCCGTCGTATTCATATTGGCAATATTATTAGCAACAATACTCATATTGTTCTTTAGCGCCATTTGTCTTGATAGACCTATATATATACTATTTTCCATTGCCGTATTTTCTCTTTAAATATAATTACTCTTCATTAGCAATGCATGTAGCGTGCCAAAAGAAAATATTGTTTTATTACAGTTGGTTATCTTTGGTATGGCAGTTTTAATATATGGTGCTATTGATATATCTGTGGCAGTATTTTCCTATTAGGGCGCAAATTCTTGATTAGACGTGGGCGCTTGTTTGTCTTATAGTTGTTTGTGAATCTAAACTAACTTTATAATGAGATAATAATTATGGTAGATGAAGAAGATAAGCTTGATGATGAAATTGAGGAAAATGGTGAGTCTGAAGACGGAGAAGACGGAGAAGAGGGCGAGGGTAAGAAAGGCGGCAAGAAAAAGCTGCTAATGATTATTGTGCCTATTTTACTGCTTATTGGCGGCGGCGCTGGTGCTTATTTTACTGGCATGCTTGACTCGCTACTTGGCGCTCCCGCTCCTATTGAGGGTGAAGAAGGCGAACATGCCGAGGGTGATGGCGATAAGGAAAAGTCAAAAGACAAGAAAAAAGGCGAGAAGAAAAAAGGTAAAGACGGCGAATATGAAGAGGCTGCGGAATCTGCGTTTCTTGCCATTCCCACTATAATGGTTAATCTTAATACAGAAGATGGCACGCCAAGATATTTGCGCCTTACCGTTCAACTTGAAATGGAAGAAATCGGGGATAAAGACGCGGTGCAGCTAATTATTCCGCGCGTTATCGACCAATTCCAAACTTATTTGCGAGAGCTTAGGGTTCGCGATTTAAGGGGGTCTGCTGGTATATACCGATTGCAAATGGAATTGCTTTGGCGCGTTAATCAGGCAACAGCCCCGATAGAAATTAAGGATGTTTTATTTCAGGAAATCCTTATACAATAGCTGTTATTTCGTATAATATAGGCGATATGGCATGTATTTTGCTTATATAACTTATAGATATAAGCAAAAGTTAAAACATTAAAGTTAAAGCAGTTGTTATTATGAGCGATACAGACACAGAAGAACTCTCGCAGATGAGCGATGAAGAACAGGCCATGATGGATGAGTGGGCTGCTATGGCTGATGATGGCGATGGTGATGCTTCAGAAGAAAGCGATAGCGCGGAAGCTAGCGTGGAAGCCAGTGATGGCGGCGTTGAGGATGACGGAAGTACGCGCATTCTCAACCAAGAGGAAATAGACAGTCTGCTTGGCTTTGATGATGAGGGCGCGGGAGACGGCGAAACTTCTGGCGTTATGGCTTTGGTCAACTCTGCTATGGTCAATTATGAGCGCCTTCCCATGCTCGATATTGTCTTTGACCGCTTGGTGCGCCTCATGTCTACATCTTTGCGTAACCTTACGGGCGATAATGTTGAAGTTAGCTTAGATCAAGTCTCAACGGTGCGCTTTGGTGATTATATTAACTCTATCCCGCTTCCTGCTATGCTTTCAGTGTTTAAGGCAGAGGAATGGGATAATAACGGGCTTATGGTCACAGATAGTGCGCTTATTTACTCAATCGTCGATGTTCTTCTTGGCGGTCGCAAAGGGGAGTCATCTATCCGCATAGAAGGTCGCCCCTACACTACTATCGAAAGTAAGCTTGTTGAAAAAATGGTTCATATAGCGTTAACTGATCTTTCATCTGCTTTTGACCCTCTATCACCAGTTAGCTTTAACCTTGATAGGGTGGAAACAAACCCAAGATTTGCTACAATTACTCAAAGTGGTAATGCTTGCGTTATTACGCGTTTGCGCGTGGATATGGGAGAGCGCGGCGGGCGCGTTGAGATTTTAATCCCCTATGCTACGCTTGAGCCTATTCGTGAGCTTTTATTGCAAATGTTTATGGGCGAGAAATTCGGTCGTGATTCTATATGGGAGAATCACCTCACCGAAGAGCTTCATAAAACCGATGTGCAACTGCAAGCTGTACTTGGTGAGATGTCCGTTCCGCTGGGGGAAATGCTTAACTGGAAAGTTGGCGATCAAATAATGCTAAATAGCTTTGTCAACGAAGATGTTGAGCTGCGCTGCGGTGATTTCCCAATGTTTAAAGGTCCTGTTGGTCAAAAACAAGAGCATATAGCCGTGCGCGTTGAGGATTATATAGCATCTGAAGAGGGCAGGGATTTATGAGCGGAGAGCTAATATCTTTGATTTTAGATGTTGTTATATTGGGCTTTCTTATCGCCACGATATTTTATGCAATTCGCCTTTCTAAAAGCCTAAGTGATTTCAAAGCCCACCGCCGTGAATTTAACGGTGTGATTACAAGTCTTTTATCCAGCATAGATCAAGCTGAACGCTCCGTTCATAGCTTAAAACAAGTTAGCGTCCATGAAGCAGCCGAGCTTGAAAGGCTTATAAAGCAATCAAAATTAATGTTTGAAGACCTTCAGATAATTAATGAAGCTGGCGAAAATATGGCTAAACGGCTTGAAAAACTAGCCGAGGAAAACAGGAAAATAGCGCAAAAATCTCACAGATCATTTGGTGATAATGATGATGGTAAAATCCACTCAAAAGTGCCGTTTAAATCTAAATCTAGATCAAAAAAAGATTACAAATCAACACTTAAGGCAGTTGATAAAGATGATAATATGCCATCATTCATGATACAAGATCGTGAATTTGATAATGATTTTGGTGGCGGTGATGCCCAAAACAACATGGCTGATGACCTGCACAGTGAGATGCCAAATGACCTGCAAAGCAAGGCAGAGCAAGAGTTATTCGCCGCCCTTCATAATAATGAGCGTAACAATAAGCGTAAATCTCCTAAAAGGGGGGGCAGCTAAATGGGCGGGGCTTTTAAATTATTACCTTTATTGATTATGGTGGCTATATTATCGCTTTCCGTGCGATTGACAGAGGTGTTTACAGGAATATCAAATATTTCAAGTACCGCCTTTGCGGAAGCTAAGAAAAAGCCAGAGTCAGATAAAGAGTCAGAGGCTAAAGCAGAGCCAGAACCAAAAGCAGAGCCAGAGCCTAAAGAAGATATTAAGGTCGTCGATGATAAGAGCGCAAAATCACCTAAATGGAGAGATGCTAGCGACTCGGATACTGGGCTTGCTGGCGTTAAGTTTGAGCTGTTCAAAGATTTATCAAAGCGGCGCGATTTGCTAGACGCTCAAGAAAGAGATATAAATATCCGTGAGGCTCTTTTAAAAGCAGCAAAGCAAGAGCTAGCGCGTAAATACCAAGAGCTATCTAAGCTGCGCAACGAAATAGAGGGACTGCTGAAAAACCAGTCCGAAGAAGAAGATGCGCGCATAAATAGCCTCGTTAAAATTTACGAGGGTATGAAACCTAAAGATTCCGCGCGCATATTTGATACTCTTGACCTTGATGTACTTTTATCTGTTATCTCAAGAATGTCCGAACGTAAGGTCTCACCAGTGCTTGCCGCCATGAATCCAGAGCGCGTGCGCACCATTACCATCATGCTAGCCGAGCAAAAAACACTACCTACATTAAGATGATTTGTTGTAAATTGTATATTTCCCCTTCACTTTATGTTTAGCTTGTATAATATTAAAGTTAGCTTGGTGTTTTTTTTGTAACGCTTACTATCTGTTAACTATTTATACGCATAATGCTGTTTGTAGGCGTTATATCTAGTTTCACTTGTGTATTTTTAAGTTCTTAACGCCTTTAACAATTAGGAGACGAAATTGGCTGTAGATATGAATATGAATGTGTTGATTGTTGATGATTATACAACGATGCTACGTATTATCAAAAACCTATTAAAGCAACTTGGTTTTAATAATATTGATGAAGCAACTGACGGCACGATGGCTCTTGAAAAGGTTAAATCAAAAACTTATGGGCTTGTGATTTCCGATTGGAATATGGAGCCTATGACTGGATTTGAATTTCTAAAGCAAGTCCGCGCAGCAGATGCCCCTTATAAAACTGTTCCATTTATTATGGTGACTGCCGAAAGTAAGACTGAAAATGTTATTGCGGCAAAGCAAGCGGGCGTTAATAACTATATTGTTAAGCCATTTAATGCAGAAACTCTTAAAACAAAGATAGGTGCAGTTTTAGGCGAGTTTTAGAGGTTAGAATTTATTGAAATAGCTATAGGGTAAAAACATGTCAGAAATAGAGACAAAAACTCAAGAAACATCAGGTGATAAAAAAGAGCGAATAGTTAGTATTATTAGCTCTGTCATTGATAAAGTTGGAAGAAATGAACAAGTTTCATTGACGGGCATTTTGACAGAGCTTCGGGATCTACTCCTTGTTATTGAGGAAATGCGCCGTGATATGGGGGTGGTTCGTCCTTTTGATATTACGGGTAAGCATATACCGGGTGCTACTGATGAGCTTAGCGCAATTGTTGATGCAACGTCGGAGGCAACGGGAACGATTATGGATTGCTGCGATGTTATTTTAGAAAAATCTGGTGCAGTTGGCGGGGAAAATGGTGATGCTATCACTGCTGAGGTAATGAAAATATTCGAAGCTTGTTCATTCCAAGATGTAACGGGGCAGCGCGTTTCTAAGGTTGTTAAGACATTCAGTGATATTGAAGAGAAAATTGATAGGCTTGTATCCGTGCTAGGGGTTAAAGTTTCAGGAACTTCTGAGGAAGAGGACGCTAGATCAGAAGATGAAAAGCTTCTTAATGGTCCGCAAATGGCAGATCAAGCAATTTCACAAGATGATATTGATAAATTATTAGCAGAGCTTGACGGCGTTGCTGAGTAAATAATAGCAAATTACTATAATTATGCCCTATCGCTTTTTGTTTATGATTGAGTTATATTATAAAGCATGGCAAACCAATTCCTATCGCTAGCTTTATTCCTGATGTTATTAGCATTCTTTATAGTGATGAACGCATCCTCTAATTATGAGGAAACAAAAGCTCGCCCAGTTATGAACAGCATAGCTCTAGCATTTTCGGGCGAAGTTTCGGATAATGCACGTGCGCCCACGCCTAAAAAAAATCACCTTACCGCAATTGGTGAAGGCGATACGCTAGAGGATTTGGAAGGGCTTTTTAATGCTCATATGGCAGGATTTAAGGTGTCTAGCAATAGGCTAGGCACTGTTATGCATGTCCAAACATCTATTGGTGAATTTGAAAATGCAATTGATGTTATGGGCGTTGATTATAATGAGGTTGAGCTTGGCGGGGAGGGGGCCTTTCTCATGACGATGGTTACCCTCTTGCGCTCAAAGAAAAAATCCATGCCATATCGCGTTGATATGGTTATTAATATTCCAAAAGACCCCGCTGTTTTTCAAAAACAAAATAAAGACGAATTTATGCTAAATCTAAAACGCGTTAGTGGGTTTGCTAAAACTTTGGAAGAGGCAGGATTGCCAAAGAAAATGGTAAGTGCAGGGCTTGCAAAAGGTGACGCGGGCATGATCGATTTGTACTTTTATCGCTACAAGCCAATAGATTTTCCATCCAATATAGTTAATGAGAAATAAGGGGAGGGGAAAAAGCCTATGGATAAAGACGAAAATTATGATATTAACTCCGATAAAGTGGTGCTTGCCCCCGCAATTACTGAGGATATCCAATCTATTATCCGCAAAAGTGAAAATGACAACCAAAAAGCCCCTTTGTGGCTTATTACATTTACTGATGTTATGGCTCTTATGCTTACATTTTTTGTTTTGCTTTATGCCATGTCTGTTCCTGAGCCTGAAAAATGGAAGGCTATTTCTGTATCGCTAGGCAGTAAGTTCAAGGATGAGGGCGCAAAACCTTATAATATGGGGTCTCAAGATGTTATATCTATTGATAAAATATCAAGCTCAAAGGCGCTGGATTTAAGTTATCTCAAGGTTTTAGTTGCTAATTTATTAAAGTCAAAAGGGATAGAAGATGTCCTTATATTCCAAAATGCTAACCGTCTTATAATATCTTTGCCGTCTGAACTTTTGTTTGAAAGCGGTAGTGCGAGTATGAATTTGCAAGGTAAAAAGATGCTTTTTTCCTTAGGCGGAGCGCTATCCCGCGTGAAAAATCGCATTGAAATAGTGGGGCATACAGACCCGCAGCCCATAACATCTTCTCGCGGAGATTATAAAACTAACTGGGAGCTATCACTAGCAAGAAGCTCTGCCGTGGCATCTATCCTTAGAGAGGTGGGATATGACCGCCATATAACAGTAAAGGGCGCATCTAGCGCGCGTTATGATGAATTATCAGAAGATATAGATGAGGATAAGCGTCA
Organism: Micavibrio sp.; assembly: GCA_026989265.1. GTDB lineage: Bacteria > Pseudomonadota > Alphaproteobacteria > Micavibrionales > Micavibrionaceae > UBA1672. The sequence goes on from JALSJP010000017.1 coordinate 42,941, forward strand.
TGATCTCTCACGGCGTGTCGATATTATTTTAATGGATGATGCAGGTTTTAGAGCAAAGCTTTATAGCTTGCAATAACACTAGATCATGAGGCTTAGCTATGGCATTATTAAAAGCATGAAAAGTCGTTTCTTCTTAATATCTTTGTTTATATATCTTTTATTACCCGCTCAATTGCTTGCACAGGATAATATTCCGTTAAGAGCAAGCGAGCGAGACGGCTACTCACGCTTGACTTTTGGGTGGAAAGATAATGTTAAATATGAGGTAGATAGATCAGAAAATGGTAAGCTCCTAGTTAGCTTCGATAATTTAGATAGTAGTGCAAATCTTAAATTACCTGAAATTGATTTGACACTGCTTGATAATGTTTTCTCTGTCGAAATAATATCAAAAGAGCCGTTAAAAATCGCCATAACCATCCCCAAGACCAGTGATGTAAGAGATTTTAAAATCGGCAATCGCGTTGTTTTTGATGTTTATGACCCTAAAAACCACCCTAAAAAGATAATCAAAGAAGAGCCAAGGCCCAAATTAAAGCTTAAGGCCGCTCCGCCTGCTATCGTACTTGTTCCTGAGCATTTGCCAGAAAAAAAGCATGTAGAGAAAAATATCATTAAAAAGCCGCCAGAAAAAAAGCATGTAAATAAGGTGTTAGATAAAGTGGTTAAGGACGATAACCACGTTATATCCATGCGATCAGTTGAGTCTCTTAATGTAGCGGCATTTGAGAATTATGGAGATTTGTGGCTGGTCATAGGGGGCGGTTACTCTCCGCCTAGTTTCAGTAGTCCACAAAAAAGCCTGTTCTCCAAGTTTGAAAATTATTCTATTGAGGGCGCAAATATATACCAAATAAGCTTGCCCAAACATCAGCATCTTAACATGAAGGCAAAAGGCGGAGGTCTTGTTTGGGATTTAATTATGGGAGCCAATATAAAAGAACTTTCTCCCATTAAAGTAAAATCAACATTATCTAGTAAAACCTCATTGCGCGGCGGGAGCGTATTTATAGAATTAGAAGGCGTTAGCGATATTGTTACTATTCAAGATATCGTTACGGGGCAGACTTTAAAAGTGGCGTTAGTTAGTCAAGCTTCAAAAAATTCTATCCCGCCGCTTTCTTATGTTGATTTCGACATATTGCGCTCACCGATGGGGCTTGCTGTGCGCCCAAAAACTGATGATTTGAGCGTCAACATAGTAGGTGGCGGCATTGAGATATCAAGTGCTAGCGGGCTTGCGCTGGCATCCATAAAAAATATGGGCGAGGCACATATGTTTGCAGAGCGCGCAGCCAAGCAGCAATTATTTAACGCATCTGTCAGTAAGAAAGCAGGCGTAGATCATAAGCAAAAACAGGATAATTACTTTAGGTTTAATGAATGGGCAATGGGAAGCGCGGCGGAGCTTAATCAAAATGAGAATATTTTGCTCTCTGGCATTCATGATAAATCAGAGGCAAGAAGGATTGAGGACTTGCTCGCACTTGGTAAAATGTTTCTATCGCACGGGCGCGGGGCGGAGGCTTTAGGATATTTTAACTATGCACAATCGGAACTGCTTGAGCTGGAACATAGCGCAGAGTTTATGGCTTTGCGCGCGCTATCCAAGGCTTTGGATTGGAAAAGCGACACCGCCCTTGATGATTTTTTATTTAAAGGGTTAGAGGATTATGACGAAGTAAAATACTGGAAATCCTATGTCCTTGCTGATTTAGGTGATTGGGCGCAAGCTGCATCAATTCTTCCTAAAGATTATACACCGATTTATGATTATCCAGCGCAAATAGGAAATCGCCTTGCCCTTGTTTTGGCTGAGGTTAATTTAAGAGACGGTAATGTCGGTAAAGCAGGCGAACTTATGGCATTGCTTGAAAGCCGCAGTGACACTCTTTTTGATCCGCAAAAAGCATATTTGAAATATTTGCGCGGCGAAGCTTTTCGGCAAAAGGGAAAGACTGATAAAACCAAAAAGATATGGGGAGAGCTTTCCAAGGATAAGGATGACTTATATAGAACAAAATCGAGGCTGGCTCTTGCTATTTTGTTGAAAAATTCGGATGAGATTAAAAATAATGAGGTGATAGATCGCTTGGAGCGCCTAAGATACGCTTGGCGCGGTGATGAGCTTGAGGCGCAAATTCATTATTGGTTGGGTAAGGCATATTTTAAGGATGATAATTATATAAAAGGTCTTGCTCTTATGCGTGATGCCGCATCTGTTGCAGGTGATATAGCATTGGGGCGGCGCATCACCGACCATATGTCACGCGCATTTTCAGATTTTTATTTGAAAAGCGATATAAAAGATGTCTCGCCAATTGACGCGGTAACTCTTTATGAGCAGTTTAGGGAGCTTACCCCTGTTGGTGATGAAGGCGATAAAATAATTCAAAAACTTGCAGAGCAGATGGTGCGCGCTGATTTATTGGGGCGAGCAACAAAGCTCTTGCGCCATCAAGTTGAGCATAGGCTTAAAGGCAATGACAAGATGCGCGTTGCCATAAGGCTTGCAGCGATAGAGCTTATAAATAAGCAGCCTCAAAAGGCAATGAACGCGCTTGGCACTGCTTCGTCTGAACTGCGATTTATTTCTAATAGTGATGATAAAGCGCGGGCTATTAACGAAATTGCATTGCTTAAAATCAGGGCTTATTCACAAAATAAGCAGTTCGATAAGGCATTATCCCTGCTTGAAAATTTGAGAGTAGATCAAAATGTAAACCGCCTTAGAGCCGATATTGCTTGGCAAGCAAAATACTGGGAAGAGGCGGCGGACGCGCTTGGCGCGGTTATTACAGATGAAAATATATCCATGACGCGCCCATTATTGAAAGAGCAAGAAGAGCTTATATTAAATAGAGCAATAGCCCTAAACCTTGGTAATGACCGCATTGCTCTTTCTAATATGAGGAAGAAATATAGTGATTTAATGCTGCAAACTAATAAGGCTCGCCAGTTTGAGGTTATAACGCGCACGCGAAGTAGCAGCGTATTAGCTGATCGCGAAACTTTATTATCCGTTGTATCAGAGGTTGATTTGTTTAAGAATTTCCTTGATAGCTATCGCGATTAGTAATATATTTGTATATTTAAATAATATAGTTTATAATATTAGTTCATATGTAAAAGGGTTTTAAAAATGGTTGATGTGAAAAATAGAAGCAAAGATATTGCCATTATGGGCAAGGGAATTAGGCATGATAAAGAACTAATTGACGAATTATGTCAGGTTGTTAGTCGCGTTTCTGATAAACGTGCAATAGTTAACGCCAATTCTAACAATAAAGCCACATTCACAAATATATCAGAAGCCCAAAAAGATGACGTTAGAATTGCTTTAGAGCTATTTATTTTAAGAAACCCTGATAAGCAGATTAGCTTAAAAAATTCGCCATTGGCTAATGAATTTGGCGGTGCTTGTGATCCTACGGAGGAAGTGGTTGAGATTGCTGTTCCAAGGCATTATGAGCTGGTCCCGCTAAATTGAACAGTGATAATAATTATATACTGTAATATATATCTAACCTACTCCCACAGTTGTAAAGCTCTGCACCAGTGATCCAGATATTAAGTGCCATCCATCAACAAGAACGAAGAATATAATCTTAAATGGCAGTGACACAGTAACAGGCGGCAGCATCATCATACCCATGGACATCAAGATAGAGGCGATCACTAGATCGATAATCAGAAATGGCAGGAATATCATAAAGCCAATCTCAAATGCTCTGCGAAGTTCAGATATCATGAAAGATGGAATAAGGATTTGCAGCGGCACATCTTTAACATCTTCATAAGGACCCGTTTCACTTAAATCTATAAACAGCCCCAAATCATCATCACGAACATGCAAAAGCATAAACTCTTTGAATGGCTGGGTAGTGCGCTCAAACGCTTCTATCTCGTCGATTTCCTCATTAATAAGCGGGACAACGCCCTGTTCATACGCGGCTTTCAATGTTGGAGCCATAATGAAAAACGTCAAAAATAACGCTAGCGATATCATAACTGTATTTGGCGGAGTTTGCTGTATTCCTATGGCGGTTCGCATGAATGACAGCACCACAACAATGCGAGTAAATGACGTCATCATTATAAGGATGGACGGTGCAAGCGATAATATAGTAAGCAGTGCAACCATTTGAACAATGCGCCCTGTCACTGTTCCGTCGCTATCTTGCCCTAAATCTATGGATATATTTTGCGCAAAAGCGGGGTTAGATATTATTCCAACTAGAAAAATAACTATACCAATTAGACTAAGGCTTTTTAAAAACTTGCTATGCATGAGGCAATCATAGCGCAATGATGGAGCATAATTTAAGTGCTAGCTTATGATTTAGAAAAACCATCCACAATATCTGTATTTTCACCTATATTGCTAGCAATTACAGTTTCGCCATTTTGCCCCAAAATAACTAAATGCTCTTTATCATCACATTTAATGATAGCCAAACGCCTGCGCGGATCAAGCGGCAGGGACTCCACGATTTTTAAGCGGCGTTTTTCACTGGTTTTTATTGATGCATTAGTAGCTAAGCCTAGCTTTTTAAGCAGCATAGCCAGCCCCCCCATAAGCAAAAGCACAAACAATAAAGCCATAGCAAGGCGCAAAAATTGCGGCAAAATCTCTGGGGTTGATGTAAGTGTGTCCATATCTATGTCTTATCATTGGCGCACCATATGTTCAAGTGTTCAATATTTTCTTGCTATTTACATATTAGACATATTACATAATGTAAGAAATAAAATTGGAGAGTTGAAATGAATAATGAATTTACTGGTGCATCTACAAATCAAAGATATTAAAATTATGAAGAATTGCCGATCCCAACCAAAGAAGTAGTTGATATCATGTGTGGCAAATCTGCAAGCCTTACGGGTGGCGAGGGCGCAACGGATTACAGCTCAGAGGAAGGCGGTCTTCCCGAAGGCTTTCGCATTGAAGATATTGGCGAAAATCATGAAAATTATACTATTGCAGATATGTATAATGCCCTTCGCGCCGCTGGCTTTTCGGGGCAGCAATCACATGGTTTTATAGAAATTAACCTTAAATTGATTGATATCAGTTATAACAAACATAAGCACGAAACATTCCTTGATGGTGGTTTTATGCTTGTGTCACCATTAGAAATCTCAGCGACATCTAGATTGGGAGTTGATTTTGGTTCATGTTCTGATGCTACTGTAACTGATGTTGAGAGTAAGACAGAAAATTATTTAACTAAGCTACTAGATTGTTTTGGATTGGCTACAATTAAATTAAATCTCGACCGGATAAATTATGGATATGCCAATACTCTTCCTATTGAAATATTAAATGCGTCCGCTAGTATGGAGCGCTGAAATGGACTTTTATTCAATAACATTACCAGAGCAATCTAAAATAATTCTCGATATCATTTACGGCAATCATAAGCGTGATACTGATAATGATATAGATTATACTACCACCGATGATAAGCTTCATGAAAGTTTTAGGTTGGAAAATATTGAAACGGGTGAATATTCTGTGGCGCATATATATAATGCTCTTCGCAATGAAGGTATGAATAAGATTGATGTGTTTAACCTTGTTTGAATTTTGAATTGCTCGGAATGGCGCAAATTGCTTATGCTGCACAAGATTATGAAGAAACTGGAATTGCCTTGTTTTTACAGGGCATTCCCGAATCCTCCACTGCGCGAATGGGTTTTGATACTAATTTAAAGCCAGAAATTGTACTTGATTTAGAGGGTCGCGCTAGAAATGTTTTATCAGAAATATTAAAAGATCATGGTTTAGATGCGCTTACTTTACACAGTGAGGATATTAAGCTCCAATATCTTAACTTCAATGATAATTCTATACCACAGCCAGAGATTTAGAATGTTATTCTTTACTAAAAGGGTCATCGCGCCCATTTGCTTGATAGACATAGGATAGCACCTCGCCCACCGCCATAAAAGCCTCTGATGGGATGGGGCTATCTAGCTCGATAGTGGTTAATAGCTCGGCGAGATCACTATCTTTGCGGACTTTTATTCCATTATCAAAGGCTAGCTCTAATATTTTTTCGGCAATTTTGCCCCGCCCCGCCGCAGCAATATGCGGAACTTTTTTCCCGCCATGAGAATCTTTCAGAGCAACGGCGGTTTTTTTCTTCGGAATCACCCTTGTATTAGAGGGGGTTAAGTCCTTTTCACCGCTTTTGATATATTTATCGTTATATCCATCGCTCATTGGCATGTTTCCTGCATTGCTTGTTATGAGTAGTTATTATACAGGATTAAAGAGATATGACGATACAAGATATAGGACTTTTTCAAGCCATTGGCGCAAAAATGAATTACCTTAATCAAAGGCAAAGCGTTCTTGCTCAAAATGTTGCTAATGCTGATACCCCTAGTTATCGCCCGAAAGACCTTGTTGAGGTTGACTTTTCAACCATGCTTAAAACCGAGATGGGCGGAAATAAGGTTAAAACTGTATCAATAGCCGCTACAGATGCGCAGCATTTAGGTGGCTCTAACAACATGGATATGGATGCAAAAAAGCAGCGCAACACTTATGAAGTCGCGCCCGCTGGTAATGCTGTAATCATGGAAGAGCAGCTGATAAAATCGGGCAAAAACACAATGGATTATAATTTAATGCTTAATGTTTATCAAAAACAAGTGTCAATGTTCCGCATTGCCTTGGGAAGATAGGGGGTTTTACAAATGAGTAGCAACGATATTTTAAATGCAATGACAATTTCTGCAAATGGAATGAGAGCGCAAGGAGCGCGTATTCGCGTTATATCTGAAAATATAGCCAATGCAGGTACAACGGGCTTGACCGCTGGCTCTGACCCATATGCTCGACAGACTATAAGCTTTAAAAATGAGCTTGACCGTGAGCTTGGCATTAGGCTTGTTGAGGTTGATAAAATCGGCGTTGACAGGAAATCAGATTTTAAGCTTAAATATAATCCCGATCACCCTGCCGCGAATGAAGGTGGATACGTGAAAATGCCTAATGTTAATACCATGATAGAGATGATGGATGTTAAGGAGGCACAGCGTTCATATGAAGCAAATTTAGGAATGATAGAACAAACAAGAGCAATGATCTCACGGACAATAGATTTACTACGTTAGTTAATTGAGTGTATAATGAGGACGGAAAAATTAAAAGAGTGATTTGTATTTATAATGCAAATTGTACCGAGCAAGTGCGAGGCGTCCGTTAGGACGGAAAAATTAAAAGGAATAAAATATGGCAATCGGCGGAGTAGTAAATCCTAATGCAGCAATAAGCGCATATTCTAATTCTCAGAATATAACAGGGGTTGGCGCTATTACTAAGAGCAATCCTATCGCTAGCAATATTAATAGCAGCTCAGAGCCGTCTTTTGCTGATTTGATGAAGCAAGGCGTTACGCAATCAGTAGATACTTTGAGGGCTGGTGAGACCATGTCCGCCAAGGCAATTACTGGTGAAGCAAATATCACCGATGTTGTGCAGGCTGTAACCTCGGCGGAAATAACCTTGCAAACGCTTGTATCTGTGCGTGATAAAATGATTTCCGCATATCAAGATATTATGCGCATGCCTATTTAGACTTAGTCCTTATATATAATTTTGTGGTTTAATTTACAACTATTGCAGTTGGCGGTTTTGCGCACGCAAATTACCTGATAGCATCGGCATATGGATGATGTACAAATAATGGAAACAGCCCGCCAAGCCTTGCTTATTACTATGCAAATAAGTGCGCCTGTTCTTATTGTTGGGCTTGTGGTTGGGGTAGCTATTGCTTTGCTGCAAGCTTTGACACAAATTCAAGAAATCACGCTGGTTTTCGTTCCTAAGATCATGGCTATATTCTTCTCCATGTTCTTGTTTTTGCCATGGATGCTGAATGTCCTTGTTGTGTTTATGGAGAATTTGGCGGATTTAATAGTTGGCGGCGGGGGGTAGAAGCTGCCCATGCAAAGCGCGCTTGAAATTTTCCTTACTACGGGCATATTGGCATTCATGCTTACATTTGCGCGCCTTGGCACAGCATTAATGATTATGCCTGGTTTTGGTGATTCATTCGTATCAGAGCGGCTTCGCCTTCATATAGCGCTTGCCGTGTCATTTGTGTTATTTCCTCTTGTTATGGATTATGTTCCATCTCCTATACCTTCTACTTTTGTGCTGGTCACACTGATAGGTATAGAGGTGGTTATTGGCTTGCTTATTGGCACAGTTGCGCGGATTTTTATGACCGCCCTTGATACAGCGGGGATGATAATTTCCATGCAATCAGGGCTATCTAATGCCCAAGTATTTAACCCATCATTAGCAGCTCAAGGCTCTGTAATGGGAGCATTTTTGTCTGTTACGGGCGTGTTGCTTCTATTTATAACGGATTTGCACCATCTATTAATCACAGGGCTGATTGAAAGCTATGAGCTGTTTCCACTTGGCTTTATGCCCGATACTGGCTCTATGGCGGAATTGATATCTCAAGCTGTGACTTCTAGTTTCCAAATAGGTGTTAAACTAGCTGCGCCGTTTATTGTAATGACACTGCTGATTTACGTAGGGATGGGGGTTTTATCCCGCCTTATGCCGCAAATTCAGGTGTTTATGGTCGCATTGCCGCTGCAAATATTACTGTCAATAGCCTTGTTTACTTTGGTTCTAACAGCCTTATTCTCCTTCTGGTTAGGTGAATTCGAAGCCTCCATGCTATTTTTCTTGTCAGGAGGGTAATATAATATGTCAGGTGAAAACCAAGACGACGATTCCCAAAAAACCGAAGAACCCACCCCCAAGAAACTGGAGGAAGGGAGGAAACGCGGGCAAATTGCTATGTCGCGTGAGGTTAATAATTGGGTGATGCTGTTTGCTGGCACTATGGTAATTGCAGCATTCGGAGCATCCATGATGACTCAATTATCCAATATTATGCGCGTGTATATTGAGCAAGCCCACGCGCTGCCTTCTATGCCAGGGGGGCTTGGCGTTGTGCTTGGTGCGGGGTTTAAAGAGGTTATCAAGGTAATGTTTATGCCATTCTTGCTCTTGATGATAGCAGCGTTCCTTGCTCCATTTATTCAAGTTGGCCCTTTATTCGCGCCCGGTGTTATTAAGCCAGATTTTAGCAAGGTTTCCATTTTTAAAGGCTTTACGCGGCTGTTTTCCATGCGCTCTATTGTAGAGCTAATAAAGGGTATTTTGAAGATCGGGGCGGTTGGTATGGTTGCCGCTATTATAATTTCACCATATTTTGATAAGTTCGAGCATTTGATAGATATGCCCATTATCATGGTGATGAGTGAGCTTGGTTATCTTTTTATTAAAATGATGGTTGGTGTTTTAATTATATTAATAGTGATAGCGGTTATAGATTTAGTTTATCAACGCGCTGAATATAATAAGAAAATGCGGATGAGCCGTCAGGAAATCAAAGACGAATTCAAGCAATCAGAGGGTGATCCTCATGTTAGAGCAAAACTCCGCCAATTAAGGGCAGAGCGCGGGCGTCAGCGCATGATGCAATCAGTGCCTGATGCGGACGTTGTTATCACTAACCCTACTCATTACTCTATCGCGCTGAAATATGATCCTGATGAAATGCCGGCCCCTGTTGTTATTGCAAAAGGGATGGATGATCTTGCTCTCCGCATTCGTGAGGTTGCAAAAGAGCATGATATCGTATTATATGAGAATGTACCGCTCGCAAGGGCTTTGTACGATGTTGCGGAAATCGATGAGATGATTCCAACCGAGCATTTTAAGGCTGTTGCGGAAATTATCTCTTACGTTTTCAAATTAAAGAAAACTATTAGCTAGCGAATTATTATAAATAAAAAGGATATTACATGCGAATTTTATTGACTGCCTTATTGACCGTTACGGCTTTATCATCATTGCCCGCGATGGCAAAAGACATTCCAGTTGAGAGCAAGATAATATCTGCTACGGTTTATAATGATCGGGCAAAATTAACGCGCAGCGCGAAAATTGAAATACCAGCGGGATCGCATAATTTGGTGTTTAGCGGTCTGCCCGTAAGTATTTATACTGATTCCCTTCGCATGGATGGGAGTTCTCGGGCAAATGTGGAGTTTGGCGCACTTAGCCATAAGCGCGATAATCACCTTGATTATGTTGTGCCTAAGGAAAATGAGCTTAATAAGCAAATCAGAGACTTACAAGACACAAAAAAGCTTTATCAGATAGAAAAAAAAGCATTGCAATCAGGCAGGGCATTTCTTGAGAGTTTGGGAAAGCAAGCAGCTCTTCGTTCTAATGAGGATATAGCGCAAATTAACCTAAAGCCTGAAAGCTGGGCAGCGGCAAGTGATAGCATCACCGTTAAAACCTTAGAAAACATGAGGTTAGATCACGAGCTTAATATAAAAACCCGCACGATAAATGAGCAAATAGCTAAGCTTCAAAATGAGTTGCGCGGGCTTAGAACTGGGCAGAAGCAGAGCTATAGCGTTACTATTCCTTTTGAATCTGATAAGGCAACCACACTTAATATAGATTTAAGCTACCAATTGCCGAATGTTGGATGGCAACCAATATATGATGCGCGTTTGGATGTTAAAACTGCCAAGCTGGAGCTTGTGCAATATGGCTCTATCTGGCAACAAACAGGTGAGGATTGGTCAAATATTGCCCTAACCCTTTCTACTGCTCAGCCAAGCAGAGGGGCAAGCCTGCCAAAGTTAAGTACGCATTGGGTGTCTTTATTTGATAAACGAATTAAACAACGTGGCTTTTCTGGCAGGGAAATGGCAATGGCGGAAATGGTGGCAGACAGCGCTGCGCCAGTTATGGCTATGTCACTTTCAAAATCTGCCCCGCGTAAAGCTAAGATTAGAGCTGCGCAAATTAGTGCAGATGGCTTTATAGGTGAGTATAAAATTGTAGCTTTATCAAATGTACCATCTGATGGAACGCGCACTAAATTACTTATTGGAAGCTTTGAAACTGAAAATACGCTGCAACTCCAAATCAAGCCACAAATCAGCAATGATGCTTATCTTGTTGTTAATACAAAGCTAAAAGGAGACGCGCCAATATTAGCAGGGCAAGTTAGCTTATTTCGTAATGGCTCATATATAGGCAAGGGATATTTGCCTATGATGCGCCCCGAAGATACAGAGGAGCTAGCCTTTGGCATAGATGATAATGTAAGAGTAACTCGCAACACCCTTAAGAATAAGAGCAGCGAAAGTGGACTTATTTCAAAAGAAAGCGTTATCGAACGTAATTTTGTAACTGAAATTAAAAATCTTCATAAAAAACAGATAGATGTGGCTGTTATTGAAACTGTTCCTGTATCAAAAGATGAGCGTATTCGCATTGAGATATTAAAGGATAAGACAACAAGTGGCTATGAAACTGATTTGGATGATGCAAAAGGTGTTACTCGCTGGCTTAAAACATTAAAGCCACAAGAAAGCACCAAAGTTAATTTAGGCTGGAAAGTTAGCTGGTCAAAAGGTGAAAATATTTCAGGGCTTTAGTTAAATGAAAATTGACCATTTAGAATTTATTAAGCGCCATCATAATCGAGGAGCGGCTGCAGGAGAAAAGGGCAGCCGCCGCGTTTTAGGCTCGGCGATTATAATATCTATCCTATCGCTTTACTTTGTGCTTATGATTTTCCTAGTGCATGTCGCAAGCGTAGATAAAACTACAATAATATTTTCAGCCTTTGTGTTTATTACGGCTACTTTGGTGGCTTTTGCAGCAAGGCGCGCGCAATATCTGCAAGCCAAGCAAGAAAGCGAGCTTGTGCTTTTAAAGGAAGTATTAGAGGGAAGCAGAGGTGGTCGGCTTGTAACTGATATAAATGATAAAACTATCTATTATAATCAGCGTTTTACTAAAACATGCTATGGCGCAGATACTGATCCATCATACGATAGATTGCTGGAAATGTTTTCTTCAAATAATAAGGCGGCTGCTTTGTTTAATGCTTTATCTGATCAAGCGCATCGCGGGCTAACTGATTCTATAGAGTTATATTGTGCCAAGCGTGATTATGAGGGTTGGTATAATGTAACGGCTCAACCAGTATCGGGGCATCATGGAATTATTCATTGGAGGATTGATAATGTCACCGATAAATATACTTCGGATAGCGCAATAAGGGAAGAGCGTGAAAAGCTTATTGATTTTACGGATAATGCGCCAGTTGGGTTCTTCTCCGTTGATGAGAACGGCAAGTTTATTTTCGCAAATGCTACTTTTGCGCGTTGGCTTGGCGCTGATTTAAAGCATTTGCTTGATGGAGCGCTTTTGCACACATATCTAATGTCACCGCCAAAAAATGGCAGCCCATATGATTTAATTGATGGCGGCGGCGAATCACAGATAGCCACAATAGAGATGAAGGGCGCGTTTGGTAAGGCGTTTTTTGCTTCAATAAGACAAAACATTGTTTGCAATAATGATGGGACACTTAGGACAAGAGCTGTTGCCACTGACCTTACGCATGAGCAAGAAATGCATCGCGCCCTAAAAGCCTCAGAAGATCGCTTTAAACGTTTCTACGAAGAAGCTCCGCTTGGTATTGTTTTGGTTAGTGAGCATGGCTTGATCGAAGATTGTAACTCTCAATTTGCCAAGATGGTTGGGCGGGGTGCTAAAGACTTGGTCGATAAGCATTTCAAGCTGTTAATTGGCGATGATGATAGGGATAGCGTTGTATCTGCACTGAAAGCTATGGATAAGGGGGAGTATTTGGATGGCTCTTTAGAGGTTTCTTTATGCGCCGATAATGATGAGATTAAAACCGCGCAACTTCACGCAAGGCGAACTATAGAGGGCGGCGGCGTTGTATTGCATTTCATTGATGTGACAGATAAAAAATCACTGGAAGAGCAGTTCGTGCAATCGCAAAAAATGCAAGCGGTAGGGCAGTTAGCGGGCGGCATAGCTCATGACTTTAATAATTTGCTAACGGCTATTATTGGGTTTTGTGATCTATTATTATTGCGCCATAAAGCAGGTGATCCATCTTTTGGTGATATAATGCAAATCCAGCAAAACTCTAATAGAGCGGCAAATCTAGTGCGCCAGCTATTGGCTTTTTCGCGCCAGCAAACTTTGCGCCAAAGGGTTCATGATGTAACTGATATATTGAGCGAGCTTTCACATCTTATACGCCGTTTAATCGGTGCTAATATTGAGCTTGAGATGATACATGGCTCTGACCTTGGGCTTGTAAAAGTTGATGAGGGTCAGATGGAGCAAGTCCTTATTAATCTTGCTGTTAATGCGCGTGATGCTATGAGAGATAATGGCGGTGGCAAACTCATAATTACAACAGAAAACCATACAAGCCACAAGCCTAAGGAAGTTATGCAAGAGGAAATGCCAGCAGGGCATTGGGTTATGATTAAGGTCACAGATACGGGCTGCGGCATACCAAAGAAAAATATGAAACATATTCTTGAGCCGTTCTTTACTACAAAAGATGTTGGCGAGGGAACAGGGCTTGGGCTTGCGACCGTATATGGTATTATCCGCCAAAGTGGAGGCTTTCTCGATATTGAAAGCAAAATAGGCAATGGGACTACCTTTATTATATATCTTCCAAAATCAAATGAGGTAGAAGAAGAAATAGAGGCGGTAACAGAAAAAGCCGCCATAAAAGACCTTACAGGAACTGAATGTATTTTATTGGTGGAGGACGAAGACGCGGTTCGTACATTCTCGCAGCGTGCTTTAACCAATAAAGGATATGAGGTTATTTCCGCAGAAGATGGCGTTCGCGCCCTTGCCCTATATGAGCAAGAGGGGCAAAAGCAAATAGACTTGCTTATAACGGACGTTGTTATGCCTGAAATGGATGGGCCAACGCTTGCTCAACGTGTGCGCCAGCACAGCCCAGAGCTTAAAATTATTTTTATGTCGGGATATACAGAGGATAAACTTAAAGATTATATGGGCGATAACACTTACTTTTTGCCAAAGCCATTTACATTAAAAGTACTTGCCGCCAAGGTTAAAGAAGTTTTGGAGGGGTAGAATCTATTCCGCGCTCTTAAATTAAAGCGTTCGACTGGACGCTCGTGGCTAATGCCACGCTCTTGAATTATAAAGTTCTATTTTTGTTCTTTTCGCTTGACATTAGGGTAAAACAAGAACATTGTGTTGTGTATAAGCTGGTTTTTAAGAGCTATTATGATTTACACAAGACATATAACTATGCGAAAAAGGACTATAGATATGAGCGTTACACCATTGCACAAGGATAAGGAAAAAAATATGACACAGAATAATGCTGAAAAGCAAAAAGCTTTGGACGCTGCGCTTTCTCAAATTGAGCGCGCTTTTGGTAAAGGCTCTATCATGAAGCTTAATGAGGGGGCTTCTATGAATGTTGAGACCGTTTCAACTGGCTCACTTGGACTTGATATTGGACTTGGAGTTGGCGGTCTGCCGCGTGGACGCATTATTGAGATTTATGGACCTGAAAGCTCGGGTAAAACAACGTTGGCGTTGCACGCTATTGCCGAGGCTCAAAAAACAGGCGGAACATGCGCTATCGTTGATGCGGAACATGCTCTTGACCCTGCTTATGCTAAAAAGCTTGGCGTTGATGTTGATAATCTTTTGATATCACAGCCCGATGCGGGGGAGCAAGCCTTGGAAATCGTGGATACATTGGTGCGTTCGGGCGCGTTAGATGTTTTGGTTATAGATTCTGTTGCGGCGCTTGTTCCGCGCGCGGAACTTGAAGGCGATATGGGGGATAGCCATATGGGATTGCAGGCGCGCCTTATGTCCCAAGCGTTGCGTAAGCTTACAGGCTCTATATCACGCTCGCGTACTATTGTTATATTCATTAACCAAATCCGCATGAAAATTGGGGTTATGTTTGGCTCTCCTGAAACTACTACGGGCGGCAATGCCTTGAAATTTTATGCATCGGTTCGACTTGATATTCGACGTATTGGCGCGATAAAAAACAAGGATGAGATTGTTGGCAACCAAACCCGCGTTAAGGTTGTCAAAAATAAAATGGCACCTCCTTTCCGTCAAATTGAATTTGATATCATGTATGGTCAAGGCATCTCTAAATTGGGGGAGCTTATTGACTTGGGCGTTAAGGCGGAACTTGTGGAGAAGGCTGGCTCTTGGTTCTCCTATGATGGGGAGCGCATAGGACAAGGACGTGAGAACGTGAAGAATTATTTGCGTGAACACCCTGAAATGGCAGAAAAACTTGAAAAACAGATACGCGAAAATGCAGGGCTTATTTCTGATAATATGCTGTCTGGTAAGGAAAAACCTGCAAATGATTCTGATGAGTAGAGAAAACTAGTTTTAAGCTGCCTTTTATTTTTTAAGACAAAGAAATAAATAGTCATTCCAGCGTAGGCTGGAATCCATAATGTAACTGGATTCCCAATTTCTTGGGAATGCTAAAGGAAATTTGAACCGCAGAGACGCGGAAAATACAAATACCCATAAGTTATAGTGGTTTAACTTATGAATATCCCAACTAAAAAAGTAGTTGCTATTATGTATGGTAGATCTGCAAGCCTTGCGGATGCAAAGGATTATACTTCAGAGGAAGACGGTCTTCCCGAAGGCTTTCGCATTGAAGATATTGGCAATCATGAAAATTACGCTATTGCAGATATGTATAATGGGCTTCGCGGCGCTGGTTTTTCGGAACAGCACTCCCTTGGTTTGATTATGGTTAATTGTCAATTGATGGAGATAGCTTATGAAATACATACTTTAAAAACATGTATGGATCTAACGGCAACTGTGGTTTCTAGGTCAAGTGTATCACCGACATCTAGATTGGGAGTTGATTTTAGTTCATGTTCTGATGCTGTTATAAATGATATTGAGAGTAAGACAGAAAATTCTTTAACTAAGCTACTAGATTGTTTTGGGTCAAATACAGCATTGTTAGGTTATGGTTGGCTTGTGCAGGAACATTACGCCTACCTTTGTCCATCAAAATCAAAAGATGCTACCCCATCAGAAAATAATATGTAGAGCATACAGGATTATATATAGATCTTTATTCTAATAATACCCTAACGTCGCATTTAGGTCATTAAACTGTTCCATAATCTACTCACGGGAAGTTTTTAGTAGCCGTTGTTTTTGCTTTCCCCAATCGCGATTTTTCTCAGTTTGGCGTTTATCATGCTGCTTTTTACCTTTAGCAAGAGCAATTTCCAGCTTGGCTTTGCCATGTTCATTAAAATATATTTTGGTGGCAACCATGGTCATGCCTTGCCTAGCAATCGCGCCCATAATTTTCCCTATTTCACGTTTATGAAGCAGTAACTTACGTGGGCGAGTTGTATGATGTTGTAGGTGAACTCCTGCTTGTGAATATTCGGATATATTAAGATTGAAAATCCAAACCTCACCATCTTTTACGCCGACATATGATTCCTTGATAGAGCATTGACTAAGGCGCAAGGATTTAACTTCACTGCCTTTTAGCATTATGCCCGCCTCAAATATATCCAAAATTTCATAATCAAATCGCGCTTTTTTATTCTCCGCAACCGTTTGACTGGTGGAAATCATGCCTGACTTTGTTTTTTTCTTTTTTGCCATGATATCCTTAAACCCGCTTTATTGTGCTTTTATGCCTGCAAAATCGAGAGCAGCTTCGACTTTTTCGCGCGCCATTTTAGAGGCAGGAAGAAGAGGTCTTCGCACATCCCCCTCACATATCCCCAAAATGCTAGCGGCATATTTAACAGGTGCGGGGCTGCTCTCACAAAATAGATCACGGGCAAGTGGAACAAGCCTATCGCGTAATTTTTCAAATGTTTCAAGGTCACTATGAGCCCAAGCATTTTGCAGATCAGCGCATTCTTTTGGCGCGATATTTGATAAAACAGAAATGCAGCCAGCGCCGCCTTGAGCCAAAAATGCTCCTGCTGTTATATCATCACCTGAAAGTTGGCAGAAATCCCTGCCAATTTCATGGCGCGTAATAAGAGGGCGCGATAGGTCGCCCGCAGCGTCCTTAACTCCAACAATATTAGGCAGTTTTGCAAGATTTGCCATGGTCTCAACATCCATATCAATAACGCATCGCCCTGGTATATTGTAAATAATGATAGGTATATGCACCTCATCATGAATAGCTCTGTAATGCTCATACATTCCTGCTTGAGTTGGTTTATTGTAATATGGAGTAACTATCAGCGCGGCATTCGCACCCACTTCTTTTACATAAGCGGTAAGCCTTATTGCTTCTCTTGTGGAGTTCGAGCCACTTCCTGCAATAATTGGAATTCTTCCCTTGACGATATCAACTGTGCGTTTAACAATAGCCATATGCTCATCATGAGATAATGTCGGGGATTCCCCAGTAGTGCCACAGGGAACTAATGCATGCGTGCCTTTTTCAATTTGCCATTCAATAAGGTTTTCAAATGCCTTCCAGTCAATTTCTCCATTTTTAAACGGAGTTATAAGGGCGGTTATCGATCCATGAAACATAGCAATACTTTCTTATTTAAGATGGATGTTAATTTATCGCGCTATCGGTTTTTTAGCAAGCATAGCTTGGTTCTAATAGCAATTTTATTAATGAGTTTTCCAGCAAAGGCAAGTGAAAGCCCTGTTAATCGCTTGCAAAGCTCTAATGCTAAGCATCTTACAATCGATGCCCTAAAGCATATAAAGCAAAATAATTGGGACGCCGCGCGAGCAAAAATAGCACAAAGTAAAGACCCGCTTGCTTCTAAAATTTATTACTGGCTTCTTTTAAATAATACAAACAAAGCCAAATGGACAAATGATTTGTTTATACGGCTTTCTCGATTTATCCGCCAAAACCCCGAATGGCCTGATATATCAAAAATGAAGCTACGCGCGGAAGGTGCTATGCCTGAAACACTGGCTAGCTCAGAGGTTTTGGCGTGGTATGATGATTTCCCGCCTAAAACCACTTACGGGATGAGGCGTTATATGGATGCTATGATTATAGAAGGAAAGCTAGCTAAAGCGCGCGCATTTCTGGCCGACTGGTGGGCTAGCACCTTAATCTCACGCAACCAGCAACGTGAGATTTTCAAAAAATATGGCAGTTTTTTAACTCTAGATGCCCATAAAAAGCGTTTTGACGCCCTTCTTTATAAAGGGCATTACGAGAGCGTCCTTGGCGTAGCAGGCGTTTTAGGGCAAGGATATCCAGAGTTAGCGCGCGCAAGGATAGCCTTGGCAGAAAACAAAAATGCGGGACTATCTAAATTAATTGATAAAGTGCCGTCTTATCTTAGAAATGATGCAGGGCTTTTATATGAGCGGCTTCGCTGGCGACGCAAGATGGATGTTGATATTGGAGCGCTTGAGATATTGGCAAATACTCCTGATGCCTCGGAAATACAAAACCCGAAAGCATGGTGGGGCGAGCGTCACATTATGATCCGCAGGCTTCTTGAGGATGGCAGGTATAATCAAGCATATATGCTCGTGAATAACCATATACAAAAAGAGGGTTTCTCATATGCACAAGCGCAGTGGCTAGCTGGCTGGATGGCTCTAAGATTTGTGAATAAACCAGAGCAAGCATTAATGCGTTTTTCTTCTATGTATAAAAAGGTAAAAACACCAGTAAGCAAGGCGCGCGCTGCATATTGGGCGGGCAGGGCTGCTCAAGAGTTAAAGCAACATGATTTGGCACATGATTGGTATGAACGTGC
Source organism: Micavibrio sp. (assembly GCA_026989265.1). Classification (GTDB taxonomy): domain Bacteria; phylum Pseudomonadota; class Alphaproteobacteria; order Micavibrionales; family Micavibrionaceae; genus UBA1672. Next base: position 61,625 of record JALSJP010000017.1, read on the forward strand.
AGCCCCCTTTAAAACGGTGTTTTATGGGCAGCTAGCAGGAGCGGCTCTTTCGCGCAAAAATAAGCTATCAAGCTCTAGCCTGCCGAAATTATCGAGATCAGATAAGCGCAGCTATAATAAAAATGAGCTTGTTCAAGCATATAATTTATTTGGAGCAGCAGGCATGACTAATAAATCACATAGATTTCTTCATGCATTCATTAATAGCACAGGCACGCCAAAAGCATATATGTTCGC